>JAWVFT010000091.1:0-38940 GCA_033855775.1 Blastocatellia bacterium | reverse complement strand
GCACGCTCTGCTCGACGATTTCTCTGACCGTCTTCGTCTCGTCGAGTTGCGGCTCCTGTTCCAGATAGCCGACCGTGTGGCCGGGCGAGATGACAGTCTCGCCGACAAATTCTTTATCAACCCCGGCGAGGATGCGCAGCAACGAACTCTTGCCGGAGCCGTTGAGGCCGATGACGCCAATCTTCGCGCCGTAGAAATAGGAAAGATAAATATCTTTGAGGACAGCTTTCTTGTCGTAGTACTTGCCGACCCCGATCATCGAATAGATAACTTTGTTGGCTGGTGTGCTCATGCGCCGTATCGAGATGCCTCCGATTTGATTAGACTATGGAAATATTCTTGAAGCTGCTGTGGCAGTTGATTAAAGGACAGGTTATTGCAAATCGCGGCGCATGTGAAGCGGAGGCGCGGCGTGAACGACTCAGAGCGGGCGTCTATTTCACTTTCACTTCGATGACGGAGTTGACGTTTCCGGCTTCGTCTTCCACCGTGTTCGGATTAACGGGGTCGAGCGTCCAGTTGCCGTCAACGATAAATTTGTAAGTATAAATGCCCGGCTCCAAATCGAGGCGGCAGACCCATTCGTCATTCTCATGCGCGCAGATTAACTGCGATTGATTCCAGGCGTTGAAGGAGCCTGCGAGGGCGACGACGTTGGCGTCCGCGTAGCCTTTGAGCCGGAACGTCGTGTTGCCTTTCAGATTCGGCGCGGGCAGTTCGACGCGCCGCGCCGTGTAGCTCTCGCCCTCGAAGGGAAACGTCAGGCTCACGATGCGGCCTTTCTCATCCTTATTGAAGACGTATCGCGCGCCTTCCACTTCATCCAGAAAGACGGACTTCGATTGATGAACGAGCTTGCGTTTTTTGACGACCGAGGGCTTCATCCAGAGTTCGCCGGTTTCCAGCGTCACGTCAATCGTCGAGATGGGAATCAAGCCGACTTCCAACTCATATCGCCCGACGTATTTCTTCAACAACGCGGGGTCAATCTTCTTGCCGGATTTGCTCTCCGCCACGGAGCTTTGAGCCGTCGTCGTCGCCGCAGCGTTTTGAGCCATGCAGCTTTCAACGCCCGCCACGATGACGAGCGACGCGAGCATGAAGAATGCGACCCGAAGAAGATGCCGTCTCACTTCTAACTCCTTGTTCGACATCAGCGCGTCAAGACGCGCTGCCTTCGTTGATGCTGCCGCCCGCTGTGCGGAAAGTCTCAAGCTCTTCACACAACGGGCGGCAGCATCAACGGAAGGTTGATTGATGTTAAGCTAATTCTGCCAGTTGACGTTGACGAAGCCTGTGCCGCTCGACGGCACAGTATAACTGTGATTGGCTCCGCCCTCCCAAGTCACCGCGCCGCCCGCGGCAATCTTGATGAACTTGAACTGAATCGTCTGCCCCGCGGGCATGCTCGTGTTCAGGAACCAGTTCGGATAGTTGGGCGTCAGCATCGGGCCGACCGCGCCGTCCCACGTCGTCGCCCAGTTGCCAAGCTCGACCGTGCTGCCCGTCAGGAAAATGTAGTCGCCTGTCGAGGTCGGCGACGCATTGTTGACGGTGAAGGTGACGGGGATGAGCTTCGCCGTCAGGACTGTGAACTGTATGCCGTTCGAGACTTGAGCCGAACTGTTCGTGACCGTCACGTTGTAGCTGCCGTTCGTGACGCTCGGCACGGTGGCGACGATTTGAGTCGCAGACCATGAGATGATGCTGGCCGTCGTCGTCCCGAACTTCACGCTGCCAGTCCCCTGCGTCGAGCCGAAGTTCTTGCCGCCGATTGTCACCTTCACGCCTGCTTGCGCGGCGATGGGGCCGACCGAGCCGATTTGCGGCGTGCCGCCGCTTTCCGTGACTTGCCAGACGGCGACCGTGTTGGCGGGCAGGCTGAAGGTCGTGACGGGATTGTTGCCGCCCGTGCCAGAGCTAACGGTGATGCTTGAGCCGCCGAGCAGGTTCGTCAGGTAGTCCGTGTATGTCCCGGCGGGGAGCGACGTGTTGAGGCCGGTGATGTTGTAGGCCGTCGAGCCGCTCTTGTTGATGGCGACGAGGACGACATTGCCGAAGAACTTGCGCTCGTAGATGTACACGTCGTTGTTCATCCAACGCTGTTGCGTCGAGCCGTAAGGAATGGCCGTGTTGTTGCGTCGCAAGGTCGAGAGGCGATTGGTCAAAGTGTAAGCGGTCGTCGAGGTCGAGAAGGCGTTCATCATCGGGCGATTGTAAGGGTCTGTGCCGCCGCTGGTGTCGTTGTGCAAATACTGCTCCGTGCCGTAGTAGATGCAGGGGATGCCGCGCGACGTGTAGATGAAGGCCATCGCCTGATGAAGGCGGTTGTTATTGTTGTTGACGGAGAGAAAGCGAGCCATGTCGTGATTGTCAATGAAGGTCACGAGGTCTTCGTCCCATGTGAAGTTGCTGGCCTCCTGCGTGAGCACGGTGTCAATCTCGGAGAAATTTCCGGCGCCGCCGAAGACGCTGCGAATCGCCGTGTTGAGCGGAAAGTCTAAGAGCGAGATGCCGCTCTTGTTGGCGAACTTGTAGGAGTCGTGATAGAGCGGGTCGCTGGTGTTGCCCTGATACCATTCGCCGAAGAGAAAGCTGTCGGCGTAGGTGAAGATGGAGTTGGCGAAGCTGTACTCCCAACCCCATGTGACGTGCTTCACGGCGTCAATGCGAAAGCCGTCAACGCCGTGCTGCTGGAAAAGCTGCGCCGCCGCCTTCAAGTATCCGTCAACGGTCGCGTGCTCCTGATTGAGGTCGGCGAGGTCGAAGAGCGTGTAGTACTGAACCTGATAGCGGTCGTCCCAACCGCCGCCGCTGATGTTCGCGTTGTGATGAAAATAACCGTTGGTGTCGCTGGTGTAGTTGCCCAGAAGGATGCCATTGTCGTAGAGCGCGCCGTACTCGCCCGCGTTGTCCTGCGTCGAATGATTCGGAGCGAAGTCTATGACGACTTTGATGCCGTTGGCGTGCGCGGCTGTGACTAGATTGTCGAAAGCCGTCCAGGCGTTGGTCGAATTGCCGAAGTGCTCTTCGATGCGCTTGAAGTCGCGTCCCTGATAGCCGTGATAGGAAGCGGTCGGATTGGCTCCGTCCGGGATGTTGGTGTTCAGATTATCGACGGGCGGCGAAATCCAAATCGCCGTCACGCCCATCCCGGCCAGATAGGACATCTTCTGCTGGATGCCCGCGAGGTCGCCGCCCCAGTAAGCGCGCCAGTTCGTTTTCGTCGAATCATAAAGGCCGGAGCTTTGCGACGGGTTGTTGTTTGCCGTGTCGCCGTCAAAAAATCGGTCGGTAATGATTTGATAGATTGTTTCGCGCTTAAAGTCTGCGGCGCGCGAGGCCAGTGGCGCCAGAGTTAAAAGTGAGAGCAGCAACAACGCTGCCGAAAGATTGTGCGCAAGCTTTTTCACGAGTAGTTCCCTCCTCAAAGAGATTCTGTTTGTAAGCAACTTCGGATGACCTTCCCGGCAACGACTCGTTCAGAGCGCGAGGCTGACAGTCGTCGCAGATTTAACTGACAAGCGATGTGTGGACTGGGCCAGACCATAGTCCTCTTGACGATGTTTGGTGTCAAGAGCTTTTCGCGCGCCAAAATTGTCGGCCCAAAGTTTGCTGCCCTTTGTTGCGCTCAAAGAGCGGTGAAAGTTTTTGTCTCACCGGAAATCGTCGCCGGAAGTTTTTGTTTCACCGATGAAATTTTGTTTTACACCCGCCTTGAAACGTGCTAAGCTCCGAAACGTTTAGCGTGCTCGACTCCCGAACCGGGTTGCAGAAGCAACGAGTCGTGCTTGAGTTTCCGACTTCCCCCTTTATTGATTTGACTTGGTGAACAGCTAAAAGAGGATTGAGAGATGACGACAAAAAAACCGAGAGTTAATCCACTGAGCCGCCTGCCGCGACAGCAGCGCCTTGTGATGGCTGTGCGCGGCGGCGCGGGCGTTGGCAAAAGCCATTTCATACGCAGCATGGCGGAAGCGGGCATTGGCCGCCTCTGCATCTTCGACGTGGAGCGCAAGTCGCGCCTCTTGAAAGGCAACGGCACGCTCTTCGACGGGCTTGAGATTGAACACCCGGACGAGTTGCCGGAGTTTATTGATTGGGCCTTGAACGGCGAAGGACGCGAGCAGAACTACGGCTGCTTTGCGCTGGATTCGTGGGCCGGTTACTTCAGCGCGAAGCACAGCGAGATGGTGGCGGCGGTGCGCGAACGCACGAATGATCCGCTGGCTCAGCCTTCGGCCGAAGAGTTGGCGGCAGACCAGATGATTTTGCAGGGCGTGCTCCGCAAGCTCTGCATCGAGAGCGGCAAGTCGGTCGTCATCGTTGACCAGATTGCCGCCAAGGGCAAGGAAGCGAAAGAGGACAACGAGGTCGGGCGCGTGCTGCCGATGACGGCGAGCGGGCTGGAATACTTCGTGGACATCATGGTCGAAGTCTCCTTGCAGGAGCGCGCGGGCGAAATCACGCGCGTCTTTCAAGTCGTCAAGAGCAACAGCCAAGTCTTTGAGGTCGGCTTCGAGATGACGGGCGACGTGTCGTTCAAGGATTTCATAGACCACATGAAACAGAACGCCGCGAACGAACTGCCGATGGAAGCCCCTCGACCTGCGACCGTGCCGGAAACTCTGGAAGAGAAGCCTTCGCCGCTCTCTCTGGTGCCGCCCGCGATGACCATTCAAGAGCTCATCGCCAAAGCGGAACAGCACGGCTTTAAGCAAGCCGACATCGTGACCGGCGCGAAGGTCTATCACAACCAGCCCAACATCTTCAGGCTGACACCCGAACAAATCACAGACCTCGACCGCCGCATCACGGCGCGCATCGAAAAGACGAACGCTGCTCAAACAGAGACGCCGGGCGCAACCCAGAAGCAGGCCTCGACGACAGCGGCCAGCGAAGGCAGCGCGAGGCCGCAAGCTGCGCGCAATCTGAAACGCGCGTAAATTTAAGTTAGAAATCATAGACGCGGCGGCGATGGATGAAGGCTTTGCTGTTCTCATCCATCGCCGCCGCGCTCCGTTTTCCGGCTGCGGAGTTTGGCTTACCAGCCGCGCTGAATTTCCCAACGGTCAACGAGGCGCTCGCCTTGCAGGACGTTGTAGTGAGAGTGTTGCGCGGCGGTCAGGCAGGAATGGTTGGCGAGCACGCGCAGGCGCGTCCCGACTTTTAGTTTGTCCAGCAGCGCGTCGTCTTCCATGACAATCTCGCCGTGCTCTTGCGAAAGAGCGTTGACGCGCAAGCCAAGTTCGTTGCCCTCCAAATCCAGCACGCGCCCGTAGCCGCAACTCTTATCAAGCTCGACTGCGCCCCTGTCTTTCGAGAGCGCGACTGCGCCCGCGTCAATGATGATTTTGCGGCGGCTGCGGTCTAGATGCGTGATGGCCGCGAGAACGGTCAGCGCGCAGTCCGTGAAGGCGCAACTGCCGAGCGTGGCTTGAAAGGCGTCGAAGAAGATGTAGTTGCCGGGGCGCGCTTCGTCAATGCCCGCGAGGTGGTCAACGTGTGTGATGGTCGGCGTCGAGCCGATGCTGACGACGGGCGGCGGAGCGCCGTCGACGCGCAAGGCATCTGCGTATTCAGTCATCGAGTCGCGTTCGTGGCGCGCGATGGCGAGCAGTTCATCCGTCGAGCGCGCGTGATAGGAATGGCCCGCGTGCGTCAGGATGCCCGCGAAGCGCAGGTTGGACGCCCCTTTGATGAAACGCGGAATCGCAAGGGCCGCGTCGCTCGCTGGCTCGACGCCGCAGCGATGATAGCCGCAATCGACTTTCAAAAAGAGTTCAAGGGTGACGCCCGCGCGTCGCGCCGCGTCGTTGAGTTGCGTGGCGGCCTCAAGGTCATCGGTCAGGAGCGAGAAGCGTTCGCGAGCTTTCGTTAGCTCGATGGCTTCGGAAAATTTCCCCGGCTCGATGGGGACGGCGTAGGTGATGTCGCGGAAGCCTGCGGCGGCGAAGGCGCGCGCTTCCGCGAGCGTCGAGACGGTGACGGCGCCGCTCTGCCCTTCGGTTTGAAGGCGCGCGACCTCCACGCACTTGTGCGTTTTGACGTGCGGGCGCAAAGCGACGTTGAGACTCTTGACGCGCTGGCTCATACGCTCTGCGTTGCGCTTGAGGCGTTCGTGGTCGAGCACGAGCGCGGGAGTTTTGAGTGACTGAAGATTCATGGCTCTTGATTGAACGGAGCGCTGTTGCTTGTTTGACGACGAGCGCCGGAAAAGAATCAATTGACGCCGCGGCAGCCAGTGTTATAAAAGCCGCTGTGCAGAATCCTGAAATCCGCCGGACTGACGAGCATTCACTTTACTCGTTCGAGAAGGAGAAGCCAATATGTTCAAAGAGTTCAGAGAGTTTATCAAGCGCGGCAACGTCCTTGACCTCGCCGTCGCGGTCATCCTCGCCGCCGCCTTCGGCAAGATTGTGACGACGTTCGTCGAAGGCATCATCATGCCGCCCATCGGTCAACTGCTCGGCAAGGTTGATTTCGCCAATCTCTTCTACGACCTTTCAGGCAAGAACCCGCCGAGCCTCGCGGCAGCCAAAGCCGCTGGCTTGCCCGTCATCGCCTACGGCCAATTCATCAACGACCTCATCAACTTTTTGATTATCGCCTTCGTCGTCTTCATGATTGTTCGCTCGTTCAATCGCTTGAAAAGCAAGCAGGCGACCGACGACGGCCCGACGACCAAAGATTGTCCGTACTGTCTCTCGACCATCCCGCTCAAGGCCACGCGCTGCGCCGAGTGCTGCGTAGATTTGCAGGCAGCATTATAAAGAGAGATGCGGAGACGCGGCGACACGGTGAAAAAGCGACTGATGAAAAGCGACCGACGAAAAAGCTGCTGACTTAATTCAAGCCCTTCTTTCATCTCTGCATCACTGCGGCGTCGCGTCTCCATATCACTACGTCGCCGCATCTCCGCGTCTCGCCTTTCGTTGGCATCGTAGTTGCTCCTCTTGATAAAGAGGCTGGTGCGCGTATTGTTAACGTGCATGATTGCCGTCACGGCACATTATCAGGGAGGATTTCAGGTCATGAACGCTTTTGAATTATTGAAGAAAGACCACAAGACGGTTTCCGGCATCTTTGAAAAGTTGGACGCGACGACGGAGCGCGGCGTCAAGACGCGCGAGGAATTGTTCACGCAGTTGAAGACCGAGTTGGACATTCACGCGCAAATCGAAGAGCAGATTCTCTACCCCGTGCTGAAGGAAGCGGACGAGACGAAGGACATCACGCTCGAAGCTTACGAAGAGCATGCAGTCGTCAAGCAATTGCTGTCCGAGCTTGAAGCCCTGCCGAAGAACGACGAGACATGGGGCGCGAAGCTGACGGTCTTGAAGGAGAACGTCGAGCATCACGTCAAAGAGGAAGAGGGCGAGATGTTCAAGGACGCGCGCAAGGTTTTGAGCGCCGACCAGATTGAAGAACTCGGCAACCAGTTGCAGGCGGCCAAGGAACAGAAGAAGGCGATGGCCGCCGGTTAGTTAGTTTTCCCGAAGGACATTCCCACAGCGAGGCGTTCGCGCAGGCGTGCTTAATTGACGCGCGCCCGCGCGACGCCTTATTCTTTTGTTGTCGCAACAGCCAGCAGGCATCACTCACCTTCTGTCTTGCGCAAAAGAGTCTTTAGCCGCGCGTTCCTTCAACAGCCATCAGGCATCAGAGGTCTGCGCCGGAAAAGGACAGCCGCGCTCTCTTTTTCTGCATCGTCGGAAGTCTCAGCGCGCGGGAAATGTTTCCGGGTTTCGAGTCAAAAGAAATTAGCTGTATATGCGTGAATGCCCCCGTTGCGAAAAGTGTTACGAAGACGACGTGCTCGTCTGTCCTGAAGACAGCACAAACACGAAGCACACGCTGCCCGGCGGGCTTTTGTTAAGCAACCGCTATCGTCTGGAAAAGCGTCTGGGGCGCGGCGCGATGGGGCAGGTTTATCTTGCGCGCGACGAAAATTTGGTGACGCGCCGCGTCGCCGTCAAGACCGTCCGGCCAGACTTTCTCAACAACGAAGAGATGCAGGAAGGCGAAGCCATCGCGCGCTTTGAGCGTGAGGCCAGAACCGCCGCTTCCATCCGCCACCCGAACGTCGTTGACGTGACAGACTTCGGCAAAAGCCCCGAAGGCGTCTTCTATCTCGTGATGGAATACGTGCAGGGCGAAACGCTGCATCACCTGCTCAGGCGCGAAGGAACGCTCAGCGTGCAGCGCATGATGACGCTGCTCAGGCAGGTCGCCGCCGGAGTTGAAGCCGCGCACGAGGAAAACATCCTGCACCGTGATTTGAAGCCCGCCAACATCTTCATCATGCAGCAACGCAAGCGGACTGGAACGGTCGTCGGCGACGGCTTCGTGAAGGTCGGCGACTTCGGGTTGGCGAAGATTGTGGGCGAGGCCGTGGCCGAGTCTGACGCGCACAGCGGCAGCGGCCCGCAGTCGCGCGGCATCATCGGCACGCCCGAATATATGGCCCCCGAACAGATGCAGTCGGGCGCAATGCTCGACGCGCGAGCGGACGTTTACGCCCTCGGCACGATTGCTTATCACATGCTCGGCGGGCGCCCGCCCTTCTCCGGCGACCTCGCCCAACTCATCATGCAGAAGATGATGAACGCGCCTCCGGCCCTGAGCAGTTTGCGCTCGGACATTCCACCGGAGGTCGAGCGCGTCGTCATGCACGCGCTTGAAAAAGACCCTGCGGCGCGCTCGCAATCGGTCGCCGAATGGCTCGAAGAGTTGGAGGAGGCCGCGGGCCGTGGCGCGGGCGAAGAGGACGAAGAGGGAGACTCGCGCGTCGTCGTGATGGCTCCGGTCGGAGCGGAAGTTTATGTTGACGACGAAAGATACGGAACGGTCGGGCGTTCAGGCCGTCTGGTCTTGACGACGATTGCGCCGGGCCGTCACGTCCTGCGCGTGGCGCGCGCGGGCGACATGGACGACGAGCGCGTGATAGAGATTCGCCCCGATTCGAGCGAGCAGATTATTCAGGCGCAGTTGCGCCTTGCGTCCGGCAGCCAGCCGTCGCGCGCCGGAGGCGGAGCGAGCGGCATCGGCAGCGGCCCGCCGAGCAGCATTCCGGGCGTCGTCATGTGCGCGCAATGCGGCTCGCGCTTCGCTTCGGGCGTTAAGTTTTGCGGGCGTTGCGGCGGCACGGTTTTTCAGCCGGTGACGGACGGCGCGGCACCGTCACAGCAGCCCTACCAGCAACCTTCGCTTTCGGGCGCAGGTCCATACGGCAGCCCGTCTGTCTACGGCCACGCCGCGCCGTCCAGATGCGGGCGTTGCGGCACAAACTATCCGGCGGGAACGAAATTCTGCGGTCGCTGCGGGATTCCGATTCAAGGCGCGACGATGGCTCCGGCGGCGGCTCCACAGCGACCGCAGCAGGTCGTCTGCCAGACCTGCCGGACGAGCTATGCGTTCGGCACAAAATTCTGCGGGCGCTGCGGCAGCATAATTAGAGCTTGAGTCAAACGCAGCTTCTCGTATAATACAATTCATCTTCCAAGAGCGCGCTCGCTCCGGCCTTTGACCTCAGACGATGTTGTTGTCCGTCGAAGAGCCGGGACACATGCGCCGCAGCAATCTTGCTCAAGGGGCCGACACTAGAGAAAGTTTAACGAGACCAACTATGAAACGATGCCCGACCTGCAACCGGACTTATACAGACGACGGACTGAGCTTTTGCCTCGACGACGGGCAGTTGCTCGTCAGCGCGGGCGGGCCGCCGCCGCCCGGTTTTGACCCCAACGCCACGCTCGCTTACCCGGCGGCGCGCGACACCAGCGGCACGCCCACCCAAGTCTATCCGACGAACCAGCAGCAACAGCCGCCGCCGCAACAGGTTGTCCCGACGCCCGGCCCGACTCCTTCCTGGGGGCCGCCGCCCGCGCCGCAGCTTCAACAGCAAGGCAAGAAGTCGCACCCGCTGGCGTGGATTCTGGGCATCGTCGGCGTGCTGCTCGTGCTCGGCATCGGCTCGGTCGTCATCTTCTCGCTTGTCGGCGGCAGCAACTCCAACAACTCAAACTCGAACAACAACAATCGCACGGCCAACAATTCCAACAACGCGAACAACTCGAACAACGCGAATCGCACGGCGAACGCCAACAACTCGAACGCGACTAATGCCAACAACAGCAACTCCAACACGGCGTCAACCGACTCGCTGGTTGACGATTTCTCAGAAGTGAAATGGCCGACCGGCACGAAGGGCCTCGGTAGCTACTACGAAGACGACGAATATCACATGACCCACCACGTCGCCGGTCAATACATCGTCGTCTACGGGCCGGACGAGTCGGAGTATTACACAGCCGATGCGACCGTGCGTGTGACGGCTCGCAGCATTGACGGGAAATCGCCTGAGAGCGGCTACGGCCTTGTAGTCCACGGCGAGATGAAAGACGGCAAGCTGGAAGACTACGCTTTCATCATCGTCAACGGAGATTACGGCGCCTACAGCATCGTGCAGCATCAGGGAGGCAAAGAGACAGTCCTCTCCAAGTGGGCGCGCACCTCCGCGGTTCGCACCGGAACCAGCCCCAACCAGTTGGAAGTTCGCGTCAAAGGGACGCAGCTCGCGTTCTACGCTAACGGCCAGTACATCACCAGCATCACGGACACCAGCGGATACAAGACGGGCCGCGTCGGTTTCTATACCAGCAACGGCAGCGAAGTCGCGTTCGATGATTTGGAAATCAACAGGCAGGCGGCGACGACGAGCGCGTCCAACGACAACATGAACATGAACCACTGAGCGCGCGTGTCACGAAATAAGGGCGCGGGCCATGAAGCGGTTCGCGCGTGGTGTCTCGTCCGAAACTCTGCTCTCATCAGTCTTACGATTATCATGCAAGTTACGTTAAGAGTTTTATCCGGCCCGCACGCCGGGCGCGCTTTCACCTTCGACCAGCACAGCACTTTTTTGATTGGTCGTAGTGACGCCGCGCAACTCTGCTTGCCCGATGACCGCTTCTTCTCGCGCAATCATTGCCTGCTGGAAATCGCGCCGCCGCGCTGTTTCCTGCGCGACCTCGGCTCGACCAACGGCACCTACGTCAACGGCCAGAAAGTGCAGGAAGCATTTCTCAGCAACGGCGACCGCATACAGGGCGGGCAGACCGTTTTGGCCGTCGAGGTCAGCGCCGAACAGCCGACGCAGCTTTTCGAGCACGGCGCCGCAGACCGCTCCGCGCTGCACCCGACGCAGCCCGCCATCGTGATAGTCGAATGTCTCAACTGCGGGCGGCGCGATCAGGCCGAAGCCTCCGCGCCCGACGAGAAGATGTCGTATCTCTGCGAAGAGTGTCGTGAAGAATTAAAGCGGCAGCCGCAGTCTGTCCCCGGCTATGAGACTTTGAAGATTCTGGGGCGCGGCGGAATGGGCTGCGTCATGCTGGCCCGCAATCAAGAGACCGGACAGGCTGTGGCGATTAAGACGCTGCTGCCCGAAGTCGCCGTCAGCGACCAGGCCCTGCGCCGCTTCATGCGCGAGATAGATGTCGCCGCCGCCTTGCAGCACCCGAACATCGTCCGCTTCATAGACCGCGGCACGAACAACGGCGTCGTCTACTTGATTACGGAATTTGTCGAAGGAGCCGACGCCGCCAAACTGGCGGACGCGCGCGGCGGTCGCCTGCCCTACCAAGAAGCCGTGGCCATCATCTCGCAATCGCTCGACGCTCTCGCCTACGCGCACGCCAACGGCTATATCCACCGCGACATCAAAGACCAGAACATTCTCGTCAGCGGAGCGTGGCCCAACTACAACGCCAAGCTGACCGACTTTGGCCTCGCCAAGAGTTTCACGCAGACGGGCATGAGCGGCGTCACGATGGCGGGCGACGTGGCCGGAACCTTCGCCTACATGCCGCCCGAACAGATACGCGACTTTCGCAACGTCCGCCCTTCGTCCGACATCTACGCCATGGGCATGACGGCCTACAGCCTCGTCACTGGCAACATCGCGCTCGACATCACGCCGCGCTCCAACGTCGCCGAAACCGTCAAGGCCATCTTCGAGAAACCCATCATCACCGTCAGCCAGCGCAATCCGCAAGTTCCGCCCGCGCTCGCCGGAGTCATCGAACGCGCCCTCGCCAAAGACCCCGCCCACCGCTGGGCCTCTGCCGAAGCGATGCGCCACGCCCTGCTCCAATCAATCTAATCAACGCCGCGCGACCGGGATTGACGCCTCTGCTTGACACTTTAATTTAGCCACGTATAATCCCTCTTCGAGTTACGGGCCGGTAGCTCAGTTGGTAGAGCAGCTGACTCTTAATCAGCGGGTCACTGGTTCGAGCCCAGTCCGGCTCATTCTCGTTTCAAGCGCAAAGGGCGACTCCGCGGAGTCGCCCTTTGTGCTGTGCGCCGCTCTTTGGCGGCGAGATGGTTGAGGGCTTCGGTTAGAAGCCGTTGGTCGCGCCCTTGAAGCCGCGCATCGCCTGCTTCATCGCCCATGTGACGACGCGCAGCGTGTCGTAGCAGTAGCCGGGGATGTAGTTGCAGGTCGAAAGACAATGCCTGGAGCATTCGGTCTTCATCTCGTTGAGTTGTTTGACATCAAACTTGTGATTGCCGATGGCGCCCCAGTCGTGCGTCGCCGAGCACATCGGGAAGCAGGGCGCGAGCGTGCCGTCGGCGCTGATAATCAGAGAGTTCTGCCCGGCGCGGCAGGCCCAGGGGGAAGCTTCCTCGCGCATCAGCTTCTTCATGTCCTGCATGTGCTGCGTTGGGTTCGCCATCTTGTAGCCGTGGTTGACGCGCAGGTCGTTGAGATAGTCGAGCAGGTCGTCCACATTGTCCCAATCGTTGAGCGTCAGGTAGACGCGATTTTCGTCCAGATGCTTGAAGTGCGGCTGCTCGCTCTGAGCGTAGGCAATTCGCTGTCACTCTTTAAGCGATAGACGCAAACGACGGACGCCGCAACGCCGGGAGAGCGACGCATCACGCTTGTCTCTCAAAGCGCTGGACAAAGCCGGACAACCTGCTGCCCACGAGTTGAACAATCGCAGCGAGCTTACTTATGAGCCATGACATACGCTCTGGCCTTCTCCGGCGTGTCCACTGTCGGCACAAAATCATAATCGCGCTGGCCCCACGCGGCGGCGCCGAGGAGAAAGTCTTGATAATAAGAGGTCGGCTGGCCGTTCGCGTCAATAATGCCGATGAGCTTCGCCGTCTCCGTTTGCAACTCGCTGTCGTTGGTTCTCCCGGCGGCATAGAAGATTCTATACTTCTCATCCTCCGTCATGGACGAACCGGGCGAGATGGAAGAACTGCTGTTGGAAGTAGAGTTGTCGTTGGAAGTAGAACTGCCGTTGTGATTGGCGTCCGTCTTGCTGCCGTTCGAGTTGCTGCCGTAGGTCGTCGAATGGTCGTCGCTCGAACTGCCGCCTGAGTTATAAGAGCCGTAGAATTTCACCTCGCTCGTGATGTTCATCACGGCTGCGGTCACGCTGCCCGCCAGCCCAAGAACAATCCCCGCCAGAGCCAGCCCCTTTCCAGACCAGCGCGCGCCATTCTTCAACGCGAACGCCAGCGCGATGATGCCCAACACGATTGCCACCCCACCCATCACGCTTGCGACCAGACTGCCAATCATGAACTCATCCGTGCGGTACCTGAAGTTGGCTGCGTAGCCATAGCGGCTGACGATTCCTGTGACGAACAGCATCGCCCCCAACGCGCTCAACGCGCCGAGAATCAACGCCGCGAGGCTCAGCCCCTTGCGCTTGCCCGTCGTCGCTCCATAAGCCTGCGCCTGGCCGCCCGCTTGCTGGTAAGGCCCGCCCCATTGCCCGCCCTGCTGCTGCTGTTGTCCATACGGCGGCGGTTGCCCGAACGGCTGCTGCTGCCCGCCATATTGTTGCCCGCCATATTGCGGCTGCCCGTATGGCTGTTGCGGCGGCGGCGCTTGTCCCCAACCCGGAGCTTGCTGCTGGCCGCCCGCGCCCGACGGCCCCGCCTGACCACCCGGCGGCGGCCAGGATGGCGGCTGCTCAAGCGGCAGCGTGTAGCCCTGCGGCGGAACCAGCAGCGTCTTCTGTAAGTCACTCGCCGGAGTCGCCTCTTCATTGAGACGCGAGCCGTCGTCGGCGCAGAAGACCTGCAACTCATCCGTGTAAACGCGCTGGCAAGTTGGACAACGTTTCATTTCGCTTCTCCGGCTTTCAATTGGCAGACCTGTCAGTTGTGATTAAAGGAAGCGGACAGGGAATTTGTAACTTGAATCAAAACGCGAGTCAATCGCTAAATAATAACGGCTGAAGAAACAGAGCCAAGCGGCGGCCATCGCAGGCTTGCGGCGACTTCCCCGCCATCAACCTCCACGCCTTCCCGCGCCTTCGCCAACGCTCGAACTTGACACCGCCGCGCGTCCTCTCTATCATTTCAAACGGCTTGGGGCAGTAGCTCAGTTTGGCAGAGCGCCGCGTTCGCAATGCGGAGGTCAGGAGTTCGACCCTCCTCTGCTCCACCATTAAATTTCAAGAGATGACGGCAGGGCGCGGGTCCTGCCGTTTTTCTTTATGCGCGCTTCGGGCTGGCGGCTGGCGCGCGGGCGCTTCCTTCGTTTTCGGGAGAGCCGTTGTGTCATCGCCGTCACTCAACTACTATCGAACAAAGCTCGTCTATCAACGCCGCTTGTGGTCGCAGACTTCAATCGTTGGCCTTTGCGCCTGATGAGTTTGAGCCAAGGCTCCGGCTAAGAATTTATGTTACTGAGTTGGTATCGAACACAGGCGAAAGAATACGGCATTGTCGCCGCGACGCGACTGTTGAGTCGCGTCATTGTGGCCAGAGGAACGGCGACGCTCGTTAACAGATGCCTCCCGGCGAGAGTCGCTTGCCCCTGCTGCAATTGGGAGGGGCGACGCTTTCATCACTATATCGAAGCTGGACTATCAAGCCCGAACGCGGAGTGCCCGCGATGCAACAGCCACCCGCGCCACAGAGAGTTGTACTTGTGGCTCAAGGATGAATTTCAGTTGGCCGGCAAGAGCGGCGTCGGGTTGATTTTTGCGCCGGAGAGAGCGCTGAACGCAATCTGGGAGCAGGCTCCGAACTTGCGAGCTTACAAGGTTGACATTGAAGCTTCGAGGGGCGTGGATGTGCTGGCGGACTTGCAGCGGTTGCCTTTCGAGTCAGACTCGATTGATTTCATCTGGTGTCATCACGTGCTTCAGATGATTGAAGACGACCGCGCCGCCATCAGGGAACTCCGCAGGGTCTTGCGCCCGGTCACGGGCAGGGCGGCCATCTCGGTCGCCGTCGCCCATCAACCTCAGACAGAAGAGTTCGGCCTTGCGAACAAAGACCTGCTTTACTTCTGGCGGATGTACGGAGACGATTTTCCAGAGCGGCTGGCGGAAGAAGGCTTAACGGCGCATCCCGTCAATTACGATTTATCTGCGGAGCAACGCCTGCGCTACGGCGCGGGCGCGCAGGACGGCTTTTATCTCTGCGCCAAAAACGATTACTCCTGATCTATGCCTTCGGCTTGAAAGTAAGGATAAGATTGTTGCCCGACCTTTGGAACTCTTTGCCTGCGTCGGCGCCCGAACAACTCACGAACGTTGTCGGCCCACCAAGTCACTCCGGCCACCCGCGCCGCGAAGATAGCCAGATTGTCGTCATCGGAAATCACGGTTCGCCGCAACGAAAAAAGATTCGAGTCCATCTCGTTAGGCCCAAGGTCTGCGGTCAGGGCGCAAGCATAACCGAGCGATTGAGCCAGACTCTTGAGCGCGTCGGAAGTCTGGTTGTGCGGAAAGGCCAGCGCCGGTTGCTCGCATTGCAGGCGTTCGACCAGAGCTTGATAGGAATCCCGCAACTCGCGCTCGGCCTCTTCGAGCGTGATGTCCGGCAGACTCGGATGCGAGCAGGTATGCGAGCCGAAGGCGATGCCGGGTGAGCGCGCTAGCTCTTGAATCTCCGGCCATGATAAATAGCGGCTGTCGTCCGCCTCAGTCCAATGGCCGGGCCTTTCGGAATTGTCCGTGGCCGAGACAAAATCCGTGACGATAAAGTTGGTCGCAGAAAAAGAGCGCTCGGCCAGCAGCGGAGCGACGACGGTGAGAAAATTTCTCATCCCATCGTCGAAGGTCAGGACGACGGAGTAAGGCGGCAGCGAGCGGCCTTCGCGGCGCGCGCTCAAGTAGTCTTGCAGCGCGATAACGTTGTAGCGTTCCCGTAGATGATTGAGATGAGTTTCAAAACGGCGGCGCGGAAGATACTGCTTGCGAAGCTCGTCAGGATATTTATCGAGCATCGTGATGCTGTGATAGCACAGGATGACAACCCGTTGACGATTCCACCAGGCAGCGAATTGAGAGACAC
Organism: Blastocatellia bacterium; assembly: GCA_033855775.1. GTDB lineage: Bacteria > Acidobacteriota > Blastocatellia > Pyrinomonadales > Pyrinomonadaceae > DASVTR01. Next base: position 22,602 of record JAWVFT010000091.1, on the reverse strand, counting down.
GTAGATAGTATAGCGCGGCAAAGAGAAGCTTCTTCATCAAGCGAGTCCGACCGGCGAAGCGAAGGGCAGCATCGCCGGTTATTGAATTTATGGAGCTAAAAAAAAGCCGGATTCGGCCTGAAGGCTGTGGCTCTGGCAAGTAAGCGTCAGCCTTTGAACCGAATCATTCAAGAAGAGGCTGGCAGCTTACTACAAATCTGCCGGAGCAGCAATTTTTTGGGCGGAGCAATTCGGGCGGAGCAAAAAGTAGGGCGTTGTATTCTTGCCAAAATACAACGCCCATCCCAAAGAAGAAGCTCTCGTGGGAAAGACCAGCGGCGACTCTCTTTGCCTGTTTGCCGGCCGGTGGCCTTATAGCTTAGACGCGGAGCGCCGCGGCTTGGTTTGAGAAAGTCTTCAGGAAAGTCCGGCCCGGCTCAACTTAAGTTTCGGCGCAAGCGGTTTCCGCGCTCATTGTTTTTGCAATAAGCGCTTGATGTCGTTTTGATTGGCGACGAGAAATTCGCCGAGCCACTTGGTCGCGGCTCCCGGCTCCGCCTGCTCGCCGAAGAAGGAGAAGACCAGCCCTGAGCGCGCCACTTCCTCCTTTTTGCCGTCCCACTGAACGATGGCAAGGACGATGCGCGACATATCGCGCGTGCCTGCCTGTTGCGCCCGCAGGGTTCCAGTCTTGGCGTAGACCCTGTAGCCTTTGCCGCTCAACTCGTTGAGGAACGCCAGCGCGCCCGTGCTCTTCAATCCCGGCGTGGCCGTGCCGTCCGTGACAACGGCGGCCAGCCCGTTGCGCAGTTTGGCGGCAATCTGGGGAAAGCGTTCGCGGTTGTCCAGAAACTTAAAATCGCCGTCGCCTCCGGTGATGTGCGCGACGACCGGAGCGCCAGACAGGCAGGAGCCGAAGGCGGCGGCGAGGTCAACATTGGCCCACAGGTTAGTCCCGCCGCCGAGCAGCAGGCTGACGTAATCGCGCGGGCTGTTGATAGCGTTCAGATTAAAGCTCGCGGCCTCCGGCGAGATGGAAGCGAACATGCGCGTCGTGCCGGAGAGCGGCGGCTGGCCTTCGAGCAACACGTCCTCTCGCTCGTCCTGCGTCCAAAACGAAAGGCGCGGGCCGAAGTTAGTGCGCCCGACATCAATCGCAAACATTCGCTCAAGATGCTCCGCGAGCGGCGTCTCCTGCAATCCGGCGAAGGCGTCCGGCTTAGCCTTCGAGAAGAGAAGCTCAGACGGAAACCTGGGATACTTCTTGAACGGCGCGCGCCCTTCGTTCAGCGATTCGCGGTCTGAGGCCGAGTCGCCGTCCGCTAGAATCTGGCCGTTCGATTCGACGGCCAATCCGAGGAAGCCAAGGCGGACGTGATAACGATTGTCGGAGTAAGCCAGATACTGCGAGAAGTCGTACCAGTCGTGCGCGCGGACTTCCCAACTGCGCCCCAGAGGAATGCCGAAGACATCGGACTCCTGCTCTCCCTGCCCTCGCACCTTCAACTGGCGAGCAAGATTCGGATGAACGCCGAGGACGGCGCTGGCCCAGAGCGGCTTGGTGGCGGAGCCGACGACAACGCGGTCGAAGTTGCGGTCGTTGCCGTAGAGCAGGCGCAACGAGAGCGGAGCTTCTTCTTCGACCCAACGGGCGGGCGGCAGCCATTCGCCCGTGTCCGCGCTCTTGCGCCAGTAGGGCGAAGCGTTCATCCGCGGATAGCCGCCGAGCGCCAGCACGCGCCCTTGCGGCAGGCTGATGACCGCGAGCGCAATGCGCGGCGGCAGCGCAAACCCGGCCGGCTTCGCGCTCTTCTCATCATTCGCCTTCGCGCTCTTTTCATCGCCGCCCATCATGCTCTGATAAGTCGCGCGGCCCTTCATCGCCGTGAACTTCGTGGCCAGCTCGTGCAGCTTTCTATCGAGCGTCAGCTTGCCGTAGCGTCGCTTGGCCTCGTCGTTGCCGAGCCGCGCCCACTCCGCATCGAGAGCTTTGGCGAGTTGAGCCGTCCAGGGCAACGAAGGCGCGGGGTCGTAGGCCGTGACCCAACGACCGTTGACCCACGCGGGGCCGATGAGCGCGGCGTCCTCGCCCTGAAAGGTAGTGCGCGGGGCGCGCGCCGGGTCAACGCCGGAGCGAAAGCTGAGTTGGGTGTTAAAGTCCGTGTTGGGCGTGACGCGATAGCCGCCGCGCTCTTCAACGTACGTCCCGTCCGTCCAGCGCACGGGCGGCAGCAGGCGGAAGAGACTGGCGTGCATGTCGCGCCGCTCGTTCAATTCATCTCTTCTGAGGTCGTCGAGCAGTTGATTATACTCGGCGATGCTCCCGACTTTCCGCAGCCGCTCGGTATAGCCGCGCGTCACGGAATCGTCAAGCCGCTCTTCGAGGGGCAGCGCGTTGAAGCGCAAAATCTCCTGTCGAATCAACGCGCCGTCCGGCACGTCAACCGTGTTCCTGTTAATCCTGAGCGTCTTCGTTTGCTGGTCAACTTCTATCACGCGGTCGTCAATCAGCCGACCGACGCGCCGCAACACGCCCTTCCACTCGAAGGGCTTTTGATACGTGTCGTCGCGCATCAGTTTCACGTCCGTCCAGACGACGGCGCAGAGCAGCAGGGCCGGAAAAGCCAACACGAGCGCGGCGGCCAACCCGTAGCGCAGCGTCTTCTGTTTCGGCGGCAACTCAACGTCCGTCTCCGGCAGCACGACCGAAGCGGCGTCCTGCTCGCGCTCCGACTCCGTTATCGTGTTGCGCCAGAAGAGCGACTGCGCGGCGAAGCCGAAGAGGAAGAGCCAGCGCAGCAAGTCTGTCGTCGAATTGACGGTGATGAGCGGCATGCTGCGGCCCGTGAAGGGAAAAGTCCCGATGTTCATCCCGGCGTGCAGGATGGCTTCGAGCAGGAAGGAACTGGCGACAATGGAGGCCGCCGCATAACCGAAGTCGAAGTTTGAACGCCAGCCGCCGTAGAGGATGAGCGCGAGCGGGATGCCGTAGAGCAACAGCAGCGAGAGGCTGCCGATAAAGCCGTGCTCGCTGGCGACGAAGAAGCTGAACAGGCTGTCGTACTGGATGGTGTCCTGTCGCACCTGCGATAGTCGCGTTGGCGCGTTGCCGAAACCCATCCCGCGCCAGCCGCCTTCGTAAGCGATGGCCTTGCTCTCCCATGTATGTTGATAAGCGTCGCGCAGCTTTTGCAGCGACAGCCCTTCGCCGCCCGTCACGTCGGCCCATGGCATGAAGCGTTCCAAGCCCGTGCCTTCGCGGAACGTGAGCAGCCGCACCTCCGCCTCGCCCGGCAGGATGGGCAGAAAGTTTTTGTAGACGAAGCCCGCGAGCAGAAACATAAAGAGCAACGCGAGGCCGACGGCCAAGCCCGTGCGTCGCGGTCTGGCCGCCAGCAGCACGAACAGCAGCGGCACGAAGATTGAAACCGTCGCCAGCACGCTGCCCGCGTCGCCCATAAAGACGGGGACGACGAAGACCGGCGCGACGACGAGCAGCGCGGCGATAATCGCCAGCCGTCGCTTGCTCGCAGGCTCCGCCTCACCCTTGAAATAGAGCTTCGACGAAAGCCAGAAGAGAGCCGGTATCAAACACAGGAAGAAGAGCGCGAAGATTTCCTGTAGAACCTCGCGCGACGGAATCAGGCGGATGACGAACGGCGCTCCGGCGAAGGCGAAGGCCGCGAGCAGCGCGAAGGCTATCAGGCGGATGAAGCCGCCCGGCGGCGACGTGTCAATGGAAGCCCACCAACGCTTGCTCGCACGCGCGAACGTCGTGTCGAACCTGAGCGGCCCCAGAAAGAGCTTGTGCAGAATCATCAATCGTTCGTCTTCGACCACAGTCTTGTAGAGAAAGACGATGGTCATGACGAGGTACGCCAGCAGGAGCAAGAGCAAGAGCGCGAACTTCCAGCCCATCGCGGGCGCGAACCGCTGCGGAAGATTGACCCAGAGGCGCGGCGCATACCAGTACTCTATGAAGAAGGCGATGACCAGCAGCGCGAGGTAGATGAGCGCGGAGTAGAAACCGTTCCCCACGTCTTTGTCTTCCAACCGCTTCGAATAGTCGGAGCGCAAACGCGCCCAGAGCATCAACAAGCCGGGAGCCACCGCGAGGCCGACGAAGGAAGCGGTCAGCCCCTTGACCGTCAAGCCGTCTAGGCTTTCGGGCGCGAGCGCGAACCGCAACGCCAGCAGCACTCGGAACGTCAGAAAGTTCCAGAGGCACGCCGCCAGCCCGCACAGAATCCACTGCGTCGTGTTGTCGCGCACGCCCCACAGCATGAAGAAGAGGCCGACGCCGTAGCAGATGAGCGCGACCAGGAGCAACACGGCAATGCCGCTTGGCTGCGGCAGGTCGTTGACGGTGGCGAAGAGCAAGGAGGTCGAGCCGAGCGGGACAGCGACGCGAGAGGTGACGTGCGTGCCGACATCCGGCGCCTCCGAAGGAGCAGGCTTTTCGATTCCCGGCGGCAGGTCGCGCGACGGCGGCGCTCCCGGCGTCACGCCCTGTCCGCTGAAGATTGGCAGCCCGTCACTGTCCTTCGCAAACGTGAGCATCCGTCGCGGGTCTTCGACGACGTAGCCGATGGGCAGCATGAAGGCCACGTCGTCTGGCCGCGCGCTGCCCGTAATCAAGAGGCCGCGCTCGCCCTTCGCAGGCGTGGGCGGAAGCGGGCAGGCGAGCCGCCAGGGGGGACGAAACAGAACGGAGAGTCTGTTGTTGTTGCTCTTGATGGTAATCGGCAGCTTCTGGTTGACCCACAACACGGAGAGACGACAGGGAAGCTGGCATTGCAGTTGGTAGGCTTCGGGGCCGAGCAGCCGGACGCCGCCGTCGCGCGCGATGAGCAGGCGTTTGTCGGCGGCCCACCTGCCGACCTTGAGCAGCCGCGCGGCGTCTGCTTCGGAGGCCGCGCCCTTCTGCTCGACCAGCGTGCGCAGCGGATAGACTCTATCCTTGGCCGGGTTGGTTTCGGGCAAGTCGAACGTCGCAAGCTGTTCGCCGCTTGAGCCGAGCACGGCGACCTCCGATTTCCAGAGTCGCTTCCAGTAACCCGTGATTTGAATCTTGTAGTTGTCGAGCGGCTTCGTCTCGCCGTACGCGATGGGCACGCCGTTGAGGAAGGCGTTCGCCGTGTCGTCGTAGATGAAAGCGGCGCTGTTCGAAAATTCGAGCTTGGCGTTCTCCCTGCCGCTGAGCGAGGCTTTCAAGAGCGGCGAGAAAGAGCCGTTCGGCCAGCCGACGACCGCTTCCTCGCGCGCCCCGCCGATGACGACCGGCCCCGCGCTCGCTTCAACGCCCGTCCAGGCCACCTGCGTTCCCTCCGGCCAGTGGGCCGAGAAGCGCATCACGCCGAGCACGCCGCAAGCAGCGATCAAGGCCGTCAGCAAAGCATAGAACGGCAGAGCCGTCAGGAGCCGCGCGGGCGTGAAGAGACGCGGCAGCACGAAGTAGACGAGCAAAGGGAGAAGGAAGAGGAACAGGATAATCATGCGCGGTTGTCCTTGACAGGAGCGGAGCCGGGCCGCGCCTCATCCGGCGACGACGCAAGGCTCCCTGCCCTGCCCTCGCTATCTTCCGAAGGCCGCGCAACGAGCGGCGGCGCGGCGTCGCTCGATGACGACTTTGATGACGAAGAAGCTGTCGCGTCACGCGGTCCCGCGTCTCGCGGCCTCGTCTCACGCGCGTCGCCTTGAGACGAAGGCGTGTCGCCAGCGCCGTCTTCATCAAGCTCAGGCTGCGTTACTAAAGACTTCATAAAACCCCACGCGCGCCCGAAGAGCGAAGGCGAGTCTTCGGCCCCGGACGCTCCCTGAGGTTTGTGCCGGACGCGCGGCGCGGGCGTCTCATCCAACGCATCGCTTGCCGCTTCATCAGGCGGCGCCGGGTTATCTTCGACGACATCAGCGCTCTCCGCCGTCTCTTCATCTTCGTCGTCGCCTTCGAGCCGCACGGTTGGGCGAGACATAATCTCGTCAATGTTGTCGTCCACGATTTTCGCGCCGAGGGAGAGATGCGCCGAGCGCGCGACCATTCGCTTGATGCCTTTGCCGTCCGGGTATGTGAGATAGCGCAGCATGGCGCGCTCGTAAAGCGTCAGCAGGTTGCCGTCGCGCTGCGCCGACACGTAGATGTTATAAACCTCGTCGCTGAAGGCTTCTATGTCGCGGCTGACGAGAGCTTCGACCACGCGGCTCTGAAGATGTATGGTGAGGCAGCGAAACAAGCGGTCGAGCGGCGCGGCGTGTCCCGCAAAGCGACGGGTGAAGACGCGCATGCACTCGCGGTCTTGATGCCCGTTGATGAAGGCGCGCTTGGTCGCCTCTCCCAGTTTCGAGCGGGAGCCTTCGCGCGCGAGCAGTTGCGAGAGCTTCGCGCGATAACGTTCGTCATCCTGCCCCGTCCCGCCGAAGAGAAGTTTGTAGAACATGGTTTCGAGCTTGGGCTCGCTGAAGCCGCGAAAGAGCCAGACCTTCTGCACGGCTTCGTCGCTCTCAAGGATGAGCCGCACCGTCTCTTCCTCCATCCGGTTCGGCACATCCAGAGCCTTCCAGCCGCCAATCCACCCTTCGTAATTTCCGGCGGTCAAGCGCGGACGCAGGCGCAGGAAATACTTAATCGCGTCAGGCGGCAACTCTTCCAGAAATTCGACCAGCCCGCGCAAGTCCGGCGTGAAATCAATGACGGGCAATTCGGAAATCATCTGCGTCAACTCGTTGCGCAGCAGCTTGCGTTGCAGCGGCGAATTGAGCGAGAAGACGGACGGCTCGGTCAAGTCGTACATGCTGCGGTTGCCGTAGTAGAGCCGCCAGAGATGTATCAGCAATTGCCACTGGCCGCCGACGAACTTGGCCACTTCCAGCTTGTCGCGGACGGACACCTCGCGCCTCAGCGAAGACTCTGCGAGAGCCGCGAGCCAACGGGCGGCGGACTCCGCCTGCGCTCCCTCGTCACGCACTTCGTCGCGGTAAAACTTGACGAGCAGCGTCGCGTCCTGCGCTTCAAGACCTTTCCCGTGAAGGACGTTGCCGCCGGGGTCTTGCCCGTACAACAGATATTCAATTCTCCATTCCCTGCTCTTGCGGAGAGCGCGCTGCAAGGCTTCTTCCATGAGCGTGACGCGGAGGCCGGGCCAGATTGGATGTTCGCGCGGGAACTCATTCCAGACGAGCAGGCTCGCGCCCGACACAGCCGTCTGCGTCCGCACGGCTTCGAGCAGTTGACTGTCAAAGCGAGCAAGGCTCTCTTGCGACCCGCCCGCCGCGACTTCATCGTCGGCTGCCTCGCGGAGCAGTGACGGCAATTTGTCGTAAGGCTTTGCCGCTCCAAGCAGCCTGACCCAAATCTCGCGCCGCAACTCCGGCGCGAGTTGAAGCCGCTGCGCGTCATCGCCGGGCGGCAGGGCGCGACCGACGAAGAACTGAATCAACATCTCGCGGTGAAGCCGCCGAAAGGCCGACTCAGGGATTGCCAATCCTTCATCGAAATGATTGTCGAGCAGGATGGAAGTCCGCGCGCTGTTCAGCGGCTCGTCGCCCGCGAGCGCGAGCCTGTGCGCGGCGCGGCGAATCTCCTTCGCCAGCAGTTGCGAGCCTTCGAGCCGTTTCTTCAGCGATTGAAGCAGCGGCTCGACCGAGGGCGGAGGATTTATCAGGTCGGCCAGAAACACTATCCGCTCAAGCATCGCGGCGGGCGCGAGCGTCCCTGCCGCGTCCCACTGCCAGAGCGGCAGAGCGGCGAGCCGCGCCAACGCCGGGGCAAACTCTTCATCGGCGGCAATCGTCTGCCATGCGCCGAGCAGCCTGCGCCCGTCCGCGATGCAAGCGCGCGCAGCCTCCTCCGCTTCCTGCGCGCCGTGCGCAGAGTCGTCCAGGACGAGGCACGAGCCAAAGGCTTGCGCGCTCTCGCGGCTGCCTCCGACGAGCCAGCCCAACCCGATTTGCAGGCAGCGAGGCAGGGCCGCGATGCGCTCGAAGATTTCGCGCGGCGACGGGCGAGCCGCGAAGCCCAGGCTCTGCGGCGATGTCATGACCGGGACGCTTGAGAGAGGCGCGCCCGACCAGCACGCAAGAAAGTCCGAGTCGTTTTCGACTGCTCTCACCGGCGCGGGCGGTGGTTGTAGCTCGTCGAGACTTTGAGCAAGCTCTTCTTCGTTGAAGGATTCGGGACGGTCGAAGAGGCTTTGGCCGAGCGAGTCTGCGCCGTCAAAGAGGGCGCAGGCGAGAGCGGCTGCGTTCCAACGAAAGCGCTCCCAGACATCGCTGCCGGGGTCGAGCAAGAGCGAGAAGGCGTAGGCTCTTCCAGTCTCCGTCAACTGCCTTTGACGCACGACGAGGAAGGGCTGCTCGTCAAGCACGCCGAGGCCGTAAATCATCATCTGCTCCGGCAACCCGTAGGTGTCTTCGAGCGCGCCGCGAGAGATGTCGCCCCAGACGCCGATGCGCTGGCGCTCGTTGTAGCTGGTTCCTCCATAGGCGAGTAGACGCATAACGGTTTACTCTCAATCATCGGAACGCTGGTTGATATTTTCCCACTTAATATCAAGACAGCGACAGATGAACCTTGTGAGGCCGTATGAAGAGGGCTGAGCGGATTGCTGCTCCGGCACGTGCTGCGGCGGCAGATTCTCCGTCCAGACGAAGAAAATGTGCTTGACGTTTTTCAGGCTCTTCCGCAGCAACATCTTGTTGCCGTCGGGCGCTTCGTCCAGCCACTTCGTTAGCAAAGCCTGCGACTCCTTCTTCCGGTCGTCGCGCAAATCGTTTGCTATCTCCACGACCTTGCGCCAATCTTCATCGGAGATAATGCCGCGCAAGCGATCCATCTGTGTAAGCACGAGGTCGCAATGCTGGCTGCGCTTCCTGGCGCGGGCGATGCGTTGGACGGCGACCTCTATGCTCTTCTCGCTTCCGCCGGGGCCGCGACCGACAAGCTCCGCGGCGTTGACCACCACGGCGACCTTATCCACCGCGGCCAAATCCGGCATCAGGTCTTCGTTCTCCGACGCCTCGCCCGCCGTGTCGTAAAGCACCAGCGTGTACCAGAAGGGACGGCTGCCCCTGAGCACCTGCGAGGAGGCGACGCGCACTTCGCCCTTGAGTTGCTTCAGCGCATTGAAGATTTGGGAAGCGACGCGGCGGAGCAGTCCGTTTGAGTTTTCCGGCGCCGCAGGTTGGAACGAGCGCGCGTTCTCGGCGGGACGGATAAAGGCGGCCTTGAGATGACCCGGCTCGTTGATGGTCGCGCGCGGTAGAAAAATCTCTTTCACGTTGCGGCGCAGCAGGGTGTTGAGGTGCAGCGTCTCTAAAAAGATGCTGAACGAGAGATTGCCGGAGTTGCGCGAGAAAATATAATTGTCCAAGTCAACCGAATCGGTCGCGTTGCTGACGGGGACATAGCCATGATGATTCATGGCCTGCACGGCCAGCACGGTCTTGCCTGACTCGCGCGCCCCGACCAATTCGATGAGACGCCCCATGCGTCCCTTCCCGTTCTTCTCGGACGTGGCCCGCAAGAGCATCAGCGGAAACCACATCTCCGGCTCGTTCTTCGGCACCATGCGCATCGCGCCAATCAACCAGTGTTGCACCCAAACCTGCTTGGCAAGGCCGCTGCCGAAATCCAGCGGGAAGGCGGCGCGGCTGGTGTCGGGCGTTCCCGGCACGATCACTTCGCCCGCGCGCTCGTCCCAAAACGGGTTGCGCATTTTGCAGTTGACGTGGCGCAGGAAGACGCCTTCGTCCACCAAGCTATCGCAACGGCAATCGCGCTCGGCGCAGAAGATGAGCGTCTGCATTGATTCGGGGATGCAGTAAAAAGTGTCTGTGCGATTCGGGTGCAGCGAGCAGAAGCGGGCCAACTGCTCGCTCTTGGCGAGTCTGATGAGACACAAAGGGCATTTATAAGTCACCGGCGCGTTGACTCCTTGAGTTGGAGGCTTCCTGAAGCATAAGACGCCGACGCCGGACAAGAGGCGCAAGCTGGATTGAGAATGCGCGGATTATAACATTGAGCCGCGCGGCGCACAAAAACTTTTGGGCGCAGGCGCGCGCCGCCGCGCTCGTCATTATTTGACGGGCAGGAGTCCACGGATAAGTTCGTGCAGCCGGTCGAAATCTATCGGCTTGACCAGATAGCCGTCAAAGCCCACGTCGTAGGCCGCGCGGCGAAAGCCGTCTGTGCTGAAAGCCGTCAGAGCGATGATGGGAACGGTTTGCAGAGTTTCGTTCTCACGAATCTTGCGCGCCGCTCCGAGCCCGTCAAGTTGCGGCATGCCGATGTCCATCAGGATGAGGTCTGGATTGGCAAGGGCGGCCACGTGGACAGCCTCTTCGCCATTGGAAGCGGTCACGACGCGATAGCCTTGCTGCTGTAGGTCTAAACTGAGCAGGACGATATTATCAACGGCGTCGTCAACCACCAGAATCAAAAAATCCTGCTGCGACAAATCGTTGGTGTCCGGCGCTCTCTCATCCGGGCGCGGGCCGGACGAAAGGTCGTGAGTTATCTCTTCATCGACAGCGCTCCTGGAGAGCGGGCTGGTTGGCAATGCTTTTTTCACGAAGCAGATTATAAGTCAGCCCGGGCTTTTCAGCCACCGCTCGCTTTAGCCGACACAAACGATTCAGCCGCGACAAAAAGGTCTGTCGCGGCTGAGCAGCTTTCGTGTTGAGATTGCCCGTCTAGTCAAGACCGAATTTGCTCTCGCAGGGTTCGGCGAGATTGGCAATCACGGCGATTAGTTCCTGCGGCTCGACCGGCTTCGGGACAAACATATTGAAGCCCGCCGACAATGCGCGCGCGCGATCCTCGACTCTGACGTAGGCGGTCAGGGCCACGGTCGGAATCGCCTTTCCGCCCGCCGCCTCCATCGCCCTGACCTTAGAGATGAGCGAATAGCCGTCTTCATACGGCATCGCCAAATCCGAGACGAGCACGTCGGGCCTGTGCCACTGCATCGTTTCCAGAGCTTCGGCAACCGACGGGACAGCCTTCACCTTGGCCCCGTGCGCCGTCAGCATCATCGTCAACATTTGCAGCGTGTCTAAGTCATCGTCAACCAGCAGGACTTGCACTTCATCGAGCGTCAGCAGCGGAGCGGAGCGGCGGCTCGCCGCCTGTTCATCCGGCCACCAGCTGCCCGTCTCGCTTCTGCGCGCCTGCGCGCGTTCGGCAGCGGGGGCAAGCGGAAGCCGCACGCTGAAGGTCGAGCCTAGCCCTTCGCCGGGACTGTCGGCCCGGACTGTGCCGCCGTGCAGTTCGACCAGATGACGGACAATCGCAAGGCCAAGCCCAAGCCCGCCGTGCCTGCGCGTGCTCGTGCCGTCGGCCTGACGGAAGCGGTCGAAAATGAAGGGCAGAAATTCCTGACTGATGCCCTGCCCCGTGTCGCTCACGCGAATTTGAGCTTCCGTCTCGACGCGCTCAAGGCGTATCTCGACGCGCCCGCCGGACGGAGTGAACTTGATGGCGTTCGATAAAAGGTTCCAGACAATCTGTTGCAGGCGGATCGCATCGCCGGAGACGCGACGGGCCGAAGGGTCTAGGATGACGGCCAACTGAATCTCTTTGGAATCAGCCGCCAACTGCGCGGAATCAATGGCCGCGTTGATGACCGCAAAGGCATCGACCGGCTCCATGTTGAGGCGCAGCTTGCCTGTAATGACGCGCGACACGTCGAGTATATCTTCGACCAGTTGGGCCTGCGCGCGCGCGTTGCGCTCTATCGTCTCGATGGCGCGCGCCGCCTTCGTCTCGTCCAGATTGTTGTTCCTCAGCAGATGCGACCAACCGATGATGGCGTTGAGCGGCGTGCGCAACTCGTGCGAGACGGTGGCGAGAAATTCATCCTTCAAACGACTGGCGCTCTCCGCTTCGGCACGCGCCGCCTGCTCTCTGACGAGCAACTGCTCGCGCTGTTTCAACTCCTGCTCCAACTCTTCCTTCACAGCGCGCAGAGACTTTTCGGCTTCCTTGCGCTCCGCCACTTCGGCTTCGAGCGATCTGGCCTTCTGTTGCAACAGAGTGATTGCTCGCAGGCGCGCGTCGGCGTCCGTCAGACCCGTATAACTCTCCGCGGGAATGACGCGCGAGTGGCCGGAGCAGACGTTGCCGAGTTGCCCTGCCAACTCTTCCCGGCCAAAGCCATTCATCGGGTAGGCGCAGAAAAGCGAGAAGGAATGAATCCTCTTGAGCAGGTCATTCCAGAGTTCTTCAAGACGAATTGCGCCGTCGAAGTTGCCCTCAGCCCAGAGCAGAGCGACCATCTCGCCGAAGACTCGTAGATGCTGCCCGTCGCCCGCCGCGCGCCCGATGACGCTCTCCATCGCTTCTACAAAGCGGCCCGGCTCAGGCGCGTCGTCAACCATAAACTTCTCAAGCGTCGCGGCGGCGTCCAGCGCGATGTACTGACCCGACGCGACGGCGGCAGCCACGTCCAGCCCCGCTTCCAGCAATCTCGCTTCAAGACCCAAGCGGTGCGCCTCAGTCGCCACGACGATAGCGGCCTCGCCCGTGTTCAGAGCCTGGTGAACGTAACCGCTCAGCGAGTTCAGCAGGAACTCGTCCGACTCATAGAATTGGACGAAGTGCTCAGGGGCGCGCATCTCGCTCCAATCCACGGTCGGGGCTAGATGGGCCGCTGACGCCGGCTTGCTGTTGCTGATTGCTTGCACTAAACGGGTCTCCTTGCGATGTGCCGCAGCAGATGGATGACAGTCCGGCTGTTCACGCCTGTTCGAAACGCTGAACCAAAGTTGCTGGCCGCTTGGCGGGTAGTTGTCCGCAGACAAAAGCCCGACTGCTCTCGCCAGAATCACAGGGTAATAAAATTAGAGCCGCAAAAACATTATGGCCTGAAGGGAACGCCGCGCACATTCTACTCGCTGGCGAAGTCCAAGTCCAGAGAAGCTTGCGCGGCCCCCGCACGACCGGCTCAAGGGCTTTGCTGTCCTACTTTATATGCTCGCTACGACGCTTTTATTTCAGGCGCGAGCCGCCGCGCCGTGCGTCCCGTTGCGCATTAACTATTGACTCCCTGCTCCGCTGGTATTTAAATAGCATTGCTTTACCATCCATTTTGGCTAGAGGGAGAAATTAACCCATGTCTTCCGGGTTCACGAAAATTTTTAGACTGACCGCGCTGGTGTTGCTGGTTTCCGTCATGCAGGTTTATGTGCTGGCACACCCGCGGACGACGAATGACACTTTGGCGACGAAAAACACGGAGTCTGCGAGCAAGCCGGTGGTGACTGATCATCAGCTTAATTTCATCAAGCAGAATCAAGTCACGCCGCAAGCGCAGTTGGCTTCGGAACGCTCCATCACGTTTGCGCCCAGGAGTCCGCTGTCGATGGCTTTCACCAGGAGCACGCTTGAGAAATCAGCCACCAAGTCGGCGTTCCTGAAAATCCAGAAGGGCACATATGATTTGATGGCGTCGCCCAAAGGGACGAATCGTCCAGCCGACGACGACAGCGACAATGATGACAGCGACCACAAAGCTCTCATCGTCGCTTCGGCTATCGTCATCGGAGCGGCGGTGGCGGCCTTCATCGGCTTCCATCATGACCGCGACAACGATAACATTCGCGGCCAGTAAGCTTCGGGGTTAGTAGCCCGCGTCGCAAGCTCTGTGAATCATCGAACACGGACAGCAGGCCGTGCGCAGTCTGCTGTCCGTTTTATCTCTGCGCCTCTACTTCCGGCCCGCGCCGAAACGTCCCGCCAGACGGCGCGCACGGACCGTCGCGCTTGAGTCTCGCAGCAATTGCCAAGCAACAGCTTTGTCCCTTCAGAGCATCTATTGACGCAACCGAGTTCTCTCTCCCGCTTGAAAAGCTTGCGCGTCTCTGCTAAACCACGGAGACGATTCATCGTTCATCGAGTTTATGTTTGACGAGAAAGCGTTTTCCTCAGGAGAAGATATGATTAAGAAATTTACTGCCCCGCTCGTTGCCGTCCTGCTGGCCGGTGTCTTGAGCTTTCCGGCCTTTGCCGACACGATTCGGCTCAAAGACGGCACCGTTCTACAGGGACAGGTCGTTGACTTTAAAGACCAGAAGTTTACGGTCTTGACCGGCAACGGCTCGCGCGGTCGCCGCAGCCGCGTCATAGTCTACGCCGAAGATGTCGAGTCCATAGAATTTGATGAGCAGCAAGGCGCTCCGTCCACCAACAACACGGGCGACGGCTCATCCGGCATTCAATCCGCGCCGACCACGCAGCCCTCGCGCCCCAACACGAGCCAGCAGCAGCGTCCCACGCAGCCGCCGCCCTCGCGCCCCGTGGACGACAACGACGATGAATCCACGCAGCCCACGCAGCGTCCGACCAACTCGCAGAACAATACGCAGAACAACACGCCAGCCTCGTCCGGCTTCTTTCAAATCAACACGCACGTGCGCGGCGACAGCACGACCAACGGTTGGACGAACAGCGGCCTCGTCGTTCGTCGTGGCCAACGGCTGCGCATCTCGGCCACGGGCCGCGTGACGCTCGGCGCGGGTCACGCCTCGACGCCCGCAGGGCTGCCGACGCTGGCCGACACGGGCAAGCTGATGCGCAACGAAGCGACCGGCGCGCTCATCGCCGTCGTCGGCGACGACAACGACGACTTCATCTACATTGGCCGCAGCCGCGAGTTCATCGCCCAACGCGACGGCGTTCTCTTCCTCGGCGTCAACGAAGCCAACCTCAACGACAACTCAGGCTCTTACGAAGTCACCATCGAAGCCGAAGCGAAATAAGATCGAAAGTCCAAGGTCGAAAGTCCAAAGTCCAAAGTCAGGAACTCAGCTTCCTGACTTTGGACTTTGGACCTTGGACTTTTGAGTTGATTGGCGAACGCGCGTTTCGTCCCGCGCATCAGAATATGTTCGTCAATTAAGACTGACAGGCTTGACCGTGTGTCGGGCTGCGCCTATATTTTAAGCCAGCACAGTTAGTCGAAGTTCCCCTGCCCACTTGTAATAAAGGATTGTCTTTATGAAACGCTTTTCAGTTCGCCGTCGTCATTGCCTGACCGCCTTCGTCGTCGCGCTCTCGCTCCTGCTTGGAACGGCGGGCCAGATGATGACGCTGGCCCAATCCAGACGCCAGCAGCCCGCGCCGAGCGACAATAAAAAGAATAAACGCCCCGACGCCACGACCGACGGCGAGAAGCAGGAAGAGATTCCCAACGATGTTGTCGGCAAGCCGCAGGAAGCCGAGACGATTACGGTTTCGACCGCCGTCGTCAACGTTGATGCCGTCGTCTATCACAAGAAAAGTGGGCAGGTCATCACGGGGCTGAAGAAGGACAACTTCGCAATCTTTGAAGACGGCGTGCAGAAGGACATCACCAACTTTTCGACGCCCGAAGCTCCGATTACGGTGGCGATGGTCATCGAATACAGCAAGCTCGGCGAAGCTCTGGGCTATGCCGCCAGCAACGGCATGGAGCCGGGAAAGTATGAAGTCGTCCGACCGACCGCGATGTTTCTTTCGCAGTTCGTCAAACCGCCCGACGATTACGTCTCCGTCATCGCTTTCGACATTCGCCCGACGCCTTTGACCGACTTCACCAACGACCCGCGCCGCATTCAACAAGTCGTCAGCCTGCTGCTCGCCAATCATCCTGCGTTCCGCGAGACGAATCTCTACGACGCGCTGAAGTTCACGCTGGTCGGCGGGCGCGGCGATTCCGTCGTGCTGGAAAACAGCAAATCTTCGACCGCCGAATACGCGGGGCTGGCGAGTTTGCAGGGCCGCCGCCGCGCCATCATCCTCGTCGCCTCCGGCATAGACACGTTCAGCAAAATCAACTACGGGCAGGCGCGCAAGATTACGCAGAACGCGGGCGTGCCGATTTACATCATCGGCACAGGCAATCTCTTTTTCAAGAAGTACGGCGACCAACTCGGCGCGACCGATTCCCTGCTCGGCGACCCCGGACGCCTGACCTTCCTGCAAGCCCAGAACGCCCTCACCACTTTCGCCAAAGAGACGGGCGGCATGTATTACCCCGTGACCTTCGAGGGCGAGATTCCGAACGTGCTGCGCTCGATTGACGCGCTGCTCAGAAACCAGTATAGCCTCGGCTACAATCCCGGCGAGCGGCGCGACGGCAAACAGCACAAGATTGTCGTCAAGGTTGATGTCAACGGCGACGGGCAGTATGACGACAAGGAATACATAGTCCAGAGCCGCCAGTTCTACAACGCACCGAAAGGCTAAGAACAAGTCCAAGGTCTAAAGTCTAAAGTCCAAAGTCAGGAAGCTAAGCTCTTGACTTTGGACTTTAGACTTTGGACTTTGAATATTGGACTAATTTATGCCGTAGAAGCGCAGGCGAAATTCGTCGTTGAAGGCGTGTATCTCTGAGCGGCGACCGGAGAAGAGACGCGATTGGCGCAGCAGTTCGGGCAGCCCGCCGTGGGGCAGATTCAGGCCGTAGGCGGGGCTGGAAAAGATGGCCGCGAGTTGCGGGTTGAGCCGGAGCGGCACGCCGTAGCGGATGGCGCGCGTGGCCGTCGGGGCGAATCCGCTCGTGCGGCGCGGGTTGATAATCTCAATCGAATGGTCGAAGACGTGCAGGCGCGTCGTCGAGTGCGGCAGGGCCAAGTCACGATGGACGAGAGCGTTGCTCAAGCCTTCGCTGACCGCGCCGCGATGATAATTGGCGCGGGCGATGACGGCGGGGCTTTCCGGCTGTTCGGAGACAACAACGCTTGGCGCGCGGCGCGGGCGCGTCTCAAGCAAATCGCAGTAACGCTTGACGAAGCGCAGGGCCGTCTCAAACAGCGTATGTAGATTGCCTTGCAGCGTCAGGCTTTCGACCTTCGGCGATTGCGTCGTGTCTCCGGCAAAGCGCGTGGCGATGATGCTGGAACGCGGCAGCAATTCGGCGACGCGCTCGTCGCGCCCGAAGAGCAGCATTCCGGCAACGGTCGGCACGACCTCGCCCATGTTGCCCGTCGCCAGCAGCAAGTCTCTCTTCAAGACTTCTTCGGTCGGATAACTCGCCACCGCTTCGGCTTCGAAAGCGTCGCCCGCGAACTCGCGGACGAAACTCCATAGATGAGCTTCGTCAACGTCGTCCAGGCCGGAGCCGAGGACAGGCACGTTTTCATAGCCGAGCGGTCGCGCTTCGTCTATCAGGGCCGAGAGTTCTTCGCGCGTGGCCTCGCGCTTTTCCGAGCCGATGCGTATGTAGAAACGACCCTCGCGCGTGCGGTACGGGCGCCGCTTGCCTTCGACTTCGAGCGCGACGATGCGCCGACCGTTATCAAACGCCACGCGGTCAAGCAAAGGCACGAGCGGCGGCTGCACCTCTTCGCGGCAGATGCGGACGAGTTCGTCCTGCACGCTTTCCGTGTCTTCCAAGCCTTCGACGCGCAGTTGGTCGTTGACGCCGAAGACCATCAGCCCGCCGCCCGTGTTGGCGAGCGCGACAATCTCCTGCGCGATTTTTTCCGTGTTCGAGAGTTTGACTTTGAGTTCGAGGAACGTGTCTTCGCCGCCGCGCACGAGACGCATCAACTCGGTGCGCGAGGTTTCCGGCGCAGGCGTCGAGAGGATGTACTCCTGAAAAGAGCGTTCCGTGGAGGGTTCGTGCCGTTGGTTGCTGCGGAATCTTCTGCGAGCCATTTTTGTCTGGACGGGGCTTGCGTTACCCGCCCGGATGCGTCTTCGCCGCCTTTAAGCGAGGCCGCTCGGTCGCATCTCTGGAATGATAAAAAGTGATAAGTGATGAGTCATGAGCGATGAGTAATAAAAAGAGTTTTTAACTCATGACTCATCGCTTATCACTCATCACTTAAGTGTCCGCCCGTTTGCTGACGGCTTCGAGAATCTCTATCTCGCTTCGAGCAAGCAGACGGCCTTGCCGGTTAATCAAAAAATAATAGAGCGCGACGGCCACGCCCGCGAACAAGGCCAGTGTAGCATACTTCACCGCCAAACTCTCCGCGAAGTAACCGGCGGCCACAGCCATGAGCGGCGGAACCATCAAGCCGAGCAGCATCGGTATCAACAAAAATCCGGCGACGCCCGATGCGTTCATCCTTTTGCCAAACTCCAAACGCTTCGGGAAACGAATCGAGAGCCAGTTGCCGATGAGAGCCATCGCCGCGCTGAACAGCGCGAACGAGAGCGCCGCGAAGGCTATCGCTCCCGGCGACAAGTCACGGAAGACTATTTGATTGACCGTAATCAGCAGCGTCGAAAAGATGAGCGCGAGAAACGTAATGGTGATATTTTTTCCAAGGAGGATATTGCGGCGATTGAGCGGCGAAAGGATAAAGGAGCGCATCCCGCCCGCTTCGTAAGCGAACAGGTTGCAGGCCAGCGACGACAGAATCAGGAAGACGTAGAGGACGCCAGCCGCCGCGAGCAGCCCGTCCGCGTAGTATAGAAAACCTTCGAGGCGGCTGACATCCGCGGCGGGCAAACCGCGCCCGCTCATCGCTATCGCGCGACTGCGCGCTCGTCCCTGTTGCGCCAGCCGAATCCCTATCAGAATCAGCGGCATCAACATCAGCATCCGTAGTTGCGCGTTGCGCATCGCATAGCGCAGTTCCTTCTCAATCACGGCTGACAGTTCGGCTGGCAGCAGCGGCAGTTGCCAGCCAAAGGCCGTCTCGACCGGCGCGCTCGCGGACTTATTGCGCGTCTTCGCGCGTTTCTCGCCGCCCATGCCGAGGGCCGCGCGGCGCGCCGTCCAGTAAGTAGCGATGATGAGCAGCAGCGAATACGCGAGCAGCGTCAGGACGGCGAGCAGAAAGTCTTGCGCTCGTCCAACGCGCAAGCCGAGCGTGAGCGCGACCGCTACCGCTCCGGGCGGCGTCCAGCGCATCCCGCGAAAGACTGTTCCGTGCTGCGCGATGATGGGCGCGATTTGTCCCATCATCGCGCCGCCGATGCCGACTATCGCTCCGAGCAAGGCCAACAACGTTTCGCCGCGCGTGCGCCGCTTCTGCATCAACGCGCCGAGCGATGTCGAGAGCCACTTCGACAGCGACAGCCCGAACAGCACGGCGCACAATCCGGCCAGCAACGCCAACATCAATTGCCCCTGGCCGATGCCAGCCCCAAGCGCGACGGCCATAATCACCGGGATGGCGAAGATAGAACCGAGGCTCGTCAATTCGCTGACCCAATCAAGGGCGAAGAGTTTGCGAAGGCTGACGGGATAGAGCAGCAGGCGTCCGGCGTCGAAGCGGTTGCCGCCGCTCAAGCCGAGCGGGATAATCGCCCACATCATGTAGACGAAGGCCAGCACCATGAAGATGAACAGCATTCCGCTCTGCGCGGTCTGAGCCATCTGCAAAGCGCGGTTGGCGTTGCGCCCTGACTCCAACGTCGTCAAGCCGTAAGCCGCGAGGCCGAGCACGACGGCCAACAGCAGAGCCAGCACGAGCGCCGCCAGCGTTCCCAACGCGGAGGCAAGGCTACTGACGACGGCCTTGCGCGACCGCATCGTGTTGCGAAACAGCGTCCACTTCAACCAGATGAGCGCGCGGAATTGACCCATACAGCAAGAGCCTTCAGTCAGCAACCGGAACAGAATGAAAACAACGCGCCTTGATTGTACAATAGCCTGCAATCGCCTGCGCGCTTTTAATAAATGAGAAGCTGCCTCTTTTGATAAATGCTATGCGCCTCTTTTCGCCGCGCCGCTCGATGACGGTTTATGACTTCAGATTCTAAACTTCAGACGCTTGATTCGACGCTGGCTTACGTCGGCCTCGGCTCGAATCTGGGCGACCGCGCGGGCTATCTGTTGCTGGCCGTGCGCGGCATGGTGGCCGCCGGGCTGAGCGTCCGGCGGCTCTCGTCCGTTTATGAGACTGAGCCGTTGGACGTGCATGACCAGCCCTTTTTTCTCAACATGGTGGCCGAACTCCGCGGCCCGCTGCCCCGTCCCGAACAACTGCTGGCGCGCTTGCTGAGAATCGAGTACGCGCTTGGCAGGCGGCGCGACGTGGCGCGCGGGGCGCGCACCATTGACTTAGACCTGTTGCTCTATGGCGAGCATCAAAGCTCCACGGATTTTCTAATCCTCCCACACCCGCGACTGCATGAGCGAGGCTTCGTGCTGACGCCGCTCGCGGAATTGTCGCCCCAACTCGTTCACCCGATTCTACGGCGCAGCGTCGCCGAACTGCTCGCCGCCGTCACAAGCTCTTACGAAGTCAAACGCTGGACGCCGGGAGAGACTGGGAGCGATGAGCGATGAAGCGAAAGAGACTGAAGGCTCAAAGCGACGAGGCGGCGTTCTTTCATATCGAAAGGCGGCGGGCTTTCGTTGCCCCTGCCCGCATTCATCCTTGCTTTTCATGGTGGCTCGCCTATAATTGGCAACTTGCGAACCTCGTGCTTTCATGATTCCGAGCGGCGTCCGCCACGGAGCGAGATGAAGGATAAAAGAAAAGCTCTTGCTTCATTCAATCGTTGATTTATCGAATCAACGATTGAATGAAGCGAGGAATCAATCTTCGCATCCTTCCGAATCTCTACCCTTTGGCGGTCGCCGGGTTGCAGTCTGGCGAAAGAAAATAAGAATGGCCTATCTCAAACCCGAACGTCCTGAAAAAGTGACTGCCCCCGGTTTGCTGGCAAGCAAAAAGAGGGGCGAGCGCCTTGTCTGCCTGACGGCTTACGATTACCCGACCGCGCGCATCGTTGACGAAGCAGGCATTGACATCATCCTCGTCGGCGACAGCATCGGCAACGTCGTCTTCGGCTACGGCAACACCGTTCCCGTCACGCTCGAAGAGATACTGACGCACACGCGCGCCGTGCGTCGCGGCACGCAGCGCGCTCTGCTGGTCGCGGACATGCCCTACGGCTCTTATCACACGGGCGCGGACGATGCCGTGCGGGCCGCGCTTCGCCTTGTCAAGGAAGGCGGGGCTGAAGCGGTCAAGCTCGAAGGCGGTCGCAAACGCGCCGCGCTCGTCAAGCGTCTGGTGGATGAAGAGCTTGCCGTCATGGGCCACATCGGTTTGACGCCGCAGTCTGTGAATAAGCTCGGCGGCTATCGCGTGCAGGGGAAGACGGCGAAGGCGGCGCGCGAACTCTTGGACGACGCGCTCGCTCTGGAAGAAGCCGGAGCGTTCGCCATCGTACTCGAAGTCGTCCCGCGCGAGATTGCCAGGCTCATCACGGAGAGCGTTAAGATTCCGACCATCGGCATCGGGGCGGGCGCGCATTGCGATATTCAAGTCCTCGTCCTGCACGACATGCTCGGCCTCTCGTTCGGCAAGCTGGCGCGCTTCGTCCGCCCGTACATCAACCTGCGCGAGACGATAACGGAAGCCGTCAGCCACTTTGCAGAAGACGTGCGGGCGGGAGTTTATCCGTCCGAAGAGGAATCGTACGGGCTGCCAGCCGAAGCCGCCGCTGAATTGAACCTCGCTCCGGCAGACAAGAAAACTGAAACTGAGAAATCATAAACGCCGGTCATCGGTAATCAGCCGTTCAGTCGTCAGTCGCCAAAGCTGATGCCTGACTGCTGGCGACTGACGGGTGGCTCTTGACCCCTATCTATGGAAATCATCAATCGTCGCCAGCGCATGAGTTCAGTCGCGCGCAAGGTGCGTCGTGAACAGGATAAGACCATCGGGCTGGTGCCGACGATGGGCGCGCTGCATGAGGGGCATCTGAGCCTTGTGCGCGAGGCGCGGCGGATGTGCGATGTCGTCGTCGTCTCGGTCTTCGTCAACCCGACGCAGTTCGGCCCCGGCGAAGATTTTCAACGCTACCCGCGCGACTTGACGAAGGACGCCGCGCGCCTGACGGACTACAACGTTGACTACATCTTCGCCCCGACGCCCGAAGAGATTTACCCGAAAAACTTCTCGACCTACATCAACGTCGGTGGCTTGTCCGACGAGTTGGAAGGCAAGTCGCGCCCCGGCCATTTTCGCGGCGTGGCGACGGTCGTCACCATCCTGCTCAACATCGTCCACCCGGACTTCGCCTTCTTCGGGCAGAAGGACGCGCAGCAAACTCTGGTCGTCAGGCGACTGGTGCGCGACCTCGCGCTGGAAACCGAAATCGTCGTCCTCCCGACCGTGCGCGAAGAATCCGGCCTCGCCCTCTCGTCGCGCAACGCTTATCTGAAAGACGAAGAGCGACGCGCCGCCTCAGTTCTCTATCGCGCACTCAAGCTCGCCAAGGAGGCTTACAAGAACGGCGAGCGCAACGCCATGCGCCTCATCGAGATTATCCGCGCGACGGTCGAGGCCGAGCCGCTCGCGCATCTGGACTACATCGGCATCACCGACGCCGATACGATGGAACGGCTCGACAAACTGGACGACCGCACAGTCCTCATCGCCCTCGCCGTCTACATCGGCAAGACGCGCCTGATTGACAACCTCGTGCTCAACAAAAAGAAGGACAGCATCGTGACGAAAGCCTGAGAGCTTGGCTTTCAAGCTTCAAGAGAAAGAAAAGCGTTTCACGCTGGAGGCGCAAAGCAACAAAAGACAGAAGGCGCAAAGCGTTGAGCCACTCAAAAACTCTAAGCTTTTCTTTGCGAGCTTTGGTTTTTCTTTCTCTTTGCGCCTTTGCGTGAAACTGCTCGTTCCGTTCCCGTTGCCCAGCGTTTGAATTGTCAAGCCTCGTCCAGC
>JAWVFT010000090.1:0-119049 GCA_033855775.1 Blastocatellia bacterium | reverse complement strand
GCAGCCTTCAGCGAATCTGTGTTGAAGCCGCTCGGCATTCTGTTCAGGCACGCGGGAACCGTGCTCGGTTTCGTGGGGCGCTCTCTCTATGATTTCGGGGCGGGGCTGGCGGTCATTGCGCGCGCCGTCAGCGGGCGCACGCTCTTCGAATCGAATCGTCTGACTGCTTTCGTCTTCCTCCTGCTGGCTGTTGCCATCTTCATGCTTCCGCGCTTAATCAGCAACTACCACCGCGCGCAAATCAATTTTGAAGAGGCCGCGCCAAGGCGTTGAAGCCCTCGCCTAACCGGAACATCGTGAACCAGTCTCTTCTGCACAGACACACACAGCTTTACCCGGCGCGGGCCGTCTGGCAGATAGCTATCGCTTGCTTCGCTCTGCTCTTTGCGGCTGTGTGCGCGCACGCGCAGAACGAGAACGACGCTCGCGCGATGGCGGCGGACGACCCGGAAGCCCTGGTTGTCGGCGGAGTGGAAAGCGGAGATGTCTTCGGCATCGGGCGTTCGGTCATCGTGCGCGGGACAATCAAGCGCGGCGCGATGGCTCTGGGCGGCGATGTCATCGTCGAAGGAACGGTCGAAGGCGACGTGGCGACCATTGGCGGCTCCGTCGTTCAACGCGAAGGCTCGCGCATCGGCGGCGATGTCATCATCATCGGCGGCGCGTATCATCACGGCAAGTCTGCGCCGGGGCGCGATCCCGCGAGCACAACCGTCATGTACGCTGGCTACGAGCAGGAGTTGCGTTCAATGGCGCGCAATCCAGCGACGCTCTTTGCGCCGCAATGGTCGCTCTATTATCTGGGCTGGCGCGTGCTGGCGGTGCTCTTCTGGTTCATGGTCTCTTTGGCTTTAACGGCGGCGATGCCCGCGACCGTCGGCCGCGCCGTCGCGCGTTTGCAGTTGACGAGTGTGCGCGTCGCCGTCATCGGATTTGTGGGCGCGGTCGTGATGACCTTCGGCGTGCTGGCGGTCTTGCGATTCCTGCCGACTTCCATCGGCGCGCTCGTCGGGCTGACATCGCTGTTGCTGTTAATCGTGGCGACGCTCTTCGGTCGCGTCGTCATCAACGCGGCGACAGGTCGTTGGTTGTTGCGCAGATTCTTCAACGAGCGGACGCGCTCTGAGACAAGCGCGCTGCTCACTGGCACGGCGTTCTGGGCGATGGTGCTTTCCTTGCCTTACGTCTGGCCGCTGGTGACTGCCGGGCTGCTCGTCGCAAGCCTTGGCTTGGCCCTGACGGCTCGCTATCGCGTCGGCTGGAAACGCGCTTGAGCTTTTCTGTGTCCCGCGCAACTCGCCTGGCGGCGCCCTCCGCTTCCTCTCTGATTCATAAAATTAAAGTAACTAAAATCGCTCGCCGGGCGTCTATCACATTGAGAAGCAAAGCTGTGCCGGGAGAGGTCTGCGCGAAGTGCAACTTTTCCGTGGAAAAAGCATCAAATTGAGTCGCCGTGATGACCCACGCCGTTTTTGTGGAACTTTTTCGCGCGGCGTCAACCAATCCCCTTTGAGAGTTTCGGCATGAAGCGGCCACCCGTTAGCGCCGCTGTTTCGTGCGACTGCGCTGTCTCTAAGGTGAAGCATTTTTGTGAACCTTAGTTACTGCCGGCGCGTAATAAAATTTCTAGTCGCTCGTTTTAGCAGTAGCGGCAATTATCTCCAACCAGAACGTTGCCACAAGACCCGGACGCCTTACTGCGCGTTTCCAGAAATAGCGAGGGAGAATTAATGAGAAAGCTTTTGACCGTCTTGACCCTTGCGTTGGCCGCGATTGCCAGCGCGAGCGGACAGACTCCTGGTTCGTCAACGACGACGACGCAGACTACGGACGCAGGCGTGACGCCCAACGGCGTCATCGGCGAAGTCAAGACGATTGACCTCCCGGCCAAGATGATGACCGTCAAGACGGACGCCGGTTCGCTCATCCTCGTGATGCTCAACGACGCGACCGTCTACATGCGCGTCCCTCCCGGCGAGAAGACTCTGGACAAAGCCGCCAAGATTGCCGCGACCGATGTCGGTATGGGCGACCGCGTGTTCGCGCGCGGCAAGGTGGCCGATGACCGCAAGTCTGTTCCGGCCCGCGTGCTCGTCGTGATGACGAAAGCCGACATCGCGCAGAAGCAGGAACGCGACCGCGCCGAATGGCAGCGGCGCGGCATCGTCGGCGTCATCAGCGCGCTCAACATGGAGACGAAAGAGATGACGGTCACGATGCGCGGGCGCGGCCCCGCGGCGCAGCCACCCGTCATCATCAACGCCTCGGCTCCCAACGTCACGTTTCGCCGCTACGCGCCGGACTCCATCAAGTTCAGCGACGCGAAAGCCAGTTCCTTTACCGAACTGAAAGTCGGCGATCAAGTGCGCGCCCTCGGCGATAAGAGCACGGACGGCACACACTTTACTCCCGAAGAGATTGTCTCCGGCTCGTTTCGCACACTCGGCGGGCCGGTCGTCGCCATCAACGTCGCGGCCAACGAAGTCAAGATTAACGACATGGTGACGAAGCAGCCGTTCACCATCAACATTCGTCCCGATTCGATGATGCGCCGCATCCCGCCTGAGATGGCGGCAATGATGGCTATGCGCATGGGCGGCGGCGGCGCGGCTGGCGCGGGCGGGCCGGGGCGAAGCGGCGGCGGCGCGACCGGAGGACAACCTCAACCGCAGGGCAGCACACCTCCCGGCGGCGCAGGCGGCGCAACTCCCGGCGGCGGCCCGCGCATGGGCGGCGGTGGCGTTGACTTTCAAGAAGTGCTTGAGCGGCTGCCTCCGATTACGCTGGCGGAATTGAAAGCCGGTGACATGATTATCGTCTCCAGCACGGCGGGCGCGGAAGCCGGGCGCGTGACGGCGATTGCCGTCGTCTCCGGCGTCGAACCGCTGTTGAGCGCGATGCAGGCCAGCCAGTCGGCCAGACCCGCTGGCGGCGGCGGGCAAGGCTCTCCGAGCACGGGCATCAACTTCGGCATCGGTCTGCCTTAACAACTCCTAAGCTTAACGTTTGAACTTTCAAGTCGGGAACCGGCATTCATTTTTGAGATCACAAGTCATGAATCTATTCACTGTAAATATCAAGCGCGCTCTCGGCCTCGCGTTGTGGTTGGCCCTCGTTTCCGCTGCGCCGTCAATCTTCGCGCAGCAATCGGGCGGCACATTGCGCGGCGTGGTGACGGATGAATTTGGCGGCGTCATTATCGGCGCGACCGTCACAGCCGCCGACCAGAACGGAACCGAGAAGACCGTCACGACGAACGAAGACGGAACTTACACCCTCAACGGCCTCACGCCGGGGCGTTACGCCGTGCGCGTGCAGGCCACGGGCTTTGCCGTTTTCGAGAACACGGAAGTTGATGTCGCCGCCGGACGCCGCGAACAACTCGACGCCAAGCTGAGCGTCACGATTGAAGAGCAGAAGGTGACGGTCGCTTCCGAGACGCCCATCAGCACGGAGCCGGAGAACAACGCAGACCAGGTTGTGCTGAGCGGAAAAGACCTGGACGCGCTGCCCGATGACCCTGACGAATTGGCTGCGGCTTTGCAGGCTTTGGCCGGCCCTTCGGCTGGCCCGAACGGCGGGCAGATGTACATTGACGGCTTCACGGGCGGACGGCTCCCGCCGAAAGAATCCATCCGCGAAGTTCGCATCAACCAGAATCCTTTCGCCGCCGAAAACGACCAGCCGTCGGGCGGGCGCATTGATATTTTCACCAAGCCGGGAACGGACAAACTGCGCGGCAGCGGCTTCTTCAACTTTAACGACGATAGCATGAACTCGCGCAATCCGTTTGCGAGCAATCGCCCGGCGTTTCAGTTCAGACAGTATGGCGCGAATCTGAGCGGGCCGATTATCGCCAGGAAAGCTTCATACTTCATAGACTTTGAGCGGCGCGAGACGGACGATAACGAACTCATCGTGGCGACCGTTCTGGACCCCTCGCTCAACATCGTCTCCGTCGGCCAAGCCGTGCTCGTGCCGCGCCGCAACACGACGTTTAGCCCGCGCTTCGATTACCAGTTGAACCAGAAGAACACTTTGGTGGCGCGCTATAGCTACACTCGCTCCGAAACGCAGAATGCGGGCATCGGCGGTTTCTCGCTGCCGGAGCGCGCCTTCAACACAGCGAACACGCAGCAGACCGTGCAACTGACGGAGACGGCGATACTGACGCCGACCGTCATTAACGAAACGCGCTTTCAATATATTCGCGCTCGCTCGGAGCAGGACGGCAATAATACCGAGCCGACGATTCAAGTCGCTGACGCCTTCACGGGCGGCGGCTCTCAAGTCGGCCAAGCCTTCAATAACGACGACCGCTACGAGTTGCAGAACTACACTTCATGGCTCGCCGGCGCGCACCATTCTTTGAAGGCTGGCGGGCGTCTGCGCGCCGTGCATATTCGCGACATCTCGCCGAATAACTTCGGCGGCACGTTCGTCTTCGCGGGCGGCCTCGGCCCCGTTCTGGATGCCAACGACCAACCCATCCCCGGACAGTTTGCAGACCTGACGAGCATCGAGCGATATCGTCGCACGCTCTTCTTCCAACAGCAGGGAATGACGCCCACGCAGATACGCCTGCTCGGCGGCGGCGCGACGCAGTTTCGCATCTCGACCGGCAACCCGGAAGCGGGCGTCACGCAAGTTGATTACGGTCTTTTTATTCAGGACGACTGGCGCGTCCGCCCGAACCTGACGGTGAACATGGGTCTGCGTTATGAAGGACAGACCAACATCGGCAGCAAGTTTAACTTCGCCCCGCGCCTCGCCTTCGCCTGGTCGCCGGGCAGCGGCGGCACGACGGGCCGCCCGCCCAAGACCGTCCTTCGCGGCGGCTTCGGCATCTTCTACAATCGTTTCAACGAAAGCTCGACGTTGCTCGCCAACCGCGCCAATGGCATCAACCAGCAGCAGTTTATCGCCAGCAACCCTGCTGACTTAGATGCGATTCCGTTCCCCGGCATTCCCACGGGCAGCGCGCTCGCGGCCTTGCCGCAGGTGACATGGCGCGTCGCGGACGACCTGCAAGCTCCGACCGTTTACACGATGGGCTTGCAGATGGAGCGTCAGTTGCCGTTGCGGACGACGATGTTCGTCGGCGTCTTCAACTTCCGCATTCGCCACGTCGTTCGTGCGCGCGACATCAACGCGCCGCTGCCGGGGCCGCTTGCCGAAACGCCTCCGCGCCTCGTGCGTCCATTGGGCGACATCGGCGAGGTTTATCAACTTGAGTCGAGCGGCAATTTCAAGCTCAACCAGTTGTTCGTCGGCTTCAACAATCGTCTCAATCGAAACTTCTCTTTCTTTAGCAGCTACGTGCTCGCCAAAATCTCCAACGACACGGACGGGCAAGGCTCTGGCCAACTCTTCCCGGCCAACTCTTATGACTTGACGGGCGAGTACGGGCGCGCTTCCTTCGACATTCGCCATCGCTTCACCTTCGCTGGCAACATCAATTTGCCCTGGGGCAAGGTGAGCCTCGCTCCGTTCATCATCGCCACCTCCGGCCGACCGTTTAATATCATAACGGGCAACGACACGAACCTCGACCGGCAGTTTACAGAGCGACCGGCGTTTGCGGCGGCCGGAGCCGACTGCAACAACCCGAACATCAGATGCACGCCCTTCGGCAACTTCAATCTGCGGCCGGCTCCCGGCGAAGCTCTGATTCCGCGCAACTACGGTCAAGGCTCTTCCTTCTTCTCCGTCAACATGCGCGTCAGCCGGACTTGGAGTTTCGGCAGCGTGCCGAAAGCTAATCGCGCTGCCGCAGCAGCAGGCGGCGCAGCAACTACCGCAGGCCAGCAGCAGCCGGCAAGCGGCGGTGGCGGTCGTGGAACTGGCGGCGTCCCGGCGGTTGCGGGCGGTGGTCGCGGCGTAGGCGGCGCGGGCGGCGGCGGTGGTGGTCGTCCCGCAGGCGGTGGCGGCCCCGGCGGTGGTGGGCCGGGCGGAGCCTTCGGCGGCCCCGGTGGCGGCTCGCCTGAGAAGCCTTACAGCCTGACCTTCTCGCTTCAGTTTCAGAACATCTTCAATCACACTAACGAGGGCACGCCGGTCGGCAACCTGTCTTCCAACCTCTTCGGCGAATCCACTTCGACCAACGGCGGATTCGGCGGGTTCGGCGGCGGTGGCGGCGGCAGTCAAGCGGCGGGCAATCGTCGCATCACGGCTCAACTTCGCTTTAACTTCTGAGGCTGAAGCGACTCTCGTCTTCGGCGAAAGGAATTTACTGCTATGAAAATGAAACTCTTCGGCGCGTGCGCTTTGCTTTCGCTGTCCTTCGCGGCCACGTTGAACGTCTCTGCGCAGGACAAGGAGAAAGAGAAAGCGGCGAGCGGGCAAACGGCTGTTGTCGTCACGACTCCCGTCGGCTCTGCCAGCATCTCCGTCACGATTACTCCTGCGACATCCGCGATGGATTTGGCGCGGGCCGCCTTCAACGCCGAGGGCGGCGAAAAGTTTCGCGCCATGAAGAGCCTCGTCGTCAGCGGTTCGGCTGACCTCTACGGGCCGGGTTCTTCGATGGGGCTGCCCGCCAAGTTTTACGTCGTCACCGCTGGCGAGCGCTCGCGCCGCGAGATACGAGCCGAGCCGCCGCTGCCGCCGTTGATTCGGCTGATTTACGACGGTCGGCAATCCTACAGCAACTTCCCCGGCTTCAACGCCCCGGCGGTTGATAAGTACGGCATGTACGTGCTGACGAAGTTCGACCAATCCGGCTACACCGTCTCCGCTTTGCCTGACAAAAAGAAGCAGCGCGCTTTTCGCATCACGGACGGGGAAGGCAACGCCACAGACTTTTATCTGGACGCCGCGACCGGGCGCGTCGTCAACTTCAGCTTCGCTTTCGACGGCTTGACGTTCGGCACCGAGCGCAAGAAATTAACGCTCGTTGACGGCGTGCTCGTTCCCTACAACTATACCGAAGCACTCGACACACCGCGCGGAACATTCTTCATCGAATACAAAGTCAAAGAGGCCAAGGTCAATCAACCGCTCGGCGACGACATGTTCACCATCCCGACGCAGTAGTAAGCAACAGGCAGACTAGAGAGCCACAAGCAGCAAGAGAGCGAGGCCGCCAACTTCTTAAAAGTCGGCGGCCTCGCTCTCTTGTGTTTGTCTTGCTGTTTGTTTAGACGTTGAGAATCTCTTGCTCTTTGCTCCTGGCGAGTTCATCAATCTTGCCGATGAAGGTGTTGGTCAACTTCTGCACTTCGTCCAGCCCGTCGCGCTCGTTGTCTTCGGAGATAGCCTTGTCTTTCAGCATCTTCTTCAAACGGTCGTTGGCGTCGCGGCGGATGTTGCGAACGGCTGTGCGATGCTCTTCGGCAACCTCATGAACTTGCTTGGCCAGTTGCTTGCGGCGCTCTTCTGTGAGCGCGGGAATCGGGATGCGTATCAGCTTGCCGTCGTTGGAAGGATTGAGGCCGAGGTCTGCGGCGCGCACCGCTTTTTCAATCGCGCCGAGTTGCGTTTGATCCCAGGGCTGGACGGTCAACATCTGCGGCTCAGGGACATGCACCGAAGCCATCTGGCTGAGCGGCGTCGGCGTGCCGTAGTATTCGACCATCACTGAATCGAGCAGGCTGACGGCGGCGCGTCCAGTCCTGATCGTCGCCAGCTTGCGCCGCACATCATCTATCGCCGCCTCCATTCGCGGGCGCGATTCTTTAATGACATCTTTCTCGCTCATATCTACTCCAGTGATAAGTGACGAGGAACAAGCGGCGAGCAAGAGCAAGATTTTAACTTGTCACTCGCTGCTTGCTGCTTGTCACTGCTTTATGGTCTTTCCACGCAGACGCGCGTGCCGACGCCTGCTTCGCCCATCACGACGCGCATGATGTTGCCGGGCGTGCGCATGTTGAAGACGATGATGGGCAGGTTGTTATCCATGCAGAGAGAGATGGCCGAAGCGTCCATCACTTTCAACTGCTGCTCCAACACTTCCTGATACGTGATGCAATCGTAGCGCGTCGCCGTCTCGACCACCAGCGGGTCGGCTGTGTAGATGCCGTCCACCTTCGTCGCCTTGAGAATAATGTTTGCCTTAATCTCAAGGGCGCGCAGGGCGGCTGCCGAGTCGGTCGTGAAATACGGGTTGCCCGTGCCAGCCGCGAAGATGACGACGCGCCCCTTTTCGAGATGACGAATGGCGCGGCGGCGGATGAACGGCTCGGCCAGTTGCGGAATCTCGATGGCCGACATGACGCGCGTATAGACGCTCAGTTTTTCGAGCGCGTCTTGCAAGACCACGGCGTTCATAATCGTCGCCAGCATCCCTATATAGTCTGCGCTGGAACGATTCATGTTGCCCGCGCTCTTCGAGACGCCGCGAAAGATATTGCCGCCGCCGACCACGACCGCGACTTCGACGCCCTGCGCGCGCACTTCCTTAATCTCCGCGGCCACAGAGCGCGCGACATCAACGTCGATGCCGTAGTTCTGCGCGCCCATCAAAGCCTCGCCGGAAATTTTCAGGAGAATGCGGCGATAGGCCGGACTCACCGCTCCCGCGTCTTGTATTATTTCTGCTGCTGTCGTCATTACTCAAGTCCAAAGTTCAAAGTCCAAAGTCCAAAGTCCGAAAGCCACGTTTGGACTTTGGACTTTGGACGTTAGACCTGGGACTGTCTTATTGTCCGGCGAGCGCGGCCACTTCGCCGCCGAAATCGTCTTCACGCCTGGCGAGCCCCTCGCCCATCTTGTAGCGCGTGAAGCGGCGGATAGCAATCTTCTCGCCAATCTTGGCAATCTTTTCCGTCACCAACTCGCCGACCGTTTTCGCAGGGTCTTTGACGAACGGCTGGTCGGCCAAGACAGCTTCCTCGTAAAACTTATTCAAGCGGCCTTCGACAATCTTGTCAATGACCTGCTCCGGCTTGTTGGCGTTCTTCGGGTCGTTCTTCGCCTGCGCCAGCGCAATCTCGCGCTCCTTTGCCACAACGTCCGCCGGAACTTCATCGCGCGTCGCGTAGCGCGGCTCGGCTGCCGCGATGTGCATGGCGACATCCTTGATGAGTTGCTGAAACTCTTCGCCGCGCGCCACGAAGTCCGTCTGGCAGTTGACTTCGACGAGCACGCCGACCTTGCCGCCCATGTGAATGTAAGAGCCGACTGCGCCTTCGGTGGCGACGCGGTTGGCCGTCTTGCCTGCGCTGGCGAGTCCCTGCTTGCGCAGCAACTCAATCGCTTTCTCTTCGTTACCCTCAGCTTCAGTGAGCGCTTTTTTGCAGTTCATCATCGGCGCGCCGGTCTTCCCGCGCAACGCCATCACTGCCGCCGCTGTAATCTCTGCCATAACTTCTCCTTAATAAAAGTCCGTTGTCCGTTGCCGGTCAAGGGTTGCCAAAGCATGACAACACGTGACGGACGATTGACAACGGACGATTTTATAAAAATGCGCAGCCCGGCGGTATGTCCCGCGTCAGAAGGCTGCGCTCGCCGAAAAAGTGAAAAGCTTTTTTGTTTCTAATCTACTTCGCTGCGCCAACAGACTCCGCGCCCTTTTCCTGCCCGGCGTCATCGGGTCGCGGCGCGCTGGCTTCCGCCTCGCCTTCGCCGCCGCCGCTGGCTCCGGCAACGGGCGCGCCCGTGCCTGCCTGCGGATGGTCGCCGATGCTGTCAGGCTGCTGGCCGGTCTTGCCGAAGCCCTGATTGCCGGGAACGGAAACCTGCGTCTCCCCGGTCTGCGCTCCGGCTCCCATGTCGGTCGCGTTCTCGGCCTCGCGTCCGGGGTCGCGGGCTCCGGTGATGCTGCTCGTGTTGTCGCCGCTGGCGCTCGTCGCGGTCGGCGTTGACGGGGCGCGGCGGCGCGTCTTGCCGCCTTCGCCTTCGGCGAGAGATTCTTCGCCGCTCGCGCCTTCCTGTGTTTCGCCGCCTTCCGTCACCATCTGCTGTCCTTCGAGGACGGCATCGGCGATGCGCGAAGCAAAGAGCCGGACGGCGCGCAGGGCATCGTCGTTGCCGGGAATGATGTAGTCGATGCCTTCAGGCGAGCAGTTAGTGTCAACCACTGCGACGACCGGAATGCCGAGGCGATTCGCTTCCGCGACGGCAATCTCTTCCTTCTTCACATCAATGATGAAGATGGCGTCGGGCAGGCGCGTCATGCTCTTGATGCCGGAAAGATTCTTGTCGAGGCTCTCGCGCTCGCGGTCGAGCTTGATGCGCTCTTTCTTCGTCATCTTCTCGTAGCGGCCATCCGTGAGCATCGCTTCGAGGTCTTTGAGACGCTTGATGGATTTCTGCACGGTCTGGAAGTTGGTCAACAGGCCGCCGAGCCAGCGTTGATTAATGTAGTACTGACCGGCGCGCTGCGATTCTTCGCGGATGGCGTCCTGAGCCTGACGTTTCGTGCCGACAAAGAGCACGGTCTTGCCGCGGTCTTCGCCGACCAGATTGGTGACAAACTGGATGGCGTCGCGGAACATGCGCTGCGTCTTCTGCAAGTCAATAATGTAAATGCCGTTGCGCTCGCCGAAAATGTATTCCTTCATTTTCGGATTCCAGCGCCGGACCTGATGGCCGAAGTGAACACCGGCCTCCAGCAATTCTTTCATCGTAACCGAAGCCAAAAGAGAATCTCCTTCGTTGTGAATTGGTTTAATGTGCTCGCCGCTGCCCCAAGAACGCCTTCCCCTAAGTCTGGGAAGCAACCAATCAAGGCGACGACAATGGAAATACAGTGACAAGTTAAGAGTGACAAATGGCAAGATGAAGAGCTTGTTGTTGCTCGTTACTCGTCACTTGTCACCCGTCACTGCTTTTAACGTTTCGAGAACTGGAAGCGCTTGCGCGCGCCCTTCTGTCCGTACTTCTTGCGCTCTTTGATGCGCGGGTCGCGTGTGACGAGTCCGGCATGCTTCAAGGCCGGGCGCAGGTCTGCGTTAAATTCCATGAGGGCGCGCGTGATACCGTGGCGAATCGCCCCGGCCTGTCCAGCGGGGCCGCCGCCGATGACGTTGACGAGAATGTCGAACTTGTTCACCGTCTCGGTCAACTGCAAAGGCTGGCGAATAATCATCCGCAGCGTTTCGTTCGGGAAATACTGCTCGAAAGCCTTTTTGTTAATCTTGACCTCGCCCGCGCCGGGTCGCAAGTAGACGCGCGCCGTCGAAGTCTTGCGCCGCCCCGTTCCGTAATATTGAATCTCAGCCACAGCTTTTCGTCTTCCTTCTTAAATCTGTTTCGCTTGAATTATGCCTGTTGGTCGCGCGGGGTCAGGTCGAAGGGTTGGGGTTGCTGTGCCGCATGCGGGTGATTGGCATCGCGGTAGACCTTCAACTTCTTGCCCATTGCCTTGCCGAGCTTGTTCTTCGGCAGCATCCCTCTGACCGCCAGTTCGATGACGCGCTCAGGGTGGCGCGCGAATTGATCCTTGACGGAAATCTCGCGCAAGCCGCCGGGATAGAGCGTGTGATGGCGATAGACCTTCTGCTCGGCCTTCGAGCCTTTAAAGACAGCCTGACCAGCGTTAATGACTATCACGTGGTCGCCCATGTCCATAAAGGGCGTCCACTGCGGATTGCGTTTGCCGGACAGAATGCTGGCGACTTCCGTAGCCAGCCGACCGACCGTTTGACCCGCCGCATCAACGACGTGCCATTTGCGATTATCAGCGAGACCTGTCCCGCTAGGAAAGTAAGTTGACATGGATAACTCTCTCTGGTTAAAGCGTCTAAAACGCGAACGGGTAGAATACAGAAACGGCCCGAAAGATGTCAAGCTCATGTGAGCGGGCGGCGGGTGCAAGCGAAAGGCCCAACAGCTATGAACTGTCGGGCCTTCCGGTTTTGGCGCGCTCTGAGGCCGAACGCTTACGGCTTGGCGCTTGTGTCGCCGGACGTTGAAGGTTGTTGCGTTCCCTCATCCGTGTTGCGTTTCAACTTCGGCGGGTCAACCGGCTTAGATTCGGAAGGCTTCTGGTCTGTGCCGCCGCCGGGCGCAGTCGAATCGTCTTGCGGTTGACGGCGTTTCAATGTCGGGCGACCCGGCGTGCCGTCGTCCTTGCCGCCGGAGATGTCGCCGGCGGTCGTGGCGCGAGCGTTCGAGAGACGCATCAAGCGAGCTTTGACGCGCTGAAACTCCGAAGTGCTGACGATGTATTCCTCGCGCTCTGGGAAACGAGCGACGAGAGCCAGCGTCGCATCACGACGGTCTGGCGCCTGCGGGTGCGAAGCGAAAGCCTTGGCGATGAAGCCCGGTTTCTTCTTGTTCTTCGCCGCCAGCTTCTCAAACATGGTCGCCAAGGCGCTAGGGTCGTAACCGGCAGCGTAGAGATATTGGACGCCGAGTTTGTCGGCTTCGGCTTCGGCGTTGCGCGTAAACTTCATGAACGTCGCCATCAGTCCGAGGCCGGCCGTGTTCTGAAAAATCATTCCCGGAATGCCGCCGAGGAAGATGGAACCGGCCAGCGCGCCATACTCAAGCAAGCTGGCTTTGGTCTGATTCTCGACGGCGTGGCGCGCGGCGACGTGGGCGATTTCATGCGCCATCACGCCCGCCAGTTCGGCTTCGTTGTCAGCGGCCAAAATCAGTCCCTTGTTGACGTAGAAGAAGCCGCCGGGCAGGGCGAACGCATTGACTTCATCCGAATCGACGACCTTGATTGTGAAAGGGACTTTGGCGTCCGAATGAAGCACCAGATTCTGTCCGACGCGATTAACGTACTCGGTGATAACAGGGTCGTCAATGAACTTGTTTTCCTTGTCAATCTCGGCAGCAATTTGTCGGCCTAGCGCGACTTCCTTTTCGAGCGAGCCGCTCATCTTAGCGATGATGCCGCTGTTGATGTTGCGCTTCCCAATCAGATTCGGGTCTTCATTCTTCGACAACTGTTTGCCCGCGTTGCGCGTGGCAGCCTGAGAGGGCGTCGCCTTTTGATCTTTCTGCTCCCTGGCGTTCTTCTCTTCAGACTTTTTCTGCTCTTGCGTTTGCGGCTGCGTTTGCGCGGACGCGATTCCGATGGCGCTCGTCCAGAGAGAGAGGGCCAACAGCAGCGCCGTCACGACGCGGGGTGAGCGACTATTCATGTCGAAAAGCCTCCAAAAAACTTAAATGGCGGTGAAAAGAAACTGCCCTGACCAGTTCGAGAGCGCTTCTTCATTGCTTCCGCGCGTCCGTCAAGCTTGTGCTCTGAAGAGCGCGGCGTAAACTCAAATTTTCCACGAAGGGGGCGCGACCGGCGCAGAGAGGAGTCAACCGAAGCGACTGCTGTAACTGTCTGATGGACGCGCCTCTCTATGATGCTGCGTCCCGGCGCGAGGGTTGCGCGACAGCCCTCAAACGTGGCCGCAAATTTCGCGGCCATCTCGCGCCCGCCCGAACTTGTTTCGATTGCGCTCCTAAGCCCGGCCATTATAGCAGCAGCGGGCAGAAAAAGCATAAATATTGCGTGCTCCGGCTGGCGCATGCTACAGTCGAGAAGTGTATGAGTTGTGCGCCCCTGCTCGCCTCATCGTGGAGATGAATTAGAGTTGAAACGCGCTCAGGATAAGATCAAGGATTTCGTTGAGCCGCAAGTCTTCGACGAAGTGCAAAACTACGCCAGTGACCCGCCGCGCGCGCTGGCCGCCTATCATTTCACGGATGTCACATCTGACCTGCTGGCGCGTTGGCTCGACGCGCTGGCGGATTTGCCGCGTCATCGTGGCGCAGCGCGCGCGCTGGCGGGCCTGCGCGGAGTTGGCAAAAGCCACACGCTGGCGGTGGTCGGCGCGCTGGCCGCCTATCCTGAACTGCGTTATCACCTGACGGACGCGCACGTCGGCACGAGCGCGCGTCGCCTGCTGAGCCGTCGTCTCATCGTTGCGCGCGTCGAGCGCGGCACGCGCCCGACCTTGATGGAAGAAGTGAGCGCGGGGCTGGCAAAGGTTTTGGGCGGCGACGAGACGGAGTGGATGCAGGAGCCTGCCGTGGCCTTAGCGATGGCCGCGCGAATGTCGGACGCGCCGCTCGTCCTGTTGATTGACACGGCCTACGACCGCGAGGGACGCGTCGAGAGAGACGACGGCCCGGTCTTGAGCGAGTTGGCGCAGGCGACGAAGCGCGCCAGCGTCTTTGTCGCCCTCGCGCTCGACGACGACATTGCCGGAGCCGACGGCGCGAACGTCGGACTAAGCGGAACTTTCCAGATTGACTATCTAGACCCGGAGCATCTCTACAGGATAGTTGACACGCATCTCTTCCATAAAAACGCGCAGGCGCGAGCCGCCCTGCACGACCTTTACCTGACCTTGCGGGCCGTCGTTCCCGGCTTCAACTGGAGCGAGCCGCGTTTCACTTCCATCTATCCGATGCATCCTCTGGTGGCGGATGTCGCGCCATCCGTCAGGCTCTACGTCCCGACGTTCGGCTTTCTGCCGTTCGCGGCGGCCGCCGGAGCGCGCGCCACCAATCGCCCGGCTCTCTCGCTCGTCGTTCTGGACGAAGTGTTCGACCGCACGGAGTACGACCTGCGCAAATCGGAAAGCCTGAAGGACGCTTTCGCCGTTTACGACACGATGGCGACGCGGGCCGTCTCGCAGTTTCCGATGATGCAGCGGCTTCAGGCCAAGCTCGTTTTGAAGGGACTCTTTATTCTCTCGCTTGACGGGCGCGGCGCGACGGCGCGCGAGTTGGGCGCGGCGATGTTGATTTACGACGAGAAGCAACCGGCTGCCGCCGTCGAGCGCATAGAGGAGATGTTGAAGCGATTTGCCGCCGCTGCCGAGCGTGGCGCGTTCGGCTCAAGCGATGAAGGCGGCGAGACTCGTTATCGTTTTCATATCGGCTCGTCGAGCGGCTTCAACGCCGCGCTGGCGGAAACCATCGAGCGAAACGGAGCGAACCCTTCGGCCCTCAACGCGCTCTTGCGGACAGTCGCCCGCGCGCGTTTTGAAGACTGGCCGTTTCATCCAGACAGTTCTGAGGCGGAGCGCAAGGCAAACGAAGCCGCGCTCGCCTCGCAGGATGAGCCGCCGTCGAGCGCCGTCGAGTTTGACCTCATCTGGCGCGGCACGGTTCGTCGTGGCCGCATCGAATGG
Organism: Blastocatellia bacterium; assembly: GCA_033855775.1. GTDB lineage: Bacteria > Acidobacteriota > Blastocatellia > Pyrinomonadales > Pyrinomonadaceae > DASVTR01. Next base: position 104,017 of record JAWVFT010000090.1, on the reverse strand, counting down.
CAAGCAGCGGACGCCGCCGCGACGCTCGCGCCTGCTTCGACACATGCGCCTGCCGCGACGCCCGCCGAAGCGCAGGCGACGAACGAGAAAGCTAACGAGAAGGCTTGCGACTGGGAGTTGGTCATCCTCTCGCCGGAGATTGGGAAAGAAGCGACGGATGAGAGCTTGGCTCCCATCGTTGCTGCGCGGGGCGTGGATGAAGGACAGGTTGCTCGCGTCGTCTGGCGACCGGGCGCGTTGTCCGTTGAAGAGCAGGAGACGCTCTATCGTCTGCTGGCGTTGCGTTCAGACAATTCGCTCTTCGCGCAGTTTGGCGAGACGGTGCGCGCCGCTGAGCGGACGCACGCCGCGTTGGTTGAGCGTCTCTGGTCGCAGGCGTATCTGGACCGCGGGCAGCTTTTCATCAACGAGAAGGCCGAGCCTTTCACCAACGAAGCGCGAGCCGCCGCGACGCTCAGAGGCGCGCTGGCCGAGATGCTCGGCCCCGTCTTCGCCGCGCGTTACCCGGCGCATCCTGAGTTCGTCGAAACGCTCGGCGAGACGGAAGTGGCGCGATTGGTGAACGGCCTCTTCGGCGGAGCCAACCAGCAGGAGGCGAGCGTGCAGGAATTGGCGAGCGTCTTCGCGGAGCCGCTCGGTCTGGCTTCTTTGCGCAGCGGCAGCTACGCGCTCGAAGCCGGCGACCAAGCTTTGAAGCAGCCGTGGGTGAGGGAAGTCTTAGCGATGACGGACGAGGCGAACGGCGAGGTCGTGCCGCTCGTCGCCGTCGCCAACAGGCTGAAGAGCGCGCCCTACGGCTTGGGGCGCGAATCGCAGTATCTCATCCTCGCCGCGCTGGTCGCGCAAAGACGCATCGAGTTGGTCACATTAACGGGCGACCGCATCAGCCGTCGCACGCTCGACCTCAAACTCCGTTGGGACGAGATTGCGGGCGTGGCGCGCGTCGCAACGCTCTTGCACAGCGCCGAAGAGTTGACGGCTTGGGCGCGATTGCTGACGGGACGGCTCGACCTCGCTTCCATCGCCGAACCCGAAGCGCGCACGACCGCGCGCGCGGCCCTTTCGCAGTGGCTTGAAGAGTGGCGCGCGGGCGGGCTGCTGGAAAAATATGACGCCTTGCCCGACGAAGGCTTGACGACGCGCATCTGGGGCTTGGGCCAGGCGGCGCGAAAGAGCTTCGGCTCAGCCGCCGAATCAATCGAAGCCTTGCTGGCCGACACCATCTCGCTCGAAGAAGGCTTGCAGCGCATCGCAGACGCCTTCGGCGATTCGGTCGAACAGTTCAACCGTCATCTCGAACAACTGGACCTGCTCGCCTGCTTCATCGACGGGCTGCCGCAACGCATCACCGCGCGCGCCTTTCTCTCGCTGGCCGAGCCGACCGGGCAGAACGAGATTGAGAGCGCGCAACGCGAACTGCTGAGAATCGCGGACGACGTTCACTCGCTCTTCGATGAAGCTTCGACGCGCCGCTTCGATTTGCTATGGCGCGAGTTTCATCAACGCTACAGGGAGAGCTACGACAGCGCGCATGATGAAGCGATGAACAGCAGCCTGCGGCACGACGCCGTTGCCGCTCTCCTGCGCGGCGACGACTTTCGTGAGTTCGAAGCTCTCTCGCAACTGGCCTTCGTCAACAAGTCTTACTGGGAGGAAGCGACACGCCTCATGCGTCGTTCCAGACGCGCGCAGTGTGCGTTGCCCGTGCGCCAGTTGTTGGCCACGCAGCCCGTCTGCGGTTGTTCGTTTCGACTGGCTCACGCCGCAGCCCTGCGTCGTTTGCCGCAGGCTTTGGAGGAAGTCATCCAGCGCGGCCTCGCGGCGCATCGCAGCACGCTCGCCTTCTGGAGCCAACCGCTCGCGCAGGCTCTCGAAGTGCTGGCCGCGGAAGAGCCTGCCACGGATGAAGGCAAACGCGCTCTCGCTCTGGCCGCAGCCCTCGCGCAAGGCGACGCGCCCGCGCCGCTCGCTCCCGCCGAGATACATCTCATCGAACGCGCCTTGCAGCAGACAGCCGTGCCGCCCCTGAGCGTTGCAATTCCGGCGGCGAGCTACGGCCTGATGACGCGCGACGAACTCGGCGCGCGGCTCAAGCAGTGGCTCGACGATTTGCCAAGCTACCCTGCGCTCATTGATGTCACTAACGACTCGGACGGTCATGGCGACTAAGCGCGCGCCTCGTTCGCCGCAAGCTGCGCCGCGCCAGAAGCGCAGGAAGCGCGCAACCACAGTCTCGATTATCGGAGCGGGACGACTCGGCACAGCCCTGGCGCGCGCCCTCGCCGTTTGCGGCTACGAGGTTGAAGCGGTCGTCGCGCGCCGCCTCGAACACTCGCGCCGCGCCGCTCGTCTCTCCGGCGCGCAGCCGCTCGCTCTCTCCCTTGCCCAACTGTCCAGACTTCCCAATAGCGACCTTTTCATCATTACCACGCCCGACGACGCGATAACGGACGCAGCAGCCCGACTCGCCGCTGTTTTTCGTGAACGACCGCGCGCACAGCGCACGGCCCTGCACGCCAGCGGCGCGCGCTCTTCGGCGGCCCTGAAAGATTTAAGAGACGCGGGCTTCGCCACGGGGTCGCTGCATCCGCTCGTCTCCGTCACGAGCGATGCGGCGCAGGGAGCCTTGAGCTTGAGCGCGGCCTTCTACTGCATCGAAGGCGAGAGCAGGGCCGTGCGGCTCGCGCGGCGCATCGTGCGCGACCTCGGCGCGCAGAGCTTTTCCGTCAGCGCGCCCGAAGACAAGGCTCTCTATCACGCGGCGGCGGTCATGGCTTCGGGACACATCACGGCGCTCTTCGACATCGCGGCGGAGATGCTGGCGCGTTGCGGCCTGACGGACAAACGCGCGCGCGCCGTCCTGCTGCCGCTCGTCCGCAGCACAATCGAGAATCTGTCGACGCGCGCGCCAGCCGCCGCCCTGACAGGCACTTTCGCCCGCGCAGACCTTGCCACGATGCGCCGTCATCTCGCCGCCATCCGCGCGCGCTCAACAGACGAAGCCCTCGCCGCCTACGTTCTGCTCGGCCAACGCTCGCTCCAACTGGCGCAGCAGAACGGCGTGAACAGAGCCGCCCTGAAAGAAATGGCGCGCGTCCTTAAAAGCAAGAGATGAAGCCGCGACGGCGGGGACGCCGGGACACGGAGACGCGGCGCAAAGCAGAAGCAGCTTTGATTGCGAGTCCGTAGAAGCCTTGCCTTGCGCGCCCGTAGAATTTTCGATTCCGTGTTTATTGCTGCCCGCATTCTCGCCTTTAATCAGTTCGTTGCTTTCATCGCCTCGGTCGCCGCGTCTCCGTGTCCCCGCGTCGCGTTTTAATCCCTTGCTCTTGATGCTTCATTAGCGTTAGAGTGCGCTTCGTCAGCCCCCGGACGATTACTTCATCTGAAAAGGATTCGGACTCTCCAGAGAACAATGCCTAACACACCAAGCGCGAGCAACAGTTTAACTTTGCGCGTCAAGCTGTCGAGCCGCACCGGCACGCTCGGCGAATTGACGACGGCCATCGGACGCGCCGGAGGCGACATCGGCGCCATTGACATCGTGAGCGTCGGCCCCGATTCCGTCATCCGCGACATCTCCGTCAACGCCGCTTCCGCAGAGCACGGCGAACAGATTATCAAAGAGGTGCGCGACATAGACGGCGTTGAAGTCGTCAACGTTTCAGACCGCACTTTCCTGATGCACATCGGCGGCAAGATTGAAGTCGTCTCGAAGTCTCCCCTGAAGACGCGCGACGACCTTTCGATGGCTTACACGCCGGGCGTGGCGCGCGTCTGCGAAGCCATCCACCGCGACCCCGAAAAAGCCTTCACGCTGACCATCAAGAAGAACACGGTGGCGGTCGTCACGGACGGGACGGCTGTTTTGGGCTTGGGCGACATCGGCCCTGCGGCGGCGATGCCCGTGATGGAAGGCAAGGCGATGCTCTTTAAAGAGTTCGCGGGCGTTGACGCCTTTCCCATCTGCCTTTCGACGAAAGACCCGGACGAGATTGTGCAGACGATTAAAAACATCTCGACGGCCTTCGGCGGCATTAACCTCGAAGACATCTCCGCCCCGCGCTGCTTCGAGATTGAAGACCGCTTGAAGGAAGAGTTGGACATTCCAGTCTTTCACGACGACCAGCACGGCACGGCGGTCGTGGTCCTGGCGGCGTTGATTAACGCGCTGAAGATTGTCGGCAAGGAGATGGACAAGGTTAAGGTCGTCGTCAACGGCGTGGGCGCGGCGGGCGTCGCCTGCACGAAGATAGTGATGGCGGCGGGCGTGCGTAACATCATCGGCTGCGACCAGATGGGCGCGCTCTATCGCGGGCGGCGCGAGCACATGAACTGGGTCAAGGATTGGTACGCGCAGAACACCAACCCGAACGAAGAGCAGGGCAGCGTTCACGACGTGATGAAGGGCGCGGATGTCTTCTTCGGTCTTTCCGCGCCGGGCGTCATCACGACTGACGACTTGCAGAAGATGGCCGACAAACCCATCGTCTTTGCGATGGCCAACCCGACGCCCGAAATCATGCCCGAAGACGCAGGGCCATACGTCGCCGTCATGGCGACGGGCCGCTCCGACTATCCCAACCAGATTAACAACGTCCTCTGCTTTCCCGGCATCTTTCGCGGCGCGCTGGCCTGCCGCGCCTCGCGCATCAACGAAGAGATGAAGGTCGCCGCCGCCCACGCCATCGCCTCCATCATCACGGAGAGCGAACTGCACCCCGACTACATCGTGCCTTCCGTCTTTGACAAGCGCGTCGCCGAAGCCGTCTCGCGCGCCGTCGAAGAAGCCGCCTACGCCACCAACGTCGCGCGGCGCGAACGCGTCGGCTCGGAGACAATCATGTAAAGGATTGAAGCGATGACTGAGGAAGAAAGATTACTGCACTCGAAAAAGCTTTCGCTACGCTCTCCGAACTTGCTGCTAAGCAGCATGAACGTAATGCCGGGTTAGAGCAATCCCTCCAACTTCTTGCTGAATTAGCCCGCAAAGATAGGGAGCGCGACAAACAAGAACCGGCATGGCTCAAGAAACTCCGAGACAACAATCGTTCTTGATGCGGAAGAGGATAAAATTTGCGCGCCTCCTTCTGCTGCTGTTGCTCTGCGCGGGTCGCGTCGCGGCGACGACCGTCGTGGCGGTGAAGACGCCTGCGTTGATTGTCATCGGGGCGGACAGCAAGATGACGGACACGTTTGGCGGCGGTGTCGGGAATCAGGGTTGCAAGATTGTGCAGGCGGGCAATCTCTTCTTCGCTTACGAAGGATTGGCGCGCGACCGGCGCACGGGTTTTGACATCGTGAAGATTGCGGCGGAGGCTCTCGCCGTCAGGCCGCAGGCGTCGCCCGCCGAGCGTGTCAGCATCATGACCGGCTTCATCACTTCGCGCCTCTTCGAGGAGTTGCCGGACCTCAAGCGGCACGACCCCGCAACGTACAGGGAGAAGGTCGAGGGCGGCCAGACGTTTTTGAAGATTCTGGTGGCGGGCTTTGAAGGCGGGCAGCCTTTGCTGTTTGTCAGGGGCTTTCGCGCCGCGCCCTTGAATGGTCAGGCCATCGGCGTCAGCGTCTTGCCGGACGATTGCCTTGCGGACTGCGGCGGGGCCGTCGTGGTCAGGATGCTCGGAGAGACTGCGGCCATCGAGGGCTTGGCCGAGGAGACTGAAGGATTTTGGTCGGGCGGCATCGCGGAGGGCGTGCGCCGTTTGATAGAGACGGAGATTACGGCCCGCAGCGAATACGTCGGCCCGCCCGTTGACCTGCTGCGCATAGACCAGACGGCGGCCCGCTGGCTGCAAAAGAAAGCTGAATGTCCCGCCATAGAGAATCGTCGTCAGCCAGACAGACAAACATCGCCGCGCTCCCGTTCGCGTTCGCGCGCTTGAAGGATGAAGGCGCGCGTGGCCTTGATGATGAGACTCTGCGCGCCGCTCTTCGCTTGAGAGCGGGCTATGCGCACGGCGCGTGCGCGCGTTTGATAGTTTGACGAGGGACGAACTATGCTTGATGAATGAAAGGTTTCATGCGAGAGGCCATCAAGGTTGGCCTTATCATCCTCGGCATATTCTCTGCGGGCTTTGGCCTCAAGGGCTTTCTGTTGTCGAGCCACTTTATAGACGGCGGCGTGACGGGCGTTTCGATGTTGCTCTCGAACGTGCTCGGCGTTCACCTGTCAATTCTGCTGGTGATCATCAATCTTCCTTTTATCGCGGTCGGCTACAGGCAGATTGGCAAAGAGTTTGCGATTAAGAGCGCGCTGGCGATTGTGGGCCTCGCGCTGTGCCTGACGTTCATCAAGTACCCGGACGTGACGCCCGACAAACTGTTGACGGCTGTGTTCGGCGGCTTCTTCATAGGCTCCGGCATCGGGCTGGCGATACGCGGCGGGGCCGTCCTGGACGGCACGGAGATAGCGGCTCTGCTGGTTAGCAAGAGCAGTCATCTGTTGAAGGTCGGCGATGTCATCCTCATCCTGAACGTGTTCATCTTCGCGGCGGCGGCCTTCTTCCTCGGCATCGAAGTGGCGCTCTATTCCATCCTGACTTACTTCGCGGCCTCGAAGATGATTGACTTCCTCATCCACGGCATAGAGGAATACACCTCCGTCGTCATCATCTCCGAGCGCAGCGAAGAGATACGCCAAGCGATTATCATGACGCTCAATCGCGGCGTGACGGTTTACAAAGGGCGCGGCGGGCTGTCGGATGCCGAGCAGGACATACTCTTTTGCGTCGTGACGCGCCTTGAGCTTGGGCGCATCAAGGGCTTGGTCAAAGAGATAGACGGCGCGGCCTTCATCGTCGTGCATCCATTGGCGGATGTTGACGGCGGCATCATCAAAAAGAGCGCTTTGCCTTGAACGACAGGTTTGCCTTGAACGATGCGAGCGCGCCGCCCGCTGATGAGCGTGGAACATCGCGGCGCGTCATCCGTATTGAGTTAAAAGAAGAGTTTGACGGGCTGCCGCGGGTTCAAAGAATGGCGGCGGCCTTCTTAAAAGGAGAGAAAGCTGACATGTTGAACGTGAACCACCGGAGGCCCGCGACGGGCGAATACAATCCTTATTACGACAAGTACATTTCGCTCGTCCCTGACGAAGACGTGCTGGCGGTTCTGCGCTCTCAGCTTGAGAGCACGCTCGCCACGCTCGGCGGCATTGATGACGAGCAAGCGAACACGGGCTATGCTCCCGGCAAGTGGAGCATCAAGGAGTTGGTCGGGCATGTGATTGACGGGGAGCGCGTCTTCGCCTATCGCGCCCTGCGTTTTGCGCGCGGCGACCAGACGCCGCTCAACGGTTTCGAGCAGGACGATTTCGTCGTCGGCGGCAATTTCAATGCGCTGCGTTTAAGCGACCTCGCGGAAGAGTTTGAGCATGTCCGCAAAGCCACGCTCTCGCTCTTCGGTCATCTGAGCGAGGAAGCCTGGCAGCGCAGCGGCGTCGCCAGCGATAGCCTCGTCAGCGTTCGCGCCCTCGCCTACATCATGGCCGGTCACGAAGCGCACCACATGCGTATCCTGCGCGAGCGATACTTGAACGCTTCGACCGCCGCCAATGTCTAGTCGCTTCAAACTCTGAAAGCAGGAGTTGGAACTCTGAAAGCGAGGAGAGAGAAGATGAAGAGAGTTGCTTATCTTGCAGCCGTCATGCTCCTGACGGCGGCTGCGGCCTTCGCGCAAAAGCCTGCGGCGAAACAGGACGAGGCAGCGAAGACGGAAGAGGCAGCCGTGCGCGCCGTCGTTGAGACGTACCTGCGCGGCCTCAAGCACAACGATGTCGAGAGCCTCAAGCAAGCCTTCTGGCCGGAGGCCAAGCTCTTCTTCGTCAAACGCGACGGCCAGCTTGGGCAGTTGACGCAAACGCAATGGCTCGCGGGCTTCGCCGCCAGCGCAGGCAAAGAAGAGCAAGGGAGCCTGCGCATCACAGCCCTCGACATCACAGGCGACGCCGCCTCCGTCAAGGTCTTTGAAGACTACCCAACCTCCGTCTACATAGACTATCTCTCGCTCCTGAAGCTCGACGGCCACTGGAAAATCGTCAACAAGATTTACACCTCCCACAACAAGCAGCCCTGACCTAATCGCCCGCGCCGCCGATGCTGGCTCATGTCGGTGTCGCAGGCGTGTGGGCTTTAGAACTATGGACGCGACGCTTTAGGAGAAGACTGATGAGTAGCGCTGGAGCAATTATCATGAGTGTCTTCGCTGCCATCTGGTGGCTGGTGGGCGTCCGCGCGTCGGGCTATGGCTCGCCGCCGCTGACCTACGGCATCCCGCTCGTCGTCACGGGCCTGATTGTCATTGCCGCGCTGCGGGGCCGCGACCGCTTAGAGCAGGTATCGCCGGAGGAGGACGCGCGGCGGGGCAGGGTGGTCGGAATCGCCAGCGGCGGCGAAGGCGTCGCAATCCTTGTGGCCGTGAACGTGCTGGCCTACGCTGGACGGAGCGACTACGCGGCGCCCGTCATCGCAATCATCGTCGGTCTGCATTTCGTGCCGCTGGCGAAGTGGCTGCCCGCACGCCTGTACTACGGCACGTGCGCATTGCTGGTCGTGCTTGGCATCTGTGGATTCCTGATTCGGCGTCCTGACCTGCGACTGCTTATCGTCAGCATCGGCGCCGCCTGTATCCTCTGGATCACTTGTGTCATCGTCGTCCTAGGTCTTAAGCGAAACACGCATGACCGCCAAAGGAGCGCGCCGGCGGCATAACAACTCCTTCAAGCGCGACCGCTCGATAGCCTTGGCTTTCATCGTCTGGCCGCGCGGCGTTGGTTTGAAGAGCGTGCGCGTGTGTGGCGTGTCTTGATGTGTGGGAGTTAGACGGCGGCGCGCAGGGATTGGGCGATGTGGGGGAGGATGCGGCGGGGGACGGCGATGGCTTCCTTGATGTGGCGCGCGTGCGTGAAGTGGCCTGCGACGTAGAGGCCGTGGACGTTAGTCTCGAAGGTTTCGGGATCGTAGGTGGGGATTTCCGTGAGGCCCGCAGGCTTGATTTCGACTCCGGCCTGACGCAGTAAGGTTAGGTCTGCGTCGCTGCCGATGAGGATGAAGACGACGGCGTTGGGGCGCGCGAGCGTGTGGCCGTCTTCAAGCTTGAAGGTCACTTCATGCTCGGTTATCTCCACGACTTCTTTGAAGAAGACGAGGCGCAGGTGGCCTTGCTCAAGCTGGCGTTCGAGCGGGGCGCGCACCCATGGCTTGATGGCATTCTTCTTGGGGTCGCGGTTCTCCCAGTCTGCGCGCCAGATGGCGAGCGTCGTTAGCGCGCCCTCTTCGGCGAGGAAGAGAGCAGCCTCCGCAGCGCTGTTGCCGCCGCCGATGACGAGCGCTTCCTTCCGCACGTATGGATACGGCTCGACGAAACGATGATGGACTTTCGGCAACTCTTCGCCCGGCACGTCGAGCCGTCGCGGGTGCGCCATTGCCCCGATAGCGAAGAGGACGCGCGCGGCTCTGTGCTCGCCGCGATTCGTCTTGATGAGAAAGCCTTCCGGCTCAAGCCGCTCGATTGATGTGGCTTCCTCTTCCGTGTTGATGCGCAGAGATTGGTCTAGGGCGAAGCGGACGTAGTGTGAGAGCAACTCTTCGCGCGTGGGCTTTTCACGACAGGGTTGGAGCGCGCCCTCGCGCATCTCAAGTTCGTTGGGAGTGGAGAAGACCGTGCGCCCGACCGGATAACGAAAGACGGTGTTGGCAATCAAGCCCTTCTCGATGACCAGATAGTTTAACTTCTCGCGCGCCGCCGCCTCAGCCGCCGACAGACCCGCCGGGCCTGCGCCGATAATCAATAAATCCAGCCGCTCAACGCTCATAGGAAGTCCGAACTCTGCAAAACTTTGGTTTCAGACATCCTCGCATGTTGCCCGCCGGAATGACAACTCTACACAACGCTCGAAGGCTTCGTCGTCAAAAGTTTTCCAAGAAAACCTACGGCTACTTTGAAGCAGACGAAGCGGCGAACCATGCACGCCGCGCAAGCCGTTGATGTCGCGCAAGCCGTTTTATGTCGCGCAAGCAGTTTATGTTTGAGCAGCGGTCTTCGTCTTCCTGCGCCTGCGTTTGGCCGTCTCAGGCTGCGCCGTCTTGCGCCGTAGAATGATGTCGAGCAAGTCTCTGCGAATAGACCAGAGGAAGACCAGCCCGACAATGATGACGAGGGAGAAGCGCACGAGCGTCTTTCTGTTCCAGCCGTTCGGTTGATCCTCTGCAATCCACCCTCTGAACTGGTTGAGCTTGGCCCACATGACGTTCGCCGTCGAATTAGGCGCTTGCTGGTCTGCCCAAAGAATCGTGAAACTGAGCACGATGCCGAACACAATCAGCAACACCAGCGTCGTCAGCGTTAGCCCCTTGATGATGCGCCACCAGCGCGGCGACCTCTTCTTCTCCAACACGGAATCGGTCGCCGCCTCATCGCCGGCGGGTTTCTTCAACGAAGCCTTCTCCGGCTTCTCCTTCGGGCCGAGCATGTAGTCGCCGAGCAGCAGCATCGCGGCGTGAATCGCCACCGTGATGCCGAAGGCGAGCAGGCCGAATTGCTGTATGCCTTTATTGAGCAGCAGCGTGCCGCCGAAGACCAGCAGAAACTCGAAGAGGTAAAGCAGTTTGAGCCAATGGCGAAATATCAGATTCGGAACGCTGCCCGGCACGGCGACTTCCACCAGTCCCCAGAAAAGCTGCGTCAGGCGCGTCACCCAGAGCACGTAGTTCTTGTTGAGTTGCTGCGTCTCGGCTATCCCTTCGAGCATCTTTCCAAACACGCGGCTGGCGCGCGCAGCGCTGCCGACCAGGACCTTCGAAGAGAGCTTGTGGTCGTAGTCGTATGTCTCAACGAAGTGGTCTAAAGGGTCTTTGCCTTTGAGACAACTGTCGAGCAGGACTTGCATGTTGGAGCGTTGGCCGCCGGGGCCGCCGAGGCGAGCGCGCAGGTTCGACTCGAAAGCCTCGTTGTCGGCCTCCGTCTTCGTCTCGGCCAGCGTGGCGGCCAGAATGCCGCGCAACTCCGTCTTCTCCGCCGCCGCATATTCTTCCGCGACGATGGCGCGCTGCGCCTGCCTGATGAGATTCTTTTTTAACTCCTGATGCTCAATCTGGTCTGAAGCCGGGATGGATGAGAAGAGGGCTGTGATGATGCGCTCGGCGCAGTCGAGCCGTCCCCAGAGAATGTCGTTGACGCGGGCCTCGCGGTCGAAGAAGGCTCCGAAGTTGCCCAGAGATGTCCCGGCCAGTTTGCGCCGCCGCTTGCCTTCGTCCGTCACCAGACAATCTGCGTCTTCCGGGCTGATGCGAAAGACCTCAACTTCGTCAACCTCGTCGCCGACGTTCGTGGCAAACAGAATCGGATAGGAAATCATGTCGTAGCGGTCGAAGTTTTCGTAGTAGTAGCGCAGAACGCGCCGCGCCAGAAACTTGACGGAGGGAGCCAGAAAGTCTTCGTCGGAAAGGCTGGTGTCGAGCACGGGAGCGTCCAGGATTCCCTTGACGACCTTGCTCTTCGGAGACGCTTTCTTGCCACGGATGCGCCCGGATATTTCGTCCATCTTGTTGTGCAATTCTTCTTCGAGCTTGACGACGAAATTATGGAAGGCCGCCGTTTTGTTCTCTTGCTGTCCCTGCTCCGTGACGCCCAGAAACTCTATGGCGCGGGCTTCGCTGTCCTTATCGGTCGGCTGGTTGATAATCTCGTGGAGTCGCTGCATGCTGACTCCGAGGTCTGTGATGGCCTCCTTCAACGGATTGTTCTCGCCGCGCGAGAGCAGGTTGCGCCGGACAGCATCCAACTCTCTCACGCTGTCGCTCAACTGCGTTTTAATCAAGCGCAACTGCTTGCGAAACTCTTTTTGAACCTTCGGCTCTTTGATGAACGAAGACATCTCGCCGATGCGCAACTTCTTGATAAGCTGCAAGCCTCCGGCCGCTTCGCCCGCTTCATCGCCGCTGTCCAGTTCCTGAATTATTTCCAGTATCTCTTCGGCGCGCTTGTCAAAGCAGGCGATTTCGTCAACCTTCGTCGTCACGAACTTCAAGCGGCGCAGGCGCCAGTTCAAATCGAAGCGAAAGAGAAACTGGTTTTCGGATTCCTTGTCTCTGGCGGGGTCGGCGGTGTCGGGCGACCAACCCTTCTTGTCTATCTCGCCCCTGCGCCCTTCTTTGTTGGCGTCGTAATTCTGCGAACGCCACACGCGGGCCAGATAGCGAATCGCCATAAACTCGTCCGACTCTTCATCGAGGCCAGCGGCGCGCGTGATGATGCGCGTCAAATCATCCGTCGTCTCGGAGACGCGCAGGCGTTGATAGCCGCCCCATGAAGAACCCATCAGGACGATCATCTCCTTCATCTTCTTCTGGGCGAACTGGTAGGACGAGAGCGGAGGTTGAACTTTCTCTTCCTCCTCAATCGTCAATCCGAGCCGTTCCGCTTCAGCCTGCCGCTTCTTCTTCCGCCGCTCATACTTGAACCGCTCAACCTCGTCGCGCTCGACGCCTTGAAGAATGCGATTGACGCGCTCCAGCAGACGATTGCGATTGAGCAAGCGCTGCAAGTCGTCGCGGATGAATTGATAGCGCGGCAGGGCCGAGAGCGAGAGCCAGCCGTTTTGCACGGCGTTCGGCTTGTCGGTCGGGTCAACCTCTTCTTCCGGGTGCTCCGGCACGGGTTCGATGTAGAGCAGCTTGCGGTCAACCGGCAGGCTTGAGCGGCGAAACTGCAAGCTGTCAATCGCAAAGCTGAACGGGCTGTTGTCGAGCACGCCGCCGTCCGTGAAGACGCGCTCCTTAAAGTCTTTGACCAGCATCTCGCGCAACTTTTCGGGGTCAACCTGCGCGGGCTTGCCCTTCTCCTGAGTTTCGTCGCGCTGTAGATATGCCTCGTAGATTGGCTGCCAATCCTTTTCGTCCGAGCGCAGCTTCGAGTTCCGCTTTTTCAGAACTTCATCAATGTCCGAAAGCTTCATCGGCTCGAACGGGACCGGATGCGCGGAGGTGCAGCGCGCGGCGAAGGCGAGGAACGGATTGTAACGCGCCGTGAAATAGTTATCCTCGTTCTGGATGATTTGACTCTTGCCGTCCTGCTGCTGGTTGCGGTAGATAAAGTGAAACGTGTTGAGATGCCGCCGCTCGTGCGCGACGCCATCGGCCAGCCGGAGGCTCAGCTTGCGCCCGCGCACGTCCGTCGCCGTCACATACAAATCAAGCTCGTCAACGTAAGGCGAAGATGCCTGACCGTTGCCGCCTGCTTGAGCCTTGCCGTTAGTCTCCATCTTGTCGAGCGCGTCGAGCAGCATGTAGTACATGCGGCGGCTGTTGAGCAAAGACTGCGGCGGCTCCTGCCTGCCCAACCCGATATCCTTGTCCGACTGCTTATCGTTGATAAGCACGTCTATGTCCGCCGTCTCAACCCACAAATCTTTGAGCTGCTGCATGTCCTGATCGTTGGCGAGAGCTTTGGCGAGGAAGACCGCGTTGATGCCTCCGGCGGAAGTCCCTGAGAGAATGTCTATGACGAAGCGCGTCCGCAGCGTTTTGGCCTTTGGCATGTTCAGCGAATTATCGCCCCTGCTCAAACGCTGTCCCAACTCGCGGTAGACGCGGCCTGAGCCGCCCAACTTCTCGTCGTCATCCGCGAGCAAAGGGCCGCTCATGTCTCTCTTCGGAGCGGTCGCGCGCACCAGCCGCAGCAACTCCTGCGCGACGCCGTTCATGTAGATAGCCAGAGATGAGCCGCCATACATCACCACCGCGAAGCGAATCTCCTGCGTGAAATCAACGGGCGATTTTTTTTGAGCCGAAAGGTCTGTCATGATGTCGGTTGCTTTGTGCCGTTCGTCGGCTTCGGGGTTTTCAGATAGTCCAGAACTTCGCCGATGCCCTTCGGAATCCCGCCCAGATTTTCGAGCAGCTTTTGCTCGAAGTCAGTCAGAGAAATCTTTTCCAGATTCTCCACCAGATTTTCCCCGAAGGCTTGCAAGTCCGCGAAAGTATTGTTGTCCTGCACCTCATCTCCGGCGCGACAGGCTTCGTCAACGATGTGCGAGCCGAGGGCGCGATAACTCTCGAACTGCGATTCGCTGAACCATTGGTCGCCGATGAACTCTTGCGGGAACGCATCGTGCTCGCTGGCATAATTGAGCACGTCGCGCGGCTCGTCTCCGCGCAACGCGGGCTTGAGCAGAATCAAATCGCCGTCCGCTTCGCGGCTGCCGCCGTCAACGCAGGAATAGCGAATCTTGCCGACGGCGCAATACGCTCCCTTGAGGTCCAGCGAACGACCCTTGATGTGGAAACTCTTGAACTCAATCGGCACGCCGAGGTCAATGCGTATCTGTCGAATCGCCAGCCCCAACGCTTGAAAAGTATACTTCTCATCGGAACTGCCGTCGCCGATGACAATCAAACGACAACGCCGCAAGACCATCTCGTAAAGCCCGAGATTCTCAAAGTGTCCGCCGTCCGAAAGATACACGTAGCCCGCCTGATCGTCCGTCAATCCTAAAGCTTCCTGAAAGATTGGCGTCACGGACAGGCGCGGGCTATCGCGGTCGAAAGTCCGCCCGAAGGGAACGCCCGCGTCGCCCGCCTTGCCCGGATTGCCAAGCCACCAGCCGAAGCGCACGTTGAATAACGTCATCAGGAATCTAACGACCGGCGAGGTCATCATGTAGCCCATGTTGGGGCTGGCGAACGCGCCGGAGATGGCGACGGACGTGCCGAGCGAGATGCCCCACTTGCCGTTGCGAGGCCGCCGCCCGTAGTCCATCGCTTTGCGATAGCCGAGCAGGTAGTTTCCGGCATGCAGCGGCGAGACGGTGAACGACTCGGCCTGTCGTTCCTGCCACGCGAGCCTTTGACTTGCCGTCAGATTGAGCGCGATGTTGATGACGTGCAGGAGCTTCTTCTCCTGAGGCTGAGGCTTGCCCTCGACGCGCGAGCCGGGTTGATGTGGCCGCAACTCGTGCATGTAAATGTTGTCTTCCGTATCGAAGCCTGTGAACGGGTTCGGCTTGCGCGGCTCGTGAGACGCGCCCAGATATGCGCGGATGATGCGGTTGCGCCAGAAATAGTGGAGCGAGAATTTGTTGGTGCTAATCGCGCGCCCCATCAACAAGCCGAGCGCGACGAGCAGCACGAAGAGAACCGCCAGCAGACGCAAAGGAGAATGCAGCAGGATAGCCAAGTGGTTAATCGCCTGCGATGGCAGCCACGGAACAAAGCGTGGAGGCGGCCCTGCCGTAGCGACGCGCAAAAGCGACTTCACTGCGCCGGGCAGAAAGCGTGAAAGAGCCAGCAGCCAGCCTGCGACGAAAGAGAGCAGAGCTAAAATGAAGGCCAGAAAAACGGGGCCGAGCAGGCTCGTCACGGCTTGCAAAGCGATGCCGCCGGCCCCTGCCTTTTTGCTCTCCTGCTCGTTGGCAGGCGTCTTCGCGCTAAAGCCGCCGAAGAGCGAGATGGCGCCGGAAATGATGCCCACCGCAGTGCTCACGCGCGCCACCCAGTATTGCGAAGACGTGCGCCAATCCGCCAGCCAGACGAACAGGTAAGGCCCGAACAGAACCAGCGCGCTGTAGAGGCTCCATGCCAGGCTCGCAATGTACATCCACGCGCCGATGCGCGACCACCATTCGTGGTCGTCGTCTTCGGTGAAGCGACTGGTGAGGCCGGAGATGAGCGTCCCGGCCAACATCAACAGCCCCAACAGCAGAGGGAGCGCAAGGCATGAGTAGAGAATAATGTTCTCGCGGGGGAATTTGAATAATTCGATTTTCGTCGCTCCCAACCATGCCAGCGTGCCGCTGATGAATTGGGCCGCGAAGATAATAACAGCCGCGCCCACGGCCATTATCAGAGCGACGCTTAATCGGCCTTTCCGCGTATAGATGCGATAGCCGAAGCAGATAATCAGGGGCACCACGACTAAGGCTGCGGCAAAGCCTGCTAACTTTCCCCCACTCAACGCCAGCCGGTCTTCGTTCCGCGCCCAGTAGGTGACGAAGGCGATTGACGAGATAAGCAGCGGCAACAGTCCGAGCCGCAGAAAACGTCCTTGCCCGTCCGTGCCAATGACGGCGCGTCGCATCCATTCGAGCTTCGAGACGGGCTGCGAATCAATGTTCAGTCGTTGAAACTCATCGTAGACGAACTCGCTGCGGCCCGTGCTCGGCAGGTTAAGGCCGATGTATGACAGCGCGACACAGTTGGCAATGAAGCCGATGGTAAGGCTCAACGGAAAACCGAAAGCCGCCTTGAAGGGCAACGCCAGAAAGTTGAACGAAGTCCCGTACAGAAACGACAGCCACATGCGCGGGAGAATCAGCAGTCCTATCAGGATAGGCACGAGAACCATCCAGTTGAGGATAATGTTTCGCAGCAGCGTCGCCACCATCGTCCACGTGTCGGCGCTCAGCAGCCCCAGACGCGGGCTCAGGTAATTGCTGAATGCGCGCAGGTGAACCAGCGGTTTCGGCTCCGGGTCAACGGGCGAGGCCGGCGGATTTCTTAACTGCGCGACGACCGCTTCCAACCCTTGACGATGAATCCATGCCGAGAGCCAGCCGCCCGTGTAGCCGCCGCCGGAGACGGACGAGAGGTAATCAAAGTTTTGGAGCAGCCCGTGACGCGCCAGCCCTTGCGTGATGCCCAGATTGAATGTGGCGCTGCGGATGCCGCCGCCGGAGAAACACAACGCCGAATGATTCTCGGCGCGGATGAGGGCGTACATCTCTTTCACGTCGGCGGGAACGGTGGCCTTCAAGCCGGGATACACGGCTTCAAGCAGCAGGCGGTTGACGCTCATTAACTCGTCGCCCTGCAAGGGCTGCGCGGCCAGCTGCGCCACCGTCTTCTGAACGTTGGCTCGTGTGAGGATGGTCTGCACATCGGGCTTGTCGGGCCTGGCGGCGGTTGGATAATGAAGGTAAAGCTCCGCGTCTCTGAGTCGCGCGTTGAGGGCGTCGAGCAGGTCGCTCTGCAAGCTTTGCGATAGGGGCGCGGACGCTTTGTGAGCGGCCAAAGCCGTCTGTGTTTGCTTTGAAAGATGGCCGACCAGATAAGTTGATAAGGAATTTCCGGCGTCGTTTAATTCGCGCGCCACGTCAGCCGGACTGTTGAGGCGTAGATAGACAGCCGGGAGCGGGCCATGAAAGCTCTCGTATTCTTCCTTCAAGACCTGCCAGAGGGAAAGGGGTTCGCTTGACATAATTTACCTCTCATCAACCTTAGAAGCTGCCATGAAAACAGAAAGGGGAAGAGAGCCACTGACGGGCAGTGGCTTTGAATCCCATGTGACGAACGAGGCCGTGAGATTTTTGAACAGCGAGAGCGGCCAGAGTTCACCGTTAGCGCTGCCGTCAAAGATTCGCTTCCCGCCTCTGTCTATCTATGACGTTTGGCCGGAAAATATTTCACGGCGGCGTAGAATCTGGAAAAACTATTCCACTTTCAAGCCGTTCAAAGGCGGTTGGCAATCGCCGTCGTTCTTCTTCGTCGTTGTGTGCTGTCTTGCTGAAAGTTGCGTTTCCACGCGAGAAACCGTAGCTGTCAAGGGAACGAAAAGGGAACGAAGCGGCGATGTCCTTCGGTTCGACTGCCGCTGTGCGATTGATGAAGGTCTGAGTCAATCACTGCGCATTTTTTAATGAGCGCTCACGAATGAGCTTCGTGAGTTGGCAGTGTCTCGAACGCGCGTAAGATAATCTTCCGGCCCGGCAATGTCAATCAAAATCTGGCCCCGGCAAGCGTTCCAAACATTAGACGACGCCTCACTTAAGACTTCATGAAAAAAGATTGACTACAATTTTCATGGACGTTCGACCGCCAGACTCGCAGCTCCGGCGAGCCAGCAAGTCGAAGCTCTGTTTTGATGAAAGGCGGATGCGTGGCGGCGCGGCTGAAAATAACTTTTCCGTCCGTGAGGCGAGCGCGAAGGGGCGTCCGTTGCGCGCCCGTTCAGTCACTGGTTATAATGCGTGAGCTTGAAGCCAGCAAAGATAACAGCAAGTCAGGGCCTTTCCGCCAACAAATCTCCGGGGCAAAATCTGCGCGGCATCCTCCTTCCGTTTCCGACGCCGTTCAGGCAAGACGGCGAACTCAACTTTTCCGGCCTGCGCTCGAACATTGAAAAGTGGAACGAGACGGGCGTCGCTGGCTACGTCGCGCTCGGCTCGACGGGCGAGCGCGTGCATCTGGAAGAGAGCGAGCGTCTGAAGGTGATTGAGACGGCGCGGGCGGCTGTGCCGGAAGAGAAGGCTTTCATCGTCGGTGGCGGGCAGCCGAGCACGCGCGCGACCATCATCGAGGCGCGGCGTTTGGCCGAAGCCGGGGCGGACGCGCTGTTGTTGCTGACGCCATGCTTTTATCGCGCGGCGATGACGCAAAGCGCGCTCTACAGTTATTACATGGCGGTGGCGGAGAGCGCGCCCTTGCCTCTGCTGCTGTACAGCATGCCGGAGTTGACCGGGATTGCGATTGCGCCGGAGACAATCGCGCGCTTGAGCGAGCACGAGAATATCGTTGGCCTCAAAGACAGCGCAGGCGATATTATCAATTTCGCGGAGACGCTCAGGCTGGCGCGTGAGGACTTCGCGGTCTTGACGGGCAACGGGCCGCTGCTCTACGCGGCGCTCGCGGCGGGAGCGACGGGCGGGATTCTGGCGGTCGGATGTGTGGCCGCGCGCCTCGCCTTGAAGATTTACAGGGCCGTGCGCGCAGGTGAGCATGAGCGCGCGAGCGCTTGGCAGCGAAGGCTGACGCCGCTCGGATTGGCCGTGACGAAACGCTATGGCATCGGCGGCTTGAAGGCCGCGCTCGACATGATTGGATTCACGGGCGGCCATGTCCGCGCCCCGCTTCAGGATGCAACGGAAGAGGCGCGGCAGGAAATCGCACGCTTGCTCGAAGCGTGTTCTTCAGTTGAGGAACTAACGGAGCGTGACGAACGTTATCGTCTGGCAGGAGCAACAGAGTGAGCACCAAGGAAGCCGCATGTTACAGCACGCCGGAAGACGCAGGACTGCACGTTAAGACCTTGCCCTTCGAGCAGATTCCGCACCAGACGCGCCTCTTTCTCGACTACCTGCGCGACCCCGTTGCCCTGCGCCGTTTCTATCCTTCAGCCGTTCGCTTTCATCACGAACTCGCAGACCGCGCGCCCGAAGTCCTGAGCGCGCAGAAGACAGACCGCCGCTCTCTCTGCGACGCGCTGGAAGCGATGAACAAAAGTTGGGGCGCGACGAAAGAGACGCTGGCCAACATAGAACTGCTGCGCGCAGGCGATTGTCTGGCGGTCGTCACGGGCCAGCAGGCGGGACTCTTCACGGGGCCGCTCTACACGATTTACAAAGCTCTCTCGGCGGTCAAGCTCGCCGGATGCCTGACGCAGCGCGGCACGAAGGCCGTCCCCGTTTTCTGGATTGCGACCGAAGACCACGATTTCCCGGAAGTGGCGACCGCCGAGTTCATCGGCTGCGATTGTCGCCTTGCAAGCGTCGAAGCGGCTGCGACGATGCACGCCGAGAACGTTCCGGTCGGCATGGTCACGCTCGACGACTCGACCGAAGAAGTCGTCCGTCGCTTGCTCGACATACTGCCGACGACGGAATTTATGCCCGACGTTGAAAAGTTGTTGCGCGAGTCTTGGCAGCCGGGCCTCAAGTTTGGCGAGGCGTTCGCGCGGATGATGACGCGGCTGGTCGGTTGCTACGGGCTGGTGCTGCTCGACCCGCTCGATGCGCGTTTGAAAGAGTTGGCCGCGCCGCTCTACGCGGAAGCCGTGCGCCGCGCGCCGCAGATTGCCGACGCGCTCGTCGCGCGCAGCCGCGAATTGGAAGAGGCAGGCTATCACGCGCAAGTGATGGTGACGAACGATTCCTTCCCGCTCTTTCTGCACACGACGGACGGCGCGCGCCATTCCGTCACGCGCGCGGACGACGGCTCGTATCAGGTGAAGGGAACGCGCGAGAGCTACACGATTGACGAGTTGAGCCGGATGGCCGAAACCGAGCCGGAGCGTTTTAGCCCGAACGTGACGCTGCGCGCGGTCGTTCAGGATTACCTGCTGCCGACCGTCGCTTACTTCGGGCGCGCCGCCGAAATCGCTTACTTCGCGCAGACGGCTGAAGTCTATCGAGCGCTTGAGCGTCCCGTCACGCCGATTCTGCCGCGTTCGAGCCTGACGGTCATCGAGCGGCGGACGGGCCGCACGCTTGAGCGCTACGGCCTGGAGTTGAAAGACCTCTTCGCCGGATACGAGAGCGTCATCGCGCGCGTCGTCGAAGAATATCTTGGGGCTGAGACGGCGCAGGCCTTTGCCCATACGGAAGAGACTTTCAAACGCGAACTCGATTCGCTTGAAGCGCAACTGCGCGGCATTGACCCGACGCTCGCCGAAGCTCTCGAAACCGGGCGCCGCAAAATCAATTACCAACTCGAAGGCCTGCGCACGCGCTTTCATCGCGCGCAGATGAGCCGCGACCGCGCCGCGCATCGCCAGCTTGAACGCGCCCTCGCTTCACTCTACCCGCACAAGACGCTACAGGAACGGCACATCAACATCACCAGCCTGCTCGCGCGCCACGGCTCCTACGTCGTCAGTTGGATTTACGATGCCATCAATCTAAGCTCTCCCGACCATCAGATAGTTTATCTCTAAGCGATGAACGACGAGCGATGAGCGAGTAAGCTTTTATCTCGTCACTCGCTGCTCGTCACTTGTCGCTTGTCACTCGTCACTGCGTTATGAAAATCCGCGTCCTCTCAGATCAGCTTGCCAATCAGATTGCCGCCGGTGAAGTGGTTGAGCGTCCGGCTTCGGTGGCGAAGGAGTTGGTGGAAAATTCGATTGACGCGGGCGCGCATCGGATTCAAGTGGAGGTGGAAGCGGGCGGGCGCAGGCTCTTGCGCGTCGTGGACGACGGCGAGGGCATGACGCGCGACGACGCCGTGCTGGCCTTTGAACGACATGCGACCTCGAAGATTAGCCGGGCCGAAGACCTCGACCGCATAGCGACGCTCGGCTTCAGGGGCGAAGCCCTGGCGTCAATCGCTTCGGTCGCGCGCGTCGAGTTGTTGACGAAGACGAAAGATGCAGCGGCGGCGACGCGCGTGCTCATCGAAGGCGGGCGGATGCGCGACGTGAAGGACGCGGCTCACCCGCAAGGCACGAGCATCAGCGTGCGCGACCTTTTCTTCAACGTCCCGGCGCGGCGAAAATTCCTGCGCTCGGAGGCGACGGAAAGTTTTCACCTGACGAACCTCGTCACACACTACGCGCTCGCTCATCCTGAGATTGCTTTCACCTTGACGAACAACGGTCGTGAAGCTTTGCGCGCAACGCCCGCGGCTGACCTGCGAGAGCGCGCTTATCAAATCTTCGGCGCGGAGTTTATCGAAAGCCTTTTGGAAGTGAACGGGCAACTGCGTCAGGTGGCGCGCGTGCGCGGCTACGTCTCCGCGCCGACCACGCGCCGCACCTCGCGCGAGGCGCAGTATCTCTTCATCAACGGTCGCTTCGTCCGCGACCGCTTGATTGGCCGCGCGCTCTCGGAAGGCTATCGCGCAGTGCTGCCGCAGGGCAGTTATCCGGCGGCCTTGCTCTTTCTCGAAGTCCCGCTCGAAGAGGTGGATGTCAACGTTCATCCGGCCAAGACCGAAGTTCGTTTCCGGCGCGCTGCCGCTGTGGCCGACGCCGTGCGCGAAGCCGTGCGCGGCGCGCTGGTCAACGCGGGTTACGTGCGCGGCCAGGCGACGACGGATGAGACGCCGGCGCAAGTTGAAACTGAGCAAGCAGCCCCGCGCGCCTCTGAAGAATCGGCGGCGACAAGCGAAGCCACGACGCTTGAGAGACGTTTGGATGAAGTCGCTGCTGAAGAGCGCGCTCTTGAAAAAGATGCTTCGCCGACTGCTCAGGGCCAGCCACGCGGGACGCGCGAGTTGGTTCCGCCCGCGCGTCAAACGAACATAGAGTTTGGCGTCAGGACATCTCTTGACGATGATGTCTGGATGGAGGCGACGCCTCAGAGCGCGCCGCGAAAGTCAGACACCGCTCGCGGGCTGGACGAGATTATGCGGGCCGCGAACATGACGAGAGAGAGAGAAGAGACGGCGAGCGTTGACGCGAATCAGAGCGCGCCATCTTCGATGGAAGAAGCGCGAGCGCAGGCCGCGGACATCGCGCCGGATGCGAACCTGACGAGCGCGCCGGAAGCAGCAGCGAGGCCCGTCAATTTTGAGTTTCCGCCGCTTGTGTCGGCTGCCAATCTGGTGCGCGAAGTCCCGGTCGGCGCGCTCAAGTCAAACATTCGCCCGCTCGGCCAACTCGCGGACAGCCTCATCATCGCCGTTGATGAAGAGGGCTTGCTGCTCATTGACCAGCACGTCGCGCACGAACGTATCCTGTTTGAAAAGTATCGTGGCCTCGAAAGCCAGCGCAATGCTGAGTCGCAAAATTTGTTGATGCCGGAAACCTTTGACCTGACACCCGCGCAGGCTTCCATCTTCGAGACCATCGCGCCGGAGTTGGAGGCTTACGGGTTCAGCTTGATGCGATTGTCCGGGCGGACGGTGGCGATTAAGGCCGTGCCTGCGGAGTTGCCCGCCAGCGAAGCGCGCAACATGCTGGCGGAAATCTTAGACCACGTTGAGACGGAAAAGCGCGGCGCGGCGCGCGTCCAACTGCACGAGCGAATCGCCGCGCGGCTCGCTTGCGGCGCAGCCGTTAAAGCAGGCACGCCGCTCGCCATAGAGAAGATGCGCTGGCTGATTGACCGTCTGCTGCTGACCACTTCGCCGACCACAGGCACGCACGGTCGCCCCGTCATCCTGCGCCTTGCGCTGCGCGACATCGAAAAGGGCTTTCAACGTTCCTGACGCTCGCGGCTTAAGTTTCGCCGCGAAGGCTTCAAGCCTTCAGCCAACGTGTCGAGCAAGTGTCCGGCTCGCTGCGGCTTCATCTTTCATTCGGCTCTCTTCATCTCTCATTCGATGACCGCCAGAACTTCGCCCGCCTTGACCGTGGCCCCTGCTTGCGCGTGCAGCATCGTCACCGTTCCGGCGCGCGGAGCTTTCATCTCGTTCTGCATTTTCATCGCTTCGACGACGACGATGCTGTCTCCTGCTTCGACCACCGCGCCCTGCTCGACGAGCACGCGGACGACTTTGCCGGGCATCGGCGCGACGAGTTGCGCTGTGCCGCCCGCCTGCGCGCTCGCGCCGAGCCCGCCATGCGGCAATCGCTTTTCGTCGCGCAACTCGACGGCGAAGGCGCGTGTACCGACGTGGACTTCGAACGCTTCACGCCGCGCCGCATCCGCGTCAACCAGACATTCATAGATGCGGCCCGCCAACGCCAGCACATGAACACCCGGCGCGGACACGCGCGCCTCGATTTCGTAACTGCGCCCGTCAATCTCCGCGAACACACGAGCGCCGTCCACTTTGATTTGCGCCGTCAAACTCTGGCCGTCAATTTCCGCCTTTAGTTTCATAAGTCAAAGTTTAAGGATGAGAGGTTAGCTAGAAGTCTTTAGCCTTTAACTGACCTCTGTTCATTAGCTTCTTCGCTGCAAGGCTGCGCGACCGGCGAGCCGCCAGTGGCTTTGCTCCGTTTGACTGCGCGATGAAAGCTCTGCTGTCGAGGCTCTTTGCCTGAGCGCGTAGTCGAGGGCGGCGGCGATGACGGCGATGTCGCGCGCTTGTGTTTCTTCTTCGGTCAAGCTAACGGTCGCGTCGGTCGCAGCAGCCGTCGCGGCGCGACGCTCGAAGAAGCGCGGGATAAAGTTTGTGTCCAGACGGCCTTCGATGAACTCTTCATCGCGGACAATCTCGCGGAAGAAGGGCAGCGTCGTCCTGATGCCGCCGACGCTGTATTCGTCGAGAGCGCGGCGCAGGCGGTCAATCGCTTCGCGGCGCGTGCGTCCCCACGCGGCCAGCTTTGAAATCATCGGGTCGTAGTAGATGGAGACTTCCGTGTTCTCGTCAACGCCGCCGTCATCGCGCACGCCCGGCCCCGCTGGAACGCGCAGGCGCGTGATTTGTCCGGGCGAGGGCAGGAAGTTGTTTTCAGGATCTTCGGCGTAGACGCGACACTCTATGGCGTGGCCGGACCAGCGCACGTCCTCCTGCTTGAACGAGAGCGCGTGGCCGCTCGCCACCATCAACTGTTCGCGCACGAGGTCAATGCCGGTCACAAGCTCCGTCACCGGATGCTCGACCTGTAGGCGCGTGTTCATTTCCAAAAAGTAGAACTCGCGGGTCGCGTCGCTGAACAGAAATTCGATTGTGCCAGCGCCCGTGTAATCAACTGCCCGCGCGACGCTCACGGCAGCCGCGCCCATGCGCTCGCGCAACGCGGCGTCGTTCATCGGCGACGGGCATTCCTCGATCACTTTCTGGTGGCGGCGTTGAATCGAACATTCGCGCTCGCCCAGGTGAACGCAGTTGCCGTGCTGGTCTGCGAAGATTTGAATCTCTATGTGGCGCGGACGCTCGACCGCTTTTTCGAGGTAGACTTCCGAGTTGCCGAAGGCTGCGGCGGCTTCCGATTGAGCCGTCTCGAAAGCCGCGAGCAACTCGTCTTCGCCCGCGACGAAGCGCATGCCTTTGCCGCCGCCGCCCGCCGAAGCCTTGAGCATCACAGGATAACTCATGCCCGCCGCAACCTCGCGCGCCTCTTCGTAAGATTGCAGCGGCTCGGTTGTGCCGGGAACGACCGCGACACCTGCGTCGGCGGCGACGCGACGCGCGCTCGTCTTCGACCCCATCAACTCCATCGCTTCCGGCGTCGGGCCGATGAAGACCAGCCCCGCTTCCATCACAGCGCGCGCGAAGGCCGCGTTCTCCGCCAGAAAACCATAGCCGGGATGAATCGCCTCCGCCCCGCTCAAGCGCGCCGCCTCAAGCAGACGGTCAATGCGCAGGTAACTCTCGACCGACGGAGCCGCGCCGACCGCGTAAGCCTCGTCAGCCAGACGAACGTGCAAGGCCGAGGCGTCCACTTCCGAGAAGACGGCGACCGGCGAAATATTCATGTCGCGGCACGCGCGAATAATCCGCACAGCAATCTCACCGCGATTCGCAATCAAGATTTTTTTGAACATAAGAAAAGCGGGGGTTGGAGGTTAGGGGACGGGGGTTAGGGAAAACATAAGTAGCGCCGCCGATGTTGCTTTGTCTTCCCCAACCCCTTACCCCCATCCCCCATCCCCCGCTCTCAAACTACTACGGAATTGAATGGCTGATGCGGGTCGTAGCGAATGGTGACACGCGCGCCGGGCGCGTACTCTATTTCGCGCTGTTGCTGCGCTGCGTCGAGCGTCTGCGATGATTCATACTCGACGCCGTTAATCGTGTAGCGATAGAAAACCTGCGCGATGGCGCCGGTCGCCGGGTCGTCCTGCACGTCTATGATGGAGCCTTCGCTGATGCGCCCGTTGTTGAGCAGGCGCGCGCGCCGCTTCATCTCCGGGTCTTCCCTTTGCCGACGAAAGCGATTTAGGAACGACATCACAGAAAGGACTTTCCGTTAGGGCGTTCCCTCGTCGCCCCAGTACATGAGCGGCTGGCTCTGGTCGAGGGCGCGGGCAGGCTTGATAATCATGCCGTCACGCATGACCCAATCGTCCGGCGTGTTCAGCTTCCTGTCGTCGCCGGGAAGGCGCAGTTCGTAGTTGGTGAAAGAGATGCTTTCGGTCGGGGCGTCGTCGCCGGCGGTGGCCGAAGTCTTGCGCAGGGCCGCGCCGCGAAGCTGGCGCGACTTGGGCTTGGAAGGCAAGGCCGCCAGGTCAACGCTCGGTTTGTAGTTGCTTGAATCAAGCCCCGAGACGGCGAGCGCGACCGAGCCGTCCGTGTCCGGCAGCTTGCTCAAATCTTTGACCTCTGCGGGAAACGTTCCGTAGAGCGAGCGGTATTCAAGCTGCGCCCGCTGGAACGTCCAGAGCCGCGCCTGAAGCCCCGCTTCCAGCCCGCGTTGTCGTTGCCGCCAACGCTCCGGCGCAATCCGCGCGATGCCCGTCAGAAGCATGACGACGACCAGAGCGAGCGCGGCCAGCCCGCCATGCGCGAGACGAGTTCCGCCAAAACGCGCAGCCTCGCGGCGGATGCCTGAGCAGACGCGCGCCCCAATCCACAAAGCCATCAATGCGAGCGGCAGCAGAACCCACTTCATGCGCCACGCGCCTGTCTCCAGGGCTCCGACCAAAGACCAGAAATTCAGGGAGAAGGGAACGCGCTCGAAGAGCGCAAGGATGACGGTGACGAGAAACGCGCCGGATAGAATCGCGCCGAGGGCGCCGACGAAGAGAGCGCGGCCATAAAAGGGCAACTCGCGTTCGGGCGGAGCCAGCGGAGCGCCGATGGAGCGCGCGCCGCAAGAGACGCAGCCGTCGTGTAAATCGCCTTCAAATTTGAAACCGCAGCAGGGGCAGACAGTCAAGATTATGCACCTCTAATAATGGGGAAAGTTCAATAAAACTCTTAAAAGGCTTCCGGCTCCATCATCGCGTCGCGCTGGCGTTGCGTGAAAAATCCGGTTCAGGGCGTTTCTCCGGCCCGGCGTTAGATGCAGCCATAGCCTTTTCGGCTGCTGCCGTGCGCGCGTTTTCCACGTCGGCCAGTTTGACCTCGCGCCACGTGTAGAACATGCGGTGCGCGAACGTCCAGTAAGAGCCGACGGCCAGAATCCAGAGCACGGCTGGCATCCGGTTGAGAAAGGGATTCTGCGAGCCGGGATGCGTCGCGAGCGCCCCGATGATTAAGAGCACGACGCGTTCGGGTCGCCGCAGGAAACCGACATCGCATTTCGGTATCAAACTCTCCGCGCGCGCGCTGCTGTAGCTGACCATCACCGAACCCATCAAGGCCGCTCCGGTCAGAAAGACGTTCAGCGTCGAATGGTATTGCGTGTCGCGCGCGTAGAAGACCATCAAGCCGACGAAGACCACCATGTCGGAGAGACGGTCGAGCGAAGAATCCAGAAAGCCGCCGAAGCGCGTCACGCGACCTGAGAGGCGCGCGACCTGCCCGTCGAGCATGTCAAAGAGATTGGCGACGATGAGAATGATTCCGGCCCAGAAGAATTGCCCGTAGCCGAAGAGAAGGCCGCAGCCGACGTTGATGGCGACGCCCGTCACCGTCAGAAAGTTCGGGTTGATGCGACCGTAGGCCAGCCCGCGCACCATCGCGCTGATGATTCGCTGCGCTCCGCGTCCGATACTTGCCCCGAACACCTCTTCGTCCTTCTCCTCTTTTTAAAGCGGAACCCGGCAGCCGCCACAACAACAACGCACGGCAGTCATGCCCCCCAAACAGGGCATCATAGGGACGCCCCGAATGCCTTGTCAAGAAAACAGTGACAAGTGACAAGTGACTAGCAAGAACAAGCAATAAGTAATGAGTGATGAGTCAAGAGCAATCTGCTATTACTCCTCACTCTTAAATTTTTACTGCTTGCTCGTCACTTGCTGCTTGTCACTTGTCACTGTCTTTCATCGTGTCGTGAATAGTTTGCAAGCGTTTGATTTCAAAGCGGCGCGAGCCGGCGGGAGTCGTGACCTTCACTTCGTCGCCTTCTTCTTTGCCCATCAGGCTGCGACCGACGGGCGAGGTGGTGGAGATAAGTCCGCCCTGCGGGTCGCTCTCTTCGACGGTGACGAGGCGATAGGTCACTTCCTCGTCGCGCTCAGGGTCATAGAGCAAGAGGGTGGAGCCGTAGGCCGCGCGGTCGTGGGGGACTTTGGATAAATCAATCGAGGCGACTTCGCTGATGCGCTGGCGCAACTGGCTGATGCGCGCCTTGACTATGTTCTGGCGGTCGAGCGCCGCGCGGTATTCCGCGTTCTCGCGCAAGTCGCCGAATTCAAGGGCGCGCTTGATTTCCTTCGGCAGATGCACGCGTAATTCCGATTCCAGTTCGTCCAGTTCGGCTTGCAGCCGTTGCCTGATGTCTTGGCTCAACTTTTTAACCTGCCCGGCTCGCGCCGTCCTCAAATTTGTGTTGCGGCTGGATTATATGCTCTCCGCCCGTATCGTGAAAGACAAATCTAAGCCCGAACTCTGGAATCCGCAGTCAACGGCTTGGTCTTCGACGTTCGACTGTGGGCTGTGGGCTTTAAGCTTCGTGATTTTAAATGCAGTCGTCGTTGCCTTCGGGCGAGTGATGTCTGGCTTCGTCGGTCGCGCCGAAGGAGATGCCAACGTCGCGCGCGGTGCGGACGAGTTGGCTGTCGAGCGGCACGGTCTTCAGGTTGGCGACGGCCTTCGAAAGGGGAACGGCGATGATGTCTGCGGAGTGTAGGGCGACCATCATGCCGCGCTTGCCCGCCGCCAGCTTGCGCACGGCGCACGCGCCGTAGTTGGTGGCGAGCATGCGGTCGAAGGCGTTGGGGCTGCCGCCGCGCTGCAAGTGGCCGAGCACGACGCAGCGCGTCTCTTTGCCGGTCAATCGTTCCAACTCTCGCTGGCAATACATGCCGACGCCGCCCAATCGCGGCTGGTGTTCAAGGTCGCCTTCGTGCTGGTAGACGGCTTCGCCGCGTCCCGCTTCGAGCGCGCCCTCGGCGGCGACGATGATGCTGAACAAGGAGCCGCACGCATCGCGCTCGCGCACCTTTTGAGCGACCGCTTCCATCGTGAACGGAATCTCAGGAATCAGTATCACGTCCGCGCCGCCGGAGATGCCCGAATGAAGCGCTATCCAACCGGCATGGCGTCCCATCACTTCGAGAATCATCACGCGGTCGTGCGATTCGGCGGTCGTGTGAAGGCGGTCAAGGGCTTCGGTGGCGATGTCGAGGGCGGTGACGAAGCCGAAGGTCAACTCCGTGCAAGCCAGATCGTTGTCAATCGTCTTCGGCACGCCGATGACGGGAAAGCCGAGTTCGTGCAACTCGGAGGCAATCGCCAGCGTTCCTTCTCCACCGAGCACGACCAGAGCTTCGATGCCCAAACGATTGAGGCTCTTGATGAGCGCCTGATAAACAGGTTCAGGCTGCGGCTGGTCGCCTTCGGCGGAACGCTCGACGAACCGCCCGCGATTGCGTGTGCCGAGGATTGTGCCGCCGCGCGGCAGCAAGCCACGCACGTCCGCCGGAGTCAACTCGCGCGTCTTCGGCTGGCCGAGCAAGCCCTCGAAGCTATCCTCAATCCCGACGACGCGCATGCCGTATTCGCCCACGGCAGTCTTCACCACCGCGCGAATCACCGCGTTCAATCCCGGCGCATCGCCCCCGCCCGTTATGATGCCGATGGTCTTGTACATAAAAATTCAGTGACGAGCAGCAAGTGACGAGTGACGAACAAGAAGCAGCAGCAAGCTATGAGCAAATAGAGATTGTTTTTAACTTGTCACTCATCACTTGTCGCTGAAGTTACTGTCTTACTTTCGGCGGCTCGTACTGCTCGCCGTATTCAGTGTATTCGCGTGTCGTGATTTCGCCGGGGCGCGTGTTTTCGGTCAAAAGTCGCAGGGCGTCGCGCAGGACTTCGCGTTGTAGCTCGCGCATGCCGGGGCGGCCAAGGCTGTTGCCGATTTTGAAACCCTTCGGATAGAGGGCGCGCGGCGGGCGCATCTGGGCCGAGACTTCAGGGCTGACGGTGATGAGCACGGTCGGGATGCCGCGCATCTCTATCTCGCGTTGAACCGCAACGACCGTGCGGTGGCAAACGCTCGGTCAGCCTCCGGTCAGCACCACGGCGTCTGCGCGCGAACTCTTGTCAATCTCGTTGGCTATCTCCGGCGCCGTTCCCTCGTACATCGCCTTCAACTGCATCGTGTAGCCCATGTAGCCGATGTGCTTCTTCGCCACGCCTTCGATGAAGCCTTCGCTGTGCAGGTCGCGCAACACGTCTATGGGAAAGACGACGTTGATGTCCCGGTCTGCGTCCGTGTGGTCGTAGTGATGGTGCGTCACCATCAACTCGGATGACTCGACATCCGGCGGGATGACGCGATAGCTGAGGTCGCCTAGTTCGTCCGCGATGTTGAACGGCTCCTGCTCTTTCAGATGAACGCCGCCAGCCGAAACGATGGCAATCGTGCTCCGCTCAAGCGCGCGGTCGAAGGGCGTGAACGGCACGCATTTTCTGGATAGCGTCATGCTTGTTTCCCCTCGTCAAGTAAAACGGGGCTGAACCGGAGCGGCTTCCTGAAAAGCGTCGCGGCTCAGCCCGCTGGTAGTGAGACTGTTAGACAGCCTGCCCCGTAGCTAGAGCTTACGGAGAACATCGAACAAGTCTTCGTTGTCCGGTTGGTCTGCAATGTTGTGGATGTCTATGTAGGCGAGCTTGCCTTCTTTGTCCACAATGAAAAGCGCGCGTTCGGAGATGCCGTCCGCCTCGCGGTAGGCTCCGTAGGCGCGAGCCACCTCGCCCTTCGGGTGAAAGTCGCTCAGTAGGTCATAGGAAAGATTGCCGAGGCTTTTGGCCCAGGCGGCATTGCATGGCACGCTGTCAACGGAGATGCCCAAAACTTGAGCATCATAGCCCTTGAAGCGTTCGAGGTCGGCCTCGTACGCGGGCATCTGCGCCGTTCAGACAGGCGTCCATGCCAGCGGGTAGAACGCCAGCACGACGTTCTGCTGGCCCCGAAAATCCGAGAGCCGCACCTTCTTGTCTTTCTCAAGGTGACTCTTCAATTCGAAATCGGGAGCCATCTCTCCAACTTCAGGCATGGGTATGTCCTCCTCTATGCAGGTGTTTAGTCAAAGAACTTGGGGTGTTTGAAAACTGCTTTCAGGTTACACCGTTAAGCAGGCAGTGACAAGAGACAAGCGTGGCGCGAAAGCTCAACTATCTGTCATCGCCGCCAGCAGCGCGGCGTTGATGTCGCCGGGGCTATCGCACAACCATGCGGCTCCGGCTGCCGTCAATTCCGCGCGCGAGCCGTAGCCGTAGGTGACGCCGAGCGCGTGGATGCGGTTGTGACGCGCGGCGATGATGTCGTGCTCGCGGTCGCCGACCATGACTGTTTCGCTCGCCTTCAAAGCTTCCGCCGCGAGCAGATGACGGAGCAAGTCGGCTTTGTCGTCATAACGACCATCGAGCGTAGCGCCGTAAACGCCGTCAAAGAACTGCGAGAGACGAAAGTGGGCGATGATTTTTTCGGCGAAGACGGCGGCCTTCGAGGTGGCGACGAAGAGACGAAAGCCCGCGCCGCGCAAGTCTTCCAGCATCAACGGCACGCCCGCGTATAGCTCGTTCTCGAAGAGTCCGGCGAGCGTGAATCGTTCGCGGTAAAATCCGACCGCCGCTTCCACCCGCGCGGCATCGGGCGCGGCGAGCAGGGCTTTGAAAGTCGAGCGCAGCGGCGGCCCGATGTAGGCTTCGAGCGCGCTTTGCGACGGAACCTCTGCGCTCAACTTTTCGAGCGCGTATTGCAAGCAGCGCGTGATGCCTTCGCGCGGGTCTGTCAACGTGCCATCCAAATCGAAGAGGACGTTCCTGATGCGCGAGGGCTTCGTTATCGTAGGCGGCTTCGTCATCGTCAGGCTTTGAAGTGTTGCGCGGAGAATAAGCGGACACCGAAAGCTTACATCAGATTGGCGGTTTGCGCTCCTTTTCTGTTTTAATAGCCGCAAGATGAAAGAAAGCGTAACCATCAAACAACGTGGGGCAGAGCGCGTGCGCGCAGGGCATCTGTGGATTTATCGCAGCGACGTGAGCGAGGCGCGCGACGTTTCGCCGGGCGCGGTGGCGCGCGTTATGGACGAGCGCGGGCGTTTCGTCGGGCAGGCGTTTTGGAGCGACCGCTCGGAGATTTCGTTGCGGCTGCTGACCACGCGCGACGAAGCGATAGACCGCGAGTGGTGGCGCGCTCGCCTGCGCGCAGCAAGCGCGCGCCGCGCTTCACTGAAGACGGAAACCAACGCTTACCGGCTCGTCTATTCCGAAGGCGACTTGCTGCCGTCGCTCATCGTGGATGTGTACGACGATGTGCTGGTCTTGCAGACTCTCTCGCAGGGCAGCGACGCCTTGAAAGAGATGCTCGTCGAACTGCTCGTCGAGGAACACAACCCGCGCGCGGTGGTCGAGCGCAACGACGTGCGCGTGCGCCATCTGGAAGGCTTGGAACTGAAGACGGGAACGCTCTACGGCAGCGTCCCCGAAGAGTTGGAAATCATGCAGCATGGCGTGCGCTTTCGCGTCCATCCGCTCGGCGGGCAGAAGACAGGCTCGTTCTTAGACCAGCGCGAGAATCGGCTGGCGGCTCGCGCCGTAGCTCGTGGACGCGCGCTCGATTGCTTCACTTTCAACGGCGCGTTCGCGCTTCATCTGGCATCAAGTTGCGAGAGCGTGCTCGGTCTGGACATCTCGGAAGATGCGGTGGCGGCGGCAGCTTTGAATGCTGAACTGAACCATGCTCGGAACGTAGAGTTTCGCGCGGCCAACGTCTTCGACGCCCTGCGCGAGATGGAAGCGGCGGGCGAAATGTTTGACACCATCGTGCTCGACCCGCCCGCGTTTGCCAAGAATCGCGCGAGTGTCGGCAAGGCCGAGCGCGGCTACAAGGAAATCAATTTGCGCGCCCTCAAACTGCTGCGCCCGAACGGTGTGCTCGTCACCTGCACATGCTCGTATCACATGCCGGAAAAGATGTTTCTGGAAATCATCGCGGACGCTGCGAAGGACGCGCGCCGACGCCTCCAACTCATCGAGAAGCGAATGCAGGCAAGCGACCATCCAGTGCTCTTCGGCGTGCCGGAGACTTACTATCTGAAGTGCGTCATCGCGCGCGTCTTAGACTGAAAGGATGAGAGCCTTGCTCTTTGGCGTTTAAGTTTGAGGGCGACGCTTCTGCCGCCGCGTCGGGCCGGAGCGAGCCTTACTGCGGCTCATGCTTTTGCGTGAAGATGTCTCGACTGCTATGCGCGAAGGCGAAGCCCATCGGGTCTTCCTCCTTTGGCAAATCGAGCGCGAGGTCGTCCATCTGGACGACGAACCAGCGTTGCGACAGGTCGGTCGTCTCTTCTTTCGGAATCGAGAAGTGCAGCGAGCCCAGAGAATATTCGTCGCCCGGAATCATGATTCTTCTGACGAGATGCTTCTCGCTCTTTAAGTCGAGCTTCCATCTGCCGTCGGGCCGCGTGGTCGCCAGCATGAACGAGAGCGCGGCAAACTCTCTGCGCCCTTTGTAGGGGCAATGCTCGCCGACGCGGATGACGGCCTTGCTAAGACTCACCTCGACTGAGTTCGGATAGACGCGATACTCGCCCTCGAAGTCGCCCTGCATGGCGAAGCCCGTGTCGTACGATGAGATGTGAAAGGGAACGGCCAACGGCGCGCTCGTGTCCTGAGCGTGGCTGACGAGCGGGCAGAGCAGCAACATTGCGACGAGCGTGATGAATAGCAGCCTCATAGTCATCTCCTTCCGAGTCAGCGCGAAAATAATCAACAGCGGAGCCAAGAAAAGACGAAGCGTTGTTAAGACAAACGGCGCGCTTATGTGGGCCGTCAACTTTGCTGCGGAGCAGCGCGACGACGACGCGGCTGCGCTCAACTTTGCGACTGACCGTTGCGAACCGTTTCGGCCAGACGCTTGGCGTCGGGCAGAGCTTCGAGGGCGCGAAGCGTCTGCGGGTCGCTGTCGAGCAGGACGCGCGTTCCGGCGTCGCTGTTGAAGGCGGCGGTGATAATCTCTTCGCGCAGGCGCAGGCGCGCAAACTCCGACTCTCCTTCAACCTGCGCGGGCTGCAAGCCTTGCGTCGTGTCGCGCTTGATGAAGTTGACGAAGGCTTCCATCACTTTGTCCGTTATCGGAAACTCGCCCGCGTGCGGGTTGTGGTCGTACGTCACCTTTTCGACGCGATAGTTTTCGAGGCCCGCAATCTGCCCGGCGGCGAGTTGGCGCGTGAAATAGAAAGCGGCTTCGATGATGCGCGCGCGGGCGGGCGTAATCTGTTGCGGCTTGGCTTCGATGTCGGGCGTGATGCCGCCGCCGCCGTAGAAGACGCGGCCCGCGGCGGTCGTCACAGCGGGGCCGCTCGGCGGGCGCGGCGTAGGTGTTGGCGTCGGCGTCGGCTGCGCGGCGGGCTGGCCCGCGGGCTGCGTCGGCGCATTGGCCGCTGGCGTCTCTTCGTCGGCATCGTGGCGCACGTAGTAGTCGTAGAACGAGCCGTTGGAATAGTCGCGTTGAATCAGTCGCCCGTAGGGCGTGTAGTAATGCGCGGTGGTCAGCGTCAGGCCGGTGCCGAGCGGGAGTTGAAAGACGCGCTGGACGAGTCCTTTGCCGAAGCTGGTTTCGCCGACGATGAGGCCGCGCCCGTGGTCTTGTATCGCGCCCGCCACAATCTCCGAGGCCGAGGCCGTGTTGCGATTGATGAGCAGGACCAGCGGAAAGTCTTCGATGTCGTTGCCCTTCGATTTGTAGACGGCGGGCTGCCCGTAATCGCTGCGGCCACGCACGGAGACGACCACTTGCCCGCGCGCTAAAAATTCGCTTGAGACGTTGATGGCCTGGTCGAGCAGCCCGCCGGGATTGCCGCGCAAATCCAGAATGAGTTGGCGCATGCCCTGCGCCTTGAGCGTGGTGATGGCTTCGCTCAGTTCGTCGTCGGTCGTGTGTTGAAAGCCGCCGGTCAGCCCGACGTAGCCCGTGCCGGGACGTATCATGTAAGAGTTGCGAATCGAAGGCAGCGGAACGGCGTCGCGGACGATGTTGAAATAGAGCGGAGCCTCAGACCCGGCCCGCTCGACTTTAATCTTGACGGCGACTCCACGGTCGCCGCGCACGTTCCTGGAGACTTGCTCGCTCGTCCACTCGCGCGCGTCCTGCCCGTCCACTTCGACGATGCGGTCGCCGTAGCGCAAGCCCGCTTTCGCCGCCGGAGTGTCCTGCACGGCTGACTGCACGTAAACGCCGTCGCGGTGTTGCAGGATGGTGACGCCGATGCCGAAGAAGCGCGAGTCCTGATCTTCCTTGAGCTTCTGAAATTCCGTGCGCGGAAAGTACATCGAGTGCGGGTCGAGCGTGGAGAGCATGCCCTGGATGGCGGCCTGTGTGGCTTTTTCGTAGTCAACGTCGCCCGCATAGTTGTCCGCCACGACCTCAATCGCGGTCTGGTAATCATCCGCAATGTCGTCGCTCGGATTGGCCGGAGCTTGGGCCACAGCCTGCGCTGAGGCCGCCGCGCGATTGCGCGCGCGCTTCCCGAAAGTGCCGCCGAGAACGCTCGCCGCGAGGATGATAGCCAGCGCTATTAGACCAAACTTCCGTGTCATGCTATGCTCCGAAACTTCTCTCGCGCCCGCTCGCGCCAACGCGCCGCGCGCACAGCAAAATATAACATAGCCGCGCCCTCAGCGCCGAAAGCTTGCGAGGGCCGCTCAGCTAAGTTTCAGGTTTCAAGTTCGGGCATTACGGAAGCCTTAACCCTGAAACTTGAAACCTGAAACTTGATGAACCCTTCACTCTCCATCGTCGTTCCGGCCTACAACGAAGCGGCGCGGCTCGGCAAATCCGTTCAGACCATCCTCGCATACTTGAGCGGCTATCCCGGCGCGAGCGAGCTAATCGTCGTTGACGACGGCTCGACGGACGAAACGGCGCGCATCGCCGAACAGAGCCTTGCTCAAGCCAGCGGCGCAATCAGGACGGAGTTGATTCGCGCGCATCCGAATCGCGGCAAAGGTTATGTAGTGCGCGCCGGGTTGCTCGCCGCACGCGCGCCCGTCGCGCTCTTTACAGACGCAGACCTCTCGACGCCGATTACGGAGACGCCCAAGCTCGTCGAGCCGATTAAGCGCGGGCGGGCAGACCTGACCTTCGGCTCACGCGCGCTCGACCGCACGCTCATCGGCATCCATCAGCCCTGGCGGCGAGAGCAGGGCGGCAAGGTCTTCAACTTCATCGTGCGGCAGGCGACGCGCTTGCCGTTCTGGGACACGCAATGCGGCTTCAAGGCTTTTCGGATGAGCGTCTGCCGTCCCATCATCGAAGGCGCTACGATTGACCGCTTCGGCTTCGACGTTGAGTTAATCTACGTCGCGCATCTGGCCGCGCTCTCGCTCGCTGAAATTCCAGTGCGCTGGAATCACTACGAAGGCAGCAAGATTAGCGTCGCGCGCGATAGCTGGCGAATGATGAACGAAGTCCGCGCGATTCGTCGTCAGGCGCGCGACGGCCATTACCAGCAGGCCATCGCCGCCGCGCGCGAAGCCGCCAACCGTGAAAAGCTCTCATCCGCTCCAACCTCCAATCAAGAGCAGGCAGCCGCCAGCGATGTCTCGCCCGAACTCGCAGACGCCGCGCGGCGTATCTAATCAAGTCCAAAGTCCAATGTCCAAAGTCCAAGGTCATCAACCACGTTCTTGACTTTCGATATTGGATATTGGACTTTCGACTTTGGACTTCTTTTCCGATAACAAAGAGCTATAATCGCAAGAGCAGCGAGGCCGTGCTTGTGCTGGCCGTAACGTTCGTGGAGGTGAGTTTTATGACGGCGCGTTTGAACGTTAATATTGACCATGTGGCGACTGTGCGGCAGGCGCGTCGCGCGCCGGAGCCGAGCCTCGTCGCGGCGGCAATGATGTGCGAGGGAGCAGGGGCCGACGGCCTCACCATTCACCTGCGCGGCGACCGCCGGCACATACAGGACGCAGACCTCTTTGTCCTGCGGCAAAGCGTCACGACTTATCTTAACGTCGAGATGGCCGCGACCGAAGAGATGGTGAAAATCGCGCTCGACTCTCGGCCCGACGCCGTCACGCTCGTCGCGGAGAAGGCGGACGAGATTACGACCGAAGGCGGCTTGAACGTGCGCGCCAATCTTTCAATCGTGCGCGCCGCCGTCTTTCGCTTGCGCGAAGCCAATATCCTGAGCAGCCTTTTCATAGACCCGGAGCCGCAGCAGATTGAGGCCGCGCGCGAAGTCGGGGCGCAGCAGATAGAACTCTGCACGGCGGAGTATGCGGAGGCCACTCTTGGCCCGCGCGGCGCGCATGGCGAAGGAGCGATGCGCGCCGCGACCGAACTGCGCCGCCTGCGCGAAGCCGCCACGCTCGCCACGCAATACGGCCTGCGCGTCGCCGCCGGTCACGGCCTCACCTATCGCAACGTCGGCCCGGTCGCCGCCATCGAAGAGATTACCGAGTTCAACATCGGCCACAACATCATCGCCCGCGCCATCTTCACAGGACTCGACAGAGCCGTCCGCGAAATGCGTCGGGCAATAAAAAGCAGAGGCTAGAGATTAAAGGTCAGAAGCGTTAGTCGCCTGCGACGGCTAACACCTGACCGCTAATCTCTAGCCTCTGCTTTTTGCCATCAGCGAGCGGCAGGTCGTGGCTCCCGATCCGCTTCCCGCCGCTCGCTGACGGCTCCATTCGGCCAGTCAAAAATACCGACCGAAACTTGAGTTGCCAGCAACTATCGCCCGCCCATCATTCAAGCGGACTTTGCTGACACACGCTTGCTCTTAACTTGCCAGCGCGTTCTGCTCGGCGCGCGGCAGGGCGACGCCCATATGCTTGTAGGCGGCGCGCGTGACGACGCGACCGCGCGGCGTGCGATTGAGAAAGCCGATTTGAATCAGGTACGGCTCGATAATCTCTTCGATTGATTCGCGCTCTTCGCTAATCGAAGCGGAGATGGTGCCGACGCCGACGGGGCCGCCGTCAAACTTTTCGATGATGGATGTCAAAAGCTTGCGGTCAACTTCGTCCAGCCCGAAGCGGTCAACTTC
This sequence comes from Blastocatellia bacterium, assembly GCA_033855775.1. Classification (GTDB taxonomy): domain Bacteria; phylum Acidobacteriota; class Blastocatellia; order Pyrinomonadales; family Pyrinomonadaceae; genus DASVTR01. The sequence continues at coordinate 66,354 of JAWVFT010000090.1, read as the reverse complement.
CATCTCGTCAAGGGCGCGGCGCGCGACCGCCTGCGTGATGCGCCCGTCGCTCAAGACCTCCGCGTAGTCGCGGACTCTGCGGAGCAGGCGATTGGCGATGCGCGGTGTCCCGCGCGCCCGCCGCGCCAACTCTCGCGCGCCGGTGGCTTCAATCTCGACGCCGAGAATTTCAGCAGAACGATGAACGATGATTTCCAAATCCTTCTGCGAGTAAAAATCGAGATGCTGGATGATGCCGAAACGACCGCGCAAGGGAGCGGTCATCAAACCGGCGCGAGTTGTCGCTCCGACCAAAGTGAACTTCGGCAAGTCTAGCTTGATGGAGCGGGCCGCCGTGCCTTGTCCAATCATCAGGTCGAGTTGATAGTCCTCCATCGCCGGATAGAGGACTTCCTCAATCTGCGGGCGCAGGCGATGAATCTCGTCTATGAAGAGGACTTCGCCCTCCTGCAAGTTGGTGAGAATCGCCGCGAGGTCGCCGCCGCGTTCGATGGCGGGCGCGGCAACGGATTTCAGCGGAGCGTTCATCTCCGTGGCGATGATGTTGGCGAGCGTCGTCTTGCCGAGTCCCGGCGGGCCGTAAAAGAGAACGTGGTCGAGCGCTTCGCGTCGCGCCAGCGCCGCCTTCAAAAAAATCTTGAGATTGCTCGTCACCTTCGTCTGCCCGATGTATTCTTCGAGACGACGTGGCCGCAAACTCGGCTCAACCTGCGCATCTTCCGGCGTCGCTTCGCCCGCGATTGGGCGCGGCGCTTCCGCCAAATTTGTTTCGACCATTGCCTGTGACATAAACCTTCAACCCTTCAAACACTCTCTAAATTCCGACCCCTTCAACTGAAACGCATTATACCGCGCTTGGGCTGATGTTTCAAGCATGAAACAGAAAATAGTTGGACAAAATTGAGCGATAAAAAGAGCGATGCGCGCCAGCTTTGCGAGGAAACCTGGCGCGCATCCGAAGGGGTTGTAGTTTTGCTCAGGCGAATGAAGCTAGCTTCGCGTCGTCGGGACTCCTGAAGACAGTTGCAGGCGCACGACGGAGCGTTCGAGGCGCGCTCGCGCGACTTCAAAGTCTTCCTCCGTTCCGCTCCATGCACTCAAGGTTTTCTCCGCATGCTCGCGGGCCAGACGAGCGCGCGCCGCGTCAATCTCTTCGGGCCGCTCGGCAATCTCTGCCAGCACGGAAACTCTATCGCTCGCCACTTCGACGAAGCCGCCGGAGACGAGCAACTGCCCCGTGCGCTCGCCCTGCGCGAACGTTAGCACGCCCGTCCGCAACTGCGAGATTAAGGGCGTGTGGCCCGGCAGGATTCCCAACTCGCCATTCATGCCGGGAACCGTCACGGTGTCCACCGCTTCCGCCAACACACGCCGCTCCGGCGTCACCACTTCAAGTTGAATTTGACCAGCCATCCGTCAACCCTTTCGTTAGCCTTGAGCAATCTGTTGCGCACGCTCGCGCGCTTCTTCGATGGTCCCGACCATGTAGAAGGCTTGTTCGGGAAGGTCGTCGTGTTTGCCGTCAACGATTTCGCGGAAGCCGCGCACGGTCTCTTCGAGTTTGACGTACTTGCCTTTCAGACCCGTGAACTGTTCGCCGACGAAGAAGGGCTGCGAGAAGAAACGCTGGACTTTGCGCGCGCGCGCGACGACCAGCTTGTCTTCGTCGGATAGCTCGTCAATGCCGAGGATGGCGATGATGTCCTGCAAGTCCTTGTAGCGTTGCAGCAGTTGCTTCACGTCCTGCGCCGTCTTGTAGTGTTCCTCGCCGATGATGCGCGGATCCAGAATGCGCGAACTGGACGAGAGCGGGTCAACCGCCGGATAGATGCCGAGTTCGACAATCTGGCGCGAGAGAGCCGTGACGGCATCGAGGTGCGCGAAGGTCGTCGCGGGCGCGGGGTCCGTGTAGTCGTCCGCCGGAACGTAGACGGCTTGAATCGAAGTGACCGCGCCGGTCTTGGTCGAAGTGATGCGCTCCTGCATCTCGCCCATCTCGGTCGCAAGGTTCGGCTGGTAGCCGACCGCCGAAGGCATGCGGCCCAACAGCGCGGAGACTTCAGAGCCGGCCTGCGTAAAGCGAAAGATGTTGTCGATGAAGAGCAGCACGTCGAGTCCCTGATCGCGGAAGTATTCGGCGACGGTGAGGCCCGACAGGGCGACGCGTAGGCGCGCTCCCGGCGGCTCCGTCATCTGCCCGTAGATGAGGGCCACTTTCGATTCCTTGATGGCCTCCATGTCAACCTTCGTCATGTCGAACGCGCCGGTCTCTTCGAGGTTCTTGTAGAACTCTTCGCCGAAGTTGATGACCTTCGACTCGACCATCTCGCGCAAGAGGTCGTTGCCCTCGCGCGTGCGTTCGCCGACGCCCGCGAAGACCGAAAAGCCTGAGCGCGCCTTGGCGATGTTGTTAATCAACTCCATGATGAGCACGGTCTTGCCCACGCCCGCGCCGCCGAAGAGTCCGATTTTGCCGCCGCGCACGAAGGGCTGAATCAGGTCGATGACCTTGATGCCCGTCTCGAACATCTGCAACTCGGTTGACTGCTCATCGAAGTCGGGCGCGTGGCGATGAATCGGATAGCGTTGCTCGTAAGGAATAGCGCCGAGGTTGTCAACGGGTTCGCCGATGACGTTCATCACGCGCCCCAGTGTTGACTCGCCGACCGGAACGGTGATGCCTCCGCCCATATCAATGGCCTTCATGCCGCGCACCATGCCGTCGGTCGGCAGCATCGAGACGGCGCGCACGCGTCCCTCGCCGAGGTGCTGCTGCACTTCGCAAACCACGTCAACCGGCGTCGGCACGTCGAAGCCTTCGCTCGTGATGCGGAGCGCTTGATAAATCGGCGGCAGGTGATTTTCCTCAAATTCCACGTCAACGACGGGGCCGATAATCTGCACGACGCGCCCCGCGATTTGACTATTCATGTTCGCATTTCCGTTAGGCGTAACCATACTCTCTTAATTAACTCCTCAAATGATGAAAGCCATCTTAAGCGAAAAACTTGGCAGGGTTGAAAGCCGAACAAGATACCATATCGCTCTCGGCTCTGCCAAGCGCGCGGCTTAAAAAGGCAAGAGCGCAAGCGTCCTCACCACGCTTGCGCTCTCTAGCGGAGACGTTAAGCCTCAACGCCTAAGTGGACTTGATAGTACACGCCTTTCAGTGGAAGGGCAAGCAAGGCCCGATTTTGCGACGGAAGCTATCGAACTTGAGACGAGAGCTATCGAAAAGCCTGCCCGTCAACGCTCTCCGCTCTGCTTAAAGTTGGCTCAGGCCGCAGACCATTCTTCGGGCGCTTTCTTCGTCATCGCCTGCGCATACAAATTATGAGCTTCGCCTTCATCCGTCTTGCTCGCGCCGCCGACGGCGAGGCTGCCGTGCAGTTCCCATCCTTCTTTGAGCCGCTCGTTGACCTTTGCGATTACCTCTTCGGCCACAAAGCCGTCAACTATTGTGTATTTCATCTCTCTCCCTTTTTTCCTTCAGTCGGATTCACTTCGTTGCTTTGATTCTTCCGCCGCGTCCGGTTGCTTCACCTTTTGTTCGCGTCTTTGCGCTCGCGCCGCCACTGCCGTATGAAGATGGCGACGGCGACGAGGGCCAGCACGAAGAGAATCGCCATCGTCACGAGAACCGAGATGAATTCTATATAGTTGGATTTCGTCATCACTCGCCGACGCTAAAAGCTTGGCGGTCATCGTTCAAGCCGGAGGCGCGTTAGTGGCTTTCGTCAATGCGTATCTTCATCCGGCGCAGCGTCCGCATATCTTCATCCGTCAAATCGAGCGTGGCCTCCGCGCCTGCGCCCGGCTCATCGGAGTAAGGGCGCAGGCCGATTTCGAGGCGCAGCGTCAACTCCATCTCGTAGCCCGCCGCGCGCAGCCGTTCGATGGCCGCGGCCACTTCGCTCGAAGACTCGACCGCCGCGTTAATCGCTGCGCCCAAGTCATGCACAATTTGTTTGGCTTCGTCGTCGATTTCCACTGCGACACCTCGCGCCGATTAACGCTCGCTTCCCCCGGAACTGTTTTTGCATAACTTGCCCTGATGCTAAGTGACGCCAATGCTTCGGGTCAACCGCCTGTGAACGCGCGGCGCGGCCAAGCCGGGCGATGGATGAAAGCGTCGCTCTGTTAATTTACGAGTTCGCCTTGGTCGCGCTTGCTCGTTTCGAGCGCGTCCGCGCGGCTATTTCCAGACGACGCGATTGCGACGCTCGCGCTCGCTATGCTAGGCTTCCAGTCATACTTCGCCAAGCGCACGCTGACTGTAAACTGTAGCTTCCAACGGACGGGCACAAAATTATTATGCCGACGAAAACCACTGCCGAGCGGCGCGAGCGTTTCCTGACATCTTCGGGCATCGAACTGCCCGCCGATTTCAATCCGTCGAACACGGACGCGCCCGACTATGACACGGACTTGGGCGCGCCCGGCGAGTATCCGTACACGCGCGGCATTCGCCCGAACATGTATCGCGGTCGCTTCTGGACGATGCGCCAGTATGCCGGATACGCTTCGGCTGAAGAGTCGAACGCGCGCTACAAGTATCTGCTCGCGCAGGGGACGACGGGCCTTTCGGTCGCGTTCGACTTGCCGACGCAGATTGGCCTCGATTCGGACGACGCGCTCGCGGCGGGCGAGGTCGGCAAAGTCGGCGTGGCGATTGATTCCGTCGAAGACATGCTGCGTCTCTTCGACGCCATCCCGCTCGACACCGTTTCGACCTCGATGACGATTAACTCCACGGCCTCAACCTTGCTCTGTCTCTATCTGGCCGTCGCGCGCAGGCAGAACGTCGCCTTCGAGAAGGTCAACGGCACGATTCAAAACGACATCCTGAAGGAGTACATCGCGCGCGGCACGTACATCTATCCGCCCGCGCCGTCGCTGCGCCTTGTGACCGACACCTTCGCCTTCTGCGCGCGCGAAGTCCCGAACTGGAACACGATTTCAATCAGCGGCTATCACATCCGCGAGGCCGGTTCGACCGCCGCGCAGGAAGTCGCCTTCACACTGGCCGATGCCATCGCCTACGTCGAAGCGGCGCTCGCCGCCGGACTCAAGATAGACGACTTCGCGCCGCGTCTCTCCTTCTTCTTCAACTCGCACAACAACCTTCTGGAAGAGATAGCAAAGTTTCGCGCGGCGCGTCGTCTCTGGGCGCGCACGATGCGCGGGCGTTTCAACGCGCGCGACCCGCGTTCCTTGATGCTGCGCTTTCACACGCAGACGGCAGGCTCTACGCTGACCGCGCAGCAACCGGAAGTCAACGTCGTCCGCACGACGATTCAAGCTCTCGCCGCCGTGCTCGGCGGAACGCAATCGCTGCACACGAACGCGATGGACGAAGCTCTCTCGCTCCCGACCGCGGAGGCCGCGCGCGTGGCTCTGCGCACGCAGCAAGTCATCGCGCACGAAGCAGGCGTCGCAGACACGGTTGACCCGCTCGCGGGCTCCTACGCCATAGAGCATTTGACGGACGAGATAGAACGCCTCGCCGCCGACTACATAGAGAAGATAGACGCGATGGGCGGAATGCTGCGCGCCATCGAGACGGGCTACGTGCAGCGCGAGATTCAGGATGCCGCATACGACTACCAGCGCGCCGTGGAAACGGGCGAGCAAACGGTCGTCGGCGTCAATCGCTTTCAGGTCGAAGAGAGTTCGACGGTGCCGCTGTTGCGCGTTGACCCGGCCATCGAGCAGGCGCAGGTCGAGCGAGTCCGCGCTCTGCGCGAGAGCCGCGATGCGGAGGCCGCCGAAATCGCGCTCGTCCATCTGGAAGAGGCCGCGCGCGGCACGGAGAATCTACTGCCGCGTATCCTCGTCTGCGTCGAAGCCTTCGTCACGGTCGGCGAAATCAGCCATCGCCTGCGCCGCGTCTGGGGCGAATACCGCGAGGCCGTGACGGTCTGACGCTGCTTGCGCTCGCGTCTGTATAATGTCGAACGTTAAAATAATGTCGAAGGTCAAACGCGCGGCTTGAAGGAGAGACGGAGTTGTCGCACCTGCTCGAAGTCAGAAATCTACAGACGCACTTTCCGACGCGCGCAGGATTGGTGCGCGCCGTTGACGGCGTGAGCTTTCACGTTGAGCGAGGCGAGCTGCTCGGCATCGTCGGCGAGTCGGGTTGCGGAAAATCCATCACGGCGTTGTCGTTGATGCGGCTGGTTTCTGCGCCGGGAAAGATTGTGGGCGGCGAGATTAGCTTCGACGGCGAGGATTTGCTGGCGGCGACCGAAGAGCGCATGCGCGAGATTCGCGGCGACGACATCGCCATGATTTTTCAAGACCCGATGACCTCGCTCAATCCAGTCTTCACCATCGGCGAACAGATTGCCGAAGCCCTCCGCTTGCATCGCAAACTCTCGCGCGCGGACGCGCGCCGCGCGACCATCGAAGCGATGAAGGAAGTCGCTATCCCGGACCCTTCGCGCCGCGTTGACGATTACCCGCACCAACTGTCGGGCGGCATGAGCCAGCGCGTGATGATTGCGATGGCTCTGGCCTGCGACCCGAAGTTGCTGATTGCGGACGAGCCGACGACCGCGCTCGACGTGACGATTCAAGCGCAGATTCTTGAACTGCTGAACGAGTTGCGGCGCACGCGCGAGTTGGGCGTGCTGCTGATAACGCACGACCTCGGCGTGGTGGCTGAGACGGCAGACCGCGTGGCCGTGATGTACACGGGGCGGATTGTCGAAGAGTCGCCGGTCGCGGAGTTGTTCGCGCGCCCCAAGCATCCGTACACGGAAGGCTTGCTGCGTTCGGTTCCGAAGTTGACGGCGAAAGATGCCGCGCGGGCTTCGCGTCTGGAAACCATCGAGGGCATTGTGCCGAGCCCGACGGCCTTGCCGCCCGGTTGCCACTTCGCCCCGCGCTGCACGCATCGTATGCCGCGCTGCACGGAGGGCGACGCGATTCCGCTGTACGACCTTGAAGGCGATGTCCGCGTTCGTTGCGTGCTCTACGACTTGGCCGCAGCCGTCGCCGCCGACCACGAGCGCGAGCAGGCGTCGCCTTCGTCGTAAGTTAATAAGTTAAGATGAACGAGTTGATGCTTCAAAGTTAAGAAGCTGAGAACGAGAAACCGAGAACAGCGTTGTGAATCAAGAGCCGTCAATGAACTTCGATGAGCGACCGGGAGCGCAGAGTGTGCCGGCGCGTGAAGCGGCGGCAGCGTTGGCGCGCGACGCGCGAAAGTTGGCTGAGCCGGAGCCGGAACTCGTGCGCGTGCGCGGGCTGGTCAAGCATTTTCCGGTCGAAGGCTCGGATGACGTGGTGCGCGCGGTTGACGGCGTGACGTTTGAAATCCTGCGCGGCGAGACGCTTGGGTTGGTCGGCGAATCAGGCTGCGGCAAGTCCACCGTCGGTCGTTGCATCCTGCGGCTCATCGAGCCGACGGCGGGCGAGATTATCTTCGATGAGAAACGGGTCGTCGGGATGGGCAAGCGCGAGTTGCGCGAGTTGCGCCGCGAGATGCAGATAATTTTCCAGGACCCGTATGCGTCGCTCAATCCGCGCCAGAAGGTGCGCGACATAGTGGGCGAGCCGCTGTTGATTCACGGGATGAAAGACAAGGAGCTGCGGCGCGAGCGCGTCGGCGAGTTGCTGCGGAAAGTCGGCCTCGACCCGGACTACATGAATCGTTACCCGCACGAATTTTCCGGCGGGCAAAGGCAGCGCATCGGCATCGCTCGCGCTCTGGCCTTGAATCCGAAACTGATTGTCGCGGACGAGCCCGTCTCGGCTCTGGATGTCTCTGTGCAGGCGCAGGTCGTCAACCTCTTGCAGGACTTGCAAGCCGAACTCGGCCTCACCTATCTCTTCATCTCGCACGGCCTCGCGGTCGTCGAACACATCTCGACGCGCGTGGCGGTGATGTATCTGGGGCGCATCGTCGAAGTGGCGAGCGCCATAGATTTGTACGCGCAACCTTTGCATCCATACACGCAAGCTCTGCTGTCGGCCATTCCCGTGCCTGACCCGCAGCGCAAGCGCGAACGCATCATGCTCGAAGGCGACGTGCCGACGCCGATTAACCCGCCGTCGGGCTGCCGCTTTCGCACGCGCTGTCCTTACGCCATTGAAGACTGCGCGCGGATTGACCCGGACTTGCGCGAAATCGCGCCCGGCCACACAGCCGCCTGCATACGCATTGACGGTTGGACGGACGCCCCGGCAGCGGCTTGAACAACAAGCAAGGATGAAGGATGAGCGACTGAAGCTTTGTTTATAAGTAGAGACTGAAACCTCGTTCACGGGCCGGACGTAAAAGGGCAGGAGTAATCAGTTCCCGGCCATCAATCGTCAGTTTTCAGCGACCGTTCAAGGCTTGAAAAATTGACGGCTGGTTGCTTTCACAGAAAGGATTCCGCTATGCGTCGCATCGTTGGCATCGTCTTAAGCGTGTTGGGAATTTTACTGTTCGTCGGCGGGAGGATGAAACTCTTGCCGGGCGGTTCGGTCTGGGGCGGCCCGGGCTTTTTCTCCTTCCTCATCGGGTTGGTCGTAATCGGCTTGAGCTTTATCAAGCCGCCGCCGCCGGAAGCGGATGCGCCCGCGCCGCTCTCGCCCGCCGATAGAATCACGGGCGTCTTCTACGAACCGGCGCGCATCTTTCAAAACCTGCGCCACCATCCGCGCTGGCTCGCGGCCTTTCTCGTCATCGCGCTCTGCACGGTCATTTATCAGGCGGCCTTCACGCAACGACTGACGCCGGAAGTGATTGCCGCCGCCCCGATTGATAAGTTAATCGAGAGCGGTTGGCTACAGGGCGAGCAAGCCACCATCGCCAGAGAACAGACCATCGAAGCCGCGAAGACGCCCGCCGCCAGAGTCACAGGGCCGCTTAACGCCGTCGCCATCACGCTGTTGATACTACTGTTCGAGGCCGCGTTGTTTCTGCTCTGCGTCCTGATGTTCGGCGGGCGGATGAATTACTGGCAAGCCTTGTCGGTCGCCGCCTACGCTTTGATGCCGCCGCTCGTGATTCAAAATCTGTTGAGCGTCGTCTTGCTCTACGTCAAGCCCGTAGACCAGCTTGACCCGATTAAAGACCAGCAGGGACTAGTGCGCGCCGATTTGGGCCTGCTGTTTACGCCCGCGGAGCATCCGTACCTCTACGTCATCGCCAGCTTCCTAGGCATCCTCGCCCTCTATCGTTTGTGGCTGACGGCGACGGGCCTGCGCGAAACGGGCTTGCGCCTGAGCAACGGCTCGGCGTGGGGCATCGCTCTGACAGTCGGACTGCTCTACATGCTTTTCGCGCTCACGTTGGCGGCCATCTTTCCAAACTTCGTCTAGTAAAAAATTAGAAGCTTAAAGTCCTCAGGGTCAACATGAAATTTCATGTTGACCCTGAGGGCTTTAAGCTTTCGACTCTCGATGCCTGCCGTGTTTGCTCTCTGACTTATTCGTAGCGCAGGGCTTCAATCGGGTCGAGTCGCGCGGCCTTCCATGCGGGCCAGAGGCCGAAGACGAGGCCGATGCCGACGCTGGCGATAAAGCCGCCGATGGGCGCCCAGAGCGGCACGTAAGACGGCACGAGCATTCGTATCAAGAGCGTCGTCAGCCAGCCGAACAGCAAGCCTATCAAGCCTCCGACGCCTGTCAGCGTCATCGCTTCAATTAGAAACTGCCAGAGGATGTCAGCGCGTCGCGCGCCGATGGCCTTGCGAATGCCAATCTCGCGCGTGCGCTCCGTCACAGAGACGAGCATGATGTTCATCACGCCGATGCCGCCGACCATCAAGCCCACGGACGAGATGACGACCATCGCGATGGCGACGCCGAACGTGATGGCGCGAAACTGATCTAGAATCGAATCGGCGGTCGCCATCCCGAAGCTGTCCGGCTGGCCGAAGGGAACTTGCCTGCGCACGCGCAGCAGGTCTGTAATCTGGTCTTTGGCTTCGTCCATCATGCCTGCGCGCGCGACGGCGAGGATAAACACGTCGTCGGCGTTTGGCTTGAGCTTGTGGGCCACGTCGAAGGGCAGGTAGATGACGTTGTTCTGCTCGTCGTTGCCGCCGCTGAAGAGAAACGACTCGCGCTTTTCCAGCACGCCGAGGACGCGAAATTCGTTGCCGCCGATGTCAATCGTCTTATCGACGGGCGAAGTGTATGGGAAGAAGTTGTCCGCCACCGCCGAGCCGATAACGCAGACCTGCTGGTTGGTGTCGTTCTCGAACTGGTTGAAGTAGCGGCCCTCGGAAATAATCTCCGTCCCGGCGCGCTCAAAGTCCGGCAACGTGCCTTGAAAGTTGACCGAGGCGGAAGTCTTGCCGTTGGCCGAAACCATCAATTTCTGCCCGAAGAAGTTGTTCGTAATATCGAGGAAGGGGACGCTCAACTCGACCGCGGGCAAGCTTCTGAGCGCGAGGGCGTCGTCGTAAGTCAACTCCTTGCGCATCCGCTCTTCGCGCGACAGCCGACCGACGCGCAGGCCCGGCTGAAACTTGGCGATGAAGATTGAGCGCGTGCCGAAGGATTCAACCTCGCGCTTGACCGCCGTGTCGATGCCGCTGATGATGGAGGCAATCGCCATCACCGTCCAGACGCCAATCACCACGCCGATGACCGTCAGAAACGAGCGCAGCTTATTCGTGCGCAACGTCTGAAGCGCCATCTTCAGGTTTTCGTAAATGTCACTGCGAAGAATGCTCATGATTCAGTGATAAGTGATAGGTGATAAGTGATAAGAAAGAGATGCTTGCTTTTACTTATCACTTATCACTTTTAATCCGCTCTTAAAGCTTCAATCGGGTCGAGCCGCGCGGCCTTCCACGCGGGGAAGATGCCGGAGAGAACGCCGATGCCGCCGGAGACGCTGATGGCGATGATGACCGCGATGATGGACAGATACGTCGGGAAGAAGACAGCCGTCAGGACGCGCCCGATGAGCCATGCGATGATGACTCCGACCGCGCCGCCGATGGCCGAGAGCGTAATCGCTTCGACCATAAACTGCTTGAGAATGTCGCCGCGCCGCGCACCCAGAGACTTGCGGATGCCAATCTCCTTAGTGCGCTCCGTCACAGAGACGAGCATGATGTTCATAATCACGATGCCGCCGACGACGAGCGCGATGGCCGGGACGGCAATCGCCACCAGCGAGACTGTGCCGAGGATGCGGTCACGGATGCCCGTGATGGCGTCCGGCGTCAGAATGCCGAAGTTGTCTTTCTCGTTGCCGCTCAAGTGGCGGCGCGAGCGCAGCAGGAAACGCGCTTCTTCAACCGCGTCGTTAAAATTTTTATCCGATGTCGAAGTCCCAACCATGTAGAGGCCGCGCCGGTTAATCAGCCCGCCGAAGTTGTTGGCGTAGGTCTTCAGTGGAACCGTGATAAACATGTCCTGCGGAACGCCGAAGATGGTTCCCTTGGCCGTCGCCACGCCGACAACGCGGTAGGGCAAGCCGGAGATGGAAATCTCTCCACCGACGGCCGAGCCGGAAGGAAAGAGCTTGTTGGCGATATCGGCACCGACGTAGGCGACGCGCATCGCGGCGTCGTTTTCCGTGTCCGTAAAATAGCGACCGTCGGCGATGTCAAGATTGTCGATGTCGGCGATGTTGGCCGTCGCTCCGTCCACCGGAACTTCTTCTAAAATCTCCGCGCCGCGCTTGACCTGCGAGCGCGTCGCGTTGGCCTTCGCTCCGAGCCTCGCTATCATCTGCGCCCGCTCGCGTATGTAGTCGTACTCGTCGAGCGTGATGTCTTTGTTGCGACGCTGCGCGGCGGCAATCGTGTCCGTGTCTTTGAAATCCTCAAAGCTGAAGCGACGAATGCTGAAAGACTTGGAGCCGATGCCCGCCACCTTCTCGTCGAAATAGGCGTTGAAGCCTTGAATGACGGAGACGACGACCACCACCGCCGTCACCCCGATAATCATGCCGAGCAAGGTGAGAGCCGAACGCAGTTTGTGCGCCCAAATCGCCGACAGCGCGAGTTTTAAGGTTTCTATAAATTTCACGACGAGCCTATTACGCCAGAACTAGGGGCAGGGTTGCAAGAACGCGGGGGATGGGGGACGGGGGTTAGGGGTTGGGGAAGATAAAGCTTCTGAGCAACTCTTGCATAGAGTTTAGGCTTGCTGAAAATATAGAGCAAGCGTATCAGCGCGCGTTTCGCTTTCCCCAACCCCTAACCCCCAACTCCCAACCCCTTACTCATATCTCAGCGCTTCAATCGGGTCGAGGCGCGCTGCTTTCCATGCGGGCCATAAACCAAAGATGATTCCGACCGCCGCCGAGATGCCTATGCCGATGCCGATGGCCCACAGCGGCACGTAGGCCGGAAGCGGCGAATACTTGTTCATCAGCAAGCTCGCCACTTCTCCGACGGCCAAGCCCGCGAGGCCGCCGATGGCCGTCAGCGCGACCGCTTCGATTAAGAACTGCCACAGGATGTTGGCGCGCGTCGCCCCGACAGCCTTGCGGATGCCAATCTCTTTGGTGCGCTCCGTCACGGAGACGAGCATGATGTTCATCACGCCGATGCCGCCAATCATCAGCGCGACGAAGGAGACGGCTGTCAGCACGAGCGCGGTCGCTCCCGTCAGTTGGTTATAAATATCGAGCAGCGAATCCTGCGAAGACATGCCGAAGTTGTTCGGCTCATTGCGCGCGACGCGACGGCGACGGCGCAGGATGTCCGTTATCTCGTCCATCGCGTTTTTGACGACGGCGCGCGACGTGGGGCGCACGATGACGAAGAAGACGACTTCGGGGGCGGGCAAGTCTGGATAGTACTTGTCGAACGTGCTAATCGGGATGAAGACGGAATTGTCGCGCGACTGGCCGAAGAAATTGCCGAGCGGCTCCATGATGCCGATGACGCGATACGGATTGCCCTGAATCTTTATCTCTTTATCAATCGGCTCTTCAAAAGGGAAGAGCGCGCGGGCTACGTCGATGCCTAGAATGCAGACGTTGGCGCGGGCCGTCATGTCCATGTCGGAGATGAAGCGACCGCGCGCGTTGTATTGCGAGTGGACAAATTCGTAGTAAGGCGTGACGCCGAGCAGGATGGGCGTGTCCGTCTGCTTGTCGTTATAACGCAGGGTCGCCGCGATCATGCGATGAATCGGCGAGACACCGACAATCGAGGGAGCCTCACGCCGCAGAGCCTCCGCGTCGTCCATCGTCAAATCCTTGCGATGAATCTCTTCGCTCGAAGGCGGGCGGCCAAAGCTCGGCTCAAACTTGGAGACGAAAATCGTGTTCGACCCAAGGGATTCAATCTGCTCCGCGAAGGCTTTGTTCAAGCCCTGAATAATCGACACCATGAAGATGACCGTGATGACGCCCACGCTGACGCCAAGGATGGTCAAAGCCGAGCGCAGCTTGTTCGCCCTCAGCGTGTCAACGGCCATCGCCGCAGATTCTTTGATGTCGTCGAAAGTCATAACAACAGTGACAAGCAGCGAGTGACAAGTGATGAGCCGGAGTCAGTTGTTTTTAACTCATCGCTCATTGCTCATCCTTCGTTACTCTGCCCTTAAGGCTTCAATCGGGTCGAGCCGCGCTGCGCGCCATGCGGGCCAGAGGCCGCTGATGATGCCGACGGCGGAAGAGACGCCGACGCCGAGCACGGCGGACGTGATGCTGATTAACAACGGAAAGCCCATCAACATTGACAGGATGTAGGCGAGGCCGAAGCCCGTGATGACGCCTATGCTGCCGCCGATGGCCGCGACCGTCACGGCCTCAATCAAAAACTGTTGGAGAATGTCGGCCTGCCGCGCGCCGATGGCTTTGCGAATGCCAATCTCTTTGGTGCGTTCGGTGACGGAGACGAGCATAATATTCATCACGACGATGCCGCCGACGACGAGCGAGATGGCCGCGACGCCAATCGTCACGAGATAGATATTGGAAGTCGCGCTGCCGTAGATTTTGAGAAACACGTCCTGCGTCTCAAGCGCGAAGCCGTCGTCTTCTTCGCCAAACGTCTTGCCGCGACGATTGCGCATGATGGCGCGCGTCTGGTCTTCAGCCTCTTCCAGATTTTCCGCCGCCGGAACCTGCACATGAATGGCTATGGAATCGTGCGCGCCGTAGATTTTCTGGAAAGTGTCGAACGGCATGAAGACGAAGTTGTCGCGCGAGAAGCCGAAAATCTTGCCCTGCTTTTGCACGACGCCGACGATTTCAAATGAGCGACCGCCGACGCGCAACTCCTGCCCGACGGCCTTTTCGGGAGCCGCCCCGCCGAAGACATTCTCCAACACGTCAACGCCGACGACGCAGACCTCGCGGCCCGCCGCCGCCTCGCTGTCAGTCCAGAGGCGGCCAGCGTCAATGTTCAGAGCTTCGATGTCAAACATCATCAAGGCCATGCCGCGCGTCGAGACTTCTTCGGATTTCTGGTCGCTGTGCTTGATGGTTTCGCGCCTGCCGACGGCCATCCCGACGCGCCAGCAGGCGGGGCAGAGCCGCTTCACGGCGTCGGCATCTTCGCTCGTCACGTCCTTGCGTTTGTTGGTGCGGATAAACTCTTCGCGCGAGGTGATGACCATCGGGCGTTTGGTGATGGTGAAGACGGTCGAGCCTTGCGAAGAGAAGGTCGAGGCGACCGTCTTGTCCAGACCTTTGATGATGGTGACGACGGCGATGACCGCCGAGACGCCGACGACGATGCCGACCAGGGTGAGCGCCGTTCGCAGCTTGTTGGAGCGCAGGCTCGCAAGGGCAACGCGGAATGATTCCCAGAGAGCGGAGACGCGCCGCCGCGTGGATGAGGTCAAGACGCGGCGAGACGAAGATTCAGAGGCGCGACGAGACGAAGGAGCATCGTCATGGAGAGTTTGGTTTTGTCCCTGCGTCTCCGTGTCACCGCGTCTGCGCGTCAACGCGTCTGCGCGTCCGCGTGTCTCGTCATCTGATGCGCTCATCCTTCTCTATCTGCCCGTCGCGGATTGAGATGACGCGATGGGCGCGGGCGGCGATGTCCGGCTCGTGTGTGACGACGATAATCGTGTTCCCTTCGGCGTGCAGTTTCTCGAAGAGGTTCATGATGTCGTAGCTGGTGTGCGTGTCGAGCGCGCCGGTCGGCTCGTCTGCGAGCAGGATGCTCGGATGATTGACGAGGGCGCGGGCGATGGCGACGCGCTGTCGCTGTCCGCCGGAAAGCTCGTTCGGTTTATGCATCATGCGGTCGGTCAGGTCAACGGCGGCGAGCGATTGCTTCGCCTTCTCGTGTCGCTCGGCGGACGAGATTCCGGCGTAGATGAGCGGCAACTCGACGTTGTGCAAACTGGTGGCGCGGGCCAGCAGGTTGAAGGTCTGAAAGACGAAGCCGACTTCCTGATTGCGTATTCGCGCCAACTCGTCGTCGTCCATCTCCGCGACCTGCTTGCCGTTAATCCAGTACTGGCCTTTGGTCGGCGTGTCCAGACAGCCGATGAGATTCATCAGCGTTGATTTGCCGGAACCCGAAGGGCCGATGATGGCGAGGTATTCGCCCTTCTGCACGTCGAAGGCGACGCCGCGCAGGGCATGCACTTCTTCGGAACCCATCTGGTAGGTCTTCCAGATGTCGCGCATGGAAATCAGCGAGGCAGGCACGGCATCGCGCGCCAGCAAATCGCCGCGCCCGATGGCTTCGTCCTGCGCCGGACTCGACAGTATCGCTTCGCTCATCGTTTATTTCTCACTGGTGTTGGCGTTGTCGCCGGGTTTGCGCACCGTCTTCTTGACAGCCGTGCCGTCTTTCAAGGTCTTCATGATGCGACTCGGCCCCGTGATGATTTCCTGATTCGGCGCGACGCCTTCGAGAATCTGTATCTCGGATTCGCCGGTGATGCCGGTCGTGACCGAAACGAACTTGACCTTGTTGCCGTCGAGCACGTAGACGCCCTTGATGTCTTTGGGCCGCTCTGTCGTCGGTGGCGGCTGCGGCGTATTGGGCGGAGCGGCAGGCGAAGAGGCCGGAGTCGGCGACCGTTCGACGATGGCTTGCAGCGGCACGGCGATGGCGTTCGGCACCACCTTCGTCGTGATGGTCGCCGTCGCTGACATGCCCGGCTTCAAGCCGTCGTGAATCTCCGGCGGCAGCTTGTCCCGGTCGAGACGAATGACGACGCGAAATTCCTTCGCCTCCTGCACGTTGATTTGATTGGAGAGGCCGCCCGTGGTCGCGGATTTGCCGATAGCCAGCGGAGTCTTCTGCAACACCGTGCCTGCGACTTCGCGGTCTTGAAAAGCGTCCACCTTGACCTTCGCAGGCTGGCCCACTTCGACGTTGGCAATCTCTGTTTCGTCAACCTTGACTTCGACGTTCACGTCCGACATGTCCGCGATTGTCATCAACGCCGTGGTCGAAAGTCCGGCGACGGCGAAGGTTCCGACCTTCGAAGGGATGTCCGCGACGACGCCGTTCAAGGGAGCATAAGTAATCGTCTTGCTGTTCTGGCTCGACTGGCCGCGCAGGATGGCTGCTTGCTGGTTGGCGCGCGATTCGGAGGAAGAGACGCCGACCTGCGCGCGTTGGACGCCGATTTGCGCGTCGCGCACGGCGACACGTTGCTGGTTGGCGCGGGCGATGGCTTCCTGCACGCCGATTTTCTGCGCTTCAAAATTGGCCTGCGCGGTGCGCAGAGCGACCTGCGCCTGGTCTAGGCGGTCGCGCGCGGCGTCATATTCAGAGCGCGAGGCGACGCCGGATTCCACCAACTCGGTCGAGCGTTTCAATTCGCGCTGAGCCGAGTTGAGGTCAACCTTGGCGCGGTCAACGTTGGTTTGTGATGAGATGACTTGCTGGCGCGCTTGCGACACGGAAGCCTCCGCGACGGTCAGGGCTTGCCGCGCCTGCGACACGTTGTTCTCCGCTGCCAACACGGATGTGCGCGCGTTCTGCACATCGCTGATGGCGGCTTGCGCGGCGGCGGCCTGCGCCTGCTGGTTCGATTGCAACTGCGTCGGGTCGAGCCGGACGAGCGCCTGGCCCTTCGTCACGACCTGGCCTTCCTGCACCATAATCTCTTCGATGCGGCCCTGCACTTCGCTCGTCAAATTGATAAACTGGATGGGGCGAATCTCGCCGGAGGCCGTCACGGTCGAGCGCAACTCTTTGGGCGGGGCAACCGTCACAGTCGTCACTTCCGGCACGTCTTTGCCGCGCGCCAGAATGCTGATGACGATGATGATTCCCAAGACCGCGACGGCGGCGACACCGATAATAATCTTTCGCTTCTTGCTTAAAGCCATCTGGATAGTTCCTTAAAAGAAGGGGATACAAAACAGTCGGGTCAAACATTAAACTTAACACAAGTCAGCCTCGAAATGAACGCGGACGCCTATGCCAGCACAGCTTCTACGTCAAAAGGTCGCGCGCAGTTTCAAAAGAAGAGCCGGCGGGCGCGTGCCGCTAAAGTTCCGAAGGCCACAGGCGAAAACCCGCGCGCCTTGCGACGCCCGCCTTCTGCGGCTTCAGACTCCTGCGCTTTAGAGTTTTAACTTGATGTTTGTCCCGTTCGTTGATTTCGCGCTACAATGCCCGTTGTTTCTCGCGCGAGCGGCGGCGCGGCAAGCGGCCAGCGTTATGCGCCCGTCCGTTTTCTTCCACATCAAGTTAATCGCACGAGGGGAAAGCTTATGACAACCTGCGAGAGGTGCAGCACGGAGAATCTTGAGGGGTCGCAATACTGCGACGAGTGCGGCGCTCCGTTGAGCCAACCGGCGCGCGCTAAGAGGCCTGTCGAGACGGGAAATTCCGGCAGCACGGCAACCGATAAAAAGATGTCCGAAGCGGTGGTCGCCGTCGCGCATCAATCCGAAGCCGCTTTGCAACAAGCCGCTCCGGCTTACGTCGTCTCGGCGGCTTCGCTGGCCTTGATGGAAGGGGCGCACGCGCGGCTCGTCATCGAGCGCGGTCGTTCGGCGGGCAAGCAGTTTCCCTTGAGCGACGAGGAATCGCAGATCGGGCGTTGGGACGCAGACGGCGGCATCTTCCCCGACGTTGACCTGGACGCAGACGACCCGGAAGCGAAAGTCTCGCGCCGTCATGCGCGCATTATGCGGCGCGGCGAGCACTACTATATCGAAGATTTGGGTTCGACCAACGGCACCTTCATTAACCGTGGCCGTCGGCTCTTGCCCGGCGACCGTCAACCGCTGCGCGACGGCGACGAAATCATCGTCGGCAAGACTTTTTTGCGTTTTCATATTGTTAAGTAAGAGCGGCGCGCGTCGCTTCCGCGTTTGAGGGCAGACGACGGCGGCGCGCATGTCCGGTTTCCCCGGCTCTCGACATCGCAAGGATTAAGAGACGCCATAAGGTTATCGAGCGAGATGTCTTTCTGTCACGAATGCGGCGTGAAGGTTGCGCCGGATGATCCATACTGCGGCAACTGCGGCGCGGCGTTGCACGACAATTCTGCGCGCGACGAAGCCGCTCCCGCCGTCGCCACAGATGAAAGCGACGCTGCCTCGAAGGCTGCGCCAGCAGCGCACGAAGCTGCGTCAACAGCAGCCGAATTGGACGACACGGAAACCCCGGACGCGCCCGACATGGACGACACTGAGACGCCAGACTCTCCGTTTGAAAACGAAAGCGCCAGCCGCAAAGATGAAGTTGTAAGCATCAAGGATGATACCGGAAGCCGCGAAGCCCGTATCGTCGAAGCTCCTTCTTCATCAACGCCTTCTTCTTCGTCAACGCCCGTCGCCGAAGTTCCTTCTTCGCCAACGCCCGCTGCCGCGAACGCTCCGCAGATGAACGTGACGTTGCCGCCGGGAGGCAATAACATGGCAGACGACATGCGCGACACGGACGGAGCCAAGCCTTCGAGCGCGGCTAAGGTCGTTCCGCCGACGGCGCGCGCAGGCTCGACAGGCGGACGACAGCCGACCAGCAAGCAACTCGAAACCGCGACGATGCTCAACGGGCGTTATGAAATCGTCAGGCGCATCGGCGGCGGCGGAATGGGAGCCGTCTATCTGGCGAAAGACCATCACTTGGGCGACGCGCCGCGCGCCGTCAAAGAGATGGTCGAGTCACACATTGACGACGCGCAGCACGAGAAAGCCATCGGCGATTTCAAGCGCGAGTCGCTCCTCCTGACTTCGCTTGAACACTCTTCGATTCCGACCATCTACGATTACTTTTACGACGACGCGGCGGGCCGCTTCTACCTCGTCATGAAGTACATCTCAGGCGGCGACTTTGCAGCGCGCCTGCGCAACGCTCCCGGCGGGCGCATTGACGAAAAGACCGTCGCCGATTGGGGCGTGCAGATTGCCGACGTGCTTGACTATCTGCACAAGCGACCCAAGCCGATTATCTACCGCGACCTCAAGCCCGCGAACTTGATGATTGACGGAAACAGCGGCCGCGTGATGTTGATTGACTTCGGGATTGCGCGTTGGGTCACGCCGCAGGAGAAAGGCGTGACGGCTGTCGGCACGATGGGCTACGCTCCGCCCGAACTCTTCAGCGGCAAGGTCGAGCCGCGCTCCGACATCTACTCTCTGGGCGCGACGATGTTTCATCTCCTGACCGGCTCAGACCCGCAGGACAATCCGCTCTTAATCTTCGACTTCACGAAGAACCCGCGCCCGCGTCAAATCAACCCTGCCATCTCAAACGAGATGGAGCGCATCCTGATGCGAGCCGTCGAGTACAAGCCGGAGGGACGCTTTCGTTCGGCGGGTGAGATGCGCGAAGCGTTGGCGGCGCATCTTGAACGATTGCGCGCGGGCGAAGTCAGCTACGGCGCGACCTCCGCGCAGAATTTGGGCGGCGAGACGATTCAAACCGAGATGGTCTTCTGCGGCTTCTGCGGCGGGCGCATCGCGGCGGATGATGTCTTCTGCGCTCACTGCGGGGCGAAGCAACCTTTAGTCGGCGTCGGTTCCAGCGCGGCCCTGCGCACGGCCCGCGCCACGGCCCGCTTGATTGTCGCCGGAACGACCGAGCTGGACGTTTCCTTTCATCTTCAAAAGGAAGACAATCTGGTCGGGCGTTCCGACCCGCACTCGAATATTTTCCCCGAAGTTGACCTCTCGAAGTTTGACCCTGAAACCAAAGTCTCGCGCCGTCATGCGCGCATCTGGCGCAAGGGCGACCAATTTCTGATTGAGGACTTAAGCTCAGTCAACGGGACTGTGATTAACGACGCCATCCGGCTCGCGCCCAGACAGCCGCGCGTCCTCGAAAGCGGAGACAAGCTACGTCTCGGCGAAACCACGCTCCATTTTTTAGTGGGGTAAATTTGATAGCCGGTCGTCAGTAGTCAGCGGGCCCAATTGATTGACAACTGACTAGTGATGACCCGGCTGCTGACTACTGATGTTATGACTGCCAGAGTGGACACGACGACACCATCACTGCTTCAGCCCGGCCCGCAGACGCGCGCCGCCGAAGCGCAAGCCTATCTTGAGCGGTATCGCGCGCCCTTCTCGCTGCGCTGCGGAGCGCTGTTGATTGACTACATCACGCTGGCCATCATCATCGCGTTCTGCACGCTCGTGGCTCGCCCTTTTGGCGGCACGGCGCGCACGGCTGGCAGCAACGTCGAAAGCTTCGGGCTGCTGATTGCGCTGGCGGTCTTGCTCTTGAACTTCGGTGTTCTCGCCGTGTGGCGCGGGCAGACGCTCGGCAAGTGGGCTACGGGCTTGCGCATTGAGCGCACGGACGGCGGGTCGCTCGCGTGGTGGCGTGTGCTGCTGCGCCACTTCATCGGCTATCCACTCTCTCTTTTGACGTTGGGGCTTGGATTTCTGCTGGCGGCCTTCAACGCATCGGGCCGCACCCTGCACGACTTCCTCGCCGGAACCATTGTCGTGCGCGATAGCGGGCAGCGCAGGGCGCGCTCCGGCAGTAGCAGCAGTCGCGCCCGTTGAAGCTTGTTGCGTTAGAGCCTGACGGGATAGAGGCGAGGATGTCCATGACTTGTTCCAAATGCGGAGTTGTGGCGGCGGCTGAGGCGCGTTATTGCCGCCACTGCGGCGCGTCTTTGAAAGCCTCTTCCACCTTCAACGACGGCGGCCACATCTCGCCGCTCGCGCAAACCATCCCGCTCTCAAGCGAAGGACTGACGACCAGCAACCTCGGCGCAGACCCGCTCGGCGGCTCCGCTTCCGAGACAGGACGTGTCGCGCGCGAAGAGATGGAGCAGTTGCTTCGTCGCTCGCGCCTACAGGTTAAGGCAGACGGCGGCGGCAACAAGCGCGCCGGGAGCAACGTTCCGTTCGACTCTGATTACGCCGCGCCGCCGACCGGCGAACTCACGCCGCCAGCGCTCTTGCCCGTCGCCGCTCCTACTGCTCCTGTTCAAGCAGCGGGGCGCGCACGAAGCGGCAAGTCGCGCGGCTTCTGGGCCTTGATGACAAGCTTGTTGTTGCTGGCGACGCTCTCCGGCGCGCTGCTCGCCTACTACATCTTGCGAAGGTCCGCGCCGCAGACCGTCTCTGTTGCGCAGCCTGAAGAGAGCGGCAAGCAAACAGCCGGGCAGGGAAGCGCTAACGCTGCTGTCGAAGAATCAGGAGTCCGCGCCGCCGAGGCTGAGCCTGCGGCTTCGGCTCCTTCGCAAGCGCAGCAGCAGCAGACGCCTGAGCCGAAGCCAAGGCCGAGCGCCGCGGTTGAGCCATCGCGCGATGCGCGCCCGAGGCCGGAGCCGACGCAGACGACGCAAGCGACGCTGCCGGAAGCGTCCCTGCCGAAGCCCGCGCCGACCGCTTCGCCCGCCCTCGCTCAAGCCGCGCCGACGCGCACGCCCACGCCGTCGCCGAGCGGTGGCAACAGCGAGGCGGCGACGCAGGCCAGTTCGGATGCTTTCTTCTTTCAAGCCGTCAACGTCGTCAACGGGCGCGACCCGCGTCAACTGACGCGCGCCGAATTGCTGCGCGCTCTACAACTATTTCAGAACGTGAAGAGCGGCTCGAATCTCTCTGAAGCCAGACGACAAGCCGCGCGGCTCGGCAAAGAGCTAGACCGTCTGAACAGACAATCGCAACGCTAACTCAAATTTTCAAGTTTAAGGTTTCCGGGTTTCAAGTTGAACGCAGAGTCCCTTAAACTTGAAAGCTGAAGCCTTGAAACTTGAAACCGTAAATCGCAAACATGCCTGACCTGATAGTTAAGTACCCGGATCGCAACTCCGACATCTTTACGCTCGGTCGTCTCCGCATCACCATCGGTCGTTCGGCGCGCAATGATTTGTGCATTCCAGACCCGTTCGCTTCGCGCGTTCACGCCGAAGTGCGGCGCGAGGGCGACCAATATTTCTTGCAGGATTTGGGTTCGGCCAACGGCACGCTCTATAACGGCGCGACGGTCGAATCGGTCGTCACGCTCTCGCCCGGCGGTCGGATTCAAATCGGAGAGACTGAGATTGTCTTTGACGACGGCGGCGTTGACCCTGCGCTCAACGCGACGATGATTACGGACCCGAACATCATCGGCCCCGTCCCCGAAGCGACGATTGCGATGAACTCGGCTGACCGCACCACCTCCGGCCTGCTCGAAGCCATCGAAGGCGCGCGAACGCAGCCGGACTCCGACGCTCCCGTCAAACGCGCCGCGCGCCAGAGCGACCTGCTCGCCTTAATCAGCAAGGTCGGCGTCACGTTGCTCGCGTCCGCCACCTTGAGCGAGACGCTGCAACAGATTGCCGGGTTGGTTTTCGAAGCCGTGCCGGCGGAGCGTTGCTCAATCATGATGCGCGACGAGGGCAGCGATGAATTGAAGGTGGCCGTGGCGCGGCTGCGCGAGCGGGAGGGCGAAGTCGGCGAGATACGCGTCAGCCGCACCATCATGGAAGAGGTCGTCGGCAAGGGCAAAGCCGTGCTCACCTCTGACGCGCAGCACGACCCGCGCTTTATGAGTTCGACGATGACGCTGCAAGGCATCCGCTCGGTTTTGGCCGTTCCGCTTGGCGTCGGCGAAAAAGTCTTCGGCATCATCTACGCCGACTCGCCGATTGCCGAAGCCAAGTTTACGGAAGACCATCTGAAAGTGTTGACGACGCTTTCGTCGGTTGCCGCGATTCGCGTCGAGAACGCGCGGCTGCTGGAAGAACAACTCGACCGCGAACGCCTTGAGCATGAACTGCAACTGGCGAGCGAAATACAGCAACGCTTTCAACCGACCGCGCCGCCGCACGTCGCTGGCTACGAGCTACAGGGCATCAGCTTTCCGTGCTATGAAATCGGCGGCGACTACTACGACTTTATCAAGCGCGCCGACGGGCGCATGATAATCGCGCTCGGCGACGTGTCGGGCAAGGGAACCGCCGCCGCGCTGTTGATGTCTTCCTTGCACGCCGCTGTTCACGCGCAGGCTTCGGCGCAAAGCTCGCTGGCCCAAACCATCAGCGCGGTCAATAAATATCTGGCCGAGAATATTCCGTCCAATCGCTTCGTCACGCTCTTCTACGCGGAGCTTGACCCGCTGACGGGCGCGCTCTCCTTCATCAACGCCGGACACAATCCGCCGCTCATCGTTCACTCCGCCGGGACGGTCGAGAATCTCTCGTCGGGCGGGCTGCCCCTCGGCATCATGACCGACTCGCCCTACCGCGAAGGGCGCACGCAACTGCTACCGGGCGACGTGCTCGTCATCTACTCGGACGGCGTTTCGGAGGCGGTCAACCCGCAGGGCGAAGAGTTTGGCGCGCCGCGATTGCACAGCGTCGTCGGCCTCAACATCGAGCGCAGCGCCGCTGGCATACGCGACCGCATCGAGTCGGCCCTGACCAAGTTTTCGCAAGGCACGCCCGCCGCCGACGACATCACGCTCGTCATCGTCAAGCGTCAGGCCGAAGGCATGGCCGTGGCTTCGTCCAGAGGTTGAGCGAAGGAAAAGAAACAGGAAAGAAAATTTTGGACAAACGAAAAGGCGTTCCCGCTGTGATTAGGGAACGCCTCCTTTGTTGCCTTAAGCCTTGACTTGTCTACTTCTGCGCGTCTCTCTGCCGCCGGGCTTTTTCGATACGCTCGGACAACTCCTCTTTCATGCTCGAATCAATCTTCAGAGCCTTTTCAAGAAAGTTTTTATCATTTGAACTGTCTCCGAATAGACGCGCACGGGAAAGATGAGTCGCGGGAAGACGCAGCATAGTATTGACCGCAGCTTTTCATTGTCAAGAATGCAGGAGAGCGCGGTGGCGAAGTTTGAAAGAGAAGCTTGAAATCGCCGCATCTTCATCGTCAGAATCGTTTGAGGCTTTCGGCGATTCTCTCCGCGCTCTTGTCGCCGATGCCATCAACCATTTCGAGGCCGCCGCCCGCGACGAATTTCTTGAGGTCGTCAATGGAAGCAATCTTGAATTGTTGATGCAGCGTGGCGGCGGTCTTGATGCCGATGCCGCTGACTTTGAGAAGGTCGAGCGTGGTGGCGGGCGTCTCGGCTATCAGCTTCTCCCACGCTTCGAATGTGCCGCCGGTGAGAAGCTCTATGATTTTGGAACTGATGGCCTTGCCGACGCCGGGAATCTCCTGCAAGCCTTTCGCGCCAGCTTCGTCGGCGATGGTTTTCATGGGCGTCGGCCACGTCTCGATAATCTCGGCGGCGTTGCGATAGGAACGGATGCGATAGCGGTCGTCGCCGCGAATCTCCATCAGATTGGCGAGCCGGTTGAAACGTTCGGCTATCTCGTCGTTATCCATCGTCCCCTTCTTTCGCCCCCACTTGAAAAGTCGCATCGCTTGACATTATACCCCGTCGCGTCGTTATCTATCAGGCATCCAATTGGACAAGCGGGCGCTCTAAAGATTTTGCCTCCCAATTAACCCATTTATGCAGAGGATGAATGATGAGATACAAAAAATTTGTGGGCGCGCTGCTGCTCGCGCTCTTCGCTCTTCAAGCCCTGAACATCACGGCTCTGGCCGACGAAGGCATGTGGACTTTCAATAACGTTCCCCGCGCCGAGATTAAGCGCAAATACAAATTCGATGTGACCGACGCATGGCTCAAGAAAGTGCAGATGGCCTCGGTGCGTTTCAACAACGGCGGCTCCGGCTCGTTCGTCTCGGCTGACGGGCTCGTGCTGACCAATTATCACATCGTCGAAGACATCGTTGGCGAAGTGAGCACGCCGGAAAAGGATTTGGCGAAAGACGGATTCGTCGCCCGCACACGCGCCGAAGAGATTAAAGCGCCGAGCCTCGAACTCAACGTGCTGATGGACATCGAAGATGTGACGGCCCGCGTCAACGGCGCGGCCAAGAGCATGGCGGACGCCGAAGCCTTCGACGCGCGCCGCGCCGAAATCGCCGCCATCGAAGCCGAGTCAACGAAGAAGAGCGGACTGCGCTCCGATGTCGTCACGCTCTATCAGGGCGGCCAGTACAATCTCTATCGCTACAAAAAATATACGGACGTGCGCCTCGTCTTCGTCCCTGAATTTCAGGCGGCCTTCTTCGGCGGCGACCCGGACAATTTCAACTACCCGCGCTTCAATATAGACATGTCGCTGGTGCGCGTTTACGAGAACGGCCAGCCTGTTCATCCCGAAAGCTATTTCAAGTGGTCGAAGCAGGGCGTGAAGGAAAACGAATTGGTCTTCGTCACGGGCCATCCCGGCTCGACCTCGCGCCTGAACACGGTCGCGCATCTCGAAGAATTGCGCGAGACGAGCATCCCGATTTTGATGCGCTTGCTGGAACGGCGCGAAGCCATGTTGATGAAGTACATGGCGATGGGCGACGAACAGACGCGCCGCGCGCAGAACGAACTGAACAGCATTCAGAACAGCCTCAAGGTCTATCGCGGCCAACTCGCGGGCTTGCAGGACAAGGCTCTGCTTGAGCGCAAGAGCAAGCAGGAGGATGCGCTGCGCAAGTCAATCTCAGCCAGCGCCGATAGACAGAAGATGTACGGCGACGCGTGGGACTCGATTGCAAAGGCGCACAAGGGACTGCCTTCCTACATCAAAGAGCGCCGAATCCTTGAGCAAGGCGGCGGCTTCAACACAGTCCTCTTCGGCTTTGCGCGGACGCTCGTGCGTCTCGCCGCAGAGAGCGAGAAAGCGAACAACGCGCGGCTGCCCGAATACACAGACTCGCGCCGCGCCTCGCTCGAGCTCGCGCTCTATAGCCCCGCTCCCATCTACGACGACTTCGAAAAATTGAAGCTCGCCGATTCGCTCTCGTTCATGGTCGAACTGCTCGGCGCGGACAGCGCGCTCGTCAAGCGCATCCTCGAAGGCAAGACGCCCGAAGCCCGCGCCGCCGAATTGATTGACGGCACGAAGCTCAAAGACCCTGACTATCGCAAGCAGTTGGCGGCGGGCGGCGCGCAAGCCGTTGCGGCTTCGACCGACCCGATGATTGTGCTGGCCCGCAGCATCGACGCCGAATCACGCGATTTGCGCAAACGCTACGAAGCGGAAGTGACAGGCGTGGAGCGCAACGCTTACGGCAAGATTGCCCGCGCGCTCTTCGAGACGGAAGGCACGAAGCTTTACCCTGACGCCACCTTCACGCTGCGGCTCTCCTACGGCGCGGTCAAAGGCTACATGGAGAACGGGCAGAAGCTTGAGCCGTTCACGACGCTCGGCGGACTCTTCGAGCGCTCCGCGCAGCACAAAGCGGAGTTTCCCTACAACCTGCCGCCGCGCTGGATGGAGAAGAAGGGAGCGCTCAACTTGAAGACGCCCTTCAACTTCGTCTCGACCAACGACATCATCGGCGGCAACTCCGGCAGCCCGACCATCAACAAGAACGCCGAACTCGTCGGCCTGATTTTCGACGGCAACATTCAATCGCTCGTCGGCAATTTCATCTACGACGAATCGGTCAATCGCGCCATCTCCGTTGACTCGCGCGGAATGCTCGAAATTCTCCGCAACGTTTTCGGAGCGAAAGAGATTGCCGATGAGTTGACGAAAGGCTAAGCAAGCATAGTCCAAAGTCCAAAGTCGAAAGTCCAAGGTCCAAAGTCAGGAAGCTAAGCTCTTGACTTTGGACCTTGGACTTTCGACTATCTTTACTTCGACGGTCAGTAGGTTGATGGCACAGTCACGTCGCCGCTCGTGCCTAACGTGTCAAGGCGTAGCGCATTGGTGGTGGTGCCGCTGTTCAGGATGTACCAGTTGGTGTTGCTCGGTCGCCACACGACAAAATCCGTGCGCGCGTCGCCGTCGTAATCTCCGGGCACGGGCGTATCGCCCGCTGTGCCCCATGCTCTCAGCAAGGCGGTTCCGGTCGAGCTTTGGAGCACGTACCACTTGCCTTCCGAGCTTCGCCAGACGGCCACGTCCGTCTTGCCGTCAGCGTCGTAGTCGCCGGGGACGAGAGTATCGCCCGTCGTTCCCCAGTTGACGACGCGCGCCGACGAGCCAGCGTTGTTAAGGATGTACCAGTTGTTCTCCGAAGGACGATAGACTGTAAAGTCCGCTCCGTCCGTGCCCTCGAAGTTGCCGCGCACGGGGATGTCGCCCGCTCCGCCCCAACCAACGACGCGCACCGTGTTGGTCGCGCTGCGGATGATGTACCAGACGCCTTGAGCGCCGCGCCAGACGGCAAGGTCTGTGCGCCCGTCGCCATCGTAATCGGCGGGAACGGGCGTGTCGCCAGACGCTCCCCAACTGCGCACGCTCGGTGTGCCGGTGGAGCTGTTGATGATGTACCAGTTGCCTTCCGAGGGACGCCAGACGGCGATGTCCGTCTTCTTGTCGCCATCGTAATCGCCGGGGACGGCCACGTCGCCCAGAGAGCCGTTGCCCCAATCAAGCTGCACGCGGTTGGCTAAAGTCGAGCTATTGCGGATAGACCAGTTGTGTGTGGACGGACTCCACAAGGCCACGTCGGTTCTGCCATCGCCGTCGAAATCGCCGTTGGTGAAACGCTTCGCGCCGAAGGTTCCGCCCGCAGTGATGTCCAAAGACCAGCCGCCCGTGATGCTGCCCGTCTGGCCGCCGGCATCGTCTACGACATACAAGCTCCATGTGCCGTTCGGGTCTGTGCCGTTGAACGACGAAGCTAAGGTGCACGGCCCGGCGGTCGTCCCGCTCGGATACGCTTCCGCTCCGGCCACCTGTCCGCTCGGCAGCACGTCAGGGAACGGGTCGGCGACGCCGATGTTCGTCGGCTTGAACGAGCCGCTGGCGATGGCCGTGGCATCAGGCAACCCCGCCGCCGCCGAATCGTCAAACGTGAGGTTGACGCCGGCGAGCACGTTGCTGCCGCCCGTGTCCGACATCAGAATGATTCTCTTGCCGGTGGGGCCGACAAGCAGGATGTCTACGTCGTCCGGGAACGTGTGATTGAGGTTGGTCAGCGTGACGTTGACATCCGTGATGGCGCCGGTCAGGCCGCTGACGGCAATGGTCGAAGCATAAGGCGTCGCCCTGCTTTTCCCTGTGTCGCCGCCGACGATAGGCGCGCTATTCGAGAAGGCGGTCGCGGGGCTGCCCGACGTAGTAATCGTCATGCTCCAGCCGTTGCCGATGCTGCCCATGTCGAGCGAAACATCGTCCACGACATACAAGCTCCAGGCGCCGTTCGGGTCTGTGCCGCCAAAAGCAGCGGCAAACGTCGTGTTGGCCGATGCCGCTGGCGCAGGGGCGGGAAACGCGTCGCCCGCAGTGATGTTGGTTGGTTTGAACGTGCCGGAGACGAGGTTGGCGGCGGTCAGGCTCGTCGCCGCCGCATCGTCGAGCGTGATGGTCACGTTGGTCGTATCAATGCCGCTGGCGACATCGGAAAAGATAATCATGTTCTGCCCGCCGGGAGAGACGAGCAGAATGTCGTAGTCGGGCACAAACGTGTGGTTGATGTTGCTCAGCGTGACCGTCATGTTGGTAATCGTGCCCGTCATGCCGCTGACGTTGATGGTTGACGGGTAAAGGCTGGCGGGACTGGAGCCAACGGCATCGTTGATGGTAATCGGGGCCGGGTTGGAAAAGACGATGGCGAGAGCCGGGGTCATGCTCAGGATTAGCACGAGCGAGATGGCAAGGGCGCTCACCAGCGTTCGTGCGCGCAACTTAGGTTGAGAGCGCTTGCTAAATTTGTTGGCTTGCATGGGGTGTCTCCTTTGAAGGGTCGAGCCTCCTTGCCCCGGTCAAGGGCGCAGGGCAAAAAGTTTGGACTGGGCGATAGAGCGCGTAGAACGTTCGGAGCCACGCGCTGCCGGTTAACGTGAAAGATAATAGCTTGGCGACGCTGAACTCGAAGGCAAGCAAGCAGCAGGCTCGCCTTCATCGGCGACCGGATGAAACCAAACAGGATGAATGTTGAAAAATGGCTGGAACCAACCCCAGCTTTGATTGTGCGCGCGAGCATATAAGAATCGCGCGTTGAAAGTCAACGGAATTTTCCGTTCCCCGCCTTGCTCGCCGCCGCAGTTGACTCAAGCAGGGCGCGCTATCGTCCGTGCGCGACGTTTTCGGAGCAGACGAGGTTGCAGGTTGAGTTTGACGCGCGGCTAAGAAAGTAAAGCCCAAAGTCGAAAGCCCAATGTCCAAAGTCAAAAAGCTAAGCTCTTGACTTTAGACATTGGGCTTTCGACTTTGGACTATCTTTGCTGCGGCCTAGTAAGTTGACGGAATGGCTGTGTCGCCGCCCTGACCGAGAGAATCAATGCGCAACGCGTTGGGCGTTGTGCCGCTGTTCAGGATGTACCAGTTGCCGTCCGAAGCGCGGAAGACCGCAAAGTCTGAGCGCGCGTCGCCATCGTAATCGCCGGGAACCGGCACGTCGGTTGACACGCCCCAGCTTCTTTGCAGGACTGTTCCCGTCGAGCTTTGGATGACATACCAAACGCCGTTCGACGGTCGCCAGACGGCCACGTCCGTCTTGCCGTCAGCGTCGTAGTCGCCGGGGACGAGAGTATCGCCCGTCGTTCCCCAGTTGACCACGCGCGCCGACGAGCCAGCGTTGTTAAGGATGTACCAGTTGTTCTCCGAAGGACGATAGACTGTGAAATCTGCGCCGTCTGTGCCCTCGAAGTTGCCGCGCACGGGCACATCGCCCGCCCCGCCCCAACCGACGACGCGGCCCGTGTTGGTCGCGCTGCGCAGCACATACCAGTTGCCGGTTGATGGACGCCAGACGGCCAAGTCCGTCTTGCCGTCGCCATCGTAATCGGCGGGAACGGGCGTATCGCCTGAGCTGCCCCAACTCTTAATTGACGGCGTGCCGGTGGAGCTATTGATGATGTACCAGTTGCCTTCCGAGGGACGCCAGACGGCGATGTCCGTCTTCCTGTCGCCGTCGTAGTCGCCGGGGACAGTGATGTCGCCGAGAGCAGGGTTGCCCCAGTTAATCTGGACGCGGTTGGCGTACGTTGAGCTGTTGCGGATATACCAGTTTTGATTCGGGCCACGGAAGACGGAGACATCCGTTCTGCCGTCGCCGTCGAAATCGCCATTGGTGAAACGCTTCGCGCCGAAGGAGCCGCCTGCCGTGATGTCGAGCGACCAGCCGCCGTTGATGATGCCGGTCGAAGCCGTGGCGTCGTCTATGACGTACAACTTCCAAACGCCGTTCGGGTCTGTGCCGTTGAAGGCCGTGGCGAGCGTCGTCGGGCCGGCGGAGCCTGCGTTGGCGTAGAACGGAAGCACGTCCGCGATGTTATCGCCTGAGCCGAAATTGGCGGGCCGGTAACTGCCGGAAGTGATGACCGTGCTGTCGGGCAGTTGAATCGCCGCCGCATCATCGAGCGTGATGTTGACGCCAACAAGGTCGGTCGTGCCGCCCGCGTCCGACATCAGCACGATGCTCTTACCGCTAGGGCTGACGAGCAGGATGTCAATGTCGTCCGGGTTCAGGTGATCGACATTGGTGAGCGTGACATTCACGTCTGTAATCGCGCCGGTCAAGCCGCTGACGTTAATCGTCGAAGGATAAGGCGTCGCCGCGCCGAAACGGTCATTGATGAAGACGGGCGTGGCGTTGGAGAAGGATTGCGGGAAAGGGTTGGCCGAAGTCGCAATGCTCAGGCTCCAACCGTTGCCGAGGACGCCCTGGTCAACGCCAGTGTCGTCCACGATGTAGAGATTCCAAACGCCGTTCGGGTCTGTGCCGTTGAAGGCAGCAAGCGTCGTGTTGGCCGAAGGCGCGGGCGCAGGCGCGGGGAACGTGTCGCCCGCGACGAACTGGCTCGGCTTGAACGAGCCGTTGCCGACCGGACCGCCGTCGGGCACTACCCCCGCCGCCGCGTCGTCGAACGTCAGCGTCGTGTTGGTGACATCCACGCTGCCGCCCGCGTCAGACATGACGACGAGATTTGTCCCGGTCGGGCCGACGAGCAGGATGTCCAAGTCGTCTGGAAAGGTGTGGTTCAGATTGTTGAGCGTCAGCGTGATGTTGCTGATGGTTCCGGTCAGGCCGCTGACCGTGATGTTCGACGAGTAAGGATTGGCCGCGCCGACGGTGGCCGCATCATTGATGGTAATCGGGCTTGCGTTCGGGAAGACGACCGCCCACGCGGGAACGCTCATTGTTAAAGATAGAAAGAGAACGAGACTGCCGACGAGCAGCCTTCTTGCTTTTCGCTTATTGAACATCGTTCTCTTTGGATTCCTTGTAGCTCGCATGTTTCTCCTCAGTGTTTAAGTCGCACGCCGCCTGCCGACGCGCAGGTTCCGGGTCAAAATTTCGCAGGGCTATTAATTTGCGCCGCGAAGGATAAAGAGCATCTCAATCTTCTTCGAAAAGAGAGGCGCTCAAAGCTGGTGAGGTGACTAACGAATAACGGCGCTTGGGAATGGGCTGGCCAAGGTGGAAGTTACAGAGAACTCTGTGCCAGACCGCCTATGGGCGATTTCAGAATAAAAGGGACGCGCCCTTGATGTCAATAAAAGATTTTTCCAGACCGCCTCGGTTGCGCGACGCTTGCGCGCGGCGGGACGGATGAAGAGCGCGAACGCCGTTGACGGGCAGCGTTTGTCTGTCGCCCCTTCAACGGCGTTTGCTCATTTTACTCGTCTCTCAGCAAAGCCGACGATTGCCTTTCGGCGGTCAGTTGATGTTTTTGTCAATCGCTAGATTGCGAATCGCCGCGTCAAGCTCGTTCTGTAGACGCAGGCGTTCGATGGTCTGGGCCTGCCGGTCTTTGTTGAGTTGTTCGAGGCGCGTCTCTTGCTCGTCGGCCTTGGCGACATAGCGGGCGATTAACTGCTTGGCTTCGGCGGTTCCCGTCAGAGCCTTGATGTTTTCGCGCAGGCG
Source organism: Blastocatellia bacterium (assembly GCA_033855775.1). Lineage (GTDB taxonomy): Bacteria > Acidobacteriota > Blastocatellia > Pyrinomonadales > Pyrinomonadaceae > DASVTR01. The sequence continues at coordinate 34,223 of JAWVFT010000090.1, read as the reverse complement.
TGCCTGGTCTTCGCCGATTTGCTGTATCTCCTGCGTGATGGCGGCGAGGCGCGCGTCCACAGAGGCGACGCGGGCCTTGAGGTCAATCAGGGCTTCGAGGGCGGCGCGCGTCGGCGCGTCTATGTAGTTGCGCGCGATGAAGAGTTCGAGATCGGGGCGCGTGAAGTTGGTCAGCACGTAAGAATCCATCAAGGCGCGCTGCTCCGTGACGGTCAGGTCAACTTTCTGGCCCGGCTCAAGCGGGACGCGAAAGCGATAGAAACGCGCGCTCTTGCCTTCAGGCTCGCGCGTCTCCTTCGTCAACGTCCAGCCGTCACGAATCGGATGCTCGACGTAAACGATGCGCGCCCGCTCGGTCTGATTCTTGAGCGTGTAGGTCTTCTGCGTGGTTTGATAGTAGTGAGCCTGAAAGACGCCCTTGACGACTTTGATGAGGAAGGTCGGCGAGCGGTCTTCCTTCGTGCGGGCGGTGACGAGCGTGCCAAGGTCTAGGGCGAAGGAAATCAACCTCTGCTCGTTCGGCTTGAGCCGTTCCATCAGAGCCTCGCCCGCGTAAGCGTCGCCGTCAATCACCGTCATCGAGCCGTCTTCGAGCGTGAGGCGCGAACTGTTCTTCAAGAGCATGCCGCTCAAGGGACGGTCGCGGCGCGCGGCCTCGTTATAGATGGAGACGCGCTCGCCTTCCATGCGCGTTTGCAGGATCGGAATCAAGGCCGAGCGGTCGCGGCGCACAGTCACCGGCTGGTCAATCTTATACTCGAAGAGGTCGCCGACTTCGCTGCCCGTGGCGGCGGCCTCGACGCCCGAATCGCTGCTCGTGATAGCGCTGCTCAACGAAGTCGAACCCGCGCCCGATTCGTTGGCTGCGTCCGCGCCGTCCAGAACCATGTTGTTCACGTTGTTGGCTCTGGCGGACGGGCTGACGTTGTAGAGCGATTGAACGCTGCGCTGTGGCGCCGGCATGTTTGAGAACTGTTCGGTCGAGACAGTTGCGCCGCTCGCGTTCGGCGCCGCCGCGCCCACGGTCGTCTCTTCGCCGGGGTCGTAGACCTGCGGGTTGAGGCGCAAGTCCGAAGGCATCGGCACGATGGGGCGATAGCGATAGAACGGTTTCTGAATCGGCTGGATGAAGGAGACGGGCGTGCCGGAGACGAGCGAGAGCGAGACGTTCAGCCAATCTTCTTCGCTCACGTTGTCAACGATGGCCCAACCTTGAAAGAAGGGCTGGCCGCCCGCGTCGAGCACGACGCGATAGGTCGTCTTCCAAATCGGCGCGGCAATCGTGTAGCTGACGAGCATCTCGCGCTGGCCCGCTCCGTCGGAGGTGACGGCGATGGTCTTGGCGTCGCGGCGGCGGGCCGAAGCGGTCGCGTCTGCAAACTCCGTCACGTCGCGCCGCGCTCCCTCGTCAATCAACTTCACAGAGCGCACTTCCGTGAGGTCGTAGCTCGCAAGCTCGCCCGTGTCGGACGCGATGACCAGAGCGTGCGTGACGAGTGGCGGCTTGTCGGCGTCAATCTGCGACTTGCGTTCTTCGACGGTCAGGATTTTTCCGACGACCGCGCCCTTCGATGTGCTGACGGCGACACGCGCGCCCTGCAACTGGCTGAGCACGCCGGCCAGCCCGCCGCTCTCGCTGCCAGCGGTTCCGGCGGCGATGGAGAAGGGAATGTCGGCCATCCGCGCAGACGGCGGAGCAGAGGAATTATAACTCACGGCCCCGATGCGTCCCTGTCCGAGGTCGAGCACAATCATTGACTTGAGCACGTCGTCCACCTGCGATTGCTTGAACGACAAATCAATCTCGGCGTGGCCCGTCACCATCCCGCGCCGCTCGATGTAAGCGACGCCGTTGCTGTAGAGAATGACGCGGCGAATCGGCAGTTGTTGGCCGGGCGTGGCAGCAGCAGCCTGCGCGGCGACAGTCGCTTGCGGGCGGGCGAGCCTGCGCGGGGCGCGTTGCGCCTGGGCCTGCGCGTTCATCGCGGAGCAGGCGAGTAAGAGCATGGCTAATAGCTTGCATTTCATCGAAAGAGCCTCCTGAAGAGCAGACAAAGAGAGAAGCGGGGAGCTTTCCTGCCGGTAAAAATTTATGAGAGCCGAGCGGTCAGAGCAGAGCGGCTCAGGCTTATATGTCGTCTTGATAGATGACCGCAACCATTAAAATGGTTGACTGCGGAAGAACGCAACGCCGTTTCCAATCTTGCGCCGAAGCAGGCAGTGCTCCAATGAGGAATTCACATCAATAGCGGGAGACGTTATGCGAGCGCAGCTAATAGCGTATTATACTGCTTGAAAGGAGCAAATGGAGATGAGCACCCAAATAAACTCCCTGTTGACTTCCAGTCCACAGATACGCCACGGCAGACCGTGCATCGCCGGAACCGGCATCACCGTGCATCGCATTGCTATCTTGCATAATCTTGGTCATAGCCCTGAAGAAATCGTTCGCCGCTACGAGCATCTGACCATTGCCGGAGTGCATGCTGCGCTTGCTTACTATCACGCCAACAAACAGGAAGTCGATGGCGAAATGGCTACGGACGAAGCAGCCGCCGAGCGTGTCGAGGAAGAGTTCCTCCGACAACGACAGCAGGTCGCCTGATGCAAATCAGTCTTTATCTGGATGAAGACGCAATGGACAGCGACCTTGCGCGAGCCTTACGGCTGCGCGGCGTTGACGTATTGACCGCGCATGACGCAGGACTCATAAACACGCCGGATGAAGAGCATCTGACCTTTGCCGCAACGAACGGGCGGGCTTTATATTCATTCAATGCTGCCGATTACATGATTCTCCATTCGACGCATCTTGCCATAGCGAAGGAGCACACGGGAATCATTCTGGCGCAGCAACAGCGTTACAGCGTCGGCGAACAGATGCGTAGATTGCTGCGGCTTATCAGCATGAAGTCTGCGGAAAGAATGCGAAACACCGTCGAATTTCTCAGCCAGTGGGGATAATGCATCCGGCAACTCGATGTTAAAGAGCGCTTAGCTCTGCGCCGCCGCAAGCGTCCCTTAAGCCTTCTCCAACCCGGCGTACTTCTCGATCAACTTCTTCTGGCCGTAGCCGGGAAAGCTGACGGTCAGCTTGACGGAATCGCCCGCGCCCTCGCGCCGTAGCACAAGGCCGCGCCCGTATTTCGGGTGGCGGACGTGTGAGCCGGGCGCGAAGTCGCCGCCGCCCGCGGCGTTCGTTGAGGCGGCGCGTGTTGATGATGATGAAGGACTGGCTGGCGCGTTTGCGGCGCGTTTGATGACAGGCTCGCTTTGCGTGCGCGGCGTAGAGTTGCCGAGTTGCTGTCCGCGCTTGCGAAAAAATTCGGTGATGGAGTCGGCGCTGTCGTAAGTCTTGCCGCTGTAGCTGGTGCGCTCGCGCTTGTCGCCGCGCAGAGCATTGACAGCGCGCTTGTTTTCGAGCGTCGAAGAGCTACGCGCAAAGGAGAGCCAAGAGGCTCCGCGCGAAAGGTCTTCCATTAAGTCGAGCGGCATCTCGTTGAGAAACTGCGACGGCTCCGAAGCCATCTCTTCGCCGTAGACGCGCCGCTTCATCGCGTGCGTGACGTAGAGAAATCTTTCGGCGCGCGTGATGCCGACGTAGCAAAGCCGTCGCTCTTCTTCGAGTTCCGCGGGGTCTGTGGCGGAGCGCGAGTGCGGAAATAATCCGTCCTCCATGCCGACGATGAAGACGAGCGGAAACTCCAAACCCTTGGCCGCGTGCATCGTCATCAAGGTGACGGGCGCGTCCTGCTTGTACTGGTCTGTGTCGGAGACGAGCGCGGCGTGGTCTATAAAATCGCGCAGGCCGTCCTGCTCCTGCCGGTCGTAATCGACGGCGGCGTTGACAAGCTCCTGCAAGTTTTCAAGGCGCGCTTCGGCTTCGTCGGAGTTCTCCGTCTTGAGCGCGTTCGAGTAGCCCGTGTCGAGAATCGCGGCCTTGACGACATCGGAGACGGGCGCATCGGATTGCCCCGCGTTGTTGGCGGCGGTAACGAGGTCTGTGATGATTTTTTGAAAGTTCCTGAGCGCGGAAATAGCGCGCGGGTTCAGGCCCGCGCCCTGCTCAATCAGGATGGCGATGGTTTCCCAATGTGAGACGGCGTAGTCTTTCGCGTGGCGCTCGATGTGGTCGAGCGTCTGCTTGCCAAGCCCGCGCGCGGGGCTGTTGATGACGCGCATCAGCGCAATCGAGTCGTGCGGATTAAGCGCGAGCTTGAGATAAGAGATGATGTCGCGCACTTCCATCCGTTCGTAAAAGGAAAAGCCGCCGACGATGTTGTAAGCGATTCCGGCGCGGCGCAGGGATTCTTCAAAGACGCGCGACTGCGCGTTGGTGCGATAGAGAATAGCAGCGCGCAAATTTGATTCATGACGACGATGCTCTTCGATTTTGGCGGCGACGAAGCGCGCCTCCGCGTCGCCGTCAAACGCTTGATAATAACGGATGCGCTCGCCCGCGGGATTCGCCGTCCACAACGTTTTGCCTTTGCGCTCGGTGTTGTTTTTGACGACCGCCCCGGCGACATCGAGGATGGTTTGCGTCGAGCGATAGTTCTGTTCGAGGCGAATGATTTTCGCGTCCGGGTAATGCTGCTCGAAGTTGAGAATGTTGGTGATGTCGGCCCCGCGCCACTTGTAGACGGACTGGTCTTCATCGCCGACGACGCAGATGTTCTGCTGCTTCTCCGTCAGGAAACGGATGAGCGCGAATTGCAGCGTGTTGGTGTCCTGATACTCATCAACGAGGATGTAGCGAAACTTGTCGTTATAACGTTCACGAACTTCTGGAACGCGGCGCAGCAGTTGGACGGTCTTAATCATCAGGTCGTCGAAGTCGAGCGCGTTGTTGTTGACGAGCCGCTCTTCGTAGAGCGCGAAGACGCGAGCGATGGCCGCGCGCTTTTCGTCGCCGTACTCGACGCGCGCCTTGTAGTCGTCCGAAGCCTCGCCACGGTTCTTCGCGCCGGAGATTGCGCCCTGCACGGCGCGCGGCCCCAACTGCTTGTCGTCATAACCCGAATCCTTGATGCAGGCTTTGATGAGACGGACGGAATCGTCCTGATCGTAGATGGTGAAGGAGCGCGTGTAGCCCGCTTGCAGGGCTTCGATGTGCTGGCGCAGGATGCGGACGCAGAGACTATGAAAGGTGGAAATCAAGGGCGCGCTGCTCAAGCGTTCGTCGCTCAAGAGACGTTCGACGCGCTCGCGCATCTCCTGCGCGGCCTTGTTCGTGAAGGTGACGGCGAGGATGTTGTAAGGCGCGACGCCGCGCTCCGCAATCAGATACGCGATGCGCACCGTAATCACGCGCGTCTTGCCGGAGCCTGCGCCCGCCAGAATCAGCAGCGGCCCTTCCGTCTGTATGACGGCTTCGCGCTGTTGCTCGTTGAGTGTCGAAAGTAAGTCCATATTGATGAAGAGGGGTTGGGGATTAGGGGTTGGGGGTTGGGGAAAGGAAAACTAGGTTGAGCGTTTGGCTCTGCGTTTATGTCTTCCCCAACCCCTAACCCCTTTCCCCTAACTCCTACTTGATTAGTTTTTGAATCGCCTTGAACTGTTCGTGATTCGCGTCGCGCAGCAACTCGAAGAGGGCCATCTCGGTTGAAGAGGGCAGCGCGCCGCTCTGTTGCATCTTGCTCAGCGCGGTCTGCCGGTTAAGACCTGTGCGGGCGGTGATGCAGTCCGTCAGAAGATGCACGGTGTAGTCGCGCGCGAGCAAGTCGTGAACCGTTTGATTGACGCAGATGTGCGCTTCGATGCCGCAGACGAGAACGTGGCGCGCGCCCGCGACATCGAGACGTTGAACGAAATCCTGCGCGCCGCAGGAACTGAAGGCCGTCTTCTCGACCGCTTCGTAGCCGTCGGGCAAGACCGCCGTGATTTCGCCGACGGTGTGGCCGAGGCCGCGCGGGTATTGCTCTGTGACGATGACGGGGACGTTCAAAAGCTGCGCGGCGTGAGCCATAAGCGCGATGCGCGCGGCGACTTCGGCGAAATCGGAAATCCTGCCGCGAAAGGCTTCTTGCATGTCTATGATGGCCAGCGCCGTCTGCGCCGCGTCGAGCGTGTTTGGGTGTTGCATGGAATCCTCGAAATTATTTAAGCACACGACGGCGCGCATGCAAAATCAAGCGTGAAGCAAGAGCAGTTTGAGCGACGACGAAAGCAACGATTTCACGCAAAGGCGCAAAGGTAAAGAAAAACCAAAGCTCGCAAAGAAGCATTCAGCCCTTTGCGAGCTTCTGTCTTTTTCTTTGCGCCTTTGCGCGAAACCGCCGCTTATCACTTCGGCGCGTTGCTCTGGGCGGGCGCGGGCTGTGGTTCGATGGTGTTCAGGAGTTTGCCGGTCGCGGCGTCCCAAGTCTTCGTTCGCCCGTTGGCTTCGGTGGTGATGATGGTCTTGCCGTCGGGGCTGAAGCTGAGGTGATAGGCAGAGGTCGCGCCGGGGCCGAAGGTCAACTGCTCTTCGCCGCTGGCGGCGTTCCAGATTTTGACTTGCCCGTCGTCGCTGGCCGAGGCCACTCGTTTGCCGTCCGGGCTGAAGACGACTTCGAAGACGCTCGCCGTATGGCCCGTGAGAGTGCGTAACTCCTGCCCGGTCGTCGCGTCCACCAACTTCACCTGACGCTCGCTGACGCTCGCTTTCATCTTCCGGTCAGGACTCAAATCGGACTGCCAGACGGAGCGCGATTGGTCGTAAAATTCTTGGGCGAGCGTCTTGTCGCCGACGCCTTCGTAAATCTTCCCGGCGTTGCCGAGGGCGACCGCTTGGCCGGAGCGATTGTTCAACTCCTGCGTGACGGCCAGAGCTTGTCTGTAGTATTCGAGCGCCTTCTCGCGCTCGCCCATCGAGTTGTAGACGACGCCGATGTTGTTGAGCATCGCCGCTTCGCCCGCGCGGTCTTGGACTGTGCGATAGCCTGCGAGAGCCGCTTGAAATTTATTGACGACCTGCGGCAACAGCGCGGGCATGGCCTGAGCGCGCAATCGCTCGCCCTCCTGAAAGAGGCGGGCCGCAGTTATCCGAGCGCGGTCTTCGGGCCGTATGCCGCCGTTGCTCTTAACTTTGTTGGGCGCGGTCTGCTGTTTCAACTCCTGCGATTGGGCCGCTGTCTCATCCGGCATAGAGGTTGACGGCGGCATGATTGCGCCTTCCGTCTGAACGGCGGGTTGAGATTGGTTCGCGGCGTTCTGCGCAGCCGTCTGTGTTGGCTTGAGCGGCGGGAAAGGCGTCGGCGTCGGCTGCGGTGTCGGCGCGACGGATGCGTCGGGCGTCGGCTCCGTCAATGCGTTCGTCTTCGGAGCGCGCGGAAATCTTATGCTGCCGCCCGTTCGCGGCGGCGTAAAGGAAGGCGGCGCGGCGGTTGGCTTGTCGTTCACGGACGGCAATTGCTGCGCGGGCGGAAACGCCGTGTTGGCGTTCGGGTCTGCGACCGGCGGAAAGACTGACGGGTCAGTGTTCTGCGCCGTGTAGTCTGTGTATGGCGGCGACGCGGGGAAGAGTTCGGGCGTCGGGGCGGGCAGCGAATTGGCAATCAACGCGCTCAGGTTATTGCGCGGCGCGGTTCGCGGAGCAAAGGCGAGGAGGGCTGTCCAGGCGATGCCAACGGCCAGAAACGTGAAGATGAGTCGCGCGCTCGTCTTGAGTCCGAAGGCAGGCAAGCCGTTTTGAAAAGCAAGCTGGCGAAAGCGCGCGGGCAGCGTGACGTTGAGCGGCGGCGCGGGCGTCGCTTCCAGATAACGAACGAGCGTTTGGTCGCGCAGGGCGACGCTGCGCGGCAGCCTGCGCATCAAGTCTATCAACTCGCGCAGGCGTTGACGGCTGCGCGAGTGCAGCCAGCGTTGCGCCGTGAGGTTCAGTTGATAACTCTCTTCGGCGACGGTCTGCTTGGGCGGCGGATTTTTTTCCAGCAGTTGAATCAGGCTCGTGCGAATCGCCTTGGCCTTTTCCGGCGGCAGTTCGTTAATCAACTGCCAGCGTAGATTGTCGGGCATCGCGCCTGTGCGAAACCATGGAAGCTGGACGAGCCGCAGCAAGTTTTGCTCGCGCACCAGATTGTTGCTGAGAGCCGGAAGCTGTCCGATGTAGAGCGTCAAGTCCCAATGCAATTCGGGGTAGATGGCGCACGCGCAGAGCCATTCAAAGACATCCTTGCCGAGATGCTCGCGCAGCATCTTGACCGTCAGCGGCCGGTCAAAGTCAACAGTCGCGCTGCTCTTGTCGCTGGCGCGCGACCAGACGCGCATGTCGGGCGTGACGGCTGCCTCGAAGTAGTCAACGAGGGCTTGGATGCCGTCGAGCGTGGCGGGCAGCAGGACGAACTGCCCGGCCAGAGCGCGCTCGCGCAAAGACCAGCGCAAGGGCGGCGCGGGCGTCAGCACGGCGCGGTCTTGCCAGTTCGTCAACAGCGTCGTCCATGATTCGAGCTTGCCGCTCAAAGGGTCCAGCAGCTTCGCGCCGTCGCCGAAGATGAGCAAGCGGTGCGTGCCGTACTTGTTTTGTAGCTCGCTCAAGTGAAGGCTTTCGTCGCCGCTCTCGTTGCGACAGACGCGCGGGTCTTCATCGTAAAAATAGCTGACGACGAAGACGCCTTCCGTCTCCAAAGCCTTCGTCAGTTCGTTGAAGAGTTGGGCTTGATGGTCGCGGAAAGAGGCGCGGTCGATGAGCGCAAGGTATTCGGGCGGCTTGCTGGCGGACTTGTAGCGAAAGCTCGGAAAGCCGAGCGAGGCGATGGTGGCCGCGACCGTTGCTTCGACATCGAGGCGATAAAATTCGTCAACCTGCCGCCGCCGCAGGAGACGCGCGGCGGTGTAAAACTGCTCCGACTCGAAGAGCTTCGGCAGCGGCTCGTCAACGCGCACGGGCCAGACGTAAGGAGCCTTGCGGCGGCTCTCTCTTTCGCTCAGGATGCGCTTGCGACGGCGACGCAGCCACTCGTAAAGCAAGAAGAGGGCGAGCGGCGCAAAGAGCGTCGTTAAGTAAATAGCTGTCCGGTGTCGCTCGTAAAAGTTTGGCCCGGCGGGCGTCGCGGAAGGCGCGGGCGACGCTTGCGGCGTGGCCTGCGTTGGCGGCAGCGGCGGTTGAACTATTCCCGGCTCGCCCGTCGTCGCGTTTGGCTCGCTCGTTATTGGCTGCTCGAATGTCGGCTGCTGCGTGGGCAGTTCGATGACGGGCGGCGCGCTCGTGTTGGCGTTCGTCAAGGGCGGCTGCGCGTTGGCGTTCAGCGGTTGATTGCTGTTCTGAATTGGCTGCGCGCCGCGACGGCTCAGGAATACGACGCCCGCGATGAGCAACAGCAGAACGATTGGAGCGACGACGTAGAGCCACTTCTTTTGAAAGACGGCGGGCGCGGGCGGCGCGCTCGCCTGCGGACGCCGCGACTCTTTCGGGCGCACTTGCAGAGCGGTGCGCGCTGGCGCGTCCTTCAGCGTCGCCGGTTCAAAGAGAGAGAAGTAAGCGTCGAAGGCGCGATAGAATTGCTCTTGCTGGCCGGGGCTGGTGGCGAAGATTGGCGCGAGCAGCGTTCGCAAGTCTTCCGGCGCGCAGCGGTCGCCAACCTTGTCGAGCAACTCGTGCAGGCGCAGGTAATGGTCAACGCCGATGGCGAAGCCGTGCTGCCGCAAGTGCGACAGCAACTCGCCGAACATTATTTGAGCATCGTTCTTTTGACTAACGCCAATCATGATTTTAACGTTGGAGATTCTGGACAATCATCTCCTGATCTTCTTTGCTCTTGGCGAGGATGGAGTAGGTGAAAGCTAAGGCTTCGGCCTCGCCGGGCTTGAGGCGGCTCACGTCCAGATGTCGCTTTTCGAGCACGCGAATCCACGCCAGCAGTTCGGCGGTCGCGGGCTTCTTCTTCAAGGTCAAATCACGAATCTTCTCGAAGTGCAGAATCGCGTTGTCAACCATCTGCGGCGTGAAGTCGCTGCCGAGTTTGAGCCGCCGCTGGACAATCTCTTTCAAGCGCTCGCGGTTGGGGAAAGCGATGTGATAGAAGACGCAGCGACGCAGGAAAGCGTCGGGCAGGTTCTTCTCAGAGTTGCTGGTCAGGACAAGTATCGGGCGATAGCTCTGCTCGGCGGAAAATGCGCGGCCCGTCTCCTTGACGGTGAAAGACATGTTCTCGATTTCGTTGAGCACGTCGTTGGGCAAATCGCGCGGGGCTTTGTCAATCTCGTCAATCAGGACGACGGAGCGAATCGGCCCCCAGTTGCGCATCCGTTCGGGCAGAAACGGATTGGCCTCCGCCGCATTCATCGAAAGCAGGATGGCTTGGCCCAGGGCTTCGTAAGTGATGTAGGTTTCAATCGGGGCGGCTTCCTCACGAAACTGCGAATCGTGAAAATGGCGCAGGGCGTCGTAGCGATAGAAAAGGTCTTTGGCGGTCGAAGTTGTTTTCGTGTGAAAGACGAGCGGGGACGGCAAGTCAAGCTCGTGCGCGACGCTGGTGGCCAGTTGCGTCTTGCCCGTTCCCGGCTCCCCTGTGACGAGCAGCGGTTGACCAAGCGTGAGCGCGACGTTGACCGCATCGCGCAGGCCGCGGTCGGCCAAGTAGCCCGCCGGGTCGTTCAAGGCCGCGACCTTCTCATAGAGCGGCAGGCGCTGGCCGCGCATCGCCATCGTGCTGCCGTCCCCGGCGTAAAACTTAAAATCGTTTCCCTCTGTCATACATACCCTCTCTCTTTAATGTAGTTCTGATGAATCAATCGCAGTTCATATTCGATGTCCGCCATGCTTCTAAAAGTGGCGAGGCGTCCGTTACGGGCGGTGAATAGCTTTTCCGCCAACTCGTTGCGTTTCTTTTCGTCGTAAATATTATACTGGCTGAACCAATCCTTCACTTCGTGCTGCGTGACGGGCAGCAACTCTTTCAGGAGCAGGAAAGGAAGCCCGCCGCTCTGGCTCCGGGCTATCTCCTGCAACTCGGTCTCGACGCGCTTTTTGTCAAACTGCTTCGCGCGCAAAATCGTCTTCCACCAACTCGCGGGCTGCATGCGGATTCTGGGATAAATGACGTTGAGGAAGATTAAAAATTGCGGGCCGGTCTGCTCGACCTTGAGCGCGTTCCAGTAGGAGATGTACCACTGGACAAGCTCGCGCGCCGCCGTGTCCCAACGCGCGGCGTGGAGGCGATGACGAATGACGACGAGCGGCGCGAGCGTGAGCGCCGGAAGCTGGCTCAGGGCCGTCGCCGAAAGGTCGTCTTCCATGTAGGTCGGGTCAAACTCGGTGAAGAGATTTCTTTGCAACTCCTGACGGCGTTCCAACACGTCGCCTTCCGTCGGCCACGCCGGAGTCCTGAAGGTGATGACGCTCCCTTGCGCACCCCAACGCTTTTCGGCAATCTGCTTCATGCGCGTTGACATTAAGCGCTCGACCAGCGAGTCGTGACATTCGCCTTCCTCGCCGCGGATCATGTAGATTTGCGGCAGTCCGGGCCGCGCGCGCAAGTTCAGCGTGAAGACTTCAAAGAACTCGTTCTCCTGCTGGCGACGGTCGCACATCTTCGCAAGCAAAGGGCCCAGATGAAGCGCGGTCGTCGGCGTCAACATCGTCGCGCGCGTCGGCGTCTGAGCAATCAAGGGGCTGCTGATGACGGAATGCTGCACGGCGGCGCTGATGCGTCGCGCAAGGTCGTCCTTGTTGCGAAAGAAGTCCACCGAATACTTGTCCATCAACTCCGCGCGCAGAGCGTGCAGGCGTTCCCCGCCTTCGCCCTTCTCCATCAACGACGGCGGCCATGGCACATCTTCATGCAGCAGGAAGATGAGACACTTTTTGCCGTTGGCGGCGGCGTGGCGAAATTCGAGTTCGGTAATCGAGCGGCGTTCCGTGTTGTCGGCGGGCGGCACAAAGCCGTAACGCCACGCGAAGATGCCGACGTAGATGTCGCACGCGGCGACATCGGAGAGGCACACGTCGAGCGGTCGCTGGTCGGAAGCCGCGTAATCTTCCATCGCCACGACATCATGGCGCAACTGCCTGAGCGCGCGATATGCTTCTTCCCGAAACTCTTTGAGGTCTTCGTAGGTTGAAGAGATATAAATTTTAGCCATCAATCACCGTCATCCGCCGCCCGAAAAGCTCCGCTCTCATCTCAAGTCTGTCGTCGCCCGCCGCGTCCGCCGCACGCGCAGGAGCGATGAAACTCCGCGTCATTTGACGACAGGTTGTGTGGCTGGCGTTGAGCCGTAGTTTAGCACGTAGTCGGCGAGACGTTGACATGGCTGTAACTCAATTTTGACGCCCGCGCTCTCGGCCAACGCGCGCAGCTTATCGCGCTCGGCGGCGTCCTCTGCGACAGCGCGTCGCTCCTCGCCCTCGCTTTCGCTTTCAACGTCAACGCGCGCGATGAGCCAGTAGCGACCCGGCGCGATGCCGCCGACAGCGAACAGCCCGTCCTTCTCAATCGTCGCTTCCATGTAACGCAACGTGTCCGCCGCTCGTTCAGGCTCTACGGGAACGAGGAAGAGGCGCAATCTTGCGGGCAGCGCGACGCCCTCGGCGGCAGAGGCCACGCGCCCGCGCAGAGACGCCGCGCCCTGCGCGACGGTGACGGTTATGCCGTTGATGCGCTCGCCGTTTTTGAGAACGAACTTTCCCGGCACGTTCGACTTGCCCTGCACGGCAGACTTTGCGTTGGCTTGCGCGACAGCAGCAGCGGCGGCGGCGGGCAGCGCAATCGAGCGGATGAACCAGTCATCGCCGGGCAGTTGAAGGTTGAGGCGATAGCTGCCGCCGGTAAGGTTGAAGAGCTTGAACTCGCCTTTATCGTTCGCAGCCGTGGGCCAGCGGCGCAGGTATGAGGGAAGAACATTTTCGTTCTTCTTCTCTTTCTCATCGCGGCGGGCGGCGACGGTTATTTCCGTCAAGGCGGAGTTGCGCTGCGGGGCGCAAACGGGTTTCGGCGGCGGTTCGAGAATGATGTTTCCGTTGACGGCGCCGAGCGGTTCGAGCTTGAGTTCGAGGCCCGTGACATCCGCGCCGCGCACCGTGACTTTGCGCGTCGCCGTCAACATCTCGCCCGTGTTGCCGAGCGAGCGCAGGGCGGCCAAAGTAAACTCGCCGTCGGGGATGCCGTCAAAAACGAACGAGCGATTGTTTTCGTCGCTGCCGGCGAAGGTGAACGACTCAGGCGTCGCGCTCGTCCCTTGAAACAAAGTCAGCGAAGTGGTGTTGTAGCCCAAGCCTGCGTCGCCCGTGTTGCCGGAAGCAAAGCCGCTGACGGCGTGGCCGCGCTCGCCGCGATAGCGCACGTCAATGCCGTTCAATTCTTCGCCGGCGTGAACGGTCAACTCGGCGGCGGTGTCGCGCGTGGCCGAAGGATAATAGGTCGGGGCGTCGCCGTCGTAGGCGTTGAGCGAGCCGTAGAATTGCGCGCCGCTGCCGCCGACGGCGACGATATACACGCCCGGCTCCAACCCGTAGAGCCTGTAGACGCCGCGGTCATCCGTCGTCCTCGGACTGTTGAAGCGAAAGGAGAAGGCGTTCGGCTCGGTTGCCGTGCGGACGCGAAAGGCGCGCACGGTGGCTCCGACGATTGCTTCGCCCTCGGCGTTTGTCACCATGCCTGTGATAACGCCGCCCTTTATCATCGTCAAGTTGACGCTCTCGCCGACACGATACAAGCGCGGCACGACGGCTTCCGCTCCGGCGTCGGCGGAGACGTAGCCCGGCGCGTTCGCCTGCACGAGGTAAGCGGCGGGCCGCAACGCTTTGACCTGAAATTTGCCGTCGGCATCCGTCGTGTCTCCGGTCGGCGGCGCGTTCGCCCCGACCGCATAGACGATGACCGCGGCGTTTGCCAGCGGCCGCCCGTCGTCCGTCAGAACGCGGCCCATTATCGAGCCTGTGCGCGGCGCGTCTGCTGCTGCTGCAATCGCGGCTTTGTTGACCGGAGCGGGCTGCGCGCTTTTCGTTGACGGCTTGACAGGCGTGGCTGCCGGTTGCTGCGCTCTCGCCGGATGAGGGACGAGCAGCAAGAGCGTGAAGATGAAAGCGAAGAGCAGGCTGCGCGCCGTGCGGTCTTCGGTCCCTCTCTTTTTCGGCGGCGTCTCAAAGTGAGAGTTCATGGCTTGGGCGTCTCATCTTTCGCGCTGAAGTTGAGCGTGAGCGTGACTTCCGTTTCCACTGCGTTCGTGACCGTGACGTTTTGCGTGACGGGCGGAAGATGCTGGCCGCCCATGCCGAGCCGGCCCGCCAGCCGCAACTGGTACTCGCCGGGCGGCAATCCTTCCATCACGAAGCGACCGCGCGCGTCAACTTCGGCTCCGGGCAGGCTCGGCTCGGATTGACCTGGGCGTCGCGCGCTGACGTAAAGGCGCGTGCCTTCGGGCAACTCGCCGTTCTCGACTTGCACCTGCCCGCGCACAACGCCCGTGCCGTGCTCCACTACAATCCGCACGCCTGTTAGCTGGCTGCCCGCCGCGACCTCCATAATTCCGGCGCGTTGCTCAACGCCGTCGCGCTCGACGCGCAGCAGCGAGAAGCCCTTCGGCGGAGGCCAGCCGCCAAGCATCAACCTGACCTTGCCCGGACTGAGGCCGCTGATGGTAAAGCTGCCGTCCGCCCCGACCAACCTGCCCTGCCCGTAAGAAGGCGCGCTCAACTCTTCCGACTCCTGATAAGCGACGATGCGCAGTTGCGAGATTTTGGCGAGGACTGAGCGGTCGCTCGCGCCTTCTATAACGACCATGCCGCTGATGCTCGCTCCGCGCCGCAGCTTGATGACCACTCCGGTCGCGTCGCCCTCGTTAATCTCGAAGGGAACCGGCACGTTGTAATCCTCCGTCTGCTGCTCGAAGTTGGCGGCGAAGGCTGCGTAGCGTCCGGGGACAAGTCCGTCGAAGCGAAAGTTGCCGTCCGCGTCCGTGCGATTGCCGAAGCCGAAGCCCTGCATCTGCTTTCCTTCGGGAGTCAAAGAGCCGTAGCCGACGGCCATATTCGCAACGGGCTTGCCTGTCGCGGCATCAACCACGCGGCCCGACACGGCGTAAGTATCGGCGCGACGACCAAGCGTGATGTCAACGTTCGTCGCCTCGCTGCCTTCCGTCACTTCGATAATCGTGGCCTTCGCTTCATCCGTCACGCCGGGATGGAAAGTGCGCGCGAAGAAGCCGCCGCGCCCGAAGCCGATTCTGACCGCTCCCTCTTTGCTGTCCACGCCGACGCTCAGCCTGTAGCGACCGGGCGTGATTCCATACATGCGGTAGATGCCGCGGTCATCAGTCTCGAACGAGTTCGAGTTGAAGAAGAGCGGGCTACGCTGTCCGTTGCTCTGGTCGGCCTGCGTCAGTTGCGGATGCTCGGCGATGACGGGCCGCCCGTCTGCGTCCGTGACGCGACCCGTGATGACGCCGCCGCGAACAAGCGCGAAATCAATCTTGTCAATCGTCTCGCCTTCGACGAGGTTGACGCTCTTGCCCTGACTTCCATAGCCCGTTCTGGTTCCCGGCACGACGAACGCGGGCGCGACCGGGACGACTTCATGACGACCGGCTGGAACGTTCGACAAGCGAAACCGTCCTTCGGCATCCGTCGTCGCACGCGCCTGCGGCTTGCGCTCAGGGCCATAAGGATTGCCCGTCAGCAGCACGACCGTCACGCCCCGCGCCGGTTTATCGCCGACGGTGATGCGGCCCGTAATCGTGCCTGTGCCGGTTGATTGCGCCGCCTGTCCGAGGGCGCAAGCCATCGCCCCGCAGAGCAGCGTCAAGGTCAGAGTGGAGCGCGCCAGAACTCGCATGAGTTGATTCTCCTTCCGGCTGGAAAGGTCTTCGGCTGAAGCATGAGGCGTTAGGGGAGATTTCAAGATGAAGCCTCGCCAGCAGTTTACTAGAAAGTCGGATAATTAAACCAGACTCGGATAATTAAACTACAGAGCGCGCGGTTAGTTTCAGTTTTATCCGGGCCGCCGCGAGAGGACGCCATACACTATTCCGGCAGCCACGCCGCGGTCAAATCCGCGCGGGGGCAGACGCGCGCCGCAAGCGAAAATGTTTCCACACGCGGCGAAAATGTTTTCCCTCGCGGCGCGTGGTCTTCATCATCGCTTGCCTCATCGCTTGCAAAAATCAGGCTAACGAGCAACGCCCTTGACAGCACAGCCAATCGGCGCGTAGGGTTTTCCGCGCTCAAGACCTTTTTGCGGAGGCGCATCTGTTCTGGTGAATGGCGCGGTCTTCAAAACCGTTTGTGAGCCTGTGAGAGCAGGCTCAGGTAGGTTCGATTCCTACACGCCTCCGCCAAGTGAAACAGTGACGAGTGACGAGTGACGAGTGACAAGCGACAGGCAACGAGTGACAAGATAAAAATCATAGCCCATCGCTCATCACTCATTGCTCGTCCTTCATAGCTCGTTGCTTGCTCTGTCTCGTCACTTGTCAGTCGTCACTCGTCACTGCTGTTATGAAAGAGTGGGTCGCGCTCAATATGACGCCGGGGATTGGGCCGCGCGCTGCCGCGAAACTGCTGGAGCGTTTCGGCTCGGCGGAAGCTGTCTTCGGAGCCTCGCGCGCGGAGTTGGAAACTCTGCGGCTCAGGGCCGAAGCCGTTGACAGCATCATCGCGGGCGAGTTGTTTGAGAAGGCGGCGGACGAGATTGAGCGTGTGCGCGGGATGAACGCGGACGTGCTCTTGCTGGACGACGGCGTTTACCCCGCGCTGCTGCGCGAGATCTTCGACCCGCCGATTACGCTCTACGTGAAGGGAGCCTGGGCCGAGTGTCTGGACGGGCCGTGCGTGGCGATTGTCGGTTCGCGTCGTTGTTCGACCTACGGGCAGAACGCGGCGGGAATGCTGGCGCGTGATTTGGCGCAGCGCGGCGTGACGATTATCTCCGGCCTTGCGCGCGGCATTGACGCGGCGGCTCATCGCGGCGCGCTCGAAGCAGGCGGGCGCACGGTGGCCGTGATGGGAACCGGGCTAGACCAGATTTACCCGCGCGACCACAGAAAGCTGGCGAATGAAATATTGGAGAACAAGGGCGCGCTCGTCTCCGAGTTTCCGCTCGAAACGCCGCCCGCGCCGCAGAATTTCCCGTACCGCAATCGTATCATCAGCGGCTTGAGCCTTGGCGTCGTCATCGTCGAAGCGGCGGAGAACAGCGGCTCTTTGATAACGGCGCGGATGGCTCTGGAACAGGGGCGCGAGGTCTTCGCCGTCCCCGGCAATATCACTTCGCGCAACTCTTTCGGGACGAACTATCTCATCAAAGGGGCGGGCGCGAAACTGGTTCAAGTGTGGCAGGACGTGGCGGCTGAACTGCCTGCGGAAATCGCCGCGCAGCTTTTGCCGCCGGAGCCGAAAAAGCCCGCGGAGAGCGGCCTCGTCGAGCAGTTGCGGCTAGTCCCGGCAGACCTGACCGTGAACGAGCACGCCGTCTTCAAGTTGCTTTCCACGGATGACCCGGCGCATATTGATGCGTTGGCCGAAGACACAAAGCTCTCCGTGCCGGAGTTGAACGCGGCCCTGCTCGGACTGGAAATGCGCGATTTGGTCAGGCAACTTCCCGGCAAATGTTTTATCAGGAAATTGTAGGAGAGCAGTGACAAGTGACGAGTGACAAGTGACAAGCTAAAAGCAACACTTCGTTACGACTCATTGAATCATTTAGCTTAAAAAGGCGGCAAGCGATAATGCTTGTCGCTGCATCTAAACGGTTACTAATAAGGAGTAGAAAGTCGCAGGCCGCAAGGCCGCCGCGAGTGACAACGCTTTAACTCGTCGCTCATCACTTGCCGCTTGTCACTGAATTTAAAATGGCGAAAAATTTAGTCATCGTCGAATCGCCCGCCAAGGCCAAGACGATTAATAAGTATCTCGGCAGCGATTATCGCGTGATGGCCTCCATCGGCCATATCAAAGATTTGCCGTCGAAGGGACTCGGCGTGGACATCGAGCATGATTTCGAGCCGACGTATGAAGTCATCCCCGACGTGAAGAAGCGCAACAACAAAAAGATTGTCGCGGATTTGAAAAAGGCTGCGAAGGAAGCGGAGGCCATCTACTTGGCCGCCGACCCGGATCGTGAAGGCGAAGCTATCTGCCAACACCTGGCCGAAGAGATTGTGCCGAAGCGACCGAAGAAGCCTTCGTTCCGCGTGATGTTCAACGAAATCACGAAGCGCGCCGTGCAGGACGCTTTCAAAGACCCGAAACAGATTGACGCGAATCTCGTTGACGCGCAGCAGGCGCGGCGCGTGCTCGACCGGCTTGTCGGCTACAAAGTCTCGCCCCTGTTGTGTCGCATCATCGGCGGGCGTCTCTCGGCGGGGCGCGTGCAAACGCCCGCGCTCAGGATGGTGGTCGAGCGCGAACGCGAAATCGAGAAATTCGTCAAGACTGAATACTGGACAGTGACGGCCAACCTCGCCGCCAGGTTGCCCCCGGCCTTCGACGCGCGCCTCTACCGAATTGGCGAGCAGACGGTCAAGACCGGCGGCTTCGAGAACGAGTTAAAGAAGAACGAAATCCTGATTGGCAATGAAGCGCAGGCCGCGGAAATCGTCGCCGAAGCAGAGCAGCAGAGCTACGCAGTTGCGGAGGTCACGACGAAGGAGCGCAAGCGCAATCCGGTGCCGCCCTTTATCACCTCGAAGTTGCAGCAAGAGGCTTCGCGCAAGCTCGGCTACGCGGTCAAGAAGACGATGATGCTCGCGCAGAAATTGTATGAAGGCGTCGAGCTTGGCTCGGAAGGCTCGGTCGGCCTCATCACTTACATGCGCACGGATTCGACGCGCGTGTCCGATACCGCTCTCGCGGAAGTCAGAGAGTTTGTCGGGCAGCAGTACGGCCCGAACTACCTGCCGGAGAAGGCCATCCATTATCGCTCGAAGAAGGGCGCGCAGGACGCGCACGAAGCCATTCGCCCGTCGGACGTGACGCGCACGCCGGACGCGCTCGCGCAGTTTCTCAACAAGGAAGAGTTGAAGCTCTATCGTCTCATCTGGCAGCGCTTCGTCGCCTCGCAGATGATGCCCGCCGTCTTCGACCAGACGACCATTGACATCGCCGCCGGACGCTTTACCTTCCGCGCCACGGGTTCGGTTTTGAAGTTCGACGGCTTCCTGAAAGTCTATCAGGAAGGGCGCGACGAGAAACCGGAGGACGACGAAGAGGCCGAACGCTCTTTGCCGCTCGTGGAAAAGGGCGAAGCCTTGAAGCTCAACGCCATCACGCCGGAGCAGCATTTCACGGAGCCGCCGCCGCGCTACACGGAAGCCACGCTCGTCAAGGTTCTCGAAGAGAAGGGCATCGGTCGGCCTTCGACGTATGCCGCGATTATGACGACGATTCTCGACCGCGAGTACGTCGAAAAACATGAGGGCCGCTTTCATCCGACCGCTCTCGGCACGACCGTCAACGACCTCTTGGTCGCCAGCTTCAACGACCTCTTCAACGAGACGTACACGGCTCGCATGGAGCAGGAGTTGGATGAGATAGAAGAAGGGAAGTTGAAATGGACGACGGCGCTTCATGAGTTTTATGAAAAGTTTGCGAAGGACTTGAAGAACGCCGAGACGGAGATGCGCGCGGCCAAGCAGCAGGCGATTCCGACTTCGGAAATCTGCGAGAACTGCGGCTCGCCGATGGTCATCAAGTTCGGACGCTTCGGGCAATTCCTCGCTTGCTCAAACTATCCAGAGTGCCGCACGACGCGCGAGGTCGCAAAGCCCGCGAGCGCGGACGGCGAGGCCGGCAGCAGCGCGACGACAGCGGCGCGAGCCGCTTCGGGCGCAGACGGCGCAGAAGAAGAAGCTGAGACGTGCGAGTTGTGCGGCAAGCCGATGGCTCTCAAGCGCGGTCGCTTCGGACAATTTTTGGGCTGCACGGGCTATCCCGAATGCCGCAACATACGCAAGATTGCCAGAAGCGGGGCGGTCGCGCCCGCGCCCGTTCCGTTGGATGAGAAGTGTCCTGTGGACGGCGCGCAACTCGTCCTGCGCCACGGTCGTTTCGGCGAGTTCACATCCTGCTCAAACTATCCGAAGTGCAGCTATATCAAACGCGAGACGACGGGCGTGCCGTGCTCGCGCGCGGGCTGCAAGGGCGAAATCGTCGTCAAGAAATCGAAACGCGGCAAAGCCTTCTACGGTTGTTCGGAATATCCGAAGTGCGACGTTGTGTTCTGGGACAAGCCCGTCACCGAACACTGCCCGAAATGCAACGCGCCGTTTCTGCTGGAAAAGACGACGAAGAAGGAAGGCACGTTTCGCTATTGCGCGCAGGAAGGCTGCGGCTATCGCTCGAATCAGGAAGGCGTCGCGCCCGTCGTCAAGCCGGACGCCCCGCGCCCAGAACGCAGCGCAATCAGCTAAGACGAATTATCAAGCGACAGTCAAAGAGAGAGGGGAAGCCGACTTTAATCGAAGTCGGCTTCCCCTTCATTCATTATTGATGTCGCTTTTGCTGTCGCCTTGTCGCTTACTTTCGCTTACTTTCCGCCGCCCGTCAAAACGTACTCGACGACGTAACGCCGCAGCTTATCGCGGTTGGCTTTAAGATAGCTCAGGTAATCCTGCGCGATGCCTTCGTCGGCGCGGGCGAGCAGGATGTAAGGTTCGAGCAGCCCTGCCTTGTGCAGCTTGACGAGCTTGGCGAGCGACGGGTTGAGGTTCTTTGGTTTCTCTTTACTTTCATCAAGGACAGTGATGACCAGTTGCAGCGCGTCGATTTCTTCGGCCAAGCTGTGCCGGTAGGTTTTTGCGTTGGGATAAGCTTTGGCAAACTTCTCGCTGAGCTTGCCCTGCTTGTCATTCATCCAACCGGAGCGGGCCATGCCGTACATCATCCATGAAGATGAGCCGTCATCTTTGCCGCCGAGCATCTTTGCGTCGAGCGTGATATTAACCTCGCCCGGTTTTTCTGAAGAGACGCTGGAAGGAATCTCGATGGCCGGATGAGCGATTTGAAGCTTATTCTTCTGCGCCCATTGAATCAGACCGGCGCGGGCCAGACGGCTGTAAGGGTCAACGATGAAGGCTTCGACAAACTTGTCGCGCGCTTCATTCATCTTGTCTTCCTTCATCAGCGAATCGCCCCAGTAGCGATAGGCCGTCTCGCGGTCTGGATTCATTTTTATCGCCTGCGCGAACCACTCTCCGGCCTTGGCGGGCTGGTTTGACTTGTAGTAGACATCGCCTTTAAAGAGCGCCGCTTCGTAGAGCGTGGGGTCGGCTTTGAGGGCGCGGTCGTAGGCCGCCTGCGCCGCCGGAAAATCGCCCTTCACGAATGCCGCCTCGCCCTCGCGCATCGCCGTGTCGGCCTCTTTCTTCTTGGAGTAGTCGAAGGCTCCGGCCTCGTTCGCCGTCAAGACTTCGATGGTCGTGCGCGTCAACACGCTTTCGTCGCCGAGGTCTCTGGCCCTCTCTAACAACTGGCGTGCGTGCCGCAGCGTCTCCTGCTTTTTTTCCGCGGCGTTGATGGTCGCCGAACTGGCGTAGAGCGCGTAGCCGTAGTGTGATAAGACAACCACGTCCGATGGTTTGGCCGCGGACAATTTCTGAAGCAGCGGCAGGGCTTCGATGTACTTGCTCTCGCTATAAAGCTGAAGGGCGCGCGCGCGTTCGGTTTCGTAGTCCGGCATCGTCTGCGCGAGAGACGGCGCGGCGGCGCAAAGCGAGAGGCAGAACAGCAGCCCGGCCCGCAGCAAAGACGCGCGACGAACGGCACGCAAACGTCCGAATTGTGTGGTCATAATAGAATCCTTTTTGAGAGTTGCGCCAAGCTTGGCGGTCGGGCCGAGACGGGGCGAAAAGACGGGCAGCAGTCTAGGGCTCGTTTGCGAATCGTGTCAAACGATGGAGCCGTTCGCCGCGAGCGAGCGATGAAGCTGTGAAGCGGCGCGTCTATACTGTGAAGCCGCGCGGCTATTCGGTCGGCGGCGCAACGGTCGGCTCGTCCGTGTAAACGATGTCGGCGGCCATCTCGTCGGGGACGCGCTGCCAGCCGTCCGCCGTGTGACGAAAATGCTCGCTTGACGAAGGAGTGAAGCTGCCGCGTTCGGGTTGCCACGAGCGACGCTCGACGTTGATGAACGGATGCTTGACGCGCAGCACGTTGAAGGAATTTGTCTCGCCGCGCGAGCGCGTGGAGGTGGCCGTTCCGGCTGAGACGACGAGCGCGTTGTGGCCCGCGATTTTGTAGCGCGCGGAACTGTGGCTCGTGTGGCTGACGTGCAGGTGTCCGGCCAGCAGCACGTCCGCGCCGCAACCGGCGAGGGCCGTCATCGCCAACTGCGCGCGATTGACCAACTCGTCTTCGTCGTGTCCTTCGGGCAAATCGAAGGGATGATGCGTGACGATAATCTTGACCACTTCATCGCTCAAAGGGCAGAGCCGCTGGCGTATGCTCTCAATCTGTTCCTCGTTGATGCGGCCATCCTTGATGGTCAGGGAGCGCGCGGTGTTGATGCCGAGGACAGCTATCTCTTCGTCGCTGTGAAAGGGCGCGAGGTCGTCCGTGATGTAGCGGCGATACTTGTCGAGCGGTTGCAGGAACCGCGCGAAGACGTTATGCAGCGGCACGTCATGATTGCCGGGAACGATAATCTGCGGCGCCGGAAGCTGGTCTAAAAACTCGCGCGCCTCCTTGAACTGCTCGCTGCGCGCGCGCTGCGTCAAATCGCCGGAGACGACCACCACGTCCGGCTCCAACTCGCGGATAGTCTCAACCAACGGCTCGACCACCGCATAATCCACACGACCGAAATGCAAATCGGAAAGATGCACAAGCTTTCGCATATCAACCTCGTAAGCACAGTGACAAGTGACGAGCAGCAAGTGACGAGCAAGCGACAAGAGACAAGCGACCAGTAATGGCTCGCCGCCGAACGATAGCTGTTGGTTTTAACTTGCTGCTCGTCACTCGTCACTCATCACTGTTTTCGGAACAAGAACACGGAGCGCGCCGGGGCGGACGCGGTAGTGAAGCGGCGTGTCCATCATAGTCACTTCGCCGTCGGTGGCGACGTGCAGGCGATGGCGCCGCGTCTCAATCCAGATTTCTTTGGTGCAGAGCGCGTCGAAGTCGTCCTGCTTGCGCAGCCCGCCGAAGAGCGCGCTCAAGCCCAGTCGCAGCAGTCCGAGACGGCTCGTGCGATGAGCGACGTACATGCTCAACTGCCCTTTGTCGAGGCATGAACGCGCGCCGAGATTGAAGTTTTCCATCTCGTACTCGTTGTTGCCGATGAAGACGAAGGGCGTGCGCCGCGCCAACTCGCGGTCGTCAACGCTCAAGCGAACGTTGAGAAAAGGATAACGGCGCAAGACCAGCAGCGTGGCCCAGAAGAAGGCGGGCCACTTGCCGCGCCCCAATCGCTGCTGTTGCTTGTCGCGCTGGCGAACGATGCTCGGATACAGGCCGAGGCTCGAATTGTTGAGAAAGATGCGTTCGTTGACTTCGCCGACATCGACTCTGGCTGTGTGGCCGTCCAAGAGAACGCGCGCCGCCGCTTCGAGGTCAATGGGAATCTGCAAGTCTTTGGCGAAGTGGTTGAGCGTGCCGAGCGGCAGCACGCCGAGCGTCCGCTTCGTCTCGATGAGCGTCGAAGCGACGGCGTTAATCGTTCCGTCGCCGCCGCCCGCGATGATTGGGTCGCAGCCGTCATGAACGGCGCGGCGCGCGAGGTCTATAATCTCTTCGCCGCTCTTAGCCAGAGAGATGCGCGGCTCGACTCCGGCGGCGGCAAAGAGTTCGGCCAGACGAGCGCGCGCCTGCTCTTTATCGTTTGCGCCCGAAGCGGCGTTGATGATGATGGCCGGATGCGACGGCATAAAATGTCTCTATAGCGCGCCCAGGATTTTCGGCGCGACTGCGCGATTGATAGCGGCGAAGAAACGACATCCCGAATGGCACAAAGGGCGAGCTTCAAGATTAAAGCTCGCCCCTTGTTGTGGAACCACGTTTGAGCCGTCTACTGCGGCTCGCCGGTCTTGTTCGATGATGCAGCGCCGCCGCTGCTGCTGGCGCGTCCGTAGTCATCGCGCGCGGCATCCGTGCCGCCGTAGCCGCGATTCTCGCTCGTGCCGTAAGAGAGCCCGCCCACGTCGCTCGCGGCGCCTTGCGTTGGCGAAGCCGACGATGATGAAGGCGTTGCTCCTGCCGATGCGGCGCGGGCGCGGCCTTTGCTTTCGCCGCCCTGCTTTTGTCCTGAAATGTCTACGCCGAACAACTCTTTAATCTTGCCGAAGAGAGCCGGGAGCACGACTTCCTGCCCGACGGTCGAGAGGTGGTCGATGAAGCGGTCGCCGAGTTTGGAGACTTCGCCCTGCAAGCGGTCGAAGGCTTTCGTCTCCTTGAAGCGCTCTATCAGGCCGGGGCCGGACGGCTCTTCATTCTCTGCGCTCCGGCTCTCGTCGCCCGCCGTCATGTCCGTGCCGGCGGCCTGACTCTCCATGTCGTATTCGGTCGAGCCGTAGGAGCCGCCCGTGATGGCCTGCGCCGCGTAAGAACGTTCGGACGCGTCCGAACTCTTGCGGCCACGCCGCCCTACTGAAGCAGCCGAAGCCAGCGGAGCGCCGACGTTCCAGACATCTGATTCTTCATAGCTCGGATAATCATCGCGGTCGCTGCCACTGCCTTTGAACGCCCCGGCGAGGCTATAGCCGACGATGAAGCCCGCCGAGAGCGCGCCGACGCTGAAGGCGACGGGGCGTTTGCGAAACTGCTCGCGCCAGTCGAGTGTTTCGTTGATAGTTTCTTTCACCGATTGATATTGATTGGTCACTGTGTCTTTAATCTCCGTGACGGTTTGTGTGATGGTTTCGCGCGCTTGCTCCATGCGACGCTGAAGTTCTGCCTTGGTGAGCTCGTCGTCACCTGCGGTGTCGGTGGCGCGCGCGGTTGCTAGAGTTGTATCTTCAGCCATTGCTCATCCTTTCTGAATCCACTCTTTGTCTCGCTTGAGTTCATTGACGCTGCGGCTCGGCACGAGTTGACGTTTCGCCAGAGCGTTCTTCACGCTGATGATAATGACGCCGCCGATTAGCAAGTAGACCAGCCCAGTGATGGCGAACCCGGCAGTGTACCGGACGGGCTGGCTCCATGTTTCCGGCAGCAGCGAAGCGACCAGCAGGGCGATGGCGACATTCAACAGCGCGAAGCCCACGCCCGCGATGATAGCCCCGATGCCGATTTTGGTGCCGCCGCTGATGTAAGCCTCGGCGTCCTCTTTGATTTCAACTTTCAGTAAACTGAGCTTCGTGTCGAGCAGCGTCATCACGCCGTCGCTCAGCCGCCCGAAGAGAGCCGGCAACTCCTGTATGTCCGCCTGCCCTTCGACGCTGCTCGCGCGCGCCGGAGCGACGCCCACCCTTTTCTCCAAATCAGCCATTGCCCCGCCTCCTTACAAACAGTGACAAGTGACGAGTGACAAGCGACAGGCAGCGACGAAGATTAAGCTCGTCACTCGTCACTTGTCACTCGCCACTGCTTTACTTGCGGCTGCCGCGAATCAGCAGGCCGAGCACCAGACCGGCGGCGGCTGAGATAAGAATCGCCTGACCGGGATTCTGCCGCGCGTAGTCTTTGGCCTGATTGGCGACTTCACGGACATCCGTGTTCTGCAAGTCTTTGAGCTTGTCGCCGACGACCGAAACCTTGTCGGTCACGAAGTCTTTGGCCGTCGCCGCGGCGGTCGAAGCGGCGTCCGCCACCTTCTTGCCATACTCCTGCGCCGTCGCCGCCAGCCCCGTCGCCGTAGCAGCGCCCGTGCCGCTTGTGCCGCCGCCGGTCGTCGTCATCTCTCCGGCTTTGGGTGAGCCGCCCGTCGAGCCGCCTGCGCCCGTGGCGCGCGTCGTTCCGGCATCGGTCGCGCCTGTGCTCGCGCCGCCCGTCGTGTTGCCTTGATTGCCCTGGTTAGATCCGCCTGTGGGATTGTTCTGTGACATTTCCTTCTTCTCCTTCAATTTATTTCAGCAGCATCGCTAAACTTGTGTCCGCGAGGTCATGTAAAAGTTGCTGTTCCCGTCGCCAGTCTGCAAACAACGTGCCGACGCTTCTTCGCCGCCGTGCATGGGCGCAGAGTAAACAGTAAGCCCCTGCAAGCCACGACGGCGCGCGTTGATGACAACTCTCTTGTCGCAAAAAGGTACGTGTAAAGATAACTCAAAGGTCGGGAACAGTACAGCCCCGGCACGGCTGCTCAACTCCCAATCACGCGCTTGACACTAATCAGAGTTGATGGTAAGTAAGTACTTACTTTTAATCGCTTCGAGCGTAGTCAGATGAGATTCGAGTTGAGCAAACAGGTTATTCCAAACACGACCGAAACCGCGCCGCTGGCGAGCGGACGCATGGTGGGTGAAGAGCGTCGGCGACAGATTACGCGCATTGCGATGAAGCTTTTTTCGCAGCGCGGTTTTCGCGGCACGACGACGAAAGAGATAGCGCAGGCGGCTGGCATCTCAGAGGCGATGGTCTTTCGCCACTTCGCCACCAAGGACGAACTCTACGCCGCCATCCTTGACGACAAGGCGTGCGCGGGCGAGATGGCTGAGATGTGCGACGCGGTGGCCGAAGCGGTCGCGCGCGGCGACGACCGCGCGGTCTTCCAGAGCCTCGCCTCCGCGATGTTGCAGCACCACGAGCGCGATCAGGACTTTCTGCGCTTGCTGCTCTATTCGGCTCTCGAAGGCCACAAGCTGTTCGCAATGTTTCAGGATAAAAATGTGCGCGAGACGGCACAGTTTATCTGTACATATATTCGTGAACGACAAAAGGCGGGCGCGTTGCGCGAGCTTGAGCCGATGGTGGCGGGGCGCGCGTTTATCGGCATGATTGTCTATCACTCGCTGGTGACGACGCTCTTCGACAAATCGCGCAGCCTGCTCGACATCGAGAACGAGCGAGCCGCGCACGAGTTTACGGAAATTTTATTGAAAGGCATCAGCAAGGCTACTACGCCCGCGCGCGCAGCCTCGACGACGAAGCAGCGCGCACAGTCAGTTGCCCACAGCAAGAAGAAACAAACGAAATGATTTCTCTCCGCAACCTCAAGTTATTGCTTTTCATGAGTGCGCTCGTCGCGCTTTGTGCCTTCGCGCTCAGTTGCGGCTCGAAGGCTCAGTCGAACACCCGGAACACGAATGCTGAGGCGGCAGCGACGACGACCACCGTCGCCGCGGTCACTGTCACTCCGGCGGTCGTGCGCCAGTTGCCGCGCTTCCTTGAAGCGACGGGCAGCCTCGCGGCAGACGAGCAGACGGACGTGGCTCCGGCCATCGGCGGCAAAGTCATCGCCGTCGGCGTTGACCTCGGCAGCTTCGTCCAGCGCGGCGCAGTCCTTGTGCGCCTTGACGACCGCGACGCGCGCATTCGTCTTGAGCAGTCGCAAGCGCAGGTGACGCAGGCCGAGGCTAACGTGCGGCAGGCGCAGGCGAAGATTGGCTTGCGGCCCGGACAAAAATTTGACCCGACGCGCGTGGCCGAAGTCGGCTCGGCGCGCGTCGCTTTGGAACTCGCCGACAAGCAGTTGAAACGCTTCGAGCGTTTGATTGAGACGGGCGACGTTTCGCGCTCAAGCTATGACCAGCAGAAAGCGCAGCGCGACCAATTGCGCGAGCAGTATGAAGCGGCCTTGACGACGGCGCGACAAAACTATGCCGCGATTGAGACGGCGCAGGCTGCCGCCGACGCCGCGCGCACGCAGATAGCGACGGCCCGCAAAGCCATCAGCGATGCCATCGTCACCGCCCCGATTAGCGGCTACGTCGCAGACCGTCCGGCAGACCTCGGCGAGTACGTGACGACCTCTTCCAAGATTGCCACCATCCTGCGCACCAATCCCTTGCGCGTGCGGATAGACATTCCCGAACAGGTCGTCTCAAGCGTTCAGGTGGGCCAGAGCGTTTCGGTGACGGTCAGTTCTTATCCAGACCGCAGCTTTGCCGGGCGCGTGCATCACATCGCGCCGAGCGTGACGCCCAATTCGCGGACGATGACGGTCGAGGCCGAAGTGGAGAACGTGGGCGACGCTTTGAAGCCCGGACAGTTTGCCACCGTCCGCGTCCTGTTGCCCGAATCAACGCCAGCCGTCCTCGTTCCCGCGCGCGCCGTGCGCACGGAGAGCGGCACGAGCCGCGTCTTCATCATCAAGAACGGTCGCGCAGAGTCGCGCATTGTCCAACTCGGACAAGCCGAAGGCGACCTCATCGAAGTGAAGAGCGGAGTCGCGGCGGGCGATCCCGTGGCGACCAGCAATGTCGAAACATTGAGCGACGGGATGCCCGTCAGTCAATAGCGTTTCAAGTTTCGGGCTTCAGCGTTCAAGTTTAAAGACGCAAGCCCCGCAAGCTTGAAAGCCGAAAATGTGAGTTATGCAAAAGCTAGCTGAAATCTGCGTTCGCCGTCCGGTCTTTGCGACGATGTTGATTCTGTCAATCACGGTCGTCGGGCTCTTCTCTTTCACAACGCTCGGCGTCGACCTCTTCCCGAAGATTGACTTGCCGACGATTACCGTCACGGTCGTCAATCCGGGCGCGTCGCCGCAGGAGATTGAAACCGAGGTCACGGACAAGATTGAGGGCGCGGTCAATACCATCAGCGGCATTGACGAGTTGCGCTCCACTTCGGTCGAAGGCGTCTCGCAGGTCTTCATCACGTTCCTCCTTGAGAAGAACGCGGACGTTGCCTCGCAGGAAGTGCGCAGCAAGGTTGACTTGATTCTGCCGGACTTGCCGGAGACTGCCGAGAAGCCCATCGTGCAGAAGCTCGACACGGACGCCGCGCCCGTCCTGCGCATCGCCATCTCCGCCCCGCGCAGTTTGCGCGAGGTGACGGACATTGCCGACAAGCAGATTAAAGAGCGCATCGAATCCCTGAACGGCGTCGGGCAAGTTGAAATCATCGGCGGGCGCACGCGCGAGATACAGGTCTGGGTTGACCCGGACAAGCTGCGTGCTTTCAACGTGACGGTGGCCGAAGTGGCGGCGGCCGTGCGCGCACAGAACATGGAAGTCCCCGGCGGGCGCGTTGACGAAGGCGCGCGTGAACTGACCGTGCGAACGATGGGCCGCATCGTTGACCCGGCCAGCTTCAACGACCTAGTTGTGGCGACGCGCGGCAGCTACTCCGTTAAGATTAGCGACATCGGCTACACGGAAGACGGCGCGGAAGAGTCGCGCTCGGAAGCTCGCCTGAACGGCCAGCCCGCCGTGACGGTCGTCGTCGCCAAGCAGTCGGGGCAGAACACAGTGGCGGTGGCGGACGAAGTTAAGGCGAAGCTGGCGGAGATTGTGCCGACGCTGCCGCCCGGCTTCAAAGCCGAAATCGTCGGCGACCAATCCATCTTCATCAAAGCCTCGCTCCATGCCATCGAGACGCACCTTGTCGAAGGCGGCATCCTCGCGGCCATCGTCGTCTTCATCTTTCTATGGAGCGTGCGCTCGACCTTCATCGCGGCCATTGCGATTCCGACTTCTATCATCGCCACCTTCGGATTGATGGCGGCGATGGGCTTCACCTTGAACAACATCACGATGCTCGCCCTGACCTTGATGGTCGGCATCGTGATTGACGACGCTATCGTCGTCCTTGAGAACATTTTTCGCTTCATCGAAGAGAAGGGCATGTCGCCGTTTCAGGCGGCCATTCAAGGCACGAAAGAGATTGGCCTCGCCGTTATGGCGACGACGCTTTCCCTGCTCGCGGTCTTCCTGCCGGTCGGCTTCATGGGCGGCATCGTCGGTCGCTTCATGTCTTCGTTCGGCCTGACTTCATCGTTTGCCATCGCCGTCAGCCTGCTCGTCTCGTTCACGCTGACGCCAATGCTCGCGGCGCGTCTCATCAAACGCAAAGACGATCCGCTTCCGGCGGGCGTCGGCAGCGAGCCGTCCGAAGGCGATAGCCCCACCGGACTGTCGAACGAATCGCGCGTCCGCGCTTCTGAAAACGAGCCGGAGAAGAACGTCGAAGACAACGACGCGGATGCTACGACACGCAAACGCGCAGACGCGGCGAAGGCCAGCTTGCTGGCGACGACGAACAACGAGCGGGCAGGCGAAGCCTTGACGGAAAGCGAGCGCCGCGCCGCGGACGATGAGCAGTGGATGACGGAGAGCGACCGGCAGGCGGAGGATGACAAACGACGCGCCGGTGACAAAGGCGCGAGCGGCGGCGGCCATTCTTCAAAAGAGTCGCGCTTCTATCGCCCGATTGACCGCGCCTACACGATGTTGCTGCGCTGGTCTATGGCTCATCGTTGGGCCGTCGTGTTGATGTGTCTGGGCGTCATCATCAGCATCGTTCCGCTCTTCAAGTTTGTCGGCAAAAACTTTCTGCCGGTTGACGACCAATCGCAATTTGAAATCAGCGTGCGCGCTCCCGAAGGCTACACGCTGGCGGCCAGCTCAAAGCTCGTCGAAGAGATTGCCAAAGACATTCGCTCGCACATTCCCGGCGTGCTCGACACGCTCGTCACCATCGGCGGCGGGCAGCAGGAACTCGTCAACAGCGCTTCGATTTACGTCAAGCTCGTGGACATTCACGACCGCCCTGATGCTCAAGACAAATTGATGGTGCAGGCGCGCGAACTGCTGACGAAGTATCCGAAGGAGTTGCGCACCAGCGTGCAGCAGGTGGCGGCGATTTCCGGCGGCGGCAATCGCAACTCCGACATCCAGTATGTCGTCAGCGGCCCGGACCTCGCCAAGCTGACGAAGTATTCCGAGCAACTGCTCGAAAAGATGAAGAGCATCCCGGACGTGGTTGACGCCGACTCGACCCTGATTAACGGCAAGCCGGAATTGCGCGTCGTCATTGACCGCGCGCGGGCCGCGGACCTGGGCGTTCGCGTCGGCGACATCGCGCAGGCTTTGAACACGCTCGTCGCGGGCCAGAAGGTTTCGACCTTCAACGCTGGCACAGACCAGTACGACGTGCGCGTGCGCGCCACCGGAGAGTTTCGCAATAGCGTCGAAGGCTTGAAGCGAATGGTTGTGCCGTCGGCGAAGGTCGGTTGGGTGACGCTCGATACATTAGTGCGCGTCGATGAAGGCGCGGGGCCGTCGGCGATTGACCGTCTCAACCGCGAGCGGCAAGTCTCCCTGCTCGCCAACGTCAGGCCGGGCGGCTCGCAGGCGGCCGTGCTCGACAAGATGAACCAGTTCGTCAGGGAGTTGAACGTCGAGAGCGGTTACAAGACGGGTCTGGCCGGGCGCTCGAAAGAGTTGGGGCGCGCGGGCTACTACTTCGCGCTCGCCTTCTTCCTGTCGTTCGCCTTCATGTACATGGTGCTGGCCGCGCAGTTTGAATCCTTCATCCATCCGGTGACTATCTTGCTGACGCTGCCGCTGGCGATTCCGTTCGGCATCCTGTCATTGCTGGTCACGGGGCAGACCGTCAACATCTTTTCGGGCCTCGGACTGCTGCTGCTCTTCGGCGTCGTCAAGAAGAACGCCATCTTGCAGATTGACCACACCAACGAACTGCGCGCGCACGGCATGGAACGCTACGACGCTATCATTCAAGCGAACCGCGACCGCCTGCGCCCGATTTTGATGACGACGATTGCGCTCGTCGCGGGCATGTTGCCGCTCGTGCTGTCGAGCGGCCCCGGCGCCGGAACGAATCGTTCCATCGGCGTGCTCGTCGTCGGCGGGCAAAGCCTGTGCTTGCTGCTGACGTTGTTGGCCGTCCCCGTTTTCTATTCGCTCTTCGACGATCTTGGCCGCGCGCGCATCTTCGGGCGCGTCGCCTCGTGGGCCGCGTTTCCCTTTGGTTGGGCCAAGCGCAAAGTGACGACCGCCACAGCCTCGCTCTTCGGCCTGTTCGGACGACACTGAAGCGAGTTGAGAGTTTGAGCGAACAAGGGTTTTGGAAGATTTGAAATCTCAGGCTTGAGATTTGGAATTTTAAATTCGAGATAGTTATGAATCGTCGCACATTCAACCGGGCAGTTATTCGTTTCATCCTAGTCGCCGCGTTCTGCTGGCAGGGCGCAGCGCTCTCGGCTTACGCGCAGCAGCCGACAACGACCACGCCGCCCTCGCCTGCTCCTTCGGCCAACACGCCCGTGCAGAGCGCGCCGCCCGCTTCTTCGAGCGGCATCAACATCGCGCCGTCTGCAAATTCGACGCAGGGGCAAGCTCCCGCGCCGGGAGCGAACGCGCGGCCCGTCACGCCCGCGGGGCAAACCGAGCAGAGCGTGCAGCCCACGACGCAGGCCGACCAGCAAACGCGCGGCACGCAAACAACTCCGCAGACGCAGCCCTCGACGCCGCAGGGCGGAACAGTTTCGACTGAGATTCCGTCTTCCGATAGCCTGCCTTCGAGCCTGCCCGCGGGGCAGACGATTCAATCGCCGCAGCAGACAATCGCGCCCGGACAAATCATCACGCCCGCGCAAGGGCCGCGCCCGCCCGGACGTGAGAGCGTTCCGGCCGTCGCCCCTGAGCAGTTGCCGAACGTGCCGGAGATTGCTCCAAACTTTCACGCCGGGCAGCGCGCTTTGCCCGAACTCGGTCGCGTCGGCGTTGACATGGCGGACCAGCGCACGCTCGCTCTGCGCGAAGCGCTTGAGATGGCTCTCGCCAACAACAAAGAGATAGAGGTCGCGCGCCAGAACGTCCGCATCGCCGAGTTTGACTTGCTCGGAACGCGCGGCGCTTACGACCCGCGCTTCAGTTCGCTCTCTTATTACGAGCGCACGAAGACGCCTTCGTCCAGTTTCCTGAGCGGCGGGTCGAACGGCGCCGTGACGCAGAGCGATTACACCGGCACGGCGCGGCTCGAAGGCTTGACGCCGAAGTTCGGCGGCGGCTATCGCGTCGATTTCTCGGCCATTCGTTTGACGACCGACAACGCTTTCGCCGCGCTCAATCCGCAGTATCCGACGGCCCTGACGTTCAACTACACGCAGCCGCTCCTGCGCGGCTTCCGCTTTGACGCCAACCGCCGCGCCATCGAAGTGGCGAAGAAGAATCTTTCGTTGACCGACGCGCAGTTTCGCCAGCGCACGATTGAAACCATCACGCAGGTGCAGCGCGCCTACTGGGATTTGGTCTACTCGCTGCGCAACCTGCAAATCCAGCGCGACGCCGTGCGCGACGCGCGCGCCCAACTTGAGCACAATCGTCGTCTGGTTGAAGAAGGCGTGCTCGCGCCGATTGATGTCGTCGCGGCGGACGCGCAGGTTTCCGGTTTCGAGCAGAGCGTCTACAGCGCGCTTGAAGACGTGACGCGCGCCGAGAACAATCTCAAGAATCTGATTGCCGAGAATCGCCAGTCGTCGCTCTGGTCAGTCTCTTTGATTCCGACCGACGCGGTTGACCTTGAGCCGCCCGCCGTCAAGCTGGACGACGCGCTTAACGACGCGCTACAGAATCGCCCGGAGTTGCAGCAGTCAAACGTCGCGCGCGAGATTAACGCGCTCGACCAACGACTATTCCGTGAACAGACGCGCCCGCAGGTTGACTTAATCGGCAGCTACGGCGTCGTCGGCCTTGCGGGGCCGCTGAGCCAGACAGCCTCGGGCAGCAATCCTTTGGCTAACTCGAACGCAGACTTGCGAGCGCGCATCAATGAACTTTCGGTCTTGAACGGTCTGGCTCCGCTGCCGCCGCCGCCCGTGCAGTTGCCGCCGGACAATCTCATCGGCGGCTACGGTCAATCGCTGCTCAATCTGGGAGCGAATCGCTACAGCAATTTTCGCGTCGGCGTGCAGATTAACTTGCCGCTCAGGAATCGCACGGCGCAGGCCCAACTGGGCCGCTCGCTCGTCGAGCGAGATCGCATTGACACGCTGCGCGAAGAGCTTGAGCAGTTGATTGAAGTGGACGTGCGCAACGTCTTGCAGTTGGTCAGGACGGCTCAGTCGCGCGTGCGCTCGGCGGCGGCGGCGCGTTCGGCTTCCGAGCAGCAGTACATGAGCGAGCAGCGCCGCTTCGACGCCGGACAGTCAACGCTCTTCCTGGTCCTCGAACGCCAGACCGCTCTGACCACCGCGCGCGGCAACGAACTGCGAGCGCAGACCGATTTGAATAAGGCCATCGCCGAATTGCAACGCGCCACGGGCAATTCGCTGCAAGCCAACAACGTCGTCGTGAGTGTGCGCTGAAGGCCAACGTCTCCCGGTTCCTTCAAGGCTGCGCCTTACGACCACGAGGCGGCGAGTGTATGGGGCGAGACTCGCCGCCTTCTTATTAACAAGGCAAGCAGGGAAGCCATAACAAGCCAAGCAGAGTTGAAAGGATGAAAGCGCGGCTGCTCAAACGTTTGA
>JAWVFT010000089.1:0-13071 GCA_033855775.1 Blastocatellia bacterium | reverse complement strand
AACGTTCCCGTCATCCTGCACCCGACGATGGCGCGCGCCACGGGCGAAACGGAAAATCTGAGCTTTGAAACTGCCGCCGCGTTGCGTAAGGCCGGAATCTTGTTTGCGCTGCAAAGCGGCTATGAAGGCTACGTTCCGAAGACGCGCGTCGTGCTCTTTGAGGCGGGCGCGGCGGCGGCCAACGGCCTCTCGTTCAATGAAGCTCTGGCCAGCGTCACGTCGGACGCCGCGCGCATCCTCGGCATCAACAATCGCGTCGGCTCGCTCGAAGCGGGCAAGGACGCAGACCTCGCGCTCTTTGACGGCAACCCCTTCGAATACACGACCCACATCACGGGCGTCGTCCTCGACGGTCAACTCGTCAGCCAGGAAGTCCACTAACAACTCAAGTTCAAAGTCCAAGGTCCAAAGTCCAAAGTCCAAAGTCCAAGGTCAAGAACACGGTCTTTGACTTTGGACCTTGGACCTTGGACTTTGGACCTATCGTTCTTGCAGTTCGGCCATCATCGCCGCCGGGTTCCAGTAGGCGCGGATGGTTTGAATCTTGCCCGCGTCGTTAATCTCGAAAATATCTATGCCCTCGAAGATGACGGCGCGGCCATTCTTGCCCGTGCCGCGTCCTGTCCATTTGACGGCGGCCTCTCTGCCGTTGACGAAAACGTGGTCTTCAAACAGCCCGACCTGCTCGAAGGCTCCGGCGATGCCCTCGAAGAACTGTCGCAGGGCGGCGTGTCCCGCGTTGGGCGGCGAGCCGACCGGATCATGATTGACTCCATCGTCGGCAAAGGTCGCGACCCACGCTCCGGCGTCCATCGCGCGAATGGCGGCGAAATAATCTGCGACCGCTTTTTGAACTTGTTCGTTTGACATTTAGTTTTCTGCTCTCCTTTTTCTTTCGCGCTCGACGAGAACGCGGCGCAGGATTTTGCCAGAGGCGGATTTGGGAATCTGTTCGATGCGTTCAATGAGCCGAATCTTTTTGTAAGGGGCGACGCGCCCGGCGACGTAAGCTTTAATCTCCGCGTCGTCGGCTGCGGCTCCCGCCTTGATGACGATGAAGGCTTTCGGAATCTCGCCCGCTTCCTCGTCCGCGACGGGGATGACGGCCGCGTCCGCGATTGACGGGTGCGAGAGCAGTATCGCCTCCAACTCCGCCGGGGCGACTTGAAAGCCCTTGTACTTAATCAACTCTTTGGCGCGGTCAACGATGAAGAAATGGCCGTCTTCGTCGGCGTAGCCGATGTCGCCCGTGTGCAGCCAGCCTTCGGCGTCAATGGTCGCGGCGGTCGCTTCCGGCTTGTTCAAATAGCCCTTCATCATCTGCGGGCCGCGCATGCAGATTTCGCCTTCCTGATTCGGGCCGAGCGCGGCTCCTGTCTCCATGTCCACGATTTTACATTCGGTGTTGGGAATGCATTGGCCGACCGCTCCGTGCTTAATCTGTTCGGCGTCATGCGGGCTCATGTGAATGACGGGGCTGGTTTCCGTCATGCCGTAGCCCTGTCGAATCTGGCAGCCGAGACGCTCGACGCAAGCCTGCGTGATAGTCTGGCCGAGCGGGGCCGCGCCCGAAAAGATTGTGTGCAGCTTCGAGAGGTCGTAGTCGTCAACTATCTTCTGCTTCGTCAGGGCGAGGATAATCGGCGGAACCAGATGCGCGTAGGTGACGCCGTAATCCTGCATCACTTTGAGCACGCGCTCAAGGTCGAAGCGTTGCATGGTGACGATGGTTGCGCCGCTGTGCAGACCCGTGTTGAGAATGACGGCCATGCCATAGATGTGAAAGAGCGGCAGGATGCAGATGAGCGTGTCCGTCTCTTGAATCGGGTTGACAACTTCCTGCTGGCAGAGATTGGCGACGACGTTGTAGTGCGTCAGCATCACGCCTTTGGGCAGCCCCGTCGTGCCGCTCGAATAGGGAAGGGCGAAGATGTCCTCGCGCGCGTTGATGGAAACCTGCGGCGGCGCGTCGTCGTTGTGCAGGAGCGAGGCGAAGGGCGTCGCCGCGTCCGTCTCGCCGAGGACGAAGATTTCCCTGATGTGCGCTTTCTCAGCCGCCGCCTTGGCCTTGTCAATCAAGGCCGGGACGGTGAGCAGGTAACTCGCGCCCGCGTCCTTCAGTTGATGCGCCACTTCGTCCGCCGTGTAGAGCGGGTTGATGGTCGTGCTCGCTCCGCCGAGCGAGGCGACGGCGTAGAGCGCGATGGCATACTCCGGCACGTTCGGGCTGAAGATGGCGAAGACATCGCCGCGCCTGAAGCCGCGCCCGGCGAGGCTCGCCGCCACGCTCCGCACGCTCTTCGCCAACTGCGCGTAGCTAATGCTCGCGCCGCTCGTGCCGTCAATCAACGCCGCTTTGTCGCCGCGCGCTGCGGCGTGCCGCAGCACAAATCCCGGCACAGACTCTTCGGGAATCAACACGTCCGCGTAAGGGCTACGAAATATCATATGCAACTCCGAAAGGGGGAAAGAGCGATGCGGAGACACGGCGACGCGGCGACGCGGGGAAGAAATAACCAGCGGCGACTTGCAGAATCAGCGCGCTCTTTCCTTCTCCGTGTCTCCGCGTCGCCGCGTCGCCGTGTCTGCGCTTTCTTCATCTCTCATCCTTCATCTTGAATCCCCAGGCCCAGAGGCCCGCGCCGATGAGCGTGGGGATGACGACCAGTGTTTGCAGGAGAAAGGCGACGACATCGTTGGCGCGACGGCCCGTGTACTCAAGGCCGTTGACGCCGAAGAATGAAGCGATGAGCGTGACGAGCCAGTTGCTCCACGCCGCGAGGGCGACGACGAGAGCGAGGCGGCGCAAGCCTTTCGCGTCGTAGTGTAGAAAGTCGAACGTCCACGCGACGGCGACAAGCCACAGCCCGCCGAGCAAGCCGTTCAAGTGCGCGGCCAATGCGAGCCGCGGCATCCCGACCTGAACTTTGTTCGTCAGCGCCGCGGCAGACCACAACCCCGTCACCATCCCGACGGCGAAGAGCATCGCTCCCGCCGCCGCCAGCCGCCTGCGTATCGCTGCCTCAGCCTTCATCCCTTGCTCCTCAGTTTAAGAAATCAGACTCCGGCGCGCTTCGCGCCTCAATCGCTTAACGAACGAACTCGACGAACAAACACGCCCGCGCCGTCGCCTGCCCTTTGTGACTCCGCCTCGCCCGAACCTGCTTGAAAATTATTTACGTGCGCTGCTTGCCGTTTAGATTGAAGCGCGCCTGTGCCGCGCCGCGAGCGCCGTTTGAGGAAATCTGCTCTGACCCGTTGGCAGCCTGCGCTGCTCAGGGCCGCACGAAGATATACTGTGCCCGACCGTCTGTGCTATATACCACTCACCCGCCGCCGCGCGCCAGTCGTTGCTTTCATCGTTCGAACTTTTTTGGCCGGGGCGCGGGCTGCCAACACACGATAGAAAAGAGGGGACAGCCGAGATGAGCAAGCAGGAAGATTCAACCATTGACAAGACGGAAGACGCCGGAGGCTTGATGCAGGAGACGGGCGACTCAAGCGCGCGAGCGGACGAAGCGGGCGACGTGGCCGAACCGGACGCGCCGACCGGCGTGGAAGAGAACAGCGGCATGAATACGATTCTAGGCTCCGGCTCCGGCACGGGCGTGCAGACTGACGCGGACGATGAATGACAGCACGAATTTTTATACACCAATGACGGCAAGCGTGTTTAGCGTCGTGCTGGCGCGACGCTAAACACGCGCGACTCTATCTCTCATGAACGATTCACAACTGAGCGCGCAGACCGTCATCTGTCTCGCCAGCTACTTCAAGGGCGTTGATTTCCTGCGCGAGGCAAAGCGGCTCGGCTTTCGCGTGCTGCTGGTGACGAAGGAAAGGCTCTTGCAGGAAGAGTGGCCGCGCGAGAGTTTGGACGACATAGTGGCCGTGCCGGACGACGCGGGGCCGGACATCTTCATGCACGTCGTCAGCCAGTTGGCGCGCTCTCATCAACTGGCTCGCCTCGTCGCCCTCGAAGAGTACGACGTGCTGACCGCCGCCCTGATACGCGAGCATCTATGCCTGCCGGGAATGACGAGCGCGCAGGCCCGCGTCTTCCGCGACAAGCTCTCGATGCGCGTCCGCGCGAGTGAGGCGGGCATCCGTGTTCCCGATTTCGTTCACGTGCTCAACTACGACCGCCTGCGCGAGTTCATGCAGCGCGTGCCTGCGCCTTGGGTTCTCAAGCCGCGCTCGGACGTGTCCGCGATGGGCATCAGGAAGCTGCACGACTCGGAGCAGGTCTGGCGCGCGATTGACGAACTGGACGCGCGCGAGCGACTGCAAGAGCGCTCGTCCTTCTACCTGCTCGAACGCTTCGTGACGGGCGAAGTCTTTCACGTTGATTCGGGCGTGGCCGATGGCAAGGTTGCCTTCGCGGGCGTCAATCGCTACGGGCGGCCTCCGATGGATGTCGCGCACGGCGGCGGCGTCTTCATCTCGCAAAGCGTCCGGCGCGGCTCAGCCGACCACAGGAAACTCTTGAAGGCCAACCGCCAGTTGATTAAAAGCCTCGGCCTTGTGAACGGAGCGGCGCACGCGGAATTTATCAAGGGCGCGGCGGACGGCGAGTTTTACTTTCTCGAAATCGCGGCCCGCGTCGGCGGCGCTTACATCGCCGAGACACTGGAAGCCGCCAGCGGCATCAACCTCTGGCGCGAGTGGGCAAGGATTGAAACAGCCGACCGCGAGCATCCATACCATCCGCCCGAAGCGGAGCTTAACTACGCGGGCATTGTCCTTTCGCTCGCGCGTCAGGAGTATCCAGACACCGGCGGCTACACAGACCCGGAGATAGCTTATCGCGTCAAGAAACGGTATCACGCCGGACTCGTCGTCCGCTCCCCGCAACTCGAACGCGTCGAAGAACTGATTGAGCAGTACGCGCGACGCTTCAATGAAGACTTCACCGCCGTCGTCCCGCCGCTTGAGCGACCGACATAAACCAACAACGGCTGAAGGGATGAACGAGAAGCTATTCAAGCATGAGTAGCCACGCCGTCATCCATCGCCCGGACCCTTCGCGCCGTGGTCGTCGCGGCGTGAGCAAAACGCTCCGGCGCGGCGCGTCTCTCGCAGCGTTGCGCTGTCCGAAGCGCGAAACCATAATTGAAGGCACACAGATGAGAAAAAGATTCCTGTTGACAATTTCCCTGACCTTGATTCTCTCGCTCGCGCTCTGGCCGCAACCGGGCAGCGCGAGCCAGTCGCGGCTGCGTCTCAGCTTGAAACGGAGCGCGCCCGCAGTCTCTTCACGGCTTGAGCCGAGCGGCAACGCGGCGGCCAGTTTCCGCTTCGTCAAGCGGCTGATTAACGAAAGAAACAGGCGGCTCAGATACACGATTAAGGCCAGCTATCCGCAGATTGCCGGGGCGACCGACGCGAAGGCCGTGGCCTTCAATCAAGCCATCAAAGAACTGTTGACGAAAGAGGCCAACGGCTTTAAGAAAGCGATTGAGCCGCCTGACCGGACCACTCCCGCCGAAGTGTCGGAGAACACGTTCGACGTGGGCTACACCATTGAGCATGGCGGCCCCGACATCATCAGCGTCTCGTTCGGCGTCAGCGCCTACAGCGCGGGCGCGGCCCATCCGAACAACTACTCCATGACGTTCAATTATGATTTGAGCGCGGGCCGCCGCCTCGCTCTCTCAGACCTCTTCAATCCGCGCTCCGGCTACATGCAAGCCATCTCGGCTTACGCCGTCAAGGCTCTGAAGAAAGAACTCGGCCCAGACTCCGACAGCGAGTGGATTGCGACCGGCGCCGCGCCGTCGTCCGAAAATTACAAGAGTTGGAACATCTCGCGCCGTGGCCTCGTCGTCACCTTCGACCCGTATCAAGTCGCCTCTTACGCCGAAGGCGAACACGTCGTCGTCATCCCTTACGCCGCCCTCAAAAACTTCATCAAGCAGGACGGCCCGCTCGCCACGCTCACAGGAAAAGGAAGGTAAAGAGCAGTCCAAAGTCGAAAGTCCAAAGTCTAAAGTGAAAAGGCAGCAGGCGGGCGAAGGCTGAGCTTTATAAAAGCGGCTTTCCTTCACCGTTGCCTTTCAGCTTTTGGCTGTGGCGCGTGACTAATTCGCTTTGACTTTGAACAGCGGCCATGCCTGGACGCGCAGGGCTTCGGCGTAGTGCAGGAGCGGCGCGTCGTCCGGCTCTGACAATCCGTGCGCCGCGAGCATGGTCGAGTCGTAGGACGAGAGTTCGGCCCGGCGCAAGGGCCACGGCGGATGAAAGATGCGCAGGCGATAAATCTTTTCGCCGCGCGCCGCGTAGAGGCAGTAGCGTTCGGTGAGGAAAAATTCGAGCGAGCCGGGCGCGGACGTTGGCAGCGCATCGCCTATGTTCCATGTCGCTTGAAAGCGCGCGGGCGGCGCGTCTCTGTGTGTGCGCTCCGACGAATAGATGATGCGCTCGCTCTCTTGCTCAAGGCTCATGCGAGCGTTGAAGTAGGGAAGATGAAAGAAGGCGCGCGCGCCCCGGACGGCTAGCGGGCTGGCGGCGTCGAGCGAGTGGAACCAGACGCCCGGCACGCCGTCCAGGTGAACGTAGGTGCGGACGTTCAACTCGTGAAAGCGGCTGAGGCCCGGAAGGGGCGGCGTGAAAGTCGGGCGCACGCCCCACATCGTAAACGGCACGACGCCGACCCAAGCCGCGCCTTCAAAAGTGTCAATCGTCAAACGCTCAGGGATGAGCGGGCGCAGGGCTTCGGGCTTCAAAGGCCAGTGCATGAAGAGCAGCTTGCCCCAGTTCATCTGCCCGATGGGCAAGCCTTTGGGTCGCTCGCGCAGGGCCAGCCGCTCGCGCTCTGTGACGGCCTCAGCGTTCATCACAAACGCCCGCCCGCTGCTCTGCGCGCCGCGTCCTCTTTCGTAGCCATGCGCGCGTCGTGTTGTCGGTTCATCAATTGCTTCCTTAGTTTGATTGCAGATACCAGATTGAGACGTTGAAGATGAAATCAACTTCGTCGCGGTCTGCGAAGAAGGGCTTGAGTTCCTGCGCCAGCCAGCGACGAACTTCGTCAATCTCTTC
The DNA here is from genome assembly GCA_033855775.1 of Blastocatellia bacterium. Taxonomy (GTDB): domain Bacteria; phylum Acidobacteriota; class Blastocatellia; order Pyrinomonadales; family Pyrinomonadaceae; genus DASVTR01. Next base: position 6,033 of record JAWVFT010000089.1, on the reverse strand, counting down.
CGCGCCGTCTTCCACCGCCGCGATGATGTTGCTCTGCGAGAGCAGGTATTCGACCAATTGTTCGCGCGTGAAGCTAATCGCGTGCGGCAGCCGCTCGGCCTTGCGCAACTCGAAGCCGAGAGCCTCTGCGTCGTCCGCTGGCAACGAAAACCAGGAGCGCGCCGGGCTCGGATATTTTTGCAGGTAAGTCTCACGATGCCACGTTTGAAAGTCTGGATTCTCGGACGAGAGCGCGGAAAAATAGGCGTCGTAAATCATCAGCCAACTCGAAGGGCGCAGGACTCTGCGCGCCTCCGCGAAGAAGCGCTCGCGGTCGAGCCAGTGGCAGACCTGCGAGAGCGTCAGCAAATCAAATTCATTCGCCGCGAAGGGCAACTGCTCGGCGAGCGAGACGGCGTATGAGAGACGCGCCGCGCGCGGAGCCTGCGCCAGCATTGAAGGCGCGGCGTCAACGCCGACGACGCGGCCGGCAATCTCTTTCAAGGCGACACTTGACAGGCCCGTCCCGCAACCCACGTCCAGCGCGAGCGCGAGCGGCGCGGCCAGCGCGACCAACTCTCTGAAGCGATTGATGACGAACGGGTGAAAGTAGGGCCGACCCCTTGCGTATCGCTCTGCCGCCGACGTGTGCGCGAAGAAGTTCATGCCTGAAACGAGTTTTGAGCCTTCCCTTGATAATCTGCGAACGCGAAATCCGCGCTCGTTACTTTAGTTCACATCAAAGAGAAAGAGTAGCGAATTGATTTTCGTCAATCCGCTACTCTGCCGTCAGCTTAAGCCGCGCGTTAAGCCGCGAGCGTGACCCGCGACTAGCTCTTCAACTTCAGATATTTGTCGAGCCAGCCGATGACGGTCGTGTACCAGAGTTCGGCGTTCTGCGGCTTTTGAATCCAGTGGCCTTCGTCAGGAAAGTAGAGCAGCTTGGAATCAACGCCCTGTCGTTGCAGGGCCGTGAAAAGCTGCAAGCCTTCGGTGACGGGGACGCGATAATCAAGCTCGCCGTGGACGACAAGGAGCGGCGTCTTAAAATTCTTGACGAACATGTTGGGCGACCAGCGCGCGTACATTTCGGGGTTGTCCCAGGGGGCGCCTTTAAACTCCCAATCTGTGAACCAGAGTTCTTCGGTCGCGCCGTACATGCTCGACAGGTTATAGACTCCGGCGTGCGAGACGAGAGCTTTGAACTGCGCGCGCTGGTCTGTGTTGTGGCCTTCGAGCCAGTTGACCATGTAGCCGCCGTAGGAGCCGCCCGCCGCCCCCAGACGATTCCTGTCAACGTAGCCGAGGCTGATGACATGCGCGACGCCGTTCATGATGTCCGCGTAAGCCTTGCCGCCCCAGTCGCCGGAAATCTCGTCCAGAAATTTCTGGCCGTAGCCGATGGAGCCGCGCGGGTTCGGCATGAAGACGACGTAACCGGCGTTGGCGAAGACCTCCGGGTTCCAGCGATAGCCCCAACTGTCGTTCCATGCGCCCTGCGGCCCGCCATGAATCAGGACGACCATCGGATACTGCTGACCGGCCTTGAAGTCGGGCGGCTTGACGAGCCAGCCGGAGACTTTCGTGTTGCTTGCTCCCGTCCATGTCAACTCTTCGGCGGGCTGTAGTTGATAACCGGCGAGCAGCGCGTCGTTGGTCTTCGTCAACTTCACGACAGCGCTCTCGCCCTGCGCGATGCGCTGGCGCGGGTCTGCGATGCGCGTGATGAAAATCTCGGCCGGCATCGTCGTCGTCGAGCGCGTGAAGACCATCGTCTTCCCGTCCGCGGAGAGCTTCATGTCGTCGTTGAAGCCCTGAAGGATTTTGACGGGCGCGCCGCCCGCGACGGCGACGGCATAGACGGGCTGTCGTCCGCGCTCGCCGGAGGCGAAGTAGATATACTTGCTGTCGGGCGAGAACAAATATGTGTCAACGTATGCGTCATAGTTCTGCATCAGTTCGCGCGATTGATTGCGCTGGCGGTCGTAGAGCATCAAACGCCAGCGGTCAGACTCGAAGCCCGCGCGCTCCTGCGAGCGATAGGCGATGAAGCGACCGTCGGGCGAGTATTGCGGCGAGAGGTCTGCGCCGAGATTGCTCTCCGTGATGCGGCGGGCTTCGCCGCCCGCGACGGGGACGATGAAGATGTCGCCGTTGGTCGAAGTCGCTTCAACCTTATCCGTATTGCGCGCGAAGGCGAGTTCTTTCGAGTCGGGCGAGAAGGCGTAATCGGTTGGCCCGCCGAGAGAGAAGGGCGGAGCGTCATAGTCGCCGGGCGTCATGTCGCGCGCCGCGCCGCCGTCGCTTGCGACGATGAAGACGTGCGTGCGCTTGCCTTCCTTCCAACTGTTCCAGTGACGAAAGAGCAAGCGGTCTGCGACTTTCGCCTTGACCTTGCTGGCTTCCATCTTCTCGTCGCGTTCCTTGTTGCACTCGTCGGTCGCGCATTCCGGGTACACGTCCGAGACGAAGGCGAGCATCTGCCCGTCGGGCGACCAGATGAGGTCTGACGCTCCGGTCGAGATGCTGCTAACTTTCTTCATCTCGCCGGAGGCAACGTCCATCGTCCAGATTTGCGGCCCGCCTTCCTGCGAAGAGATGAAGGCGAGGCGTTTGCCGTCGGGCGACCAGCGCGGCGAACTGGCCGAGCTCTCGCCTTTAGTCAGTTGGCGCGGCTCGCCGCCCTCTGCGGCAATCAGATAAATCTGCGTCAAGCCGCGATTGTTCGTCTTGTTGATGTCTGTGATGACGTAAGCCACCCAACGGCCATCGGGCGAAACCTGCGGGTCGCCGACGCGGCGCACCTTGAGCAGGTCGTTAATCGTAAACGGAGAGGCGGCCACCTGCCCCGCGACCGCGCCAGCGAGCGCGAACACGACGAGCAGCGCCGAAAGACACAAGCGTTTCATACTTTCCTCATTCAGTCAGTGGTCTCAAAGGGAGCGCGCACATTATTGCACTAAGACGCGCCTTCGCGCATCTCCCGCGTTCATTGTCCAGCGCGAGAGCGTTGAGCAATCGCCGGAAGCGTTGATAAACGCCATCGCCAAACTGAGTGGTGAAACAGATGCTTGATGGAATGCTATTCGGTGTCGATGACGTATAATTGCGACTCAAGATGCTGGCCTCGAACCTTAAGCCAAGGGCGACGAAAGAGGGATGCTTGAAATGCAAGCCGACGTGCTGATTGTCACTGTCACCAAAGTTGAAAGCCAAGCCGTGCTGCAAGTTTTCGGAGCAGCGACCGCGCAGGCTCCCAAGTCTGTCCAGATTGACGGCAGGACGTATCAAGACCTCGGCAGCGTTAAGGGCGCGCGAGTGTTCATGGCGCAATCCGAGATGGGTTCGGGCGGAGTGGGCGCGTCTCTACAGACCGTGCAGAAAGGCATTGATGCGCTTGCGCCGTCGGCGGTCATCATGGTCGGCATCGCCTTCGGCATGAACGCCGAAAAGCAATCAATCGGCGACATTCTGGTTTCAAAGCAACTGCTGCTGTACGAGCTTCAGCGCGTCGGCACAAACAAAGAAGGCCAACTCGAAATCATCCCGCGCGGCGACCGCCCGCCCGCTTCTTCTTCGCTCCTGAGCAGCTTCCGCGTCGCGGAACAACACTGGGACGAGTCAATAGCAAAGGTGCGCTCCGGCCTGATTCTCTCCGGCGACAAGCTGGCGGACAATCTTGACTTTCGCCAACAACTGCTCGGCTTCGAGCCGGAAGCCATCGGCGGCGAGATGGAAGGCGCGGGGCTTTACGTCGCCTGTCAGGAGAGCAAAGTTGATTGGCTGCTTGTCAAAGCCATCTGCGATTGGGCCGACGGCGACAAGGGCCATGACAAAGACGCGCGCCAGAAGTTGGCCGCGCACAATGCCGCCAGCTTCGTCCTGCACATGCTCCGGCAAACTTCGCTCAAGCAGCCAGACGGGCGACGCGAAGCCTTAGCTTCGATGAGAGATTTGCTTCCCCCCGCAACGCCTGCCGTCAACGCTTCAACAGCAAGCCGCTCAAGCCTGCCCACGCAGCCCTACTTCTTCGGCCGTGAAGTTGAACTGGCTATTATCGCCGACGCGCTCCTGCCGGAATCGCGCAGTTGGGGAGCGCTGATTGATGGGCCGGGCGGCATCGGCAAGACCGCGCTGGCCGTCCGCGCCGGACACGTCGCGCCCGCCGAACACTTCGCGCTCAAGATTTTCCTCTCGGCCAAGGTGCGCGAACTGACGCCCGTCGGCGAACAGTCTCTTCAGGACTTTATGCTCCCCAACTTCATCTCCCTGATTACCGAACTGGCGCGCGAGTTGGGCGAGGAAGACCTCGCGCGCATCGCCCCGAACGAGCGCGTCAAAGCCGTGAATCACGTCCTCGCAGACAAGCAAGCCCTCATCATCATCGACAACGTTGAGACGTTTGAAGAGAAAGAGCGCGTCCGTCTCTACCAGTTTCTCAGCCGTCTGCCCGGCGCGTGCAAAGCGATTGTCACCAGCCGCCGCCGCACGGACATTGACGCCCGCGTCGTCCGCCTGGACCGTCTCGCCCTCAAGGACGCGCTCGACCTGATAGCCGAACTCGCCAAGACCAATCGCCACCTCAAACGCGCCGACGACAACGAGCCCCGCGAGCTTTACGAAATCACGCAAGGCAATCCGCTGCTCATCAAATGGGTGGCGGGGCAATTGGGACGCGCCGGAAGCCACTGCCGCACAATCACGGAAGCGTGCGACTTTATGAAATCCGCGCCCAAAGACAACGACCCGCTGGAATTCATCTTCGGCGACCTGCTCGACACCTTCACCGCCAGCGAGATGGCCGTGCTCGCGGCTCTGACGCATTTCACGCGGCCCGCCAAAGTGGAATGGATTGCCGAGCTCTCCGGGCTAGCCCTCACCGCCGCGCAAACCGCGCTCGAAGATTTAACCGACCGCGCCCTGCTCGTCAGCGACGAACAAGCGCAGGTCTTTCTTCTCCCCGCATTGGCCGCCTCCTTCTTGCGCCGCAAGCGCCCCGAAGCCGTGGCCCAAACGGGTGACCGCTTGATGGCCCGCGCCTACGTGCTGGCGATGGAGAATGGCTGGATACATTATGAACGCTTTCCAAGACTAGAAACTGAGTGGCTATCAATTGCGGCTGCGCTGCCACTATTTTTACAAGGCGATAATAATCGGCTTCAGAATTTGTGCGATGCCCTCGACAACTTTTTGGATTTTTCCGGGCATTGGGATGAGCAACTGTCACTTAATTATCAAGCGGAAGAGAGAGCAGTGTCTGAAGGGGATTTTTACAACGCAGGTTGGCGAGCTTGTGATGTTGGATGGATATATCACTTACGTAATCAAGGTGATGAAGTATTAGGCTGTGCTGCACGTTGCGAGACGCATTGGCAAAAAGCTGGCACTGAAGCCAGAGAAAAAGCAAACGCAACTCACTTGCGAGGTGTAGGGCATAAATTGAAGGGAGATTATCCTGCCGCGCTTGCCGCCCACAAAGAAGTCCTCGCGCTTTATCAATCTCTTGCGCCGGAGAGCGATAAGGTGGCATCTGTATTGAACGACCTCGCAGACATCGAAAGGATGTCCGGTGACTATGCCGCCGCTGAGCGTGACCTCCGTGAGGCGTTGCGAATTGCGAAAAAGGTGAGCTATCGAGAGGGCATTGCTGCCTATACCGGCAACTTGGCTGCGCTCGCGCTTGATTGCCAAGACTGGCCCGCCGCCGAAACCCTAGCGCATGAAGCGTTGCCACTGTCGGAAGCAGTGGGCCGGCTAGAATTAATAGCCTCTAATTGCCACCGACTTGCAAAAGCCCTTGTCCGGCAAGAGCGACCGCAAGAGGCGTTGCCCTACGCACGGCGCGCGGTGGGCATCTTTACCACACTCCGCATGCCAGACGAGTTGGAAGAAGCAGAGGTCACTTTGAAAGAGTGCGAAGCGGAAGGTTGATACGGGCTGATGCTGATGACGAAGGATAGAGAGGGATGGGCGCCGTGGATTGTTGGCGGGGCGATTCTGTTGGTGTACGTGTGCTTTCCGACGCGGCAGTATTTCTTTGACGGCGTTGCGTTC
>JAWVFT010000088.1:0-80634 GCA_033855775.1 Blastocatellia bacterium | reverse complement strand
TCTATGCCGCGCCGCGCCGCTTGCGCGCAGGGCAGACGATGACGCGCGAGCGACTGGTCGCCTTGTTGCGCCGCGCAGGTTACATCGAAAAGAACGCCAGCGATGTTTGGAGCGGCAGCTTCACGGCGCAGGCCGACGCGGTTGAGATTCGCCCGCGCCGCGCGAGCGGCTACAGTGGGCCGTCAATCGTCAACGTTAGTTTTGACAAGAGCAATCGCATCGCGCAGTTGACGGGCGACGCGCTGACGCTCGATTCCTACCAGCTTGAGCCGGAACTCCTGACCGCAGACGCTTCGATGAAGGCGGGCCAAAGGGCCGCGCTCTCGTATCAAGATATTCCGCCCGTGCTGGCGCACGCGATTCTCTCGATTGAAGACCATCGCTTCTTCGACCACAGGGGCGTTGACCTGCTCGGCATCGCGCGGGCGTTCCTGCGCAACGCGGGCGACAACGAAGCGGGACAGGGCGGCTCGACCATCACGCAGCAACTCGTCAAGAACACTTATCTCTCGCCGGAGCGAACGCTGGCGCGCAAGTATGCCGAAGCGATGATTAGCTTGTCGCTTGAGCGTCGTCTCTCGAAGGAAGACATCTTCGCGCTCTACTGCAACGAGGTTTACCTTGGGCAGCGCGGCTCCGTCGGCGTGCGCGGCGTCGAGCAAGGGGCGCGCGTCTTCTTCGGAAAAGATTTGAAGGACTTGAGCCTCGCGGAGGCTGCGACGATTGCCGGGATGATTCAAAGCCCTAGCCGCTATGCGCCCGACCGTCACACGGAGGCCGCCACCGCGCGTCGCCGGATGGTGCTCGACGCGATGCTGCGCGACGGCGTTATCACCGGCGAAGAAAATGCGGCGGCGGCGCAGGAGCCTTTGCAGGTCGCGCCCGCGCCGGAGCACAACGAATCGCTCGCGCCCTACTTCATTGATTACGTCAACCGCATGAGCGACGCGCAGCTTGAACGCTCCGGCCACAAGGACGAGCGCGGCGGGTTGCGTGTCTACACGACGATTGATTTGGATTTACAGCAACTCGCGGAAGAGGCCGTCGGGCGACAGCTTGAGCGGCTGGATAAAGTTTACGCGGGAGGCAAGGCGACGCCGCAGGTCGCGCTCGTGGCTTTAGACCCGAAGACGGGCGACGTGCTGGCGATGGTCGGAGGACGCAGCTATGCAGAGTCGCAGTTGAATCGCGCGACGGATTCGTTGCGCCAGCCCGGCTCCGTCTTCAAGCCCATCGTCTATGCTTCGGCGCTTGAGAGCGGTCTGTCGCCCGTCTCTATGTACGAGGATGCGCCGCGCGAGTTTATTTACGACCGTCGCGCCACGTATCATCCGGCCAATTACGGCGGCGCGTATTCGATGCGCGATGTGATGATGCGGACGGGTTTGGTGAAGTCTCTGAACGTGGTCACGGTTGACGTGGCGATGCGCGTTGGACTGCCGCGCGTTGCGAGCATGGCTGAGAAACTCGGACTGCCGAAGCCCGCGCCGTATCCTGCGCTCGCGCTCGGCACGACGGAAGCGACGCCGCTCGACATGGCCGCCGCGTACACTGCTTTTGCCAACGAAGGCCAGCGCACAGAGCCGCGCGTCATAGAGCGCGCGACCGATTCGAGCGGAGCGGAAGTTATCGGCGGCAAAGGAACGCCGCAGCCTGTTATCCAACCGACGACCGCCTACCTGATAACGGACATGCTCTCGGACGTGATAGACCACGGCACGGCTCGCGCGGCGCGCGGCTCTGTCAAGAAGACGGCGATTGCGGGCAAGACAGGCACGTCGCGCGACGGCTGGTTCATCGGCTACACGCCGAATCTGGTCTGCGCCGTCTGGATTGGCTTTGACGATAACAAGCAGTTGGGCTTGACGGGCGCGGAGGCTGCGTTGCCCGCCTGGACGGAGTTTGTTAAGGGCGCGGTCGAGTTGCGACCGGAACTCGGCGGCGAAAGATTCGAACGCCCCGCGGGCATCACGAGCGTCTTCGTTGACCCGGAGACGGGGCTCCTCGCGGGCGCGACCTGCCCGCAGCGCGAACAGATTGCCATCACGGGCAGCCTCGCTCCGACCATCGAATGCTACGCCCACGGCAGCTTTGAAGAACTGACCGCAGCAGCCAGCGCGTCCGAGCAATATCCCGCGATGGAGACAAGCTTGGCAACTGACGACACTACTGCGCGCACGCTCGCGCGAGATGCTTCGACCCGGACGCAGCAGCCTTTGCCGCGCGCCGAAACCAACCCCAAGCTGCCGCCCACATGGAAGGCGACGCAGGTTGAGATTGACACGCGCGGCCAGCGCACGCTCGTCAACGACATGCGCGTCAGAGGGCCGGGACAGAATCGCTAGACGTTTAAGAGCGCGACAAAAAAGTTGACTAAAGCAGGCGGGCGAGTTTGATGAAACTCGCTCGCCTGCTTGTTTATGAATCGCTTTAACCGGCGCGTTCGAGGATGACTTGCGCGATGGCGTGTTCGGCAGTGTGGGAGATTGAGAGATGCGCGGCGGTCGCGCCGGATTGGTCGAAGAGTTGGCGGACGAGGCCGCGCAGGATGAGCAGGGGCGCGCCGCTCTCGCGCGCGGCGACTTCGACATCCTGCCATGCGACGCCGCCGCTCCAACCTGTTTGCAGAGCCTTGAGCGCGGCTTCTTTTGCGGCGAAGCGTGCGGCATAATGTTGCGCGGCGACCGCTCCGCGACTCTCGCAGTAAGCGCGCTCGGCCTCTGTGTACACGCGCTCAAGAAAGCGCGGCGTGCGTTCTATCACTTCGCGCACGCGATGGACTTCGATGATGTCTATGCCAATGGAAATAATCACGGATGAAACGGAACTGGCGCGCGCCGGATTCTACTGGCGCGAGCGGGAAGGCGTGCGCGCTCTCGCTTGCGCGCCGCTCGAAGCGGAAGGCTTTGTCAATGCCTTCTCGACGCGGCTCGGAGGCGTCAGCCCGATGCCGCACGACGCGCTCAACCTAGCGGGCTTTGACGACGATCCCGCCGAAAATATTTATGAAAATCGTCGCCGCTTTCTCAGCCTCTTCGAGGGCGACTGGCAACTCGCAGCCTGCTGGCAAGTCCATGGCGCAAACGTGCGCGTCGTTAAAAGTCTGGAAGACGCGCGAGAGCCGCTCGACTCGCTCGGCGAAGCGGCGCGCTGCGATGCTCTCACCAGTCGCACAAAAGGCTTGCTGCTCGGCGTCAAGACGGCGGACTGCGTTCCGGTCATCCTGGGCGACGCGCGAACGGGAGCGTTCGCCGCCATCCATGCCGGGTGGCGCGGCACGCTCGCGGAAATCGTCTCACGCGCGCTCGATAGAATGAACGAAGAGTACGACACCAATCCGGCTGATGTGTTCGCCGCCATCGGCCCCGCCGCAGGCGCTTGCTGCTACGAAGTCGGCGGCGAAGTGATAGACGCTTTCCGCCAAAAGTTTCCTGCCGCCGACCAACTCTTAACAGAGACGCGCGCGGGCCACGCTCTCATTGATTTGCCGCGAGCGAATCAGGAACAACTAATCGCTGCTGGCGTCGCAGCCGCGCGCATCCACATCGCTCCGCTCTGCACCATGTGCCGCCCCGATCTCTTCTTTTCCTACCGCCGCGAAAAGCGCGTCTATGGACGAACCGGAAGATTGATGTCCGTCATCGGCATTAACGGCGACGCGGGGAAATGGGACGCGGAGACAGGGTGACCGAGGCGATAGACCGACTTGATGAGACGTAGAGATAGCGAAGGAATAGTCAGAGGCATTTTGAAGCATCAGCATGGCCTGTCTTTATCTCCGTGTCTCCGCGTCTCGGTTAGCCCTTACGCCTGCCGCCGAATATTTGGCCGTTGATGCTCTTGCCTGATTCGTTGGCTCCGATGACTGTGATGGGGACGTTGACTTCGCGCGTGGCGGGCGGAAAGCAAACCTCGTCGGTGCAGCTTTGATATTTCAAGCGCGCGCGCAACTGCGTCACGCCGACTTGATAGCTGGCCGGGACTGTGATGTTGAAGCGCAACACGGCGCGTCCTTCGAAGACCGCAATCCTGTCTTCGGAGAAACTGAACTTGCGCAACTGCGCGCGCGGATAGCTGACGGGGCTGACGCGCAATCCGCCCGGCGCCTCAACTTTGAGCACGGTGGCGATTGAAAACTTGTTGCCCGGCTGGTTCGAGTTGACGTGATAGCCCGCGGGGATGCTCATCACGATGGCCGCCTGCACCGTGCGGCCCCGTTGAACTTTATCCAGAGCCAGAAAGCCGTTGATGCCGATGTTCGGCTGCACGGAGCGCCAGCGCGTTGTCACGGTCGCGTAAAAGTTGGCCGGAACAAAGAGCAGCAGCGCCGCGAGCGCGCTCTTCATCATTCGCCGTCTACAAATCTTTCGTCTCATCTTTGGATAAACGTCTCGCCACTTTCAAGTTTAATTGTTCCGGGTGATTGTAACTAAAAACTTCGTCGAGCGTGAATCGAGAAGCATGAGTGGACAGGAGCGAGCTTTCACTTAAGAGTGATGATGGTCGCTTCACGCTTGACGAAATTTTAGCTTGCCGTTTGCAGCGGATTGATGGCGCCGCGCGCGGCGAGTTGGCCGCAGGCGGCATAGATGTCGCGCCCGCGCGGGCGGCGCACGTAGGCTTGAACGCCCTTGGCTTCGAGAATCGCTTTGAAGCTTTCCACGCGCTCCGGCGGCGAAGGTCTATACGGCAGAGGGTCTGCCGGGTTGTGCGGAATGAGATTCACTTTGACGCGCAGTTGATGACGATTGAGCAGGTTGGCGAGTTGGCGCGCTTGCTCGTCCGCGTCATTAACGCCGTCGAGCATGACGTACTCGAAGGTGAAACGCTCGCCCGGCTTGAGCGATGTCTCAAACTCTTTGCAGGCCGCCAGCAATTCCTCAAGCGGCCACTTGCGATTAATCGGCATCAGCACGTTGCGCAGTTCGTCTGTCGGCGCGGCCAGCGAGATAGCGAGATGCGGGCGCGGCGTGATGGTCGCAAGCTCGCGTATGCGCGGCACGATGCCGGCTGTCGAAACGGTCACGCGGTTGGGGACGATGAACAGCCCCGAAGGCTCGGCCATGATTTTGAGCGCGCGCATCAAAGGCTCGAAGGCGAGGAACGGCTCGCCCGCTCCCATCGCCACCAGATTCGTGCCGCGCGGCGTCTGAATGCCTTCGCCGTAAGCGTCGTTGAGCGCGATGATAATCTGCTCGACCATTTCGCCAGCCGTCAAAGTGCGCAGCAAGCCGAGCTTCGCCGTCAGGCAAAAGTCGCATTGTAGGGGGCAGCCCGACTGCGAAGAAAAGCAGATGGTATCGCGCCGCTCTTCGGGAATGAAGACGGCTTCGACCGGAAGATTGTCGTGGGTCTTCAGCAGGTAGCGGCGCGTGCCGTCGTCGGAGACGTAGCGCGATTCGACCTTGAGCGTCGCGGCGCTTCCGCGCTCTTTGAGTTGCTCGCGCAAAGCCTTCGGCAAGTCCGTCATCTCGTCAAACGAGCGGAGGCGACGATGATGCAGCGCGGCGAAGATTTGACGCGCGCGATAGTCCGGCTCGCCAAGCTCTCGCACGAAGCCGGTTAGTTCCTCTTTCGATAATCCCGTCAAATGTCTCGCTTGATTCATTGCCCGTTTATTTTAACACCCGCGCGGCGGCGCCACACAGCGAAGGTGAAACGCGCCGGATTAAACCCCGCTCGATTTCGGCCCTTCGCCATATCAAATAGTTGCGGCGGGCGGGCGGAAACTGCCGTATAATTAAACTTCAAAGCAAGCTTACTGTCTCAGCAAGAGAGACGAGCGCGGCTTGAAAGCTTCGTCACCTTGAAACATTAACCGACAGAGGGCTGGAACGATGGCAGAGATACCTTATTCCTTAGAAGAGTTCTGGGACATCGTGAGAGCGTTGGCCGATGACGTGAGGAATTGCTCCGGCGCGCTGGAGATGCTTGACAGGCAGGGGCCGGAAGACCAAAGCACGGGGCCATTTTGGCGCAAGACGTGCGCCTACTGCATCTTCGCGCTGATTGAGGGCGCCACTTACCACCTGCTCTACATCGCCTACGTTGCGCGCCACACGCGCGGTGTCGTCTTCACCCTCGAAGAGTTGGAGGCGCTGGAAAATGCTTACGACTTCGATGAAGAGAAACGCATCGAGCCGGGCATCGAACATAAAGACATCGAGCCGGGGCTGACGCCCACGCAGATGATTGGAAGAATCAAGTTTGCCTTCAACGCCTTCGCGCGCGTTCATGGCTCTGACTACATCATGCCCAACGACGGCAACGGATGGGCCGGAATCAGATTAGCGCTCCAGGTCAAAAGCGAAATATCACGCCCGCGGTTTGTCTCAGAACTGGAAGTCTCAGATGACACAGTGACAAGTATGTTGCTTGGCACGCCATGGTTTATGCAATGCCTCACCGCGCTGCTGCAAGATTGCCGCGACTGTGCCGAACGAAGACTCGCCGCATGGGACGCTGTGGATATTAACGAGCCGATTATGTAATGTCGCGCATCGTCGTATACCCAGAAACGCGGCAGCGATTAATTGTTGAGAGCGAGGCTCTCGTCCATTCATCGCTGCCGCGTTGTTGTCTTGACGGCGTTCGGGTTTAGCGTTGCGCGCCGCCGCTGCCGCCGCCATTGCCGTCGCCTGTGACGGTGCGGCCTTCGGCGTCCACGAGGATGAGCGACGAGCCGATGTCGGGCAGCGAGCGCAGCGTCGGCTCGATGACCTTGCGGTCGCCGACGACGAGAATCGCCATCTTCGACGGGTCAAGATATTTGTTGGCGACGCGCGTCACGTCGTCGAGCGTGACGGCGCGAACGTTGGCGATGTAGTTGTTAAAGTAACTGTCGGGCAAGTTGTAGATGACGACTGCCGCGAGGCGTCCGGCGATTTGGTCGGGCGTCTCGAAGCCGCGCGGAAAGCCGCGAATGATTGCCTGCTTCGAAAATTCAAGCTCGGTGGGCGTCACTGGCCGCTCGCCGCGCACGCCGCGCAACTCCTTCATAAACTCCGCGACCGATTCCTTCGTGACAGCCGTTTGCACGCCCGCGCTGGCGGCGAACGGCCCGGCCCCGCGTCGAAAATCGAAGCTCGTCCGCGCGGCGTAGGTGTAGCCCTTGTCTTCGCGCAAATTCATGTTGACGCGCGAGGTGAACTGCCCGCCGAGCAGAGTGTTCATGACAATCAACGGAAAGTAATCGGGCGTCGAGCGCGACGGGCCAATCTGCCCGATGTTGATAACGCTCTGCGCCGCGCCGGGTTTGTCAACAAGATAGATGGCTGCGTTCGTGCGCGCGGGCGGCTCGCTGATTGAAACGGCAGGCACATCCGCGCTCTTCCAACTGCCGAGGGCGCGTTCAAGCTGCGGCATCAGCGTGTCCGGCTTAACGTCGCCGACGACAATCAGCGCGGCGTTGTTCGGATGATAATAAGTTTCGTAGAAGCGGCGTATGTCTTCGGCCTTGATGGCCGCGACGGAAGTTTCGTCGCCGATGATGGAGCGCCCGTACGGATGATTGCGCCCGTAGAGCAGCGTGGCGTAGGCGAGCGCGGCGGTGGCGTCGGCGTTGTCGCGCCGTTGCAGCAGCGAAGCCAGCCGCGTGTTGCGTTGCAGCTTCAACTCGTTTTCGGGAAACGTCGGGTTGAGCAAGACATCCGCGTAGATGTCCAGGGCGCGGTCCAGATGCTTGGTCAGCGTCAGCAGGGTGAGGCTGGAAAAGTCCCAGTCCGCGCCGGTGCCGAGGCTCGCGCCGATGGCCGAGAGTTGGTTCGAGATGTCCAGAGCCGAGCGCGTCTTCGTTCCTTCGTCAATCAAAGCGGAGGTCAGGCTCGCCAGCCCCGCGCTCGTTTGCGGGTCAGCCGCGCCGCCCGTCTTCAACACCAGACTCATGTTGATGATAGGCAGTTCAGAGTGACGAACGATTAAGACTTCGAGGCCGTTGGAGAGTTTGCGCCGCTCCAACTGCGGGAGCGTGAACGAAGGGTCTGGCTTCGGCGCGGGCGGCGCGTAGAGGCCGCCGAGCTTCGACTTGTCCGCTTGCTCCGGTTCGCCTTTGCGTTGCGCGGTGGTGGCGGGCGGCGTTGCGCCTGCCGGAGCGGTGGCGGCTGCTTCCGCCTTGGTTTGCGGCTGCGCGCCAGCCGTTTGTGTCGTCGTCGGCGCGGTGACGGGCCGCGTGGTTTGCGAAGCGGCGTTGCTTGAGCCGGGCGCGGTCGCTCCGGCGGTCTGCTGCGAAGGCGTGGCGATGGCTCCGGCGGGACTGCCGGGGACGGCCTCGCCGCTCTTTTGCGCGCCGCGCGCTCGCGGCGTGACGGTCATGATGAGCCGCTTGTCCGTCAGATACTTGTTGACCATCGCGGTCACGTCGCCGGCGGTCACGCGCTGGTAACGAACGAGGTCTTGCTGAAAGTTGTTGGGCTTGCCCGTGAAGACAGCGTACTGGTTCAACTGGTCGCTTTTGCCGCCGAAGCCGCCGAGGGTTTGCATGCTATAGATGAACGAAGACTCGCGCGCGTTATAGGCGCGCTCCATCTCTTCGGCGGTCGGAGGCGCGGTCTTAACCTTCGCCAACTCTTCATTGATGGCTTGCTCTAACTCTTCGAGCGTCTTGCCGGGTTTGGCCGTCGCTGTGATTTGAAACTGCCCGGCAATCTCGCGCGCGTTGTTGAAGGCCGAGACATCCTGCGCAATCTGTTTTTCGTAGACGAGCGATTTGTAGAGCCGCGAACCCTTGCCGCCCGCGAGCACGAAGGCCAGCGTGTCGAGCGTCGCTTCGTCCGCGCTCCACTGCGGCGAGCTATGCCAGACCATGTACAGGCGCGGCAGCGAAACGCGGTCGTCCATCGTCACGCGCGTCTCTTTCTCAAGCGCGGGCTGCGGCGGGTTAGGCCGCACGACTTCCGGCCCTTGCTTGAGCAGGCCGAAATATTTCTCGACCAGCTTGCGCGCGTCCTTCGGATTGATGTCGCCTGCGACGACGAGGCTCGCATTGTTCGGCGTGTAGTAGCGACGGAAGAAATCGGATACGTCTTCTTTGGAGGCAGCGGTCAAATCGTCGAGCGAGCCGATGGTCAGCCAGTGATACGGATGCTCAGGCGGATACATCGCCTCGGCGATGCGCGCTCCGACCAGACCGTACGGGCGATTGTCGTAGCTCTGCCGCTTCTCGTTCTTCACTACGTCGCGCTGGTTGGCGAGCTTCTTCTCCGTCATGGCGTCGAGCAGATAGCCCATGCGGTCTGATTCGAGCCAGAGAGCGAGTTCGAGAAAGTTGCTCGGCACGACTTCCCAGTAGTTGGTGCGGTCGGAGTTGGTCGAGCCGTTCAAGGTTCCGCCAGCTTCCTGCAAAGGCACGAAGTAATCGTTGTCGTGATGCAGCGAGCCCTGAAACATCATGTGCTCGAAGAGGTGCGCGAAGCCTGTGCGACCCGGCACTTCGTTCTTCGAGCCGACGTGATACCAGACGTTGACGGCGACGATGGGCGTCGAGTGGTCTTCATGAAAGATGACGCGCAGGCCGTTCTTCAATTTAAATTCGGTGTAGTCGATAGGTGGCAACACGGCAGTCTTATCCGGGCCTTTGAGGCTGGTCTTCGTCGCGCTGCTTTGCTGCGCGACGGCCAGCGTTGAACTGAAAAGGGAAACAACCAGCATGATAATTGTCAGGCGTTTGATTGTCATGCGAAATTCTCCTTATTGAGAGCGAGCGCGCACAGAGAGCGCGGGCGATTGGGTGGCCGAACAGCGCAGCCCTGAGCGAACGAGCGCAGGCGCGCTTTCTCCTGCAAAAAATTTTCGGGGGTAGAAGCGAAAGATTACGAATCGCATTCTAGCGCGGCGTTCGACGAGCATGCAACGTTGCCT
The DNA here is from genome assembly GCA_033855775.1 of Blastocatellia bacterium. Taxonomy (GTDB): domain Bacteria; phylum Acidobacteriota; class Blastocatellia; order Pyrinomonadales; family Pyrinomonadaceae; genus DASVTR01. The sequence goes on along the minus strand of JAWVFT010000088.1, from coordinate 70,779 downwards.
GCGCCGCTGCCGCCTTGTTAGAATCAAAAGCCCGGAACGGCGCAAAGGACTTGAATGGCTCTCGAAACTGATTTCATCGTCATCGGCAGCGGCATCGCGGGCTTGCGGGCCGCCATCGAACTGGCGGGGCGCGGGGCGCGCGTCACCGTTCTCACCAAAGACCGCACGGACGAATCCAACACAGAGTATGCGCAGGGCGGCATCGCCGTCGCTCTCTCGGAAGACGACGAGGTGGCTCTGCACGAGGAAGACACCTTGAACGCAGGGGCCGGATTGTGCGACGAGCGCGCGGTGCGCGTGATGGTCGAAGACGGCCCCGGCTTGATTCAAGAGTTGATGGCCTGGGGGACGGAGTTTGACCGCGAAGGCGGGCGGCTCGTCTTCACGCAGGAAGCCGCGCACTCGCGCCGTCGCATCCTGCATGCGCACGGCGATTCGACGGGCAAGGAGATTGTCCGCGCGTTGATTGCCAGAGCGCGCGCCGAGCGCGGCATCATCTTCATGGCGCACGCGGCGACGGAGAGCTTGCTGGTCGAAGACGGGCGCGTTTGTGGCGTGCGTTACTTAGACCCTTTGGTGCGCGCCCCGCGAAGCCTTCGAGCGCGCGCCGTCGTCCTCGCTTCGGGCGGCGCGGGGCAAGTCTTCCTGCACACGACGAATCCGAGCGTGGCGACCGGCGACGGCATGGCGATGGCTTACGCTGCGGGCGCGGAACTCTCGGACATGGAGTTTGTGCAGTTTCATCCGACCGCTTTGAACTTGCCGGACGCGCCGCGCTTTCTGCTCTCCGAAGCGATGCGCGGCGAGGGCGGCGTGCTACGCAACGCGGACGGCAAACGCTTTATGCCTCGTTATCATGAGCGCGCAGAGTTGGCTCCGCGTGATGTCGTCAGCCGTTCGGTCGTCGCGGAGATGCAGCGAACGGGGACGCGCACCGTCTATCTGGACATGACTGCGCTCGACGCGCGTTACCTGCGGAATCGCTTCCCGAAGATTGACGAGACGTGTCTGCGCTATGGCTTGGACATCACGAAGGATTTGCTGCCCGTCTCGCCCGCCTCGCATTACTGCATGGGCGGCGTGCGGACAGACCTCAACGGGCGCGCGACGCTGCCCGGACTTTACGCGGCGGGCGAAGTTTCCTGCACGGGCGTCCACGGCGCGAATCGGCTGGCGTCAAACTCGCTGCTCGAAGGACTCGTCTTCGGGGCGAGAGCGGGCCGCGCCGCAGCCGTTGACGGAGAGAGCGCGGGCGTGAAGTTTGAAGGCTTCGCTGCTTCCACCGCGGGCGGCGGCGAAGAAGCGTCGAACGTTCCGGTGGCGGGCGAAGTGGCTCTCAGCGTGCGCAAGCGCGTCCGGCGTTTGATGTGGGAGCGCGTCGGCATCCTGCGCAGCCGCGAATCCGTGGGCCGCGCGCTCGCGGAGTTTGAGCAGATTGCGCGCGCCCCGCTCTCGCGTGCGTCCAGAAATTTTCTCAACGTCGCCACGCTCATTGCCCGCGCGGCTCTCTGGCGCGAAGAATCGCGCGGCGCGCATCATCGCACGGACTATCCTGCGCGCGACGACGAACGCTGGCGCGTCCATTCCATCTCGCGCGACGGCGCGGAAATCTCTTCGAGCAAGTTGATAGACTTCTCGCCCGCGAGTTCCGAACAGGGCTTGGACACAATCGCAGCGAAAGGATGAAGGCGTTGCTCTTCAAGCAGAGCCTTCGTCTCTTTTCTCTTTGGCGCATTATCAATCAAGAAGGATGAAACGAATCCAACAAGCAATGTTCGCCAGCCTTGGCGTGCTCGTAATGCAAATTACGGCGTCATCGCTGCTGGCGGTTGTCGCGCGAATATTCCCCGACGTATTTTCCCATAATCCGCCGACCGGACTTCAGTCAGGATTGGCCGGCTTGATTCTCATGCTTTTCTACGCGCTCCTGATTTACGTCTTTCTCTGGTGGCGAGAGCGGCAGGGGAAAACGTCAGACTAAATTCATCCCTCGCGGCCAGCCTGCGGCGGCCTTCATCCTTGCTCTTCGATGGATACCTTGATGTATAATCCGCGTGCTCAAAAGGCAGCCTGACTCGTGCCGCTCGCTTGGCGCTCACCTGCGCTCGCCAAGCGCGTGCCGCTTCACGGAAATCTGAGAAAGTTGAGTGTTGTATGAAGAAAGTTTTATCCGCCGGTCTGATGCTGCTGGCCGGTGTTTTCGTGTCGGGCGCGCAAGAGGCTACGGCGCCGCAGAACGGCAAGGAAGTCGTCGAAGCGGCGCAGCCCAAGACCCCGAAGAAGCGCGGCGCGAAGTCGAAGCCCGCTAAAGCTCCGGCTCCAAAAACGTCCGGCAAGCAGTTGGCTCCTGCCGCCGCCGCGCAGACTGAGACGACGGCCAGCGTCGTTAATCCGAAAGACGCCGCCGCCTATTACGACATAGGCTTGGGCCACTACGAATCGAAGCGTTTCAGGGAAGCGGTCGAAGCCCTCAAGCAATCCATTCGTCTCGGCTCGACCGACCCGAAGACCTTCTTCACGCTCGGACAGTCGTACTACAGCCTCGGCCTCTACAGGGAAGCGCGCGAAGCCTACAAGCGCGTCGTGCGCCTCAAGCCTGACTGGGCCGAAGCACATTACCAGTTGGGCTGGATGTATCACATCCTCGACGACAAGGACGCGGCGCAGGAGCAATACAAAATTCTTCAGACGCTCAGCCCGGAGACGGCGGCTAACTTCCAAAAGCTGCTCGACGACGACGTAGAGACAGCCGCCGCCGCCAACGCCGCGCTGAACAATCGCGGCCTGACCAACGGCGCAGCGAGCAACAGCGCGACGACGAATCAGGAGACAGCCAAAGCAAGCGTGAGCGACGCTGACGCCGCCGCCGCTCCCGTCAAGATTCAAGAGGCCGCGTCAACCACTGAGACTGCGACGCCGACAACCGCCGCGCCCGCGGGCGTTGTTAAGCAAACTCCATCAAGCGAAGCGACCGGCAGCGCGAACGCCAACAGCGCGGCGGCGCACAACGTCACAGACTCAAACAGCTCAGGCGCGAGTCCGGCAAACACGAACCTGAGTCTGGCCAGCGCAAGCCCTGCTCCGGCGAGCGCGAATCCGGCCAGCCCGACAGTTAAAGATGAAACGACGACGGCGACGACTGAAGCCGCCGTTGTCAGCAGCAGCGAGTTGCCGCTGACGAGCGTTTATCGCATCGGCGTCGGCGACGTGCTGGACATTCGCCTGCTCAATTCTTCGACCAGCCGCTCGACGCTCTTCACTGTGATGAACGGCGGCTTGATAGAGTATCCGCTGGTCGGCGGCTCTTTCGCTGTGACGGGGCTGACGACGGATGAAATCGGCGCGCGGCTGGCGGCGGAGTTGAAGCGACGCAGCATCAACGTTGATTCGCCGGTCGTCGTCAGCGTCCGCGACTACACGAGCCACACGGCAATCGTCAGCGGCCTTGTCAATTATCCGGGCAAGAGAATCCTGCGCCGCGAGGCCACGCCGCTCTACGTCATCATCGCCGAAGCCCAACTGCGCCCAGACGCCAGCCGCGCCGTCATCGTCCGCGGCGGCGCCGAGCCAATCCAGATTGACGACCTGACCAACCCTTTGGCCCTCAACGTGCTGGTCAAGTCTGACGACTTCATCACCATCTCCGCGCGCCAGTTGCAGTACTACTTCATCGGTGGCCGCATCAATTCGCCGGGACAGAAAGCGCACCAGCCGGGGCTGACCCTGATTCAAGCCATCCTCGCCGCGGGCGGCCTCTCGCGCTCGCAGGACACAGTGGAAATCTCGCGCGAAGAAACCAGCGGACGCTTGACGACCACCAAGTATGTCCTCAAAGACATCAAGGCCGGCAAAATTGCAGACCCACGCATACAACCCGGCGACCGCATCGAGGTCGGACACTGATGAATGAGTCGTGAGGCCAGAGAGTCAAGAGAGTCAATACATTGTTTGGACTGCGGACTCGTTTAACTTTACGGACTAGCTGAACTCGCTGGACTCGCCGGACTCGATAGACTCGCTGGACTAATTCCGATGGCAGAGCACGAACAGTTGCATGAGTGGGCGGTGACGCCGCGCGAGGCTGTGGAGTTGCAGAAGTCTCTGCGCGAGCGCGTGCGCATCGAGCCGCTTGCGAGGCCGATTGAGACGATTGCGGGAGCGGATATTTCGTTCAATAAATTCTCGCCCGTGATGTATGCGGGCATCGTTGTGTTGCGGCTGCCCCACCTCGAAGTATTGGAAGAGGTCGGCGTGGTCAGCGAGACGCGCTTTCCGTATGTGCCGGGGCTGCTCTCGTTCCGCGAGTCGCCGTCCGTGCTCGAAGCCTGGTCGAAGCTGAAGACGGAGCCGGACGCAGTGATGTTTGACGGGCAAGGATTGGCGCACCCGCGCCGCGTCGGCATCGCGTGCCACGTCGGGCTGCTGATTAATCGCCCGACGATAGGCTGCGCGAAGTCCGTGCTCGTCGGAAAGTTTGCGGAGCCGGGGCGCGAGCGCGGCTCCTGGTCGGAGATGATTGACAAGGGCGAAGTGGTCGGCGCGGCCCTGCGGACGAAGACCAACGTGCAGCCGGTTTACGTCTCGCCGGGACACTTGATTGACCTTGAAGGAGCGATTCAATTAACGCTGGCCTCGGACGGCGGCTATCGCCAGCCTGAGCCGACGCGCCGCGCGCACAATCTCGTCAACGCCCTTCGTCGCGGCGAAAGGGAAGCCAGCTAAAGCGATAAACTGTTAAGTCAACTGATAAGCTATTAAGCTATCAAGTCAACTGAAATGAGAAACGCGGGATGATGAAGACGTGACTCTTCATCATCCCGCGTTTCAGCTTAAGCGCGGCGGGCGTTACTGCGTGATGGTGAACTTGGACGACTGCGTGAGCGTCTGGCCGGAAACGCGGTCGCGGACGCGAACTTCGACCGAGTAGTCGCCCGTCCCAAGATTGTTGGTGGGAATCAGTCTGGCCAAAGTCAGGCGTTGGCCCGCGTCCGACATCCCGCTCCAATCCTCCGCCTGCTTGCCGACTTCCTTGCCGTCCTTCGACAGCACGTATTCGACATCAACCGAGGGGCGCAGCGTCGTCTGGTCAATGCCCGCGTTGTAAATCTGCATGTAGACGCCGACCGCTTCGCCGCGACGATACGTGCCGGACACGTTCGGGATGACTTTCTTGTCGCCGATGACGAACATGCCGACCGCCGCCTGGTCTGTCAGGTTGCGCAAGACCGCCGCCAGCACGAGCGTCGAAGTCGCCAGCTTGTTCGCTTCGTACTTCGGAACCGCAAAGCCCTTGCTGATGATGCCGGTCGAGCCTGTGTTGACATCGCGCACAATCACGTCAACCTTGTAGTTGCCGGGCGGCAGGGCGACGGCCTTTTGATAAGCCGACTTGCGCTCCTTCGCGTCGGCCAACTCGGTGACGGTCGCCGTCGTGATAACGGGGTCTTCAAAGGTTCCGGCGCGCTTGCCGGAGACGGCTGTGATGCGACCGAAGATGTTCATCTGCGCCGTCTCGATGCCGCCGATGTTCTTAAATGAAAGGTCTTTGTTCTCGGTCTGAATCGTGACGGCGGTCATCACGCGCTCGTCCGACTGGCGGAAGAAATCGACGCGCAAATCAAAGTCGAGCGTGTTGTTCTCGACGGCGCCGCCGCCGGTTTTTCCGAGGGCCGATTGCAAGTCTGTGAACTTGACCTGCGGCGCGCGCTGAAGGTCAACGAGCAATTGCAGGCGCTCGAAGGGGCCGTCCTGCGCGCGCTGGAAGCTGTTGGGGTTGCTGCGCCCGAGCACGCGGTCTGCCTTGTCGGACAGTCCCAAAGATTCGGCCAAAGTCAGGCCCGCGCCGGGAATGTTGAGCAGGGCGTCTTTCTCGTCGGGCGAGCGGGCGATGCGATACTCGCCCGTTCCGGTCGGGTCAACGAACTCGATTTCGATGCCGGAGCCGATGCCGGGAAGATAACGATAGAACCAGATTTCAAAAGGGTAGGTCGCCGTCGAGCCGCCGCCTTGATAGGAAGGACGCTCGTAGTTGCCGCCCGAAGGATGCGTCTCCAACTCGTCGGGCTTGCCGTACATGATATAGACGCGGCCGCGGTCGGTCTTCCAGCCGGGGATGCCGGACGAGTAGTGCTCGTTGGCGTAAGCGATGCGCTCGTAATACTCTTCCTTGTACTCGTTTTCATCCGTGTCCGGGTCAGGGTCGCGCCTGCGCCAGAACATCTCTATGAACTGCTCGCGCTCCTCGTCGGTTTCCAGCTTTTCAAAAGCCTTGCGCTCTTCATCCGTGATGATGTAGGCAACGTCTTTCTTGATCCACTCGCGGTAGGCTTTGTGGGGTTCTTTCTTGACCTTGCGTTGCTTGTCCGGCACCTCCTGCGCGAAAGCCGAAGAGACGGCCAACGCCAACAGGAAGAGGCAGAGCGTCAAACGACGCGCGACATTTCGGGTAAACATAACTTTCAGAGTGCTCCTGTTAAATAAAAGGGAACCGTGCTTCAGGGCGGCCTTACGACAAACGCTACTTGACTATTGACCCCGCGCGGCAGAAAAGGTTGGCATTCGTGGCGCAAATTCTATGCTTTGATAAAAGCCAGACCTGACGGTGGCAACAACTCCAACCAAACAACCGTGGCTCCGGCGGTCAATCAAATGAGCGCGGCTGCAATGCTTCGTCAAACTTTTTAGCTGCCAGCACAACGCCGGGCCGGGGGCGTGACCGATTTTGCGACAAGGAATTGTAGGCCGCGCATCTGAACAGAGTCAAGATGCGGCGAAAACGGTTAAAAGTTGCCTGAAAAGCAGTGATGAGTGACGAGCAGCAAGTGACGAGCTAAAACAGCGAGCGCGGTTGAAATCGGACAAATGGCCTTCACTTGTCTCTCGTCAATCGTCACTCATCACTCGTCATTCATAGTTCGTTGCTTGCGCTTGCGCTTGCTCGTCACTTGCTGCTCGTCACTCATCACTTATCACTGTTTTTAAGCGGCTCTGCGCGGCTTGCCGAAAATCCAAGCGATGAAGATGGAGACGACGTAGAGCAGAATCATGGGCGCGGCGAAGAGCATCATGTTGGGGATGTCGTTGGTGGGCGAGAGCACCGCCGCCGCTATCAGGATGACGATGAGCGCGGTCTTCCATGTTCGCAGCAGGAAGCGCGCCGAGATGATGCCGATGCGCGAGAGGACGTAGGAAATCGCGGGCATTTGAAAGACGACGCCCATCGCCAGCATGACGAGAATGATAAAGTCGAAGTAGTCGTCGGCCTTCAGGAGCAGGCGAAAATCCTGTCCGAGTCCGAGCAGATAGGTCGCCGCCGGAGGAAAGATGATGTAGTAAGCGAAGGCCGCGCCAATGACGAAAGAGATGGACGAGAGCAGGATGAAGGGCGTGACGTAGGTGCGCTCGTGCGGGTAGAGGCCGGGGCTGACGAAGGCCCAGATTTGCCAGAGCAGGAAAGGCACCGAGAGCATGAAGGCGGCATAGAGCGAGACCTTCACGTAGAGCGAGAAAGGCTCCATCGCCGTCGTCACAATCAGCTTGTCGTCGGGGCCGGAGAACGCCTGCGGCTTGGCGTTCACATCAAAGGGCAGGCGCACGCCCTTCGGAATGACGATGGTTCCCGTGTAGAGAGCTTCGTCCGTGAAGAGGCCGAGTTGTCCTTGCGCGTCTTTCAGGAGCCGGGCCGCGACGCTCGCTCCGGGCGGGATGACGCTGGCTCCGAGCTTGGTCGTCTCCGTGAAGACGTAGCGGCCCACGTCGTTCTCCTTGAGCGAATTGAGCGGCTTGATGGTTTCCTGCCCGGTCAATCCGCCGAGCGGCAACTCGCGCCGCTGCGCTTCGGCCAGAGCCTTTTTGACCGGCACGGCGAGGAAGTTGTAGATGTGGTCGGAGACGAACCAGCAGCCGCAGAGCATCACGAAGATGAAGGCGACGGAACGAATCAGGCGGCTGCGCAGTTCGTCCAGATGGTCGAGAAAAGACATCTGCCCGCCAAGTTCTTCCTTGCGGTTCTTGTCGGCTGAACGTGAGTCTAAAAGAGTGGACATTCGGGGTCTGAGCGGAGCGCTCTTGCGCGGCTCTTCGCTTTAGAGCCAGTCGCGCTTGCGCATCGGCTCAGGCGCGGCGGTTGAAGTTGGCTGGCCGGGCGCGCTGCCTGCGTCCGTTTCAGTTGACGACACAGCCGTTGCCGTAATCGCTCGTTGTTCGTCAACGGCTTCGGCTTCCATCTGACCCGGCGCGCTTTTGTCGTGCCCGATGGTCGGGCCGAGAATCGAGTTGTCTTCGGGCAGCATGGCGCGTCCCGTTTCTCGTTCCTTCTCGACGCTCTCCATGGCGACCTCTCGCTCCCATGTCTGCTTAAATTCTTCGGAGGCGCGTTTAAATTCGGCCAGACTCTTGCCGAGCGAGCGGCTCAGGTGCGGCAACTTGCGCGGGCCGAACAGGACGAGCGCGACCACCAGAATGACCAGCAGTTCGGTCGTGCCTAGAAACTCGAAGATGAAGAGATAGACCATTAATAACGCTTCTTTCGGAACACTCTTTCGCGGCGTCCGCGCCCGGTTCGGTTAAGACGAAGTGAGGCAAGTGGAGTTCGAGAAAAATTCTACGCGCCGCTTCGATGCCGCGTCAAGCAACTGCGCTAAACGCTAACAGCTTTGATGCGGCGGCTCTGCGACTAGCGCAGCTTACTACGCAACTCGTCAGGCAGGTAGCTGCGCGAGACGAAATCCGTCTCCTTCATCAAGACGTGGCAAGCTTGACAGCTTTCGAGACGACCGCGCGCATCCGCTTTTGTGCCGCTGCCGTTGGTCGCCATAAACTCCCAATCTCCGACCGGAGGATTAAAGCCGCGCTCGCGTTTTATCATCACGGTCAGGAGTTCCGGCTCGCCCGCTTCCTCGCGCGCGAGCTTCTCCTTGACGATGACGGAGCCGACTGCAAACGTCGGCTTCAACTCGTTCATCATCGCTTGCCGTCCAAGCTCGTTGACGTAAACGGTAATCAGCTTGTTCGCGTGCGGGCTGCTCACATCATGCGCGCGGTCGTCGTTGGTCGGGCGAGCGCACATGGCAGCGACCAGCCTGGAGACGATTGGCACGGGCCGCGGGTTGACCTTCGCCCATTCTCTGTAGCCTCGAATCTCGCTCAACTGCGCGGGCTGTGACGGCGACGGCACCTCGTCGGCTCGCGGCGCGGACGCTTTCGCTTGAGGCGCGCTGCGGGAAAACGCAAGGCTGGCGACGAGGCTCGCCGCGACGAGCAGCGCCGCGCAGTTCAAGGCGTATCGTGTCCTGCTTTTCATCATGGCTGTTGGTGGCCGCTCAACTCTCCGGCGTTGCTTTTTGGCTGCCGTACTCCGGCGGATAGTAGATGACTTCGACAGCGCGCCCGCCGATGCCTTTCGTGTAGAACGAGACGGAGCGGTCGCGGTGTTCCTTGACGGGGCGGCCCTCGCTGGCCGCGAAGGCTTCCAACTGTTCGCGCGATTCGACGCGCAATCCCATGTGCGGCGGATGCTTCGAGCCGGGCGCGAGCAGGGCGACGCCGAAGCCGCGCGCGTCTCTCAGCATCGCCCAATCGTCGTACAAGGTTTCGAGGCGAAAGCCGATTCGCTCATACTCGCGCACGTCGCGCTTCAAATCCTCCGACTCGACAGCGATGTGATCCATCACGCCCTCGAAACGCCGCTCGAATTGTTCCTGCATCACTTCAATCTCCATCTCGGCAATCGTTCAAAACTGCCAGCGCTCATCCTTCGTCGTTGCTGTTCCAGTGTTGCCCGTAACGCTCGTTGAAGACGATGCGTTCGAGGGCGAAGCGTCCCGTGTAAGGCTTGTCCGGCCCGGCCGCGCGCCCGATGGCGAGCAGGGCGACGACTTCGGCTTCGTCGGGGATGCCAAACTCGCGCTTGACGCCCGCCGCGTCAAAGCCTTCCATCGGAGCGGTGTCAAAGCCGTAGGCTTCGGCGGCGAGCATCATCGTCGTCACGGCAATCATTGTGTGACGATTGACCCAGAGCGCCAGCGGTTGCTTGCTCAGAGCCTTGACGGCTGCGTCCCTTGCTTGCTCCCATGTGTCTGGGTCGCCCGCGCCGCGCTCCGCGCCCTCACGAAAGACTTCGCCCGCCCACTCTTTCCATTCCTCTTTCATGCCGATGGCGATGATGACGACGGGAGCTTCCGCGACCTTCGGTTGCCTGTATGAAACTTGTTGCAGCCGCCGGCGATTCTCCTCATCGCGGACGACGATGAAGCGCCACGGTTGCAGGTTGTAGCCGGAAGGAGCCTGCGCGCCGAGCTTTAAAATCGCTTCCAGAATTTCGTCAGGGACAGCTTCGTCGGGGTTGAAGTGGTTGGTGGCGCGGCGTTCGATGACGGCCTGCGTCAGTGGCTTGAGCGGCTCGCCAGCGGGCCGCGTCTGCGGAAGTTTCGTCGGCTGGTCTTGCATCGTCTGTTGCCCTTGTTTGACCGTCTGCTGTTTAGAACACTCTCATTGTATCGCCGCGCGGAGCAAAAGGAAAAAGGGAGCGCGCGACTCTTCAGGCTTGCGGCGACAGAATCAAGCGAGATTGTCCGCGAAGGAATCGGTCGCGCTTTTAAAGAATCAGCCGCGCTTGTCGTTCGACGCTTGCGGCGTGAAAGATTCTTGACAGCAATGACGCGCCCGCGCGAACCTGTTGGACGAGACTTCCAAACACACGCGAAAGAGAAGAGAAAAGCTGATGACTGAACAATCGCTGCGCATCGTCTCGTTGTTGCCTTCGGCGACGGAGATTGTCTGCGCGCTTGGGCTGGCGGACAATCTGGTCGGCGTCACGCACGAGTGCGACTATCCGGCTCAAGCGGTGGTGGGCAAGCCGCGTCTGACGGCGAGCCGCATCTCGCACGAAACGATGTCGAGCGCGGAGATTGACCATGCCGTGCGCTCGCAGTTGGACGGCCACGGCTCTATCTACGACCTGGACGAGCGAATGCTGCAAGACCTCCGCCCGGACCTCATCCTGACGCAGGAACTCTGCGATGTCTGCGCCGTCAGCTACAAGACCGTCGAGCAGGCGGCCCGCATGTTTGAGACGGACGTGCGCGTCGTCTCCCTTGAGCCGAACACCATCAGCGACATCTTCATGAACATCCGCGCCGTCGGCGAGTTGACCGGACGAGCCGCCGCCGCCGCCGCAGTCGTCGCGCAGTTGTCCGAACGCCTGCGCCGCGTGGAGGCGCGTCTCGAAGGCTCGCAGACGCGACCGCGCACTTTGATGCTCGAATGGTTGGAGCCCCCGTTTGCGCCGGGCCACTGGGTTCCAGAACAGGTTGCCATCGCCGGAGGCGACCCCGCGTTCGGGCGCGCGGGCCAGCCGTCCGTCACGACCAATGCTGAAGAGATACGCGACTACGCGCCCGAAGTCGTCGTGATGATTCCCTGCGGCTACTACAAGGAAGACATCCTCAGGCAACTGCCTGACTCGCGCTTGCCCGCAGGCTGGCAGGATTTGCCAGCCGTTCGAAGAGGCGAAGTGTGGGCCGTTGACGCGACCTCTTACTTTAGCCGGCCGGGGCCGCGCGTCGCGCAAGGCGTTGAGATTCTAGCGCGCATCCTGCACCCGGAAGTCTTCGGCCCGCCGGCGGAAGATGAAGCCCTGCGCGTGCCTGAGCATTTAATGAACTCATAGATTGTCTTCGATGATTAGAGCGCGCGGAAATTCAATCGAACGATGGGACTGAAAGATGGCACGAACAAAAGCCACGTCCGGCTCGCAGCCGGAGATGACGGACGAGGGCGCGAGCGGCCTCGTTCAGAACTTCGCGTTGACGGCTGAAAGCGTCGCGGCGACGACGAAGAAGCTGGAGAAGGCGCGGCTCGTCGGCGCGTACTTGCAGAGCCTCGCTGACGCGGACTTGCAACGCGCCGCGCGCTACTTCGCCGGTCATCAATTCGCGCAGAACGATGCGCGCACCACCAACGTCGGCACGAGCGTCCTGCGCGCGGCCCTGAGCGCGGCGACCGGCATCAGCGTCGAAGAGTTGCGACCGCGCTATGTGCGCCTCGGCGATTCCGGCGAAGTCGCGGCGGAAGCCGTCAACGAGACGAAGGGCGAGCGGCTCAAGCCGTCCTTGACGCTGGCCGCGATGGAAGCCTTGATTGCGCGTTTGAGCGAGATACGCGGGACGAAGAACAAGCAAGCGTTGTTGACGGAAACTCTTGCAGGCGCGACCGCGCTCGAAGCGAAATATCTGGTCAAGCTGCTGTCGGGCGATTTGCGCATCGGCTTGAAAGAAGGGCTGGTCGAAGATGCCCTGGCGCGCGTCTTCGAGCAGCCTTTGGCCAGCGTCGCGCAGGCCAATATGCTCCTTGGCGACATTGGCGAGACGGCTGTGCGCGCTCGTCGTGGCGCGCTCGCACAGATACGGATGCGCCTCTTTCACCCGCTCAAGTTTATGCTCGCCACCGCCGCCGCGGACTTGGCGGACGTGGCGCGCACGATGCCCGAACAGTTTTTCGTCGAAGACAAGTTTGACGGCATCCGCGCGCAGGCTCACGTCGAGGCCGCCACGTCTTCCTCAACTGTCGAACCGACGACGACCGCAGAGTCTTCGTCAAGCGTTGCGCCTTCATCAAGCGTCGCGTCGTCGTCAGGCGAACGTCGCGTCGCGCTCTTTTCGCGGACGATGGACGACATCACGCATCGCTTTCCCGAACTCATCGCTCCGCTCCAAGCTCTGCCGTCGGATGCGATTTTGGACGGCGAGATTGTGCCTGCGCGCGGGGCGCAGATTCAGCCCTTCGCCGAATTGCAGAAGCGTCTGGGGCGCAAGACCGTCAGCCCCGAACTGCTCGCCGCGACGCCCATCGTCTTCATCGCCTACGACCTGCTCTACGCCGATGGCCGCGTCCTCATTGACGAGCCGCACGCGGAACGCCGCCGCCTGCTCGAACAACTCATCGCAGAAGGCGAGACGCTGCGCCTCTCCGCCGTCAAGCATCTGAGCGAAGTCGCGCTGCTCGATGAAGAGTTCACGGCGGCGCGCTCTCGCGGCAACGAAGGCTTGATGATTAAAGACCCGCGCGCTTCTTACAAGCCGGGCCGTCGCGGGCGCGAATGGTTGAAGCTGAAGCGCGCGCTGGCGACGCTGGATGTCGTCGTCACGGCGGTGGAGGTCGGCCACGGCAAACGCCGTCATCTGCTCTCAGATTACACGTTCGCCGTTCGTCGTTCGGAAGAGGACGCGGAGTTGTTGAATGTCGGCAAAGCTTATTCGGGCCTCACCGATGTGGAGTTGGCGGAGTTGACCGAGTGGTTTCGCGCGCACACCTTGCAGGAGTTCGCGCACGGCAAAGTGCGCGTCGTCGAGCCGCAGATTGTTTTAGAAGTGACCTTCGACCGCGTGCAGGAATCGAAGCGACACAAGAGCGGCTACGCCCTGCGCTTTCCGCGTATCCTGCGCCTGCGCGAAGACAAAAGCGTCGCAGAGATTGACACGGTTGAGACTGTCCGCAAGCTGGCCGAAAGCGGCGACGAGCGAGAGAGCTAACATTTGAGAGCTAAAGCTTGAGAGCCAGGCTTCCGTCGTCGCTCTTGCCCGCGCGTGATGAAAGGCTCGCGCGCTGTCGAGTTTAAGACGACACGATAACGGGGCCGCCAAAATCTTCTTCCATCATCCTGTTTCTGTTTTCGTTGTTTCCTGTAAAGACGATGGCCGCAAGTCAATGCGTTCAGCTTAAGAGCAAAGGCGGCGCGTCTACGTTTGTCATTCGGCGGACATATCCAATATCATCCTTGCTGCCAGCTATTCTTGTGAGCGTGTTTTGAAAGAGAGTTTAATGAAGCACACGAAAGCATTCATCGCCGCGGTTCTTGGCCTTCTTCTCCTCAGCGGTTTGGCCGCCGCGCAGACGCGAAAGCCGAGGCCAAAGTCCACGACGACGACAGCCGCCAAGCCAGCGCAGACGACGGCCAAGCCGCAGCCTTCGCCAGCCGCGACAAAGATTGACGCCCGGAACGGAGCGACCTCCAAGACCGCTCTGCCAGCCGACACGCTGGCGACTCTTAACGATGAGATGATTTCCCTGCGCGACCTGGACCCGAAGGTCGGCGCGGCTGTGGCCGGACTCGACAAAGAGGTTGAGGAGATGCGGCGGACGGCTCTCGAAGACCAAATCGGCTCCTACCTGCTCGAAGCCGAAGCGAAGAAGCGCAAGGTGTCGATGCAACAACTGCTCGATGCGGAAGTGAACAATAAAGTCCAGCCGCCGAGCGAGGCCGAGGTCAAGGCTTTCTACGATGCCAACACAGCGCAGATGGGCGGCGCGGATTACAACAGCGTGCGCCAGCAACTCTCCGAATACCTGCGCCAGCAATCGGTGCAGAAGGCAATCGGCGAGGTGGTCAATCGCCTGCGCTTGACGACGCCCGTGACGGCGGGCGCAGACCCGAACGCCCCGAACCTCGCGCCGACCGCCGTGCTGGCGACCGTCGGTGGCCGCACGATTACCAAAGGCTATCTTGAGGAACGGCTCAAGCCGTATGTCTACAAGCGTCGGCTCGAAATTTTCACCGACGAGTTGGCCGCCCTCAACTACAAGATTTACGAGAAGCTGCTGACCGCCGAAGCGAAGAAGCGCAACACGACGCCGGAGGAAGTCTTTCGCGCGGAGGTGACGGCCAAAGTGAAAGCTCCGACCGAAGCGGACGTGGCGAAGTTTTATGAAGATAACAAGGCGCGCATTCAAGGCGACCTGCCATCCTTGCGCCAGCAGATTTCCGAATTTCTCTTGCAGCAGGAGCAGCGCAAGCTCGTCTTCGATTTGAATCAACGACTGCGCGCCGCCGCCAACCTGAGCGTCCTTTTGACGGAGCCTGAGCCGCCCGTGCAAGCCATCAGCATGGACGACGACCCTTCGCGCGGCGAACAGAGCGCGCCCGTCACCATGGTCGTCTTCACGGACTTTCAATGCCCGGCCTGCGCCGCGACGCATCCGGTCATTGATGAAACGTTGAAGAGTTATGCGGGGCGCGTTCGTCTCGTCGTGCGTGATTTCCCGTTGCCGATGCACGCGCAGGCGCGCAAGGCCGCCGAAGCCGCGAACGCGGCGGCCGCGCAGGGCAAGTTCTTCGAGTACATCAACGTGCTCTTCAAAAATCAAGCAGCTCTCGACGTGCCTTCGTTGAAAAAGTATGCGGCTGACCTCGGCCTCGACACGGCGCGCTTCAACGCTGCTCTGGACAGCGGCCAGTATGCGGCGGAAGTCGAACACGACATGGACGACGGCGCGGAATACGGCGTTGATTCGACGCCCGCCATCTTCATCAACGGCGTGCGCCTGCGCGACCTGACGGTCGAAGCGATGCGCGCAGAGATTGAGCGCGCGCTGGCTCGCGGGGCGCAAGTCTCGCCGCCGCGCGCCACCAAATAAGCCGGACGCTTCATTCATCCGGCCCCACTTGACGAGAAGATTTATGCGACGCCTTTCACTCGGCTCTTTGTCGCTGGTCGCCGTCTCGATAGCGCTTCTGGCTTGCGGCGATAAAGACCTCGGCGCGACACGCAGAGAGCAGCCGCAGCAGCCTGTGCCAACCAAGCCCGCCCAGACCGCCAGCGCTTCACCCGCCACGTCTTCGTCGTCTAACGCGACGCGGCAGGACGAAGCCGCGCGCGAGGCCGCAGACGTTCCCGTCTACACTTACGAAGTCGTCAACTCATGGCCGCACGACCCGAAGGCTTTCACGCAAGGGCTCGTCTTTCACGACAAATATTTGTACGAGAGCACGGGCCATCACGGCACGTCGAGCCTGCGCCGCGTTGAGCTCAAGAGCGGCAAGGTGAAGAAGAAAATTGACGTGCCGGAGGAATACTTCGCCGAAGGCATCACGCTGTTTGAGGGCAAGATTTTTCAACTGACGTGGCAGTCGAACAAGTGCTTCGTTTATGACCTGAAGGACTTTGAACTGCGCTCCGAACTTCATCAAGCGGGCGAAGGTTGGGGGCTGACCAACGATGGCAAGTCGCTGATTATGAGCGACGGCTCGAACCAGCTTCGCTTTCTTGAGCCGAACACTTTCCTGCCCGTCCGCGCCATCAGCGTCTTCGATAACGGCCAGCCTTTGACGCAACTCAACGAGCTTGAATATATCAAAGGCGAAATCTACGCCAACATCTGGAAATCAGACCGCATCGTCCGCATCGACCCGTCCAGCGGCAAAATCAACGGCTGGATTGACCTCTCAGGTCTGCGCCCCGCCGATGTCGAAAACGACACCGACAACGTGCTTAACGGCATCGCCTACGACGAACAGGAAGACCGCCTCTTCGTCACCGGCAAACGCTGGACGAAGTTGTTCGAGATTCGACTGAAAAAGAAGTAACTCGCTGACACTCGCGCGCCTGTCCGGTTGCGTGGCCGACTCCAAAAAACTTTAGCTCGTCTTACAACGGAAGGCCGATGCGTTGCAGCAGGTCTGCGAAGCGCGGGTCTGCTCGAAGCGGGTCGAGGCGCGGGTCAACCTTGAGCCACGCGAGGGCTTCGGAGCGGTTTTCGTAATCCTTTTCGAGTTCGGCGAAGGCGCGGTCGTGGTCGCCGAGGGCGACGTAGATGATGGTGTAGAGATAGGGCGAGATGTGTCGCGTGGCGGAGAGCTTGTTCATTTCTTCGAGCGCGGCCTGCGCTTCGTCGTAGCGACCGAGCAGGGCTGAGGCGTGGCCGAGCGCGGCGATAATCAAGGGCGACTCGTCGAGGCGTCGCGCCTTCTTGTATTCCGCGATGGCCTTTTCCAGTTGGCCCATCTGCCCGAACGACCAGCCCAGAAAAAAGCGCGTCCAGATGGAGTCAGGCTCTTCTTCGAGGGCGCGCTGAAATTGTTCGAGGGCTTGCTCGTATTCTCCCGCGAAGAAGAAGGAGAGGCCGAGGTCGGAGTTGATTTCCAGAGAGAGCGGGTCAAGCTCGTTGGCTTTTTTAATCTGCGCGATGGCTTCATCGAGCCGACCGACGAGGGCCAGATACCAGCCGTACCAGTGATGCGCGGAAGCATAGCCGGGGTTGAGTTCGATGGCGCGCTGGTATTCGGTTTCGGCCCCGGCCCAGTCCCATTCATAGAAGGCTTTGACGAGCGCGAGCGAGGCATGAGCTTCAGCCAATCCTTCATCCATCGTCAGGGCTTGCATGGCGGCGGCCTTCGCCTTCGGCATCGCTACCTTGGGCGGCAGGTAGTTGGACGACTGAACGTAGAAGGCATGCGCCAGTCCGGCATAAGCGAGGGCGTAATCCGGGTCTTGTCCAATCGCCGCCTGAAACTTTTCGATGCCCTTCCTGATGCCTTCCTTGGTCAGCTTGCCGAGGCAGTAGCGGCCTTGCAGGTAAAGCTTGTAAGCCTCCGTGTTGTCCGTGTAGCGTTTGGTCAGCAGGCGTTGCTCCTGACCGCTGAGCTTGATTTTCAGCTTGTCGGAAATCTCCGTGGCAATCTGGTCTTGTAGCTCGAAGATGTCGGACGCCTTGCGCTTGTAACGCTCGCCCCACAGTTGCGTGTCGTCTGCGAGATTAATCAACTCGATGGTGATAATCAGATTGTCGCCGAAGACTTGGACGCGGCCCATCAAGACTTTCTGCACGCCTAGGTCGCGCTTGATTTCCTGCGGGTCAACTTCGCGTCCCTTGTAGCGGAAGACCGTGTGGCGGGCCATGACTTTGAGTTGCGGCAGTTGCGACAGGTTGTTGATGATGCTCTCGGTGATGCCGTCCGAGAGATACTCCGCGCCCTCGTCGTTGCTGGCGTTGACGAGCGGCATGACGGCGAGCGAATCCTTGTGCTCGGCCTTCGGCTTAACGTGGTCGAGCTTTGAAGGGCGTTGCCGGTTGCCAAGCTCATCCGTGTAGAGATTGAAGAGATGCACTTTGGCGTCGTGCTTGACGACGGCTTCGCCCAGGTCTTCCAACTGCTCGGAGCGTTCGCCAAACTCGCGCAGGATGTCCGCGACCGTCTTCGAGACGAGGATGTGCGCGGCGTCGCCGCAATCCATCACGCGCTGCGCGACGTTGATGCCCGCGCCGACCACATCGCGTTCCCCGGCGGTGTTGATGATGCGAAAGACGGGGCCGGTGTTGATGCCCATGCGCAGCGGAATGTCTGCGCGACCGAGCAGGGCGCGGCTAATCTGAAGCGCGCAACGGATGGGCGATTCCGGGTCGTCGAAGAAGACGAGGGCCATGCCGTCTCCGGCGGCGCGGCTGATGAGTTGATGATTCTGCTGCGCCTGCCGGAACTCGTCCGTGCCGCTGACGATTGTTTGCAACTCCTGCAAGAGTTGCTGCTGGCGGTTCATCGGAAGCCTTGAGAAGCCGACCACATCCATGAAGAGGACGTGAACCATGACGGGCTTCGACGGTTGGTTGGGGTCTAAGCGAACGGACGCCTGCTCGCCTTCGGGAGACGACGAAGGCGTGAAGGTCGTGACGACCGTTTGATTATTTTGCGGCCACTGCGTCACGTGCGTCTGCGCGCGCGTTTGCGCTGGCGGCTCCGCCGGGGCGACGCTCATCGTCGTCCGCTGCATCTCCGCCTCAAACTCGACGCGCTGCTTCAGGCGGCGCAAGTCAATCTGCAAATCCTTGACGCTCTGATAGCGTTGCTCTATGTCTTTGGCGAGAGCCTTGCTGATGATGCGCTGCATCTCCGGCATGAGCGTCGGCAGATGAAGCGCGAGCGGCGGCGGCTCGCGGTCGAGGATTGCGACCATGACATCGCTCGGCGTCGCGCCGCTAAAGGGCGGGCGTCCCGTTATCACTTCGTAGAGCACGATGCCGAGGCTGAAGATGTCCGTGCGCCCGTCAACTTTGAATCCGCGCGCTTGCTCCGGCGACATGTAAGTGACGGTGCCGAGGACGATGCCGGGGTCTGTCTGGCCGACGAGCGTTTGTGTCGTGGGGCTAACGCCGCGGCTGGCTTGCTGCTCGCTCAGTTTGGCGAGGCCGAAGTCCAAAACTTTGACGTAGCCGTCCTTGCGGAGCATGATGTTTTCCGGCTTGATGTCGCGGTGAACGATGCCCGCTTCGTGCGCGGCGGCGAGCGCGCTGGCGACCTCTATGCCGATGCCGAGCGTCTCGTCCAAAGGCAGCGGCCCGTGCTGTATCTTCTGGCGCAGGGTGATGCCGTCAATAAACTCTGTGGCGATGTAGTGGGAGCCAGCGGCCTCGCCGATTTCAAAGATGGTCAGGATGTTCGGATGATTGAGGGCCGAAGTGGTGCGGGCTTCCTGCTTGAAGCGGCGCAGGCGGTCTTCATCCTGCGTAAACTGCGGCGGCAAAAGTTTGACGGCGACGGGGCGGTCGAGTTGCGCGTCGTGGCCCAGATAGACTTCGCCCATTCCGCCTGCGCCGAGGGGGGAACGGATTTCATAGCGGCCAAGCTGCGTGCCAGCGGGAAGCGTCATAAATCAGGGCGGCAGTTCATTCGACGGCTTGAACGAAAGAGTCCTGAACTGCTTGCGCCACATTATACACGAGTGGTCGGCATTAGCGTTGGCGGGGGCGCGCAGGCAACGCTTTGCGCGGACGCCTCGTGTGAGCCCCTCCTGTTTTTAACGCCGCACGGTCGGCCCGCTTCGGTGTAGAATCCGTTGTTGACGCCAGGGGGCTTTCGGCATCCGCGGCGCGCTCGTTAAATTCATCCGAAGAGGTGAGCGATGGGAATCTCGCTAAAGCCCGAATATCTGAAGCGGTACAAGGACATCGCGTGGTTGTTGATGAAGTACGGGCGTTCCGACCTTGTGAAGCAGGCCGGGTTGGAAGACGCGCTCGACGACGAGAGCGACGTGGCGCAGGTGGCCGCGCCGGAGGCCGAAGAGTTGTCGAAGGACTTGGAGCGAATGGGGCCGACCTTCGTCAAGCTCGCTCAACTGCTCTCGACGCGCGCCGACATGCTGCCCGTTCCTTATCTGGAAGCCCTCTCTCGGCTGCAAGATGATGTCGCGCCGTTCTCGTTTGGCGAGGTCGAGCAGATTGTGATGGACGAGTTGGGCGTGCGGCTCTCGAAAGCCTTCGCAGAGTTTGAAGCGGAGCCTTTGGCCGCCGCTTCGCTCGGACAAGCGCATCGCGCTCGCTTGCGCGATGGCCGCGAGGTCGTCGTGAAAGTGCAGCGACCGGGCGTGCGCGAGGTCATCGTCAAGGACTTGGAAATCCTGCTTGAAGTCGCTGCCTTCTTAGACAAGCACACGGAGATGGGCAAGCGTTACGAGTTCACCGGCATCCTGACGGAGTTGCGCAAGAGCTTGCTGCGCGAGTTGGACTACAAACAGGAAGCGCGCCATCTGGTCACGTTCGCCGCGAACCTGCGCGAGTTCGAGCGCCTTGTCCTGCCCGCGCCCGTCGCCGACTACACCACTTCGCGCGTGCTGACGATGGACTTCATCACGGGCAAGAAGATTACCTCTTTAAGCCCGCTGGCACGCATGGACCTGGACGGCTACGGCCTGGCGGAGCACTTCTTTCGCGCCTACCTCAAGCAGTTGTTGGTGGACGGCCTCTTTCACGCAGACCCGCATCCGGGCAACGTCTTTATCACGGACGACGAGCGCATCGCTCTGCTCGATTTAGGGATGGTCGGGCGACTGACGCCGCGCTTTCAGGAGAATCTGCTGCAACTGCTCCTTGCCATTAGCGAGGGACACGGCGACGAAGTGAGCGAGTTGACAATCAAGATGGGCGAGCCGAAGGACAGCTTCGAGGCCAAGAATTTTCAGCAGCGTGTCAAAGACCTTGTGGCGCAGCATCAGGGCGCGAATCTTGAGAACATCAATTCGGGCCGGGTCGTTCTGGAAATCACGCGCATCTCCGGCGAGTGCGGCTTTCGGCTGCCGCCGGAGTTCACCTTGATTGCCAAGACCCTGCTCAATCTTGACCAGGTTGTCCACACGCTAGACCCTGCGTTTGACCCGAACGCTTCGATTCGCCAGAACGCGACCGAACTGCTGCGCGAGCGGATGGTCAAAAGCATCTCTCCCGGCAATCTCTTCAACACGCTGCTCGAAACCAAAGGCTTCGTCGAAAAACTGCCGGGGCGCGTCAATCGTCTCTTCGATGCCATCGCCAACAACGAGATGCAAATTCGCGTTGACGCCATAGACGAAGTGCGCTTGATGGAGGGCTTGCAGAAGATTGCTAATCGCATCACGATGGGCTTGGTGCTGGCGGCGTTGATTGTCGGGGCGGCGCTGTTGATGCGCGTCGAAACGTCCTTCAAAATCCTGGGCTATCCCGGCATCGCCATGATTTTCTTCTTCATCGCCGCCGCCGCCGGAATGTTCTTAGTCTTCCACATCTTCCTTAACGACGTGAAGAAGGAGAAGAAAGACGGCCCGCAATGACTCCGCGTATGTTTTGAGTCCACTCCGCGCCCGCGCGCCACACCAAAACGTGTACGCGGGTCAATCCAACAACTGCGCGGGTCAATCTAACAGGTGCGCGAATCAATCTAGCGACTACGCGAACCAATCTGAACACTGCGCGAACCGATCTAACAACTGCGCGGATGAATCTGAACACTACGCGGGTCAATCTAACAACTGCGCGGGTCAATCTAGCAGCTACGCGGATGAATCTAACAGGTGCGCGAACCAATCTTGCAGGTGCGCGGGTCAATCTAACAGGCGCGCGAATCAATCTGAGCGCTGCGCGGATGAACTTTACATGTGCGCGGATGAATTTTGCGCGTGCGCGAGCCGATTTTAGCTATGCGCGGGCCGTTGGCAGACGCGCGCGGGCCTGTTTTGCGCGGTTGCGTGTAAAAAAGCAGAGGGCGTGAGGTCAACCGCCTCACGCCCTCTGCTTTTCTGAAAGCTCGCAACCTTGCGGCGCGCGCCTGCTCGGTTGTCGCCTACGGTTCGTTGCCGAGTTCGGGGACGGGACGCCCCATCGAAGTGTAGATGTCAACGATGGTCTTGACGCTCTGGCGCGCTTGCTCGTTGTCGGGTTGATAACGCAGCGTGCGGCGGTAATCGCGGAGCGCGAATTTATAGAGCATCGGTCGCCCCGCGTTCATGAAAATGTCTGCGCGTTCCATGTAGGCTGCGGCGGCAGCGTTGCGGTCGGCCTGCGTCGCGTTCTTGGCTTTGGCTTTGGCTTCGGCCTTCTCAATCTTGGCGTCGAGCGCGGCGGTGTCCATCCCGGTCGGCTCGCTGGCCGGAGACGTGTTGGCCGCGGGCGGAATCGCGCCGCCGCCGTGCGCGGGCGCAATCGGCGTGTCGCTCGACATGCCGGACGAAGGCGCGTTCGTCGTCTGCGACGGCGTGGCCGCGCGCGACGTTGCGCTGTTGGTTGTCGTAGTCGTCGTCGTTTCGCTTGAGGCAGGAGGCGCGGGCTGCGCGCAGCCTGCGAGCAGCGAGACGGCGACGAGCGTTATTGAGAGAGCAGTTAATCGCATTGATTGTGTGGCCCGAATCATGTTCCTTGAAGACGAAGACCGCGACGCTCTCTCGGAAGACGCGCTGCATCACAAGCGTTGCTTCCATAGCGCGAGCGTCGCGGCTCGCTGTGGTTTAAGTTGACGCTTAGCTCTTCTTCTGTGTGTGGCAATCGGCGCACGCCGCCGGAGCCTTGGCGGGCGTCGCGCGGCTCTTGTTCTTCATCGCCTGATCGTGGCACGTGTTGCAGTTCAGGTGATACGCCTCTTCGTTGACGATTTTATCTTTCGTGGCCGCCTTGCCGCTCTCTTTCGCGTAGGTGATGCTGTCGGGCGGATAATCGTCGGTCGCTTCGGCTGAGGCTTGAAAGTGGCAGGCGCGGCAGGATTTCACGGCCAGCTTAGACTTCTCCAACTGGGCAGCCGTCAACACTTCTTTGCGCTCAAGCTTCTTGAGATAGTCCTGACCCGCCGGAGCCTTCGGCTGGTCTGTGTGATGACATTCCACGCAGCCGATGACGGTCTTGCCGTCAACGCTATACTTCGCATCCGTGCTGTGCTTGGCGTGGTCAAAGGCCGCTTCCTTTTTCATCTCGCCGTCTTTGCCTTCGGCGTCCTTCGCCAGAATGATTGGCTTGGCGGGCTGCGTCGCGCTCTCTTCTGGAATGGCTTTGCCGTCCGTGTCAACGGCGTGCGGCGGGTTCGTGCCGTCGGGCGCGACGGCGGCGACGCTGCTACTGCTACTGCTGAGCGACGCGGCGCTGCTGTTGAGCATCGCGGCGTTCGTCGAACTGGAAGAATGGTGGCAGGCAAAGGTCAGGAGCAAATAGCCGAAGACTGCCGCCACAACGATAGTTAATTTCATAGTCGTCGTCCTTACAATAACTGGCGCTCTGTGCAGAGATAGTCCGCATGGCAGTTCAAAGGAGGAGCGCTGCGGCTTCGGAATAGTTCTGAGTCATAGCACGCTCAATCGAAAGGGGAGCTTCCGGCTGTGAATGATAGTGAGGCATATACGGCTTGTCAAACTTTTCGCGCGGCAAACCATCGCCGCCTGCGCTGGCCTTCAAGCAAGAGTGCTTCGCTTGGACAAGAGCGTTGTCTCTTAGCCGCCCATGCGGAAGGTTTGTCCCTTGTGGCATTTCCGGCAGTCGCCGAAGTCCGCTTCGCCGAACGCGCGCTGGTTGTTATGGCAGGTCACGCAGCTTTGGGCGCGGCTGCGCGCGAAGTGCTGGAACGTGGCGGGCGACGAGACTTGTCTGGACTGCGCCGCCCCGGCGCGGACTGTGTGGCAATCCGTGCAGCCTAAGCGTTGACGCGCGCCGTGAGTGGCATGGCTGAAACTGAAGTTGAAGGCGCGCGCGTTGGCCGACGTTCGCGCGTAGCCGCCGGTTGAGTGGCACGTGCCGCAGGATGAAAGGCTGGCGGCGGACTTGTCCGGCGAATGGCAGGCGTAGCATTGCGCGTGCGCGTTCAAGCTCGCAGGGATAGAGAGAGCCACGCCGCGCCGCGCCGTCTTGTGGCAACTCGCGCAGTTGGCTCCGACGTTGACGTGCTGCGCGTGGTCGAAGGAGACGCGGAAACTCTGCAAGCCGGGGAAGCTTTTCATCGCCGGGTTCGGATTGCCGAGGTCGTTGACGTGACAGATTGTGCAGAGCGCAGTGTTGACGGTGGTGAACTCCGCCGTGTGACACTTGATGCAGGCTTTGTGTCCGGGGAAGGTCGGCTGCGCCTGTGTGCCGTTGCGCTGGTGGCAGGAAGCGCAACTCGCGGCGTTGCTGAACTCCGCGTGCGCGCCCGGACTCGTATGCGAAAACCTGGAAAAGTCCTGCGGCTCAGGATTGAAGGCGGCGGCCAGATTCGTAGCGAAGATTGCTTGCTCTTCGGTTGCAGAGACGACCCTTCGACCGTCGCCAGCGCTCGCCCCGAAGACGGTCATTAACAGCGCGGCTGTCATCGTTGAAATCAGGAAGGCGCACGACAGCCATTGACGCCGTGCGCTATGGCCGCGTCGCTCGCGTTCAAGGCTCTCTGCGGTTGAATCCGGCTCTCGCATGCTCTCTCTATTTACATTGAAGCTCGGCTGGCGGCGCGCGCCGGTCGGCGTAGTAATGGCTGCAAGGCGGCTGACGATTTCCAATCTCAATTGTGTGGCAACTGAGACAAGCCTTCCTGCTCGCAAGCCATGCGTCCATCTCCGTCGTGATGGTCGTGTCCGTCCCCTTCTTCAGTGAAGATTTTTTGCCGCCGCTGATGTGACACAAGGCGCACGAAGCAATCGGCACGTCCGGCTTGACGATGAGCGTCTGCTCCTGCGTGATGTTGATGTGACAGGTCGTGCAGCCTTCCTCATGACTGCCGCCCTCGCCTCCGCCCTCGTGCTGGAAGTTGAAGACCTTGCGCGGCGGCAGCGGCGCGCTCGTGAAAGAGAATTTTACTAACGTCGCAGCAGTCCGCGCAGGAGCCATGACGGCAGGCGTGGTTGATATGCTTGATGCTGCGATTGCTGTCGCGAGCGCGGCGGGCGCGGCCTTGCTGTGGCATCCGGCGCAATCGTTGGCGACGGGCGCGGGCGACTTCCAACTCTTCTCCGCGCTCGCATGACAGACGAAGCAAGTCCTGTGTCCTTCCGGCCCGTTCGGGATTTTTCTGAACGTCCCCTTGCCGGGCAGCATATTGTCGGGCCAGCCCGCGCCGGGAAAGAAGCCAGCCTCGTCCGGCTTCGTCTTATCGTAAGAAGCATGACAGGTCGCGCAGTTCTCCTCAGTCTGTGTTTGCGCCGCGTTGCCGTTGAAGGAAGCGCGGACGAGGCGCAACGCTCCGGCCACGTCTCCGGCGGGGCGCGCTTGCGCCAGCAGCGATTGATGCAGCGCGTGCGGAAAGCGACCGGGAAATTCTCTGGTCACGTCTGCGCCCGGCTTCGGGAAATCGAAGCGGCGGTCGTCGCGCGGCGAAGCGGCCTTGTGGCAGACCGTGCAGATGACCGGGCGCGCTCCCGTGAAGAATTGCTGGCGGTGGCAATTGACGCACGAGGGGTGGTCTGGATAATCCTTGATGTCATACTGCAAGGGCGAAGAGAGCGTGTGACAGTCGCTGCAATTTCCGTGGTCTGGCTTGTCGTACTTGACGTGATGACGGTCGTGGAAAAAGCGCGAGTAGTTGACGCCGCGCGAGGCTGCGCGCGTGGCCGGAGCGCGAGCGGTGTTGCCGCCGCTCTGCTTTGTGCGCCTGCGTTTCTGTTGCTGCGGCTCGCCGCCGTTCACAAGCGAAGCGGAAGCTCTGGGGTAGACGAAGGCCGCGAGCGCGAACACGAAGAAGACCGCGAACGCCACAAGGCGACGACGACGTTGGCGGCATTCATGCTCAAGCGAGCGCACTTCTCGTTCCTCTTCTTCTTTCGCGCGCCGTTCAATGCGCGCTCCGCACTACTTCGGCGGCTTGCAGGTGAAGGTCAGGGCGGCGGCGTTCGCGCCCTTAATCTCTTTGAGCTTCGCGTTGGCTCCGAGCGTGACGCCGACTTCCACGCCCGGCCCCGCTTTGACCTCTTGCTTCTTGTTCCACAGGAAACAATCTGTTCCGTCTTCAATCGGAATCAGATTTGAGATGTAGTAGGTTTCGCCCGGCTTAACTTCGGGGATGTAGGCCGCGCCGTTGCGGTCTGTCATGAAGGCGCGAATCAAGTTTTGCTCGCCGCCGATTGTCCTGGCTTCCATCATGTCCAGGGCAAGCTTGAGCCATTGCGCCTTCATGTCGAAGTAGCCTGTGGCAATCTCCCGCGGCAGAAAGTTGGGCAGCCAACGCAGGGCCGCGCCGCCGTCGCCGCCTGAGTTCTTGAAGAGTTCGCTCGCGCGCTTGTAAGCGTCCTGAAAGAGGCGTATGCGCCCGACATCTTCGAGCGTGATGGGCTGGCAATAGACCGTCTCGCATTTGTACTTTTCGAGCCACTCGCGGACGAACTCGCCGACCAACTCCGCGCTGAGCGACTGGTTGCTGACGCGCTGCTGGTAGTCTTTGTGCGAGGGAAGATTGCCGAGCTTCTGTTGCAGCGCGTCGAAATCGAAGTCAACGCGCGAGACGTAAAAACGCTTGCGCGCGGCTGGCGTCTTCGGCGCATATTGGACGCTGAGCTTGATGGTCTTCAGGATGGGGCGCGCGGCTGGCGTCGTTGTTGTTGTTGTCGCCGGAGTGGCCGTTGGCGAAGCGGTCGGCGCAGGTGTTTGCTGTGCGGGCGTTTGCTGCGCGCGCGCCTGGGCTGCGGCGCACGTGATGATGATGATGAGCAGGCACAAGGCAGCCGTCGCGGTCAGGTTCCGTATGGTCGCTGCTGGTTGCTGTGTGGCGCTCATCACCGTCCGTGGGCTTGGCCGTCTGAGCCGAGCGGGAAACTCAAAGCGTTGATGAAAACTGTGCTGAGCGAAGCTCAAGACCGTGGACGATAGCCAACCCGTCGTCGCCGCTGCTATTGCTGCTGCTGCTCCGCCACAAAAACGCCGAGTAGCTTCTCAAGACCCTTTGAATGAAAAGTTGATGGACACCTTATCAAGCTTTGCGAGTCTCTTACAAGCTTTATTTTTGAAGGGCAACGGAGGCGCGAAAGTTGAACGGCCCGCGCCCGACTGTCGAAGCAGTCAAGCGCGGGCCGTGGCGTGTTGAGAAGCGTTTGAATCTCAGGCGTAGGAGTGGAGTCCGGGCAAGAGATAGCTGACGCCGAGGTATGTGAAAATGACGAGCAGGAAGGCGACGACGGCGAAGTAGGCCGAGCGACGGCCAGACCAACCGCGCGCAATCCTTGAATGCAGGAAGGCCGCGTAGGTCAGCCAAGCGACGAACGCGCCCGTCTCTTTCGAGTCCCATCCCCAATATCTGCCCCACGATTCGTTGGCCCAAATCGCTCCCGTCATGAGCAGCAGCGCGAGGCCCGCGAAGACGACGCCCGCCAGTTTGTAGAGCAGGCTGTCGAGCTTTTCGGCGGGCGGCATGGCGGCGCGCAATCGTTCCGTGCGGAAGCTGAAGATGACGACGAAGAGCGTCGCGGCAAAGGCCGTGATGAGAGCCGCGAGTTCGACCGGATTGGCGTTGAGGCTCAGCTTGAGCATCGAGCCGTTTTGCCGAATCCATTGCTCGGCCATCTGATGCAACTCCGTTGAGCTATATTGCGCAATCTGCTCCGGGCTCATCTTGTCCTGCTGCATCATCCACACGCTGAACCGCTCGTACTGTCGCGGGTCAAGCTGCGAGACAATCGCTCTCATCGTCTTCACCTGCCAGACGAGCGCGACGATAGCCGCGCCTTGCGCCGCGAGCGAAGTCCAGAGCAGGCGATGTCCCCAAGCGCGCGCCGTCTCGTCGTTGTCCTTCAGATAACGCATGAACGCGACGATGACGCCGACGAGCGCGAGTCCGGCGACGACCAGAAACCAGCCAACGAAGGGAATGTTGGCGCGCAAGCCCATCGCCATTCTCGAATCGCCGAAGAAGGTCGAGGCCGTGTAGGTTCCGAAGGTCGCGGGCGCGAAGACAGAGAACTTGCTGATGGTGGCGAAGACCGCGATGGCGAAGATGCTCGCCCAGACGGCCATCGCTTCCGTCTTCACGCCGTCCTTCAAGAGATACATGACGGCGACGGCAAACGTGACGAGCGCGACGCCGTAAGAGAGCGACGCGATGCCGACGTGAATCGGTCGCCAGTAGGAATCGAGCACGGGCTGCAAGTTGATGAAGTCGCCGCCGATGAAGCGCGCCAAAAGCAGGATGATGGCCGCCAGCGGCAGCGAGAGCGCGCCGAGGAAGCGGAAGTTCTTGCGGTGCGCGATGAGCAAGGTCGTGATGCCTGCCCCGAAGGCGAAGGCCAGAGACAAATCGTATAGATTCGAGAACGGGATGTAGCGGAAGAACCATGGCATCTGCTCCGGCCCGTAGCCGCTGGCGAGCAGCGTTCGCAACTCGCGGTCGTGGGCTTCAATCCAGCGCACGCCCCAACTTGAGAGATTGAAGAAGACTCCGGCGGTCGCCGTCCACAGTCCCAAACGCTGCGCCAGATTCGACGGCGCGTAGAGATTGAGCAGATGAAAGACGGCGGCGGTCAGGTAAGAGGCAAGGGCCAGCATCATCAACGCCCCGTCGGAGATGAAGTGCTCGCCGCCCGCGCGGATTCTGAGCAAGACCATCAGCACGGAGCCGACGATGACTAAGATAGCCGGCAGGTAAGAGTAGAGCGGGGAATTTTTGAATCGAAACTCAGGCCCGGCAATAACGGCAGGTTGTTTTAGCGCTTCACTCATGATTGCTTAACCTCTTGCGGTTTCCCGCTAATGGCAGCCGTCAGCTTTTTGAAACGTTCCTCGAAAGCCAAGCGGTTGCGGTTGGTGTTGCCGCCCATGACCACCTCGTAAGTTTTGCCCTTGGCTTCTTCGACCAGCATCCAGATGCGCTGGTGCGAGAAGAAGAAGACGCTGACGAGCGTCAAGGCCAGCAGCCCGAAGCCGATGTAGACGACGCGCGCGCCGGGGTCGCGTTGGATGGAGAGCGCGTGCATCTCCGGCACCTTCTCGAAGTCCACCAGTAGATAGGTGTAGCCAGCGACAGGTTGCTTGGCAATCGGGGCTTTCTCGGCCATCGCGGGCGTGAAGGCGATGGCGCGCTGCGGCTGCTCTCCGGGGCGCGTCACGACGAGCGACGCGGCAGGGTTGTTGTAGTCAGCCGACTCGCCTTCGTCCGGCGCCGACCCGAGCTTGAAGTCGGCGGCGAAAGCCGCAAACTGTATGACCGTGCCGTCCGCGAGTTCGGCTTTGCCGTCGCGCGCTATCTTGACCTCTTGCGGGGCCGCTGCTGCGCCTGCTGCCGCGCCGCCCTGCGGAGTTAGCCGCACGTTGATTGAGCGCGCGCGCCCGATGGCGGCGAAGCTCTCTTGAAAGAAACGATAGCCGCGATAATCGTAGGGCGCGTTCAAATGCACGACCGCTTCGCGCTCGCCGTACTCGTCACGAATCTTGAAGGTGGTTGACCAGTCAATCGTGTTGCTGGAAGTAATCGGGCCGTTCTTCTCGATGAGCTTCTGCTGGATGTCCGTGCACACGATGTCGAAGGGCAGCGAGAGCGTCACGCGGTCCGGCTGGTCAAGAACGAAGACCGTCTCCATCATCTCGTTTGAGGTCATGCCGGGCTTGAGCCACATCTGTCCAGTGCGCCCGAAGTGCGAAGTCAGAAAGCCGCCCGTGAAGATGGTCAGCAGGGCGACATGGACGGCGTAGGCTCCGAGGCGATTCCAAACATTCTTCTCGGCGAAGACGAACGTGCGACCGTTCTTCTCGGTCGTCCGCGTCTTCATCCCGACGCTCTTTGCGGCGACGACAAGACGTTCGGCAATCTCCGGCTGGCTTTCGCCTTTGAGCTTTAGCGTCGCGTTGGCGGGCTGGCCCTGAAGCCAGCGCGCGGAGGCGTCGAGCTTGGGCCGCGCCACGAACGTCCAGGCCTTCGGAAAGCGGTCTATCGAAGCGAGCACGATGTTGAGCGAAAGGACGAGCAGGATGAGATTAAAATACCAGATGTGATAAATGTCGAAGAGGCCGAGCTTGCTGCCGAGCAATTGCTGCGATGGCGAGAGCGCGGCGTAATACTTGTCAAAGCCTTCGACGTTCTGCTGCATGATGAGCATCCCGACCATGCAGGCGGCAGCCAACAGCACGAGCAGCGTGACGCCGAAGCGCACGGCGCTTAGAAAGTTGAGAGCGCGCGTCAGCGGGGGAACGGTCGCCGCCGTGGCCTTGACGGTTGGCTTGACGCCAACGCTGGTTTTGGTCTCTTCAAGAGCAGACATAGCTTTATTCTGTTGAACGGAAAAAGGAATGGAGCAAGATTACCGAAATAAAATTATACGCCCAAAGAGGAACAACCGTGAACACCTTTTGATGCGCAGCATCATAACCGATGATGACGCGCGCTATCAACCTTAATCGCGCCGCCGAAACTTGCGCGCGCGCGGCGTCAGTCGCAGCGCGTCTCGCGAGCCGAGTCGCACGGCCACCGGCAACGAAGAAGCGACAGCGCGGGCGCGGCCTCGCGTATGTTATTATCTTCGAAACGCGCCGGTTGAGATTAACGATTCAAAGCAGAAAGCGGCGCGCTCGCGCGTGCTGTCCGAATTAATAAAGAGACACGGGCTGCCCCGATAAATACATTCAGGCTTGATATGACGAGAAATATTTTCCTTTGTGTCATTGGCGTCGTCCTGGGCTTTGTGCTCGGCTTCTTCATTGCGAACGCCGGATGGGTGGCGCGTCCGGCCACGAGCGGCAGCGCGCCCGCTACGGCGGGGCCGCTCGACCCGCAACAGCAAACGGGACAGCTTCCGCCGGGACATCCGAGCGTCGGCAACGCGAACGACCGCAGCGGCGGCGCGGCCTCTTCGCCGCAGGTGCAGGACGCGATGGACGCCGCCGACCGCAACCCGCGCGACTTTGAAGCGCAGATGACCGCCGCCGCCACCTTCTATCAAGCCGAAGCTTACGACCGCGCCGTCGTCTATCTGGAACGCGCGCTCAAGCTGAAGCCGACGGACACGGACACCCTGACGGCGATGGGCGACACGAAGTATGACCTCGGCGATTATGCGGAGGCCGCCAGGTTCTACGAGCGCTCGCTGCAACAAAAGCCCGACGACATCAACGTGCAGACAGACCTCGGCAACACATACTTTCAACGCCAGCCGCCCGACTACGACCGCGCCATCACGGAGTATCGCAAAGCTCTCGCCATCAATCCCTATCACGAAAAGACCTTGCAGAATCTTGCCGCCGCCGCCGCCCGCAAGGGCGACAAAGCGACCGCCCGCGATGCCTTGGATCGCTTGACGGCCGTCAATCCGAGCAATCCCGCCATCGCCTCGCTGCGTTCAAGCCTTGAGCAGTGAGAAAGCGAAGGGCGAAAGTTAAAAACTGAAACGCTTCGCTCCGTTTGTCATTAATATTTGGAGAGCGAGCCACGCCAGCTTTTGAGCTTGGCCGGCTTTTGAGCTTGGGCGGACATCTTAAAGCAACTTCGGCAGGCCCGGAATCGTGCGGAACAGTTCGGCCCATCACTCTTCAAGGTTGGAGCGACTGTCATGGCGAAAAAGCTTCGGGAAAAAGTTTGGCTGGCATTTCTTTCGCTGGCGATAATCTGCGGCGGCGCAGCTTCCGCGCTGTCGCAAACTTCCGCCGCGAGCGCAAGCGCGGACAGCATCTCGCCGGGCAACGCCTTTAACGATTTCGCCGCCCTCAATTTTATCCTTCAACATGAACGCGAGCTAAAGCTCTCGCCGGAGTTGGTCAAGACGTTGGCCGCAATCCGCTCCGAATACCAGAAGCAGACTTTGAAGAAAAGGGCCGCGTTTCAAGTGGCGGAATTGGAGCTTGAAGAGTTGCGGGCGAAGATGCCCGTTGACATGGGCGCGGTCGAAGCGAAGGTCAAGCAGAGCGACGCGCTCAGGACGGAGCTTCGTCTCGACAACATCAAGGCCGTCGAAGAGTCCAGAGCCAAGCTCTCGGCGGAGCAACGCGCGCGACTCGACGCGCTGCAAAAGGCCAGTCCTATTGCGGCTGGACAGGATGCCGCGACCGACACGAACATCCAGCAGCGCGTCCAAGCCGTCCTCGATGAAAAGTATAAAGACCAGAAGATGGTCGAGCTTGAAACGTCTGAAGCCGTCGTCGTCAAGGTGATGGATTGGGCCAAGACTTTCGGCCTCGTGCTCGGCCTGCCACTCGCGGTCCTGGGCGTGCTGCTCGGCTTATTGGGCATCAAGACCGTCGCCGACATCAGAACCCTCGCCACCAACGCGCGGCAGGAGTTCGACAAGACAATCGAGACGGGCAAAGCGGAATTGACGAAGACGATTGACGCGGGCAATAAGGATATTTCAAGCGCGGTCGAGACAGCCAGCAAGCAGATGGACGCGCTGACCGAGCGGGGCCAGAAAGAGGTCAAGCAGAAATCGAAGGAGGCCGAGCAGACTTTCACGACGCTCAAAAATAAGGGCGAAGATTATCTTGAGAGGTACGAAAAGATAGAGGCGCAGTTGGTTGAAATCACAGCCCTCGCCGGGAAGATTCCGGCCATCGCGCGGAATCTCAAAGCTCTGGAAACCAAAGTTGATAGCATCGAGGAACAGATCAACATTGATTCCTCAAACATCTCAAGCGCGCAAACACAATCAATCGTTTCCACACTGGAGAGTTATCAAAAATACTTTCAAACCATCGGCTTCAATCCACCGAAGGGCAAGATTAAAGTCCGCGTTGACAGCAAGCAGGACACGGATAACGCTTATTACGATATGAAAAACAGTCTTATGCAAATCGGTTCAAGGCTGGTTGACGATGTGGATGTCATTCTACGCACTTACACGCATCATGCTCTCACCAGCGTGAAAAAAGAAGCGTGGGATTCTCCTTCTCTTAACCTTGCCAGCATCGAGGCCGCGCTGGCCGATTATTTTCCGTGCAGTTTCACGGACGATCCTTTGTTCGGTGAGAAGAGCGTTTCCGTCTTTCGAGAGCGTGGCGCGGAAGGCCAGTTTCCGCATCCTTACCTGCGTAATCTGGACAACGAGCGCAGCTTCAACGAAGTTGACCCGGACGACCCGAAGACGGCAGAGCAGCACAACGTAGGAGAAATCTGGGGCGGAGCGTTCTGGAAACTGCGCGCCCTGCTCGGACAGGAAGCGACAGACAAACTGCTCTTCAAAACATGGATTGCCACCCCAATCACTTCCGGCTTCGGCCTCATGTTCGTCAAGCAACTGCTTGAGCTACACAAGCAGGCGGGAGAGGAAAACCACGCCACTCAAATCAAAGCCATCTTCAAAAAGCGCGGCTTGAAGGTCTGACCGCGAGCCGTAGAAAAGCTCTCGACGGAGACAGCCAACTCGCCGCGCCTGAAGCGAAACCTGACCTGACTTTTTAAAACGACTTCCTAAAGATTCGGGCTGCGCGGGAATTTGACGAAGGGCAGGCGTGTGCCGCGAATGATGAACTGGTCTGCGCGGATGGCAGGGGCGGGCGTGTAGCCGACGGCTCCGGCGGCGGCGATGATGTCGTCTTGGTCTATGCCGTCGCCGCTGACGCCGATGGCTCCGCAGAGCGCGCCGTTTTTGTAGAGCGGAACGCTGCCCGCGAAGATTTGCGTGCCGTTGGCGAGGTTCGGGATGCTTGAGCAGGGAAGCATAGAGCCGAGCAGCGTGAGTTGTAAGTTGGTCTTAATCAAATCAAGCTGCAAGCCTAAGTTGAAGACGCTCCATTGCGGAAACTCCGCGCTGAAAGGGCCAGCGGCGGTGTTGTTGATGCCGTCGGGGTAGAGCGGGCGATGAAGGAAGCCGACGCTGCGCGTGGTCAGGGCGACGGAGCCGTCGAGCGAGAGGCCGTCCGCGGCGGCGCGCGTCACGTAAGAGTCGAAGCCGCGACTGCGCAGGATGCTCGCGGCGTCCGGTCGCGAGAAGAAGGCCGCGCTCCGCGCTTTCTGCGCGGACACGTCGAAGCCGAAGACGGGCGCGTCCACCGTGCGAAAGATGCCGAGCACAACGCCGCTTGCGTCAACGACCGTGATGGAGACGCGCGCGTTGCTGCCGAGCGGTTGACGAATCCCTGCGCGCGTGATGTTGGACTGCTGCGCGGCGTGCGAGATGATTGTGTTCACGTCGCTCGCCGTGAGCGTGTTGGGGCCGGTTGGAGAACTGGCGATGAAGGGGAAGAACGCGGGCGCGACTTCTCCGTTGATGCCGCCGACGGTGGCCGGAACGAACTGGCTCGGCTGCGCTCCGCGAATGGGAAAGCTCGCGTCAACAGAGCCGGGCAGCGAGCCGAACGCAATCGTCGGCGGGGTGATTGCCTGACCGGCGTTGACGAAGGGCAGGCGAAGCCCGTTGACGAGGATGTTGTCGCCGCGTATCAACTGCGGCGTCTCGTAGCCGCGCACAGCCGAGACGGCTATCGCTTCCTCAAACGGCACATCGAAGTCCGCGGGGTCTTTGTCAATCGTGTAGAGCCCGTCGCCCTCTATGCCGATGCCGCCCGCGTGCTGGCCGTTCTTGTAGACGGGCATGCTGCCCGCGTCGCCAGACAGGCCGAGCGGCAGCCCCGGCGTCTTCACGTCCGAGCAGGGCAGAGAGGAATACTGCACGCCGTAGAGCGGCCCCGAAGCTTGATTGTCAACCGCGGGCGGGAAGTGTTCCTGAATGATGAAGCTGGCGGTGCGAGTGTTGAAAGCGTTGCCCTGCGTGCTGAAGAGCGCGGGCGTTCCGGCCTTCGAGATGGCCGCGAGCGTTGAGGGCAGGCGCGTGCCTTCGAGCCCGACCGGCACAAAGCCGTTGGCGTCAGGCGTCTGTGCGGGGCCGCCGCCGCCGCCGCGAATGATTGTGTTCGCCGGAGCATTCGTCATATGGAAGACGCCGAGCGCATTGCCTTCCTTATCCGTGACCGCGACCGTGACGGCTTTGTTCAAGGCCACCGCCGCCGAGACAGCTTGCGCGATAAGCTGGCGCACGTCTGCGTCCGTCAGATTGCCCGCGAGAATCGTGTTGACGGGAGATTGCGGAACGGCTGAGCCGGGCGTCGGGACGGCTCCGATGTCGTCCGGCAATCCGCCGCCAGTGTGTCCTATGCCGACGCGCACGCGATTGCTCTGCAAGCCGTGATAAGTGATGCGCACGAGCACGTCGCCCACATCATTCATGTCGTCGTGGAGTTTGACGACGACGGCGGTCGTCCAGCTTTGCTCCGGCACGGGGCCGACGTGTTCGACCGTCAAAGGATAAACGTGATGCTCCGCGTCTTCGGCTTCCGCTGTGACCGCCGAAGTCGTCTCGCCCGGTTGCAACGCGAGGTTCAAGGCGAAGAGCATGACGCGCGTGCGATGGTCGGAAGTGAAGGGCAGCGGAGAGATGAGCGAGAAAGGCTCGCGCGTCTGCGCTAAGGCATCGAGCGCGAGAGCGCGCGTCGAGTTAGTGTCGCTGACGAGAACGGGCCGCGCGCTCGTCTGCGCGAAAGATGTTTGACGAGAGAGCGCGCCGCACGCGGTCAACAGCGCGCAGAGGCAGACGGCTTTCAGCAGTCGAGCGCGTGTGTTGAGAGATTGGCTCTGCATAAGTAAAGCTGACGGACGCGGGCCGAAACCGAATCGCCAAGGGTGAAAGCCGGAAGCTGCAATCTCCTTGCAGGGACGCGCCAAATGTATCACTAATTGCCGCTTCGTCAAGCTGATTTTACGAGCCGCCAGCGCGGGCGAGATTTATGTTGCCAGTATGGCGTGCCTGTGCTACAACGCAAGGCCACGCTCGCTTCGTTGAAACACAATTCGCCACGGCGCGTCCACGCCATCAATCGGCAGGCCCGCCGCCGAGTCCTTTAACTTGAGCCTTAAGCCCGCGATGTCTGCCCTGCAAAAGATGCGATTCAAACGGAAGGCTCAGGCCAGCGCGTTAATCGCCAGCCTGCTGCTCTCGACCCTTTGCGTCGCGGGCCAGCGGCAGCAGCAGAATCAGCGCGGGCGCGTGGGTGGCCTCGTCTTAAGCCGGACGAAAACAGGGAGCGCCGGAGTCGTCGTCGTCATCACTAATCAAGTCACGCGCCGCAGCCATCGAACTCGCACGGATGCGTCCGGCCACTTCAGCTTGTCGCTTCCAGCGGGCGCGTACCGCGTCACCGTCGCCGCGCCGTTCGTCGCGCGCTTCCTGCAAAAGCAGGGCGCGCCGCCCGAACGAAACTACGTCACGCCAGACGCTCCGTACCTCGCGGAGTTTCCCGCCGAGAGCGATTACAAAGAGAAGAACTACGTCGCCTTTCAAGAGAACG
Organism: Blastocatellia bacterium; assembly: GCA_033855775.1. Lineage (GTDB taxonomy): Bacteria > Acidobacteriota > Blastocatellia > Pyrinomonadales > Pyrinomonadaceae > DASVTR01. Next base: position 34,572 of record JAWVFT010000088.1, on the reverse strand, counting down.
TCATCGTCGAAGACGGCAAGCAGACGCAACTCAACATTCCCGTCGAGCAACCATCGCAGCCGTCGCCACCGACGCCAACGGGCGCCGCGCGCGAAGAGCAGCCCACGGGCTACGCCGGAAGCAAGACGGTCGAAAGCGCGCAGCAAACTCTGCCCGACCGCCGCGAAGTGCGCGACCGCTGGCGCATAGGCTTTCCAGAATACGACCGCTACGGCGACAGCGGCGGGCGCGGGCGCGACATCATTTTCCGTCGCGGGCGTTGGCTCAATCCTTACGACCAGAGCGTGCTCAAGGGCGACTATCCAATCATCGGCAACAAGACTTTTATGATTCTCTCGGCGGTCAGCAGTTCAATCGTCGAGCAAGTTCGGACGCCCAAGCCTTCCGACGTGAGCAGCGCGCGGCCCGGCAGCGCGGAGTTTTTCGGCAAGCCCGAAACCTTCATCTACAATCAGCTTTTCCAGTTCACCTTTGAACTCTTTCACGGCGACTCTTCCTTTCGCCCGCGTGATTGGGCCATCAAGATTTCGCCGACCTTCAGCCTGCCGAACTACGTCAACACGCATGAAAACGGCGCGATTGATATTGACCCTCGACGCGGCACGAATCGCACGGACACGCAGTTTTCTCTGGAAGAAGCCTTCGGCGAAGTGAAGCTCACGGACACGAACGAGAACTACGACTTCATCTCGTTTCGCGCGGGCATACAGCCTTTCGTCTCAGACTTTCGCGGCTTCATCTTCTCCGACAATAATCTCGGCGGGCGCGTCTTCGGAGCCTTCGACAATAATCGTTACCAGTTCAACGCAGCCTTCTTCTCACAGCTTGAGAAGGACACCAACAGCGGTTTCAATCGCTTCGACAAGCGCAACCAGAATATCTACGTCCTCAATCTCTTTCGTCAGGATTTCAAAGCGAAAGGCTTCACCGTTCAAGCCAGCGCGCTCTTTAACGATGACCGGAGCAATCGCCAGTTCAACCGCAACGGCTTTCTGGTGCGCCCCGCGCTCATCGGCGACGTGCGCCCGCACGCCGTTCGCGTCGGCTATCTCGGCATCAACACGGACGGCCACATACGTCGGCTGAACTTAACAAGCTCTTACTACTTCGCCCTCGGCTACGACACGCGCAACCAGATTGCCGGGCGCGACACGCGCATTCGCTCCAACATGGCGGCGGTCGAAGCTTCGGTTGACAAAGACTACCTGCGCTTTAAGACCTCTTTCTTCTTCGCGCAGGGCGACAAGAATCCGACCGACCGTTTGGCTTCTGGCTTTGACGCCATCTTCGACGACCCGAACTTCGCGGGCGGGCAATTCTCATTCTGGAATCGTCAGGGCATCCCGCTGACGCAAACCGGCGTCGGCCTCGTGCAAGCCAACAGCCTGCTGCCCTCGCTTCGCAGCAGCAAGACCGAAGGCCAAGCCAACTTCGTCAATCCCGGCATCTTCATCTACAACGCCGGAGTGGACGTGGAACTGACGCAACGACTCAAGGCCGTCTTCAACGTCAACTACCTGCGCTTTCATCGCACGGAGCCGCTCGAATACGTGCTCTTTCAAAATCACATACGCCACGACATAGGCTTTGACTACAGCCTCGGCGTCACCTATCGCCCATTGCTCATCAACAACATTCAATTCACGTTCGGCGCGTCCCTTTTGCAAACGGGCCGTGGCTTCCGCGACATCTACACGGACGCCTCGCGCAACTGCCCGCCCAACCTCGGCGACTTCTGCGCGACCGACAACACCGTCATCAACCCGCGCAAGCCGCTCTACGCTCTGTTCGCGCAGGTGAAGTTTATCTTTTGAGAGTCGAGCAGATGATTTATCCGAGAGCAACAACGTGATGACGACAACCAGCAGCGCTTTTGACAGGAAGCAGTTCGCATGAACCGTCAAGCTAACACAGAGCGGCTCAAGTTAATCCTTCTCGTCGTCGCCATCGCGGCGATGACGGGGACGCTTGTGTTCAGCGGCGCGTCTTCCAGAGCGCAGAACGAGAACGCCAATCAACCTGCCGCCGCAAACTCGAACACAGCCGCCGCTCCTTCAACTACTTCGACAACGACGCCAGCGAACACGAACGCGCAAAGCCCTGCGCCGCAAGCGACGCCGACGCCGCTCGTCGAAGGCTGTCTCTCGTGCCACGGCAACACGGAGCCGATGCACCGCCCGCCGCGCACGCCCGCTGGCGAGACTGGCGAATTGCAGGACGGGCGCGATGGACAAAAGCTGACCTGCACCTATTGTCACGGCGGCAATCCTGCGGAGAGCAAGGATGAAGAGAAGGCTCACGTCCAGCCACGTTTCCCCGCAGAGTGGAAACGAAACGGCAAGCGTTCGAGCGGCAATCCCGAACGCTCGAACACGCTGCTCGCGCGCGAGAGCCGCGAGTTCGTGCGCTTCATCAATCCCGGCGACTTGCGCGTCTCGCGCCAGACCTGCGGCGCGTGTCACAGCACGGAAGCCGCGAACGTCTCCAACAGCATGATGCGCCACGGCGCGATGCTCTGGGGCGCGGCTCTTTATAACAACGGCGGCTTTCCCTTCAAGGACGCGCGCTTCGGCGAAAGCTACAGCGATGAAACGGGCGCGCCCGAACGCTTGATACAAACGCCCGCGCCTGACCGTGACGCGATGCAGCGACGCGGCTTGCTCGCCTTCTTAGACCCTTTGCCGCGTTGGGAAATCTCGCAGCCCGGAAACCTGCTGCGCGTCTTCGAGCGCGGCGGAAAGCGTCGTCTCGAAGTCGGCTTGCCCGACAGAGACGAAGACCCCGGCAAGCCCGACAAAGGCTTGAGCGCGCGCGGCCTCGGCACGCTTCAACGCACAGACCCGGTTTATCTGGGCTTGCAGAAGACGCGCCTGCTCGACCCGACGCTCAACTTCCTAGGCACCAACGACCAGTCGGGCGATTATCGTTCCTCCGGCTGCACGGCCTGCCACATCATCTACGCCAACGATTCGAGCGTCGTCCATTCCAGCAAGCTCTACGCCGGGTTCGGCTCGGACGCGCGCACGGCGACGAAGGACAAAAGCTTCGACTCGTCGCGCAACGAATCGGGCCATCCCATTCGTCATCAACTGACCTCGCGCATCCCTACCTCGCAATGCATGGTCTGCCACATGCACCCCGGAACCAACATGGTCGCCACTTACCTCGGCATGACATGGTGGGACAACGAAACCGACGCTCGCGCGGGCAAGCTCTATCCAGACCAGCAGCACGACCCCTCGCAAGACGAGGAAGACCGCTTGCTTGACCGCAACCCCGAAGCCGCTTCCTTGAGAGGCAACTGGTCTGACCCGGAGTTTCTGAAGCGAACCGGAACGCGCAGCTTCAACGACCAACTGACGCGCACGCAGTTTGCTGACTTTCACGGCCACGGCTGGATTTTTCGCGCCGTCTTCAAGAAGAATCGTCGCGGCGAATTTCTGGACCGCGACGGCAAGCCCTTGCTCGACACGGCGGGCCAGCCCGTCACCGCCATTGACGGCGCGACGCTTGGCCGCGCGGTCGCCTTCAAAGACGAGGACAACGTTAATCTCAAGAACGACGCGCAGCCCGCGGGCGCGCCCGTCCACCTCAAGGACATACATCTTGAGAAAGGCATGCACTGCGTTGACTGCCATTTCCAGCAGGACGCGCACGGCGACGGCAATCTCTACAACGAGCCGCGCGCCGCCATCGAAATCGGTTGCATTGATTGCCACGGCACCGTCACGGAGCGGGCCGCGCTCGTCACCTCCGGCCCTGCGGCGCAGCCCGTCAAGGTGCGCGACCGCGTGATTCCGGGCCGCGACCTGACGCGCGTGACCGTCAGCGGCGGCGCGAATCTCTTCCAGCGCATCACGCGCGCCGCCAAGAAGAAAGACCCGTACAGCGATAAACAGATTGACCTGCAAGCGGGCGACATCATTCAAAACTCCATGGTCGAGCCGGGCCTCTGGTGGCGCGTCAAGCAGACGCGCGACACCATTGACCCCGACAACAAACGCGGCGACTACAACTGGAAGTCGCGCTATGCCAAGACCGTCCGCTTAGACCCGGAGAGCCCAAGCGAAAACAAGCTCGCGTGGGGCGACGTTCCGCTCGACAAAGCGGGCAAGCCGGACGAGTCGAAGCTCGCGCACCGCGACAGCAACATGACGTGCTACTCCTGCCACTCGTCATGGATGACGAGTTGCTTCGGCTGCCATCTTTCGATGACGGCCAATCGCAAGATGCCGAACCGCCACAACGAAGGCGACGATTCGCGCAACTTCACGACCTACAATTTTCAAGTCATACGCGACGACGTGTTCATGCTCGGGCGCGACGGAACCGTGACGGGCCATCGCATCGCGCCCGTTCGTTCGTCCAGCGCCATTCTCGTCAGTTCGCAGAATCAGAACCGCGAGTGGATTTATCATCAACAACAGACCGTCTCTGCCGAAGGCTTCGCGGGCCAGTCTTTCAACACGCACGTCCCGCACACCGTCCGCGCCAAAGAGACGAAAGACTGCTCCGATTGCCACGTCTCAAGAAATAACGACAACAACGCTTGGCTCGCGCAGACCATGCTGCAAGGCTCTAACTTCGTCAACTTCATGGGCCGCTACATCTACGTCGCCGCCGAAGACGCCCTCGAAGTCGTCCCCGTCACGGAGCACACGGAGCCGCAGGCCGTCATCGGCAGTTCACTTCATAGTCTGGCCTACCCGCGAAACTACGACGGCTTTGTCAAAGGCGGGCGTCGTCTGAAGAACTTCTACGAGCACGTCGGCAACCCCGAAGTCTTGCAGGTTCAACTGCGCGGCGAGTACGCCTACGTGGCGGCTGGCGCGGGCGGCCTGCGCGTTTACGATGTCGCGCAGATAGACCACAAGGGATTCTCCGAGCGCATCACGACCGCGCCCGTCTCGCGCTTCGGACAGCGATTTTGGGTCAAGACGAAATACGCCGCCGCCGTCGCCGCGCCCTCGACGCTCGCCGTTGACCCTGCGCGCTGGCGCTACACAGTTGACGGCCAGCAGGTCAGCCCGACCGAGGCCGCGCGCCTCTGGAACGGCTGGCAAAACTCGCCTGAGCGCGACAAGCAGACATCGCCGCTCTTGAACGAAGAGCAGCCCATTCATCCGCTCTATGCTTATCTCTACGTCGCAGACCGCGAGGAAGGCTTGATACTCGTCGGCGCAGCTACCTTGCTCGACGGCGACCCGCTGAACAACTATCTCAAGCGCGCCCTCGACCCGAAGATTTACCCGAACGGGGCCTTCAACGAAAACAACTTGCTCACAGGAGCCAACAACATCACGCTCGCCGGAAACTTCGCTTACATCACGACCGACCGGAACGGCCTCGTCGTCGTCGATTTAAACGAGCCGCTTCGCCCGCGCATCGTCGGCCACATCGGCGCTCCCGATTTAGTCAACCCGCGCGCCGTCGCCATCCAGTTTCGCTACGGCTTCGTCGCCGACGATGAAGGCTTGAAGGTGATAGACGTGACAGACCCGCTGCGCGTTCGCATGGCCGAGCGACGGGATGAAAGCGGACGCATTGTGCGAGCCTTCACTCCGCTCGCGGGCGCGCGTGATGTCTACGTCGCGCGCACATACGCTTACGTCGCGGCGGGCGCGAGCGGGCTGGCTCTCGTTGACGTGACCGTGCCGGACAATCCCGGCCCCGCGAAGTTTTACAACGCGGGCGGCGCGATTAACGACGCGCGCGGCGTCAAAGTGGCGATGACGAACGCGAGCCTCTTCGCCTACGTCGCCGACGGGCGCAACGGCCTGCGCGTGCTGCAACTGCTGACGCCGGAGAAGCAATTGACCTACGCCGGATTTAGCCCGCGCATCGAGCCGGAGCAGATTGAGTTAATCGCCACCTTCCGGACGAAAGGCCCGGCTCTCTCTGTCTCGAAGGGACTCGACCGCGACCGCGCGGTTGACGAGAGCGGCAATCAAGTGGCTGTCTTCGGGCGGCGCGGGGCGCGTCCCCTGACGCTCGAAGAGATGCGTTTGATGTATCTCTCGCCCGTCACGAAGCAGCTTTTCCAAGTGCAGGACTTGCGCCAGCGCGAAGGATTGGATTGCCCGCCCGCAGACAAAAATTGCCTGCCCTTGACCGAGCCGCTCAAGCAGTCCGCGCCCAAGCCGCCAGCCGCGCCCGCCACTTCATCCACGCGGGCGACAGGCGAGCTTGAAGGCGTTGCATCTTCAAATTTATACGCCGTGACGGCAAAGCAATTGACGGCCTTTGCCACGCTCGGCGGCCTCAGCCTCTTCGCGGCCATCGTCGGCTGGCGCAAGCGGCGCAAGGCTCAAGCCTCGTCGCCGTCAAACTGAAGCTTGCGGGCGCAAGTGGAAGTTCCAAAACTTTTCCGGCCTGAGCCGTCATCGCGCGATGGTTAGAAAGAGCGCGGGAGCGCGGGCAAGTGGAGCGCGGGCGGCGCGCTGGCTTGCGAGGGCGAGCGCGGGCGCGGGTGAGTTTAAAGATAAAATCTTTGCGCGGGAGTTTGCGGATAAAATCCTTGATTGGAAACTGCCGCGCCAGTACCATGTAGCCGGACAATCAAGCAAGGCTTTCCAGTTTTATCCCGGCCTTCATCTCTGAACGCCGGGCGACCTGAGTAAACTCGATGCCGGACGCCCCGACGCTGTGATGATGCCGGGCGCGTCTCTCATCGTCAGAACCGGACGCCGCTGCCGGAAAAGGAGAAAAGAGAATGCGTAGAACTTTAGCCCTGACGGCCTTGCTGGCCGTCGCCGCCTGCTGGACTGGTTGCTCGTCGGGCAAAAGCCCAAGCGCCAACAGTCCCGCGACCAATCCGAACACAACCGCTCCGTCCACGTCGGGCGGCAACATGTCGAACGCGAACCGTCCGATGAACACCAGCGCGCCGCCAACGACCGTCGGCTCCACGCCGCCCGGCGGCATCAAGCCACCGATGAGGGATGAGAAGAAGAAATAGCTTCGGCGCGCATGACGTTTCAAATGTTGTGCAGCCGTCGCGCCTCGGCAGAAGCAACGCTTCTGTTCCTTAGCTTTGCTTCTGTTCCTTTTCCAACAGAAAGGTTGGTTCAAGATTATGCATGACAGACGCCGCCGCTTGCTTCCGGCGATTATGTTTCTCGTTGTGCTCGGTCTGCTTCCCGTCAGGGCGCAGACGCGGGCGCATGCTCCTGCGGCGACGACGACCGACTTGTTACAGTCGCTTCCGGCCTCGGACGTTGTGCTCGTCATAGAGCATAGCCGCATCCTGCACGAAGCCATCCCGCGATTCTTCGGAAACAACCCCGCGCCCCTCGCCAAAATCTTTGCCGCGGGCGAAGAGTTTAAGGCGAAGACGGGCATCGACCCGCGCTCGATTAGCCGCGTCGTCATTGGCGCGCGATTCATCAATCTGGAAAACATTGCGAAAGGGCCGGACAAGAAAGACTTCGGACTCGTCATCATCGCGCAGGGCGATTTTGAAGCGCAGAAGCTCGTTGACTTTCTGCGCAGCGACGGGAAGGAGCGCGTGCGCGAAGAGCAATCCGGCGGGCAGACTATCTACTCGCTTGACGAAAGGCCGAAGGGCAGCACAACGCCGAAGCCCGATGTTGAAATCCCTGCGATGACTTTGCTCGACGCCAACACCATCGCGCTCGGCGACTTGGCGCAGGTGCGCGCAACGGTCGCGGTGAAGGGCGGCGGCGAACGGCTCAGCCCCGAACTGCTCACGCTCGCCACGCGCAACAGCAACGCTCTCATCAGTCTCGCCGGAAACGTGCCGCCCGGTTTGACCTCCAGCCTCGCGCCCAAAGGCTCAAGCGGCAGCACGGAAATGGACGCGACCGTCACGAAATTCTTCGAGGCCGTCGCGGCCATCCGGCAGATGTCTGTCTCCCTCGGTTTGACCGTCGGCGGAGTCGAAGCCTCGCTCGGCGCGCGCTTCAATAGCGCGGAGCAGGCCCAGAGCTTAGGCGACATGCTGCTCGGAGCCAGACAGCAATACAACGTCTTCATCGAAGACAAGATGATTCGTGATTTAGTCAACAGCATGCAGATTACGGCGGAGAGCGACGAGGTTCAACTGCGCCTCGAAGTTCCGCAAACGCTCATCATGATGATGCTCGACGACGCGAAGAAAAAAGATGCCGCCGCGACCGCCACGAAGGCGACCACCGCCAAGCCCGCCGCGACGACCACCAAACACACACGCAGGAAAGCGCGCCGCGGAACGAGACGAAAGAAAGCTTGAGCCGCCACAGCGCACGCGCGTTCTCTTTCGCGCGCGTCTCGTCATCATATATGAGCGAAGACTTTAGAAAGGATTGCTATCAAGAAGGAGTGTCATGAAGCTCATCTTTAATAAATCCGCGCACGGAGCGCGCAGCGTTTGTCTCGGAGCTTTGCTGAGCTTGTTGCTCGGCGCGAGCTTCGCGGGGGCGCAGGAAGCGCCGCGTCCAGAAGGCAGTTCGCCGATTAAGCCACCGATGATAAAGCCGCCGATGAATAGAGCGCAGAACGCGAACAGCGGCGGCGGCAGTTCTTCGTCGCGCCGTCGTAGGAAGACGACGCGGCGCAAGCGGCGCGCGAGAAAAGCGACAACAGCGCGCGAGGAGTTTATTGCTGTCCCGATAGAGCCGCAGCCGGGCGATTCAACAGAAGCGGGCGCGGCTACTCCCAGGAAGCGTGCGCGAACCTCAAGGCCCATCTCCGGCGGCGTGCTCAACGGGAAAGCCAAGAGCCTGCCGCAACCTGAGTATCCGGCGATTGCCAGAAGCACTCGCGCCTCTGGAACAGTGGTCGTGCAGGTCGTCATTGACGAGCAAGGCAATGTCATCTCGGCGGATGCCGTCTCCGGCCACAAGTTGTTTCGAGAAGCGGCGGTCGAGGCGGCGCGGCAGGCGCGCTTCACGCCGACCTTGCTCTCCGGCCAGCCTGTTCAGGTGACGGGCGTGATTACTTACGACTTCGTGCCGTAGCGGCTGGCGAAGACCTGACCGGTGCTTTCGTCAGCGCTTCGGTTGGCGTGCGCGCTGCATGTATAATGCAGACTCGCGCGCGCAGGGCTGGCCGGAGTTAAAGAGCCTGCGCTTGTCATTTGTCATAAGGCCACGTGGGGCGCGCTCGAAAAAAAGTTGATTCGTTGAGACGAGCAATCGGAAGGCAAAGGTTCGTTCCTCGTTGTAAGGACGATTGATAGAGACATGGCAAAGAAAAACGGCGGCAAGAAAACTGACACGGACACGAAGAAAAAGAAGAAGCCCGCGAAGCGTGACGAGGCCGCGCCGCAGGCCGAGCAGAACGGCTCTCTGGAAGAGCAACTGCGCGCCGCCGTCAAGGCCGTCGACGTGGCCGAAATTTTGACAGACCCGCTGACGCGCTCCATCGAGAATCTGCTGCGGCTGGCGGCGCGCTCCATCGGAACCGACGAAGCCTCCGTGCTGGTGCGCGACGGCGACGAAGGCGGCTTGAAATTCATGGTCGCGCTCGGCTCCGTCGCAGACAAATTGTTGCACGTGAAGATTCCTCCCGGCGAGGGCATCGCCGGATTCGTCTTCGCCAGCGGGACGCCGATGATTGTCGAAGATGTCGCGCAGGCCGAAGGCTTTTACGACAAGGTCGACGCTCTGACCAACTATTCGACGCAGACCATTTTGGCGACGCCCCTGCGCGTCAACGAAGAGACGGTCGGCGTGCTGGAATTTATCAACCGCATCGGCGACCCGCCGTATCGCCCGTACACGCCCGAAGAGATGGATCAGGCCGCGCACTTTGCCGACGCCATCGCCACGCTCGTTGACGCGCACGAGACAGCCGGGTTGATTGAAACTCTCTTCGAGCACTCCGCCGGAAACGGCAAAGGCAAGGGCCGCGTCCGGCAAAGCGAGTTGCGCGAATGGCTCAAGGGCGTGCGCTCGGCCCCGGAGCATCGTGATTTGCTGCTGCTCGCAGTCTCCCTGCGCGACATCGCCAGCCGTGGCGAAGCCGAGCGCGAACTCTGCCGCGAAGTTCTGGAAGCCCTCGCGCGCTTTACCGAAAAACAGTCGTCCGCCGGAATGAGCTATCTGAGTTTCTAGCCTGCGCCATCGAGTTTCCGGCTTGAGCCCGTTTCATGAATCGAGCTTGATTTTGCCTTCTCTGCTTTTGACAGCTTGTTCGCGCCTCAACTAAAATCGCGCCCGCTTCTCAAAGCGGAGAAGCAAGCCCAGTTCCGAGATGCCGCGCTGAGATTCGTCTTGTCAGTTCGCGCATCAATCCTGCTCCGGCAGTTCGCGCAGCAATCATTAATCATTAATTATCGTCACGTTAATTTCCCGAAGTCGCCGTGCGCTCCAACGCAACAGCGCTTTCGTCATCACTCAAGAAAAGGAAGTCTCACATGTCTCGCTTGCCTTATCGAAAACGGCGCATCGCTCCTTCGTTCATCGCGGTCTTCATTCTCTGCGCCCTCGCGTGCGCGGGCTTCGCGGCCAACAACGCGCGGCCCGGCGACACGGAATATTTCGGCAAGCTCGACGGCGAGCTTGTGCCTTACACGGAAGACCTTGACCAGGTTATCTTCAAGCCCTTCGCTGAGGCGTCGAAGCTGAAGTTCGCCACGCCGCTCGAAGCGGACGCGAAGGTGACGGCTGGCCGCCTGTACAATCCGCCGCTCGATAAGTCTTCGCTGCTGGCCCTGCTCGTCGAGCCGAACGACGACAGCGAGCCGTATCTCTACGCAGACCTAGACCAGGACAGCGTGCTGGCGGACGCCGAGCGATTCCCGCTCAAGCGCGCCGAGGAAGACAATCCGTACATTCTGCAAGCGACGCTCCAACTGCCGCTCAAGGGCGCGCTCTTTCAGAAGTATCCGGTCGTTGTGCAGTACTACAAGCAAGTCAAGATGGACGAGATGGGCGAGGACGAACGGCTCGTGCTGCAATCGAAGGACGCCTTCGCCAAAGGGCAGGTAGACATCGGCGGGCGCAAGACGCTCGTCGAGTATGGCTTCAACGCGCAGTCGAAGAAGATTAGCGTCAGCAACGGCTGGTTCGGCGTGGACGGCGACGGCGACGGCCAGATTGTCTTCGACCGCTTCTCGCCCGAATCGGCTGAAGCCCGCGAAGAGACGGTCATCTTCCGCGTCGGCGAGCAATACGTTTCGACCAAGCGCGTTGACATGGACAAGAATCAAATCATCATGCGCTCGCATCCGGCCACGGACTACAAGCGCGTGGAGGTTCTCATCGGCTCGGAGGTTCCAGACTTCACCTTCACGGATTTCGCGGGCAGGAAACGCAAGCTGACGGAGTTTCGCGGCAAGTATGTGCTGCTCGATTTCTGGGCCGCTTGGTGCCCGCCGTGCCGCCGCGAGTTGCCCTTTCAAAAGGCTGCCTACTCGCGCTTTCAGGCGCGCGGCTTCGAGATTCTGGGAATGAATAACGACGACAACCCGGCGTTCGTTAAAGAGTGGCTGAAGAAGAACGGGCTGACGTGGCCGCAGGCGACGATGGAGAGCATCCGCGACGTGGAGATTCGCTATCGCATACATCTCTTCCCGACTTCGCTCTTAATCGGGCCGGACGGCAAAGTCGTCATGCTCGATCAGGACAAGATGCGCGGGCGCGATTTGTTGAAGACGCTCGACAGAATGTTGCCGCCCTAATCGCGGGGCGACGGCGGCGAGTTTGGTTTGCGCCAATTGCGGAAGCTATCGCTTCGTCTCTAAAAAAGAGTGAGGGCGAGGATGCCTGAGCGCGAATCAGGCTCCTCGCCCTCTTTGGCTTTGCCTCGCCCCAATCGCAAAGCCAAGGGGAAACTTTAACTGCGCTTCGTTTGAAGGTCAGCGGGCGACGTGATAGACGAAACGCTCCAACGAAATCCTGTAGACCTGCTTCGACGGGTCGTAGCGCACGCTGTAGCGCGTCGGGTAATAGCCCGTCTGCGCGTAGGCCGCGGGCAGTTTCAAATCGAGATATTCGTTCGGCTGCGATTGCAGGTATTGCAGCGTCAGCATCGGCTCGTAGAACGTAATCTTGCCGTCGTAAGCTCCGTAGAGAAACGTGCGCGTGAACGGCTGGTTGTTAAACTCCGGCGAGGCCGTGTCAATCAAGTGATTGCCCATGCGCGGCACGACCGCCCCGACGTTCTTGTAGCCACGCGGCTGATACTCCGCCGGCACGGCCTTCATCGCGCGTTCGAAATCCGCGCAGTCAACGCCCTGACACGCGCCGGGGTCAATCGAGTTTCTCTCTTCGAGGCTCTGGATATAAAAATGAAAGTCGAAGTGGGGCATCGTGTAAATCTTGTCCGGCTCGTGTCCCTCCGGATTCCATTCCATGCCCAGATAGCGAAAGGGCGTCAGGCTCTGCGCCTCCTGCGGCAACGGCAGAACCATGTCGCTCATCGTCGCCGGCAGGTTCTTGAGCGCGCTGGCCGGAATCTCTACGCCAAGCTCGACCGGCGCGCTGTTTTTGTCCTGCGTCAAATAAGTCTTGATGTCTGCGCCCGCGAAAGCGAAACGCTTGCCGTAAGCCGTGCGCGCCTCATTGTCCTTCGCGCCCGCGGCCCAAGTCATCAACCCGAAAACTGTCATCAGCGTCAAAGTTAACGCCAACACTCTTTTTCTCTTCATCGCCGCCACCATCCTCCAAAAGTTGTCCGTCAAACGAAAGGCCCGAAAAGCCTCTCTATAAAATTCCTTCATCTCTCTAACGCGAAATTCTGCGGCGAACTCAATCATGAGTTTGAAAAAATCTGCGACGGGCGGACGGCGGAACATAAAATTGACTAAAACTACATAAATAAATTGCCGCCGAAGTGTTACTGTGAGGCTGCATCCCTGACCTAAGCCGCTTTCAATTTGAAGGACAACGAACGCGACGTAAAATTTGAGCAGAGCGCAGGCGCGCGCCTTCGGCAGGGATTGACGCGGGGCGGCAAAGGGCTGCGCTGTGCTTCGTTATTTTGAGCAGTTCAATTCTTAAGCAAGATGAGAAACATGACGGCGGAACTGGAAAGAGAAGTCGGCAGCGCGATTGAGGCGAGGCGCGGCGCGCTGGCCGAAGCCATCACGGCGCGACAGTATGAACTGCGCCCCGAACTCGCGGAGCGTGAAGGCCCTGCGGGCCGCGTCAGGCGTTTGCAGGACGCAGACTTTCATCTCTCTTATCTGGCCGAGTCAATCGCCGCCTCGCAGCCGACGTTGTTTGCCGACTACATCGCCTGGGCCAAGGTGATGTTCGAGGGGCGCGGCGTCTGCTCAAGAGATCTGGGGCGCAGCCTCGAAGTCATACGCGATTCGTTGCGGCAGTCTTTGCCGGAGGAGATGAGCGGCGTGGCGACCGCCTACGTCGAGTTGGGCTTGCGCCATCTGCCGCACTTGCCGTCCGACTTGCCGACCTGCATCGGCGAAGCCAATCCGCTGTCGGAGTTGGCGAACCAGTACTTGAACGCGCTCTTGCGCGGCGAGCGGCGCGCCGCCAGCCGCTTGATTCTGGAAGCGGTCAGGGAAGGCTTCAGCCTCAAGCAGCTTTACCTCTTCGTCTTTCAACGTTGCCAGCACGAAATCGGGCGGCTCTGGCAACTGAACCTGCTCAGCGTCGCGCAGGAGCACTACTGCACGGCGGCCACGCAACTCGTCATGTCGCAACTCTACCCGCGCCTCTGCGCGACACAGAAAAACGGGCGCACGCTCGTCGCCACCTGCGTCTCCGGCGAGCAGCACGAGCTAGGCGTGCGGATGGTCGCGGACTTCTTCGAGATGGAAGGTTGGGAAACGTTCTACATCGGGGCCAACGCGCCGACCGACAGCATCGTTGAAACTCTACGCGAGCGCGCGGCGGATGTCCTCGCCGTCTCGGCGACGATGACGCCGCATGTCCGTGTCGTTGAAGAGTTGATTAAAGGCGTGCGCGCGGCGGAAGGCGTGCGCGATGTGAAGATTCTGGTCGGCGGCTATCCGTTCAATATCGCGCCGGAGTTGTGGCGCAAGGTCGGCGCGGACGCCTACGCGCGCGACGCTCTGGAAGCCGTCGAGGTCGCAGGCGAACTGGCCGCCTGAGCGAGAGCGAATGATTGGCAGGCGGCAGACAAAAGTGAATTGATATTCAACGAAGAGCGGCGGGCCGATTGCTTCTTGCTTCGCTAACTCAAGTTGCTTCGCGCTAGTTCAACTTCCTTCGCTCCGACTCAAGTCGCTTCGCGTCAGCACAACTTCCTTCGCGCTATTTCAACTTTAATTCCAAAGGCTGCGGCAAGCCTTCGACGACGAGCACGAGCGAGCGTGGGCTTTCGACAGCTTCCTTTTTGGGCGTCTGGAAGAAGAGCAGCCCGCGCCGCGACTGGCTGGCCGCGAGCGGCTCGCCTGTGTCAAAGGTGTGGGCGCGGAAGGCCGTCTCGAAGGCGGCGCGCGAGTTGGGGTTGTATAGATAGACTTGGTTGGAGTCGAGAATGCGCGCGACGGCTTGCCTGGCCGTGCGATATTTCCACTCCTTGCCAGATTGGTCGCGCAGGCGAAAGCGGACGCGCTTGAACAAGAGCGATGCGCCGCTCTCGTTCGTCATCTCGACGCGCACGGGCAACAATCCCGCGAGCAGCAGATTCGCCTCGAAGAGTTGCTGGCTCTCTTCGTCCGTCAGCAGCGGCGCGGCGCGCAGTTGGAAGCCGCCAGCGGAGGCCGCGCCGGTCGGCGCCGTGACCGGAGCTTCCACCACCGGCTTGACCTTGTAGAGCGAGCCGCCGCAAGCCCCCGTCATCAGCGCGAGCAGCAACAGCAAGAGCGCGCCCGTCGCCGCCCGCCGTCGTTCCCATAGCTGGCCCTTCATCATCATCGCGCGCACTCTCGCATGGCCGCCTCGGAACTGTCAATAGAAACGAAGGACGCGCTCAGAACGCAAGACCCTTCCTTGCTCAGCCAGCGCGCGGCATGTTACCGTTTTCGCTTTCACCCGCTGGAGGGGAAAGCAGTTCATCCAGACAGTGGCGACTCATCATGATTAGACCGTTCCAGGGCAAACACCCGCAGATTCATCCGACCGCGTTCATTGAGCAGAGCGCGCAGATTATCGGCGATGTCGTCATCGGCGAAGAATCGTCCGTCTGGTTCAACGCGGTCGTGCGCGGCGACGTGTTCTACATACGCATCGGCAATCGCTCGAACGTGCAGGACGGCACGGTCATACACGTCATCAATGGAACGCATGCGACCATCCTCGAAGACGAAGTGACGGTTGGGCATAACGCGACGCTGCACGGCTGTCATATCGAGCGCGGCTGCCTCATCGGCATGGGCGCCATCGTGATGGACGGCGTGCGCGTCGGGGCAGACTCGCTCGTCGCCGCGGGTTCGCTCGTCGCGCCGGGAACGCAGATTCCGCCGCGCTCGCTCGTCATCGGCTCACCGGCGCGCGTCAAGCGACCGCTGACGGATGAAGAAGTTGCTGGCCTCGAAGTGTTCTGGAAAAATTATATAGAGTACACGAAGCAGTACAGGGAAGACGGCGGTCAGGAGTCCTGAGTCTCACGACAGAAGCTTTTTGACGGCTTCCGAACTTACGAGCTTCGGGCTTCAGGCTCCGAAAGTTATGAACACGAAACCGGCGCGCGGGATGCGCGATTTTTTGCCAGTGGATGTCAGGCGGCGCGAATATGTGATTGGCGTCATACGCGAAGTGTACGAGCGTTACGGGTTCGAGCCGTTGGAGACTCCGGCGGTCGAGAACATAGAGACGCTCAACGGCAAGTACGGCGAGGAGGGCGGCCAACTCATCTTCAAAATTCTGAAGCGCGGTGTGCATGAAGAAACGGGCGTCGCGGATTTGGCGTTGCGCTATGATTTGACCGTGCCGCTGGCGCGCGTCGTCGCCGAACACAAGGCGAGCCTGCCGAAGTTTTTCAAGCGGTACCAGATTCAACCCGTGTGGCGCGCAGACCGTCCGGCGCGCGGTCGCTTCAGAGAGTTTTATCAATGCGACGTTGACGCGCTCGGCTCGCGCTCGATGGTGGTCGAAGCGGAATTATGCGCGGCGGCGAGCGACGCGCTTGTCGCGTTGGGCTTCAACAATTTCACGATTCGACTGAATCATCGTCAAGTGTTGACTGGCGTGCTCGATGCGGCTGGCGTCGCGGCGGAACAGCACACGGACGCGCTGGTCGCGCTCGACAAGCTGGACAAGATTGGACGCGAAGGCGTCTGGAAAGAATTGCAGGAACGCGGCATCGGAAGGGACGCGGGCGAGCGATTGCTCTCGTTCTTTGAAAGCCTGAGCGCGCTTGAGCACGCGGCGGAGATAACGATTGATGAACTCACAGCGACACCGGCGGCCTTGAACGCCGCGATTCTTGGTCGGCTCGTCGAGTTCGTCGGCGACCATGACGCGGGCGCTCGCGGGATTGACGAGTTGCGCTCGGTCGTTCAATTCGCGGCGGCGACAGGCGCGGGCGCGCGTCTCAAGATTGACCCGAGCCTCGCGCGCGGGCTCTCTTATTACACGGGCGCGATTATGGAAATCAACGTGCCGGATTTGGCGGGCAGCCTCGGCGGCGGCGGGCGTTACGATAATCTGGTCGGGATGTTTTCCGGTCAAGACGTTCCGGCCTGCGGTTTCTCGCTCGGCTTAGAGCGCATCATCGTCGTCATGACGGAGCGCGAAATGTTTCCGTCCACGCTGCTCTTGAGCGCGGCGGCTGACGTGTTGGTGACGCTGTGGAATGAGGACGCCGCAGTTGATGCTCTGGCATTGGCGACGGAGTTTCGCGCGGCGGGCTTGCGGGTTGACGTGTACCCGGAAGCGGACAAACTCGGAAAGCAGTTGAAGTATGCTGCGGCTCAGAACGTCCCGTTCGTCGTCGTGATGGGCGAGGACGAGCGCGTGCGCGGCGAAGTCGCTGTTAAAGAGATGAAGACGGGCGAGCAGCAGACGCTTGAACGCGCGCAGGTGGCGCGGACGCTTAGCGCAAAGTTGAAGACGCGCGGGCAGTAACCGTTTGTTAGAAGATTGCTTTGTGGTCGTGTGTGGTTGGGACGGCTCGCCGCAGAGGCGCGTAGATTAACGGAGAGAAAGTTTCTGTTGATGCTCCGTGCTCTCTGCGATTCCTCCGTGGCTCTGTGTTATAAAAAGCATCCATACATTCATTTATCAATCGCTTGAAATAATCACACTCTTGGAAGTTTCATCATGCTGGACAATTTAGGAAATTTAGAGCGCACGCATTCCTGCGGGGAGTTGCGCGCAACCGATGTCGGAAAGACGGTGACGCTGATGGGTTGGGTAGCGCGGCGGCGCGACTTTGGCCCTTTGACCTTCTTCGATTTGCGCGACCGCGACGGCATCACGCAGGTCGTCTTCAACGCAGACGCCGCGCCCGCGGCGCACGCCAAGGCGAAGGACGTGCGCGGCGAGTATGTCATCGCCGTGACGGGCGAGGTCGTCTTGCGCGAAGAGGGCCAGCGCAATCCGAAGATAGCGACGGGCGAGGTCGAGATGCAGGCCACGCAGTTGCTCATCCTGAACGACGCGCGCACGTTGCCGTTTCAACTTGAAACCGTTTCGTCCGACGCGCTGGCGAGCGAAGACCTGCGTTTGAAATATCGCTATCTCGACTTGCGCCGCCCGCAGTTGCAGGCCAACCTGCGTCTTCGCGCGCTGGTCGTAGCGGAGATTCGCCGCTACATGGACGAGAAGAATTTTACAGAAATCGAGACGCCGATTCTGATTAAGTCAACGCCGGAGGGAGCGCGCGACTACATCGTTCCTTCGCGCATCCAGCCGGGCAAGTTCTTCGCCCTGCCGCAGTCGCCGCAACTGTTCAAGCAACTCTGCATGATTGCGGGCCTCGACAAGTATTACCAGATTGCGCGCTGCTTTCGTGATGAAGACTTGCGGGCCGACCGCCAGCCGGAGTTCACACAGTTGGACGTTGAGCTGAGCTTCGCTTCGCCCAAACAGGTTTACGCTTTAGTCGAAGGCTTGTTCGCGCGCGTCTTCCGGCGGGCGGGCGTCGAACTGCCCACGCCGTTTCCGCGTCTGACTTATGCGGAAGCCCTGCGTCGTTACGGCTCTGACAAGCCAGACCTGCGTTTCGAGATGGAACTCAAAGACCTCGCGCCCGCGCTTGAGGGGACGACGTTCGCGCCGTTCGCCGCTTCGCTCTCTGCGGGCGGCGAAGTGAAGGGCATCGTCGTCAAAGGCGGCGCGTCCCTTTCGCGCAAAGCTCTGGACGAGTTGCAGGAATACGCGAAGCGTTACGGCGCAAATGCGCTGGCGTGGATTAAGCTCGGCGACGAGCTATCGTCATCGCTGTTGAAGGCTCTCGGCGAAGAGACAATCAAGCGTCTGGCTGCAACGGTCGAAGCGAGCGCGGGCGATGCCGTGTTGATTATCGCGGGCAAGCCGAAAACGGTGGCGGCGAGCCTCGGCGCGTTGCGCCTTGAGATTGCGCGGCGCGACAAACTGATTCCGCCAAATGTGTACAAGCCGCTGTGGGTGACGGAGTTTCCGATGTTCGAGTTTGACGAGACGGACGGGCGTTACTATGCCATGCATCATCCGTTCACGTCGCCGCTCGACGAAGATTTGCCGCTCCTGAAACGCGCCGTCGAAGATGGCGAAACAGAGTTGCTCGGCAGCCTGCGGGCCAAGGCTTACGATACGGTCGTCAACGGCGTGGAAGCGGCGGGCGGCTCGATTCGTATTCATCAACGCGAAGTGCAGGGACTCGTCTTCAAGGCTCTGGGCCTGACATTGGAGAAGGCGCGCGAACGCTTCGGCTTCTTTCTGGACGCGCTCGAATACGGCACGCCGCCGCACGGCGGCATCGCCTCCGGCATCGAGCGATTGCTGATGGCCCTGACCGGCATCGAGAACATACGCGACTTGATGGCCTTTCCGAAAACAGCGTCCGCCGCAGACTTGATGATTGACGCGCCCGGCGAAGTTGACGCCAAGCAGTTGGACGAATTGAAGCTGAGCATCGTGGATGTCCAAAGTTCAAAGTCCAAAGTCCAAAGTCCATCAGAGGAAAAAGACGCCGAAGAATTTTCAGACGAATTGGAAAAAGCTTAAGGAGAATCGAACGTGGATGAATTGCTGACGAAAGAGAATATTGAGTATCGCGCGATGGCGCGCGAGATTGCCGACAAGCATGTGCGGCCCATCGCGGCTGAGTTGGATGAAAAGGCGGAGTACCCCTGGGCCGTCGTGCGCGCGTTGCAGGACGCGGGGCTGATGGGCGTCTGGATTCCGAAGGAGTACGGCGGGCGCAGCGGCGGCGTGATGAACCTGTGCATCGTCGTCGAGGAACTATCGAAGGCTTGCGGCGGCGTCGGCGTGACCTACGCCGTCAACGCGCTCGCGTCGTTTCCGATTATCGTCGGCGGCACGGAAGAGCAGAAGCAGAAGTATTTGCCGGACATCGCGCAGGGCAAAACCTTGATGGCCTTCGGGCTGTCGGAGAAGGCTTCGGGTTCGGACGCGGGCAGCCTGACGGCGCGAGCGGAAAAGCGCGACGGCTTCTACGTCTTGAACGGCGATAAGAAGTGGAACACGAACGGCAACGCCGCTTCGCTCTACTCCATCTTCTGCTCGACCAACCCCGACAGAGGCGGGCGCGGCGTCTCGGCCCTGCTCGTCGAGAAAGGCACGCCCGGTTTCGAGATTGGCAAGAAGGAAGACTTGATGGGCATTCGCTGCGTGCCTGTCCATGAGCTTCATTTCAAAGATTGCCACGTCCCCGAAGAGAACTTGCTCGGCGGCAAAGAGGGCCACGGTTTTAAGCACGCGATGATGACGCTCGACCTTGCGCGTCCCGGCGTCGCCGCGCAAGCCCTCGGACTCGCGCAGGGCGCGCTCGACTTAGCCGTTGACTACACGATGAAGCGGCAGCAGTTCGGCCAGTCGGTCGCTTCGTTTCAGGGCATACAGTGGATGCTGGCCGACATGGCGACGAAGGTTGAGGCGGCGCGTCAACTCGTCTATGCTTCTGCTCGCGCGATTGACGCGGGCGCGAAGAACGTCTCGAAGCTGGCGGCGATGGGCAAAGTCTTTGCCACGGACGTGGCGATGAGCGTGACGACCGACGCCGTGCAACTCTTCGGCGGCTACGGCTACTGCAAAGATTATCCGATTGAGAAGTACATGCGCGACGCGAAGATTACGCAGATTTACGAAGGCACCAATCAGATTCAACGCCTCGTCATCGGTCGCAGCCTGATTAAGGAAGCCGCCGCCGCGCAGCCGCAGGCGAAGGCCGTCGAGGCTTAAGCGGCGCTTGATAGTCTCATGATAAAGCTGCGAAGCGCGCACGTTGAAGAGATGACGGCGCACGCGCAGGAAGCGAATCCGGCGGAGTGCTGCGGCCTTGTCGGCGGCGAGAGCGACGGGCGCGCGCTCTCCGTTTATCGCCTCCGCAATGTCGCGGCCCAACCGCTCGTCGCTTATGAAGCGGCGGCTGAAGATTTGTTCGCCGCGCAAAGGCTGATGCGCGAGCGCGGCGAGCAACTTCTCGGCATTTACCACTCGCACCCGCGCTCGCGCGAGCCTGAGCCGTCGGTCACAGACGTGCGCCTCGCTTATTATCCATCGGTAATCTATTTTATAATCGGCCTGTCCGGCGAAGACGCACAGCTTCGCGCCTTCCGCGTCAGCGAAAGCGCGGGCCGTTGGCAGCCGGTCGAGTTTCACGTCTTGGACGAACGGGAAGAATTGAACTGAAGCGGCGCGACGTTCGTAAAGCAGGAGCGATGGCGAAGAAGAAGAACAAGTACGACACCAATCCGCTCGACCCGGATTACGCGCGCGATACGGACGACGTGTGGGGCGCGACGCGCAACCACACCGCGCGCCCGACGCAAGAGCCGCTGCCGTCGGATGAACAGGCGGAAGCCCCGACGCGCCGCTACGGCGACACGCCTTTCTCCGCGCCTTACCCGTCCGTCTTCGCTCCTCCTCCGCCCGTGCCTCCGGTTCAGCCGCCGTTCGTGCCGCCCGTCGCGCAGCCCATGCAGGCTCAAGCGCAGGCGCAGTCCGCGCCGCCCGTCGCCAACATGCTGCCGACCTCGCGCAACGTGCCTTGCATCAACGTCCCCGAAAACTTCGCGCTGATTGCGCCCTACATTCCTTACTACATCGGCGGAGTGCTGGCCGCCATCGAACTGTTTCTTGTGCCGCGCAACGAAGCGCGCATCCGCTTTCATGCCGCGCAGGGGTTGGCGCTGCACCTCTTCGTCATCGCCGTCCAGATTATCCTCAACATCATTGGCGGCATTACCGGCACGCGCATCGGCAGCGTCTTCTTCTCGATTTTCTCGATCATCTTCTTTGCCATCTCAATCATCCGCGTCTGGAAAGGCGAGCCGCACCACATCGCCCCGCTCGACGAAGCGACCGAATGGCTCGACCGCTCCATCGAGCCGCGCCGGAAATAGCAGTCTCCAAAAGCTGCAAGCTCAAGCCTCTTTCAAACTTCGTTACTCGAACCTCTTTCAAGTTTCAAATTCCGTTCAGAGTCTCGCTGCTTTCACTTTTGCGATAACTCGAAACGACGCGCGCCGCGCCCGCTTCTCAAACTTCCGCGCGAGAGCGTTGATGAGAGACGCGCTCCAATCATCTGCGCGCTCCTGCCGTCGCTTTTATGTTAAGCTCTCTTTGACATCTCCCCGGTCAAGTCTCGTGCTCGATGACAATCTCGCTCTTGAAACAGGCTGCCGTTTTGATGAAGAGGAAAATACTGGCGCTCCTGGCGGCGTTGGCGTGTGGCTTGCTGGCCGCGCCCGCGACCGTTTCCGATGTGGCCGCGCAGGCGCGCAGCCGTCGCGTCACGCGCGCGGCCGGCAGTAGCAGTAGCAGCACAATCGCCGCGCGTTTCAACCAGATTGCCGACGCCTACCTGCGCGGCTATTACGCTTTCAACCCGACGGAAGCGACCGCGCTTGGGTTGCATGATTACGACGGCCAACTCGAATCGCGCTCGCCCGAAGCGGTTGCGCTTGAGACGAAACGATTGCGTTCTGCGCTCGGCGAGTTGCTGCGCATCAATCCTGCGGGGCTTGCGCCCGAAGCTCGTTACGATTATCTCGTGCTGTCTTCACACGCGCGCGCGCAACTTCTCGAACTCGAAGAGATACGCATGTGGCGGCGCGACCCGAACGTTTATAATGGCCTGCTCGCCTCAAGCGTTGACAATATTCTGAAACGAAACTATGCGCCCATCGAGCAACGTCTTGAGTCTGTGCTGCGGCGCGAGCGCGAGATTCCGCGACTGCTCAGGGAAGCGCGGCTCAACCTTGAACAGCCGCCGCGCATCTACACGGAGGTCGCCCTCAATCAGGCGCGCGGCAGCCTCGACTATTTCTCGCGCGTCGTTCCGCAGATGATCGAGCGCGCGGGCGGGGCGCGCTTGAACGCCGAGCGGCGTGCGCAGTTTGAAGCGACGAATCAGAACGTCATCGGCGAACTGCGCTCGTTTGCCGAATGGCTTGAGCGCGATTTGCTGCCGCGCTCCACGGGCAGCTTCGCCATCGGGGCGGAGAACTTTCGCCGCAAGCTGCTCTATGAAGAGATGGTCGAGACGCCGCTCGTCCAACTGCTGCGCGAAGGCGAAACGGAACTGCGCCGCACGCAGGACGCGATGCGCGAGTTGGCCGAAGAGATTGCGCCGGGCAAGGGCGTTGACTTCGCCCTGCGGCTCCTTGGGCGCGAGCATCCTTCGGCAGGCGGCCTCGTCGGAGAGACGCGCGCCGAGCTTGACCGCATACGCTCGTTCGTCCGCGCGCAGAATATTCTGACGCCGCCTTTGCGCGAAAATCTGACGGTCGCCGAAACGCCTGAGTACGCGCGCTCGACCAGCTTCGCTTCGATGGACGCGCCCGGCCCGTTTGAGCGCGTGGCGACCGAAGCTTACTACTACGTGACGCCGCCCGACGCCGCCCTCGACGCGCGTGGCTTGGAAGAGCATCTCAGCTTCTACAATCGCTACGCCCTGCCCGTCATCTCGATTCACGAAGTTTATCCGGGCCACTACTATCAGGGACTCGCCCTGCGCCAACAGCCTTCGCGCGTTCGCACGGCTCTGGCCTCCGCGAGTTTCGTCGAAGGTTGGGCGCACTACTGCGAGCAGATGTTGCTGGACGAAGGCTTCGGCGGCAATAACCCGAAGCTGCGGCTCGCGCAGTTGAACTTGGCCCTGCTGCGCCTTTGCCGCTACGTCGTCGGACTGCGGCTGCACACGCAGGGCATGAGCTACGACGAAGGCGTCAACTTTTTCATGCGCGAGGGCTATCAGGAGCGCGTCAACGCGGAGCGCGAAGCGCGGCGCGGCACGCTCGACCCGACCTATCTCGTCTACACGCTCGGCAAGATGGAAATCATCAAGCTGCGCGAAGAATGGAAGGCGCGCGCGGGCGAGGCTTTCCGGCTCGGCGAATTTCACGACCGCTTGTTGAGCTACGGAATGCCGCCCATCAAAATCATTCGTCTCGCCATGCTCGGCGAGTCGAAGCCATTGAGCGGCCCGCCAACGGAAGAGACTGCTTCAAAGACGACTGGCTTTGAAGATTTCTCTGTGGTCGCCACGGGCAATCAAAGCAAGCGGGCAGGCGCGCGAGCCGTCGAACTCGTCGTCAACCAGAGCGATTGGCAGAGAGTCTGGCGCGCGATTGGCGACGAGCGGAACGCGCCGCCCGACATCAATTTCAACACGCAGGCCGTCATCGTCGTCTATCAGGGACAGTCCGCCGATAACGCGGGCATCGCCGTCGAGAAGATACGCCGCGACAGCCAGATGATTACAATCAAAACCGCTGAGCAGAAGGCGGGCTCCGTGGCCAGCAGAGCGACGGAAGCCGCGTCGCCCTTTGTGGCCGTTTCCTTTCCGCGCCCGCCCGAAGGCTCCGTCGTCAGATTCGATAATGATGAAGAAGTTATAAAAGCGGAACAAAATCGTTACGAAAAGAAGCGAAGCTTGCGACCGCGCAGGAAAATCAGGCGGCGTTGACTTAAGCGTGAGCAAAAAAGGCCAACCCGTCTGTAATATGATTCATCAAAATAGAGCCGGGACAAACGAACGAGTTGTTTTCGCGTTTGTGCCGTCAAGAGATTAACGCGCTCTCTCCCCCTGCGCGTGAACGGGCAAGGGTTTTGTATAGCGTCGGGGGAGACAAAAGCTTGACGGCAAGAGCGGCGAGTCCTCCGATTGACCTTCGGGTTGAGGAGTCGCCGCTCTTTTCGTTGTCACGAGCGAACGCGCCGTTGAAGATGTTCTTCCATGAGCGTTCGGAGGAGGGAGAAAATGATGTTCAGTAATCATCAAAGGGCCAGAGGCATGACGGCCTTGCTGTTGGCGTTCGCGCTCTTTGCGTTGCCGCTGGCGGCGCAGGCCCAGACCAGAATCGCTTATCACAGCAACAAGTATAAAATCACGGACGACGTGCAGGTCGGGCAGCAGGCCGCCGCCGAAGCCGAGCGGCAGTTGCCAATCCTGCGCGATTCGGAAGTGACAGCGTATGTCAATCGCGTCGGGCAGCGTCTTGTCTCGTCCATCCCGCAGGAGTTTCAGCACCCGGAATTTAGATATTCCTTCAAGGTCGTTGACGCGCGCGACATCAACGCCTTCGCGCTGCCGGGCGGCCCGATGTACGTCAATCGCGGCATGATTGAAGCGGCCCGCACGGAGGGCGAGATGGCGGGCGTGATGGCTCACGAACTGAGCCACGTCGCGCTCCGCCACGGCACGGCGCAGGCGACCAAGGCCCAGAAGTATTCCATCCTCGCGGGCGTCGCAGGGATAGCCGGTTCAATCTTCGGCGGCCCTGCCATCGGCCAACTCGGACAGGCCGCGGTCGGGACTTACTTCCTGAAATTCAGCCGCGAGTATGAGACGGAAGCGGACGTGCTCGGCGCGCAGATTATGGCGCGGGCCGGATACGACCCGAACGACCTGGCGAACATGTTCAAGACTATCGAGCGGCAGGGCGGCGGCGGTGGCCCCGAATTTTTGAGCAGCCACCCGAATCCGAGCAATCGCTATGCGCGCATCAATCAGGAAGCGGCGATGCTGCGCGTGACGAATCCCGTGCAGAACACGCGCGACTTTCAAGACGTGCAGGCACGCCTGCGCGGCCAACCGCGCGCTCGCACCTCGCAGGAGATAGCGCGCGACGGCCAGCGTTATCCGCACGGCGGCAGCGGCTCAGACTATCCGCAGGGCGGGCAGGTCAGCAACCGCATCGAGTCGCCTTCGTCGCGCTACCAGACCTACACGGAGGGCAACGCTTTGCGCCTCAGCGTGCCGGATAACTGGCGCAGGCTCGGCGATAGCAACTCTGTCTGGTTCGCGCCCGAAGGCGCTTACGGGCAGGCGCAGGGGCAGTCCGTCTTCACGCACGGCGTCGAAATCGGGCTCTCGCGCCCCGGCAGCCGCAACCTGCAACAGGCGACCGACGAGTTCATCGGCAACCTTGGACAGGGCAACCAGAATTTGCGACAGCGCAGCGGCTACACGCGCGGCGCTCTGTCGGGACGAACGGCTCTGGCAACAACGCTCGTCAACGTCAACGAGGCGACGGGCCAGCAGGAACTCATCACGGTCTACACCTCTTTCCTGCGAAACGGCGACCTCTTCCACATGATTGCGGTCGCCCCGCAGAACGAGTTCAACAGCTATCAGGGCGTCTTCAACAACATCCTGCGCTCGATTCGGATTAACGACTAGCGCGGTCGTAGTAACGACTGGCGAAAAGCGCTTTTTCCGCATCACGCGAAGGACTCGCTAAACGATGAAAGGCAGGCTCTACTTGAGCCTGCCTTTCATCGTTTCAACTATCGTTCCTTCTCGTTCCTTAAGCTCTCCGAACAGAGCCGCGACTGCTTATCCGAAGAGCGGCATCTTCGCGCCGCATTCGGGGCAGAACTTGGTCGCGTTCTCCGGCTCATGGCCGCAGCCCTGACAGGCGACGCGCGGCGGCTTCGTCGGAGTCCCGCATTCAGGACAGAACTTGGCTTTGCCCACTTGCGCGCCGCAAGATGAGCAGGCGGACGCGGCGGCTGTGGCCTGCGGCGCAGGCGTCGGCTGCGGGGCTTTGAGGTGCGCGCCCGCGCTCATGTCAATCTGCGAAACGTAGTCCGTCTCGCGCGCTTTCTGATGAAGTTGCTCGTTGGCCGCGGCGGCCTTGGCCTGCGCGTGCGCAGAGGCTAGTTCTTCCTGAAAGTCTGGCGCGCATTCTTCACACTGTCCGGCCTGCGCGTTCCAGCAGACTTCCGGGCAGACCCAACGCCCGCAGCGCGAGCATTGATGAAAATGCTCTTTGCCTTCCTGCACGGCGGCTTCCAGAGCGCTGTCGTGGGCCTTGCCGCCGACGGCCCTTTGCACTTCATAGGCGGAGTCGCCAGCCGAACCGGCCCAACCGCCAAACAAACTCCCGGCGGCGCGCAAGAGCGAGCCTGCCGTCCCGATGGTCGAAGCCTGATAGCGCGACATAAAACCGTTGCCGCACTTATCGCAGTGAAACTTAAACTGAAAGCCGCGATCCGTCGATAAGTCATCGTAGTTACGCACAAACTGAATCATTGCCATTGCGAGAGTCTCCTTAAAACAGTGACGAGTGACAAAAAACAGTGACAAGTGACAAGCAGCGAGTGACGAGTTAAAGCCACCCAACCGACGCTTAAAAAGATAGCATCACAGCCTTTTTCTTGTCACTCATCGCCGACAAATAATTGCTCATCGCTCGTCCTTCATCGCTCATTACTCTTCACCCATCATCAACTCATTGCCAATTCATCTCTCATCATTCATTACTCGTCACTTGCTGCTCGTCACTTGCTGCTCGTCACTTGTCACTGTTTCTTCGCCTCCTGCCAGAGGGCTTCCATCTCTTCGAGGGTGGCGGCGTCGAGGGACTTGGCGCGGTCTTTGAGGGCGCGTTCGATGAAATGAAAGCGGCGACGAAATTTGCGGTTGGTCGCTTTGAGGGCTGCTTCCGGTTCGACGCGCAGGTGGCGCGCGATGTTGGCGGCGGCAAACAAGAGGTCGCCCAGTTCTTCGCGCACCTCTGCGGAATCAGCCTGCGATTCCGCGCGCGCGGCTTGGCGGCTGATGGCCTCGCGCAGTTCGTCTATCTCTTCATGCAGCTTGTCGAAGATGTCTTCGAGGCGTTGCCAGTCGAAGCCGACGCGCGCGGCCTTCGTTGACAGTTGATGAGCCTCCATCAAGGCCGGGGCTTTGGCCGAAACGCCGTCGAGCAACGATTCATCTTGCCCGCGTCTCTCTTTTCTGGCGAGGCGTTTCTCTTCGGCTTTAATCGCTTCCCAACTGCGCAGGACTTCGGCGGTCGTCCCGGCCTCGCCCTCGCCGAAGACGTGCGGGTGGCGGCGCACCATCTTTGAATGAATCGCTTCGGTCACATCGTCAATCGTAAACTCGCCGCGCTCGGCTGCGACCTGCGCGTAGAAGACAATCTGGAAGAGCAGGTCGCCGAGTTCGTCGCGCAAGTTGGCGGGGTGCCCTTCGCGCGCGTCCTCGACCGCCTCGAAAGCCTCGTAAGCTTCTTCGAGCAACATCGGCGCGAGCGTCTCAAAGGTTTGCTCTCTATCCCAAGGGCAGCCTTCCGGCGAACGAAGGCGCGCCATCAACGCGACTAAATCATTAAATGTGGCGGGCATGATTCAAGCTTTCAAGTTCAGTCATTCAGGCTCAAGGTTTCAAGTATTGTCGTTCTGTCGCTTTGAAAGTCTAAAGCCTGCGGCTCAATCTTCCAAGCAGAACTTTATCGCTCAAGGCTTTCAAACTTGAAAGCCTTGAAGCCTTTTGGCCTAACGCTTGAAGCTATTGTTGCGCGCTCGCGTAGTGAAGCGCTACCATCAACGCTATCGGTGAATACAATCTTAGGAAAGAGCAAGGCCGCGCCAACGTCATGCGGAGCAACGCAGTTGACAGCGCGCCTTCGACCAGCAAGATGAGCGAAGAACAGTCAGGCTTCAAAGTCACAGACCGCCGCCTTTTCAATTCGGACGGGACGCCGCGTGAAATCGAGCGCGAGGAAACGCCCGCGCCGCCGGCAGCCAACGCCACAGCGAACGCGAGCGCTGCAACGGCGGCGGAGAAAGAATCGGCTGCGCCCGAAGCCGCGCCCGACGCTGCGGCTACGGCTAGTCCGGCGGAAGATTCGCGCGGCGCGCAGGCGGAGAGTAGTCCGTCCACGACTTCAGCCACGGCTGGCGGGGCGTTCGTCACAGAGCAGCCGGAAGAGTCCATGGAAGAAGATTACGGCGAGAGCGACATTCCCGGCGCGCACGACCCGGCCAGCTTCATCAACTTTCTGATGTCCATCGCCTCGAACGCGGCGGCTGCGCTCGGCATGATGGAGCATCCTGTGACGGGCCAGCGCGGCGTTGACCTGCCGCTCGGCAAACACTGGATTGACGTGCTCGGCATGTTGGAAGAGAAGACGCGCGGCAACCTCTCGCCGCAGGAGCAACAAATCTTCACGGGCCTGCTCTCGGACTTGCGTATGCAGTACGTCTCCCTGACGCGCTCGACCGCGCCCAAACGACCCGGCGGCTTTACCGCCAGCGACATCCTCGGCGGAAAGTAAGTCTGGACTCAACAGACTCGCCGGACTCGCCAAGCTTATTTATGAAGCTGACGTTCCTCGGCACAGGCACTTCGACGGGCGTGCCGTCCATCGGTTGCGAGTGTGAGACGTGCCGCTCGGACGACGCGCGCGACAAGCGGCTGCGCGTTTCCATCCTCATCGAGCACGGCGGGCAGATTGTCCTCGTTGACACTTCGACAGACTTTCGCCAGCAGGCTCTCAGACAAAAAATCAAGTGGCTCGACGCCGTGTTGATAACGCATTGCCACGCCGACCACATCTTCGGCCTTGACGACATACGCCCGCTCAACTTTCGTCACGGCGCGCTCGGCATCTACGCCAACGAGCGCGCGTGGAAAGACATCCGGCGCATCTTCCAGTACGTCTTCGAGCCGTCTTACACGGGCGGCGGGCTGCCGCAAGTTGTGGCGCATACGGTGGTCGCGGGCGCGTCCTTTTGCATCGGGCGAGAGTTGCAGGTCACGCCCCTCGAAGTCATACACGGTCGCTTGCCCGTCATCGCTTATCGCTTCAACGATTTCGCTTACGCCACGGACTTGAGCGAGATTCCGGCGCAGACTCTCGCGCGACTGAGAGACTTGGACGTGCTCGTCCTTGACTGCCTGCGCTTCAAAGAGCACCCGACGCATCTCTGGCTCGACCGCGCGCTCGAATACATCGCCGAACTCAAGCCGCGCCGCGCCTATCTGACGCATCTCGCGCACGATGTCAAACACGCGCGCGACTCCGCGCGCCTGCCCCCCGGCGTCGAGTTCGCTTACGACGGATTGGAAATCAGTGACGAGTGATGAGTGACGAGTGACGAGTTAAAGGCAACAGCTTTTCTCTCGTCGCTCGTCGCTCATGAGCTTGCCTTTCATTCTTGCTCGCCGCTTGTCACTCTTAACTTGTCACTGCTCTTATGCGGCTATTTCATGGCATTGAGAATGCGCGGATTGCGCGCCCGACCGTGTTGACGTTGGGCGTCTTCGACGGGCTGCATCTGGGTCATCAACTGGTGATGCGGACGGTGACGGAGCGCGCCCGCGCCGTAGGGGCTGTGCCGACCGTGATTACGTTCGACCCGCACCCGCGCGCCGTGCTGCATCCGCAATCAGCGCCGCCGCTCTTGCAGACCTTCGACCAGAAGGTCGAAGCCTTCGGCGCGCTCGGCATTGAGCAAGTGATTGTGTTGCGCTTTAATCAGTCGTTCGCGCAGATTGAGGCCGAAGATTTTTTGCGCGACGTGGTGGGCGAGCGCTTGCAGGCGCGTGAAGTTTATCTTGGGCGGGGCTTCGCCTTCGGGCGCGAGCGGCGTGGCAACATAGAGCTTCTGCGCGAGGCGAGCGGGCGGCTTGGGTTTCGCGCTGAAGAAGTCGCGGAGGTGCGCCTGCGCGGGCAGCGCATTAGCTCAAGCGCGATTCGTAAGCTGCTGGCGGAGGGGCGCGTCAATCTGGCGCGGCGGATGTTGGGGCGGCCTTACGGGGTTGAGGGGCGCGTCGTGCATGGGCTGGCGCGTGGCCGCCAGCTTGGTTTCCCGACGGCCAACCTGCGCCCGCAAAATCGCGTCATACCTCGCAACGGCGTTTACGTGACGGCAACTTTGATTGAAGGCACCTGGCGCAAGAGCGTGACCAACGTCGGCACGCGCCCGACGTTCGAGCAGGAAGCGGAGCCTTCCGTCGAGACGTACGTGATGAACTGGTCTGGCGATTTGTACGGCGACGTGGCGCGCGTTCGTTTCCTTCATCGCCTGCGCGACGAAGAGAAGTTCGCGTCGCTCGAAGAGTTGAAGCGCCAGATTGATTTTGACCGCCGTCGCGCCGAGCAGTTCTTCGCTCGCGGCGGCGTGCAGCGGATGCTAACGATAGTCTGAAGTCTAATGTCCAAAGCCCAACGGTCAGGACGCTGGTTCTTGACTTTGAACTTTGGACATTAGACTTTAGACTTCAGACTTGATGGACAAGATGGCAGCTACCGAAAACAAAGAGGCTTTAGTGTTGAGCGCGGGCGCGCAAAAGCATGAGCGGCGGCAGGCGAGCGCAAGCGGCGGCGCGCGAGTCTCTGCTCAGGCTCTTGGGCCTGCGGCGCGTCAGGGCGTCAGCCCGGAACAGTTAAAGCTCAGGGGCGCGGCGACGGTTGAGAGCATTAAAGAAGACGAGGCTTTGAAGGCGCGTGGGCTGCGCGGGTGGCTGCGTGTTTTGAGCATCGGGCGCGTGCTCGGCCTGCTCTCGTTCTATCTGTATCTCGACACCTACGACATACGCTCAAGCTTCAACGCGCGGATGGCTGCGCGCAAGCGAGCGGAAGCGCGGAAGCGTGGCATGGCCGCGAGCTTTCAGGCTTGGAGCCGCGACGTTGACCGCAGAGCGTTGGACAAGCTGGTTCGCGTCGCGCGCTTTGTGGTCTTTCGCGGCGGGCAGGGGACTGCGAAGAAGGAGGCGCGTTTAGAGCAGCAGGCCGTCTGGTTAAAAGAGCATCTGATCGGGTTGGGGCCGACGTTCATCAAAATCGGGCAAGCCCTCGGCACGCGCGGCGATTTGCTGCCGCTCGCTTACATCAAGCAGTTGGCGATGCTGCAAGATCAGGTGCCGCCGTTTCCGACCTCTGAAGCTTACGCGCGCATAGAGGCAGAGCTTGGCCTTCCAGTCCGCGAGGCATACGCGGAGATTGACGCGGAACCGATCGCCGCCGCTTCGCTCGGGCAGGTTTATCGCGCGCGTCTCGCCACGGGCGAGGAAGTCGCCGTCAAAGTTCAGCGGCCCGGCTTAGCCGAAACCATCAGCTTCGACATCAGCGTCCTGCACAAGCTCGTGCAGCTTGTCAATCGCTACTTTCCGCAGGCGAACGAGAACGCCGATTGGGAAGGGATGCTGCACGAGTTTAGCGAAACCATTTTGGAAGAGATGGACTACGTGCAGGAGGGGCGCAACGCGGACCGCTTTCGCCAAAACTTCAAGGACTGGCGAGCCATCCACGTGCCGCGCATACACTGGTCGCACACCAACCTGCACGTCATCACGATGGAGTTCATACGCGGCACAAAGGTCGTTGATTTGGAAGCCCTCGCCGCGCGCCGCATCTCGCCCGTCAAGGTCAACCGTCTCTTGGTGCGCACTTACTTGAAGCAACTCTTGGAAGACGGCTTCTTTCATGCAGACCCGCATCCGGGCAATCTGCTGGTGATGGACAATGGCCGCCTCGCCTTCTTCGACTTCGGGATGACGGGCAAGATTACGCCGCGCCTGCAATCGCAGATGATTGACGCTTTCTTCCACGTCATCGAGCGCGACGTTCATGGGCTGGCGCAGGACTTAATCAATCTAAACTTTCTCAAACCCGGCGTTGACCCGGAGACTGTGCGCCCCGTCGTCGAAGGACTCTTCGAGCACTACATCAATCTCAAGCTCGGCGAAGTCAACTTCAAAGAGTTGACGTACGAGTTGGCCGAAGTGATGTACGAGTATCCGTTTCGCCTGCCGTCGAATTTCACATACATCATGCGCGCCCTGATGACGCTCGAAGGCATCGGCATCGTCACAGACCCGGAGTTCAGCTTATTCGACACGGCCAAGCCCTACGCCAAAGAGTTCATGCTCAAACGCGAAGGCAAGCAATTTCGCAAGCTCATCCTCGACAAGTTCATGGGCCGCGACGCCGACGGTCGCATCGAGTGGAGCAAGATGTGGAAGCTGGCGAAGATGGCCGCCAAGTCTTACTTCGACAAGTGAAGATGGTTTAAGGCTCGCGTCGAGAGAGGCGCGGGCGTCGAGCAAAGAGATAGCCGTTGGATGCTGCCGTGCAGCTTTCCAACGGCTATCAGTTTGTGCGCGAGGGCTTGCCGGGGGTGAGCTAGATTTTCTTGATGCTCTTGGCAAACTTCTGATAGTCGGCTTGATACTTTTCCCAGATGCCGGGGGCGGCGAAGGTCAGGGCGATGACGGGCTTCTTGGCCTGGATGAGGTCAACGGCCCACTGAATCTCTGCGCCGCTCACTTCGCCCGTGCCGTTCAGGCTGACGGTGCGCATGCCGCCGACGGTCGT
Organism: Blastocatellia bacterium; assembly: GCA_033855775.1. Taxonomy (GTDB): domain Bacteria; phylum Acidobacteriota; class Blastocatellia; order Pyrinomonadales; family Pyrinomonadaceae; genus DASVTR01. The sequence goes on along the minus strand of JAWVFT010000088.1, from coordinate 1,982 downwards.
TTCTTTCGCTTCGCCGTTAATCTTCATATTCTTGAACGTCTTGCTCATCTCTGTATCGAGCGCTGCGGTCGCGTCCTTGAAATTATCTTCGGCTGGAACATAGATGACGACGCTGAGGGCGTTGTCGGGCGTCGAGATGGTCATCCGGTCGCCTTCCTGCTCGGACTTCCATCCGGCTGGACGCTCAAACGAGATGCCGCCCTCGGCATGCGTGAAGACCTCGCCCGTGTCGGCGCCGGAAGTGGCCGTTTCGGTGTTAGCGGTCTTCGTCGTCGTGCTGGTGTTGGTGTTGGTCGAAGTGGTCTTCGTGGTGTTGGTGTTATTGCTGTTGTTGGCGTTATTGCTGTTGCCGTTATTGCTGTTGCTGCTGCTGCAAGCGAGCAGGAGTTGGCTGGCGATCGCCAACGCCAAAATAGTTTTCAAGACTTTCAATTCTCATTCCTCCAAAGTTAGTTGGTAAATCACAGGTCACGCTGCCCACTTCGATAGTTCACTATGCTCTCTGTTAAAGCCGGGGAAAGAACTACGAATCGCGCAAACGAACGCGCTATCATACTCGCAAGCCTGCTTTTTGGCTAATTGGCCTGCGGAAAGAGCAGCGGGCATTTTCCTTGTTGAATAAGCGACGAGATTTTATTGACTAACATGCCGCAATGCTATTATGTATATTGCCCGCTCAATAATCTATCTTGTGGAGACTAAGAATGTCAGAAGAAAAATTGCCAACCGAGGTGATTAACGCGAAGGACGCGAACACCAAGAAACCCATTCCCCTTGAAGTGATAATTAAAAATGAAGATGGCTCAAGCACATCGCGCAGACAAAGTTGGGATATTCATTGGGAAGAATATCAGCCCCCTCATCGCGGAAGTCTTAATCATCTGCAAAGCAGGGCGGATTTTGAAAAGCAGTTGAAGAGCTTAGCGGCGGACGGGTGGGAATTGGTCGGAGTAGTCGGCGCCGAGATGTTCTTTAAGCGGCTAAAGTAGCCTCCGATAACTCGCCCTCAATACTATTCGCTCGCAAAGAAGACGGGTTCCAAGAGCAGCACATCAGGGACTGGAAGATAGGCGCAGGATGCTCGCTCTCGTTCGAGCGTGCGCCATAAGAAAGCGGCTGCCATGAGTCAAATCAAGGCAGCCACTTTCTTTATGCTCAAAGGCGCGGTCTTACTTGACCGGAGCCTTCGAGCCGTACTCCGCGGGAAGGTTCAAGCGGTCTTTGAAGAGGTTGAGCAGGAGCAAGGCGCCGATGACGCTTTGTAGATTGTGTTGGGGAAGCTTTGTGTGAATAGATAGCATGGTGAATGCTTCGGCAGGCATATCTCAAAATCGTGAAATAGTCTAAAATCAATTGAGCAAGAGCATTTCCGGGAGTGAAGGGAAAAGTGGCTGCTGAACTATTCTTTGAAGTGACTACTCCTCTCGGCTTCAGTGTTCGTGTCACGCGCAACTACTGGGAGTTAATCGTAACAATCAAGCATCCTGTGATGCGCGGGCGCGAAAAGGATGTTCAGAACGCTTTGCGCGAGCCTGACGAGATTCGGCGCAGCCGCAACGACCCGGCTGTTTATCTCTTCTATAGAATGGAACGCCCGAAGCGTTGGACTTGCGCCGTGACAAAGCGGCTTGATGGAGAGGTTTTTTGATGACGACGTTTCCCACCGATGCTGTTAAAGAAGGTGAACAAATATGGAGCAAGTAAAAGTTTTCTACGACCACACGGGCAATACTTTGACGGTCTGGTTCGGCAACCCGCAGGACGAATACATCTGCGAAGAGACCGGCGATGAAGTGATACTGATGAAAGACCAGCAAGGGCGTGTCATTGGCTTTGAGAAACTGAATTTCTCTGTGCCTGCGCCGGAACAATTGCGCGTCAAGCTTGAAACAGTGGGCGCGTGAGTTAAAGCGAGGCCGGTTGAATTGCTCGCAGTTCAGTTTATTGTCGGAGTATTGATGAACAATATGAAGCGGCTGCTC
>JAWVFT010000087.1:0-26463 GCA_033855775.1 Blastocatellia bacterium | reverse complement strand
GCTTAGAAGGCTCTGCGGCCCGCCGTTCATTTGCGCTTTCTTGCCGACGGGCGAGCCTTGCGCGCGAACTGAAAAGTCTTGCTCGCCGCTACGGAACGCGGCGCGAGTGTCCACAATAGTTGACACTGCTGTCCACAATAGTTGACAGATGAGCGGCCCGTAGAAATCTGAAGACCGCGAATTTCTTAGCGTTTCTTTTAAGAGCGATGACGGCATAGCTATTGCTAACGTCGGGCGAGAGTCCGACGGCGCAATCGCCACTTAAATCGTCCTCGCCCCCCTCGATGAATTTCGAGGAAGCAAGCATTGCTCTCTCGGACTCTTTATCCTTTTTTAATCCCTTCCAATCAGCTTTCGCCAAGCGACGTTTTCCTTCAGCGGAAAGCGTCGTCGTTTTTAATTCAAGAGAAGACGAAAGCGGCCCGATGATGTTATAGTGAGAGCGTCAAGGGCGACCCTCCCTGCCCGGCATGCGGCGTGTCGGGGCGTCCCATCGCAGGCTTTTTTTAGAAGGAGTTTGAGAAAAGCGCGGTGGATAACTATTACAAAATCTTAGGCGTCAAACAAACGGCTTCGATAGCCGAAATCAAGACTGCTTACCGGCGGCTGGCGCGCGAGCGGCATCCAGACCACAACGGCGGCTCGGAAGATGCTGCGCGCGAGTTTGCGCTGCTGGCTCTGGCTTACCGCACGCTGAGCGACCCGCAGGAGCGCGCCGCCTACGACGCGCAACGCGAACGCGAGCGTTGGAAGGGTCGCGTCAATCCTGCCGCCGCCGCTTCCTCCGTGCTTCATTCCGACAACATACACGCGCGGCGCGCGCGGATGGTGGCCGCGCAGGCGCGCTACGATAGAGTCGTTGACCTCTGGCTCGAAGCCGACCGCCGCGAAACTTCCGAACGCTCGCAGGTCGTCTTCACCACCGTCACGCTCTTTCTCTCGACCTTCATCGTCGCCATGCTCAAGCCGAAGTTCTGGCAGAGCTTCAACGGCTTGACGGGCCGCACCATCGTCGTCGCGCTCTTCGTCCTCGGCCTCTGGCATCTGCTCTCACGACTGCGCGAATACTTAGAGCGTTACACTTACCAGCCGCCGCCCGTCGAGTATTCAATCATGAACGGAGTCGAGAGCCAGGATAAGCCGTTCACGCGCTCAAAGGCATTCTCGTTTTTAATCGTCGGCTATCTCATCAGCGTCGCTGCCGGTCTGCTGGCGGGCGCGCACGCCGAATACATCATCGGCGATTTGGCCATCTTCTTCGACCAGCATATTCGCCCCGATTTAGTCTTTTATCCGCCCATCGCCGTGCTCATCGTGGACACGATGCACACGTTCGCCTCCAAGATTGATTCATGATGAGCGCGTCGAGTCCGATGCGCATCGGCGTCATCTCCGACACACACGGCAAGCTTGACCCGCAGGCTCTCAAACTGTTCGCGGGCGTCAAACGAATTATCCACGCGGGCGACATAGGGAGCGAGGAACTCATCTGGGAACTGGAAAAAATCGCGCCCGTCATCGCCGTGCGCGGCAACATCGACTCCAATACGATGTGCTATCCGAACGAGCGCATGGCCGTTATCGGCGGGCGCACCTTTTACGTCCGCCATCAATTCGCCACCGTCGAGAAGATGAACGCCGCGCAGCAGCGCATCATCGAACAGCGCATGCCGGACGTTGTGGTCTTCGGCCACAGCCATCAGGCTTACGCGGCGCAGTGGCGCGGGACGCTGCTCTTCAATCCCGGCAGCGCAGGGCCGAAGCGTTTTAGCCTTCCGCGCTCCGTCGGTCTTATCGAAATCGACGACGAGCAAATCACTTCCCGCATCATCGAACTCGACGGGCAAGAGAGCTAATTCTTCATCAACGATTTTCTTGCGCCGTCCACGTGTCTCGTGTATATTGCGTTCATTCCCCGGTCAGACAGGCAGGATAAAATAGCAGGCTTTCGCGCCGTAATCCGGCATTGTGAATCTTTCAATTTGGAGAAACGAAATTCGCAGGTGAGAAAAGCAAAAGCGTGCGCACGCGCGCCTGAAAGAATCCGCCGACGGCCTTCCGAACGTCGTTGCCTACGCTCTTGAGAGCGGGCTTGTTAATGGGCCGTCGCCTTTGCACGCAAGGAGCCGAAGAGATGGCCAAACGAATAACGGAGCGGCAACGCCTCGCCCTTAAACTCGATTCACTGAACGACACAGAGGTCAAAGAAGTCTTAGACTACATCTCGATTATGGAGTCGATGCGCCACGCCAAAATCGCGCCGGGCTTGTGGGAAGACGAGTTGATTTCGCTGCTGGCTGACGCCCCGGAAAACAGGCGCGCGCGGCAGGTCTTCGAGTGGGAAGCTGTGCGCCGCAGGGCAGACCGCCGCGCCGCCACGCTCCAACACCGCGCCTGACTTTGATGATTCCGGCATCGCTCAAACATCTCTCGCTCAGCCATGCGCGCTCTCCGGCACGTTGCGCCGCCGTTGCGCTCGTCTTGCTCTGCGCCGGTCACTATTTCACTGCGACGGCGCAACTGCCGCCGCAGCGAAGATGTCTGCCTCCGTCGGCTGGCGCGGCTTCGCTACAACAGCAGCTTGAGATTCAAAGCCGCCGCCTCTCTTCAACGGATGTGGAGGAGCGACGCTGCGCCGTGATGAGCCTCGGTTGGCTGAATCGCGCCGATAGCGCGCGCGCCGCTGCTGTCGCCTTGAGAGATGCGGCGGCCATCGTGCGCGCCACAGCCGCCCGCGCAGTCCTCGCGCTGTCATCCGATGAAGCCGCCGCCAGCTTGCTTCCGCTCTTAAACGACCGTGACGAGTTTGTGCGGCAGGAGACGGCTTACGCTCTAGGCGAGACGCGCAGTCGTCAGGCAACCGCCCGGCTGCTTAGCATTTTGGAAACAGAAAAACTGGACAGCGTGCGCGGCGCATCTGTCGTCGCGCTCGGCTTGATTAGCGATGAGACGGCGGTTGTTCCGCTCGCGGAAATTTTGAATCTGCGCATGAGCGCGCCGGGGCTGATAAATAAAGTCAGACGAAAGAAGAGAAACGAGAATGAGTTTGTCCGTCGCGCGGCAGCGCGTTCGCTCGGACAAATCAAGAGCCGCGCCGCCGTCCCTGCTTTAATCGCCGCGCTCTCGGACACGCGCGCGCCGGACGATGTGCGACGCGAGGCCGCGCTTGCGCTCGGCATCATCGGCGACCCTTCAGCCATCGCTCCGCTGCGCGCTGCGCTCTCCGCCCGCGACCCTTATCTCTCCCGCATCGCCCACGAAGCCCTCCTCAAAATCGCGTACCAACAACAGTCAAAAATTTAAAGCCCAACATCTAAAGTCTAAAGTCCAATGTCCAAAGTCAAGAAGATGATTCCTGACTTTGGACATTGGACTTTAGACCTTGGACTGTTCTTGGCTCAGCCTTCGTTTTTGTCGCTGCGGCCCTGGCCTTTGCGCGCGGCTTTGGTTTGCGGGATAGGCATTCCGACGCCGCCCGATTTGGACTCCAACTCTTCCATCGCTGCTTCTGCTTCACGCGTCTCATGAATCAGCGCGCCGCCGGAACGCTTTGAGAAGGTCAGCTTGGAGCCGCTCTCGTTGAGGTCAACCGTGACCAGATCGCCGAGGCCCACTTGGTCTGTGGCGACCAGATTCGACAGCGGGTAGACGAGAAAGCGCTCGATGGCGCGTTTCAGATGACGCGCGCCGTACTTGTAATCAATGCCTTCCTTGAGCAGCAAGTCTTTGGCCGCGTCCGTGCATTGAAAGATAAACTTGGTTCCGGCAGAACCCATGATGCGGTCTTGGATGGACTGCAATTCGAGGTCGAGAATCAGCCGCAGATGATGCTCTTTCAAAGAGCGGAAGACGACCACCTTGTCAATCCGGTTCATAAACTCCGGCGAGAATTTACGGCGCGCGGCTTCGACCGCGGTGCGATAAATCTTCTGGTCAACTTCCGTATCGTTGATTGACTGCGAGCCTTTGCCGGGAGCGAAACCGATGCCGCCGGAAATCAACTCGGACATCTCGCGCGCTCCCAAGTTCGAGGTCATGATAACCATCGTCTTCGAGAAATCTACGCGACGATTATCGCCGAGCGTCAACGTCGCTTTGTCTAAGATTCCGAGCAGCAGTTGCCAGAGGCTATCCGACGCCTTCTCGATTTCGTCGAAGAGAATCAGCGATAGCTTCGTCTCTTCAGTATGCATCCGGTCAAGATTCTCCTGCGTCAGCATCGGCGCAGTCTCGCGGTGGCCGAGGTAGCCCGGAGGCGAGCCAATCAGCTTGGCGATTTCATGCGAATGCTGAAACTCGGCGCAGTCTATCTTGACGACAGCGTTCGGGTCGCCGAAGAGAACTTCAGCCGCAGCCTCGACGACGCGCGTCTTGCCGGAGCCGGTCGGCCCCAAAAAGAGCATCGTGCCGACGGGGCGATTCGGCGGGTTCATGCCCGCCAGAAAAATTTGATACAGACCGCTCATGCGGCGCACAGCGCGTTCCTGACCGACGATGCGGTGGCTGAGCTTCTCTTCAAACTCCTGCGCGCGCGGGCTTTTTTGATCGGGGTCGAGGAAGACCGTTTCCATTTTGTGATTCCGTTTTTCCATTTCCATTTCCAGCTCTAGTTCTAATTCTGCAATCATGGCCGTCCTCCTCACATGAGCGGTCAATGGCGATTAGTCTCGTCGTCAAGGTTTGTGGAAACTCGACCGCGAATGGTCGGTTCCGGCCCTGCCGGGCGACATCCCCACTACTGCCATGCAAAGAACGAACCACTGTTGTAATTGATGCGCGGCGAGCGAGGCGCGTTTACTTTCGGCTGAGGCCCTGCGTCCGCCGTCTTTTTCAGACAGACGCTATATATACGACAACGCGCTAATTGTCACCACAAAATATTAGGGGAATGAAAAATAATGCTCGCTTCGTCCATCGAATCGAGTCGGACATGATTGACAAATGACGGCACGGGAGAACTGACAAATACTGTCCTCATCCGAGTTTTTGGATAAAAGGGAAGCAGGCTTTTTTGCACCTAAACGTGCGCTTCTTTCCCCAGAACGTCGCTTGGCGGCGAGCGACGCATTCGGCCTGCGGCGGGTTACCCGAAGGACGGAAGAAGGGCTGGCGCAAGCAGTCGCGCCAGCCCTTCCGGGACGTAAAAATCAAGCTGAGAGATTCAGCTTCTCAATCGTAATACTCAAGCCCCAGGTGAGTGATTAAGTCTTCGCCGCGCAGGTGACGAAGCGTGTTCTTGAGCTTCATCAATTGTATAAAAATGTCGTGCTCAGGATAGAGTCCGGGCGCGGTCTGCGGCGACTTGAAGTAGAAGGAGAGCCATTCCTGCACGCCCTTGAGTTCGACGCGCTGAGCCAAATCGAGCAGGAGCGCGAGGTCCAGGACAATCGGCGCGGCAAGGATGGAGTCTCGACAGAGAAAGTCGATCTTAATCTGCATCGGATAGCCGAGCCAGCCGAAGATGTCTATGCTGTCCCAACCTTCCTTGTTGTCGCCGCGCGGCGGATAGTAGTTGATGCGAACGACGTGCGAGAAATCTTTGTAGAGTTGCGGGTAGACATCCGGCTGAAGAATATATTCAAGGACGGAGAGCTTGGATTCCTCTTTGGTCTTGAAAGATTCGGGGTCGTCCAGGACTTCGCCGTCGCGGTTGCCGAGAATGTTGGTCGAGTACCAACCGTGCAGGCCGAGCATTCTCGATTTCAAGCCGGGAGCGATGATGGTCTTCATCAAGGTCTGGCCGGTCTTGAAATCCTTGCCGCAGATGGGCAGGTTGTTTTCGTTGGCGAGTTGGAGCAGGGCCGGAATGTCAACGGTCAGATTCGGCGCTCCGTTGGCGAAGGGAATGCCGCTCTTGAGGGCTGCGTAGCCGTAAATCATCGAAGGCGCGATGGCTTTATGATTATCGCGCATCGCTTGCTCGAAGGCTTTCAGGTTTTTATGAACGGCGTGCGTTTTGAGAAAAATCTCGGTCGAAGCCGCCCAAATCATCACCAGCCGCGAGCATTTATTCTTGCGCTTCCATTCGGCAATCTCCGCGATGAGTTGTTCGGCCAACTCCATCTTGTTCGCGCCCGTCTTGACGTTCACGCCGTTGAGACGCTTGACGTAGTGTTGGTCGAAGACGGCGCTCATCGGCTTAATCTTCTGCAATGGCGTCTTCAGTTGCGCGAGCAACTCTTTCTCAAGGACGCCCGCGTGCATCGCCGCCTCATACGCCGTGTCCTCGAAAATGTCCCAAGCCCCGAAGACCAAATCGTTCAAGTCTGCGAGCGGAACAAACTCCTTGATGAGCGGCACGCGGTTCTCCGTCCGCTTGCCGAGACGAATCGTGCCCATCTGCGTCAGGCTGCCGATTGGCTCCGCGATGCCTTTCTTGATGGCCTCGACGCCCGCGATGAACGTCGTGCTGACGGCTCCGAGGCCGACCAGTAAAATGCCGAGCTTGCCTTTGGCCGGCGCTATCTCTGCTCCCTTTTCAACCATGTGCCTTTGTCCTTCCAAAATGTGTTGGGAGCAGCATAGCCCTGAAACGCGCCGCCGTCTCGTCATATCTTGCGTAATACTATCGCCGGATTGCTTAACATCGGAGGCCAGCGTTCATCTGCCGCTCTGACGAAGCTCCGGCCTCAATCTCTAGTCTCTGACGACGGCGTTGCGGAAGGCTCTGGGCGAGAGTCCTGTGGCTTGACGAAAGGCTTTGGCGAAGTGGCTTGGGCTGTCGTAGCCGACGCGCGAGCCGACTTCGGTGATGGAGAAATCTGTGTCGGCGAGCAAGGCTTGGGCGCGTGTGGCGCGCAGGGCGGCGAGGTAAGCGTGCGGGGTCGCGCCGGTCAGTTTTTTGAAGAGGCGCGCGAAATGAAAGGGCGACAGATACGCCGCGCCCGCTATTTCTTCGAGCGGCAGATTCTCCGCGAGGCGCGCGTGCATCAACTCGACGGCGAGGCGGATGCGACGGTCAACGAGTCCGGCGCGCGACAATTCAAGCTCCGGCGAGCGGCGCATGTTCGAGTGATGACGAAGCAGTTCGATGACCAACTGCTCGATGAGGGCCGCGACGACGAGTTCCTGCCCGGCCTCTTCCTGCGTTAGCTCGTCCGCAAGGTCGCGCGCGAGGCGCATCAGTCGTTGATTATTCCTGACGACGTTGCTGGCGAAGATGACGTTGCTGCCCGCGCCGACGAGTCGCGTGCGCGCGGCGCTGTCGAGCATCAGCGAAGGCGAGAGCGTGAGCGAGAGCAAGGCGGTCGCGCGACCTTTGGCGGTCGCGGTCGCGCCGGGGTCGAGCAGGAGCGCGTCGGCTTCTGCCAGTTCGATTGTGTGGCCGTCTATGTCGCAAGCGAGTTGCCCGCCGAGCACGAAGAGCGTCGCGTAGTCAGGGCGCGCGGCGCTTGTCCAGCGCGTGCGCTGTGCGCGGCGATAATGAGCGACGTACTGAGGGCGCAGGAAGATTCTGTCGGATTGATTCTCGGTTCGCTTCATCAAGGTCGAACAAGGGCCACGCGCGATTGCGGTTCAATCATTCAAGCAAAAGCTTTTCGGTCATTCAAGAGACGGTCGAGCCGCGAGCGCATCTGCGCGGGCTGGTTGGTAATCAGAGCGTGCAGTCCGCGCTCAATCGCGCGTTTGACCCAAGCCGGATTATCAACCGTCCAAACGATTGTGTTCATGCCGCGCCGCCTTGCTGCCGCGACCGTGCGTGCGGTGGCAAGCGTGCGATGCAGCGCGATTTCGTCGGCGCCGCAAGCCATCGTCTGTTCGATGATTTTACGCGCTGACGGGAGCGGACGCGAGAGCTTCGGCTCAAACAAAGCGGCGGCGCGTATTTCGGGAGCGACGCGCTTGAGTTCCGCCAGCGCGTCGAGCGTGAAGCTTTCGACGACGACGCGCCCGGTGAAGGCGTGCGCGCGGATGAGTTGGGCCGTCTCTACGGCTAGGGCGCGGCCCTCGGACACGTCGCACTTCATCTCGACGTAGAGCACGGCGGCGCGCTCTTTCATCGTCTCGAAGACCTGCGCGAGCGTCGGGATTTTTTCGTTTGAGTAAGCGGGCTGAGCGAGGGTTGGGCGGCGCAGGTTGAACCATGTCCCGACATCAACGCGCGCGAGTTCGATGGATGAAAGCGTCGCTATGGAGCCTTCGCAAAGTCCTGTGCGTCGCAGCGTCGCGTCGTGGATGACGACAGGCACGCGGTCGCTCGCGAGTCGCACGTCAAATTCGAGTCCGTCCGCGCCGTCTTCGAGAGCGCGCTCGAAAGCGGCCAGCGTGTTTTCGGGGGCGAGAGCCGACGCGCCTCTGTGGCCGATGATGAGCGGCGCGGACGAGACGCGGGGACGCGCAGACGCGGAGACGCGGCGAGGGTCGGCTTCAACGAAGCCTTCGTTTTCTCCGTCGAAGTCTTCGTTGCCTTCAAAGAAGATTGTTTCTTTCTCTGTTTCCCCGCGTCGCCGTGTCGCTGCGTCCCCGCGTCCTTGTTGTTTCGCGTCGTGGCGTCGCAGTTGGTCGTTCATCTTGAGCCGTAGATTTGGTAGTCGAGTTCGGCAAAGATGTTGTCGCGGGATTCGATTTCGGCGAGGCGTTCCGCGTCAATCTGTCCGTGCTCGATGTCGTCGGCCAGAGCGTTGAAGCGGCGGACGTGCGAGCGAAAGCGGCGCGTCGCGTATTCGACCGTGGTGCCTTGATAAATCTGGAAGGCCCAGTCGCTCGATTGCGCGAGCAGCAGTTCGCGCGCGGCTTGATTGAGGGCGCGGCGCGTCAATTCGTCCGCGTCTTGATGCGCGTTGGCGAGCGCGGTCATGCGTTCTTCGGCGGCCTGCTGGTGCGGGTACATCCATGCGTTGGCTTCGTTGAGCCAGACCTTGAAATAGCCGTCTTCGCCCCATGATGATTGCGAGGGCTGTTGCGTCTGAATGGGAATGCCGGAGTCGAGATAATCGCCGGGCGCGATGGCGGAGATTTCGTGCTGGTTCCAGTGGAGCTTGCGAAAAACGAAGTCGATGAACTGCGGGCCTTCGTACCACCAGTGGCCGAAGAGTTCGGCGTCGTAGGGGGAAGCGACGAGCGGGGCGCGGCCATTGAAAGTTTGATTCAAGTGGGCGGCCTGTTCGATGCGCTTGTTGACGAAATCCTCCGCGTTGATGGCCGCGCGCTCGCGCGCCCACTCAGGGTTGTAAGGTTGCTTCTCCTGCTGCGAGACATCGCGGCCCGTGATGCGATGATACTTTAAGCCGAGATGACGACGCTCGCCGCCCGCGTGCAGGTGCGGCAGCAAGTAGTCGAGCGGCGCGTCCCAACCGAGGTCACGATAAAACTCACGATAGTTGGCGTGGCCCGGATAGCCTACGACCGAACTCCAAACTTGCTGGCTCGTCTCAAGGTCGCGCGCGAAGACGGCGACTCCGTTCGGGCAACGAACGGGCGCGTAGACGCCGTAGCGCGGTCGCGGCTCGCCGTACAGAATGGCGTGCGTGTCGGAGATGAAATATTCGATTCCGGCTTCCGCGAGCAGGTCTTCGAGCCCCGGCTCGTAGGCGCATTCGGGCAGCCAGATGCCGCGCGGTTGACGGCCAAAATGTTTGCGGTAGTTGGCGACGGCGACCACGACTTGCGCGCGTTTGGCTTCGGGCGTCGAGATGAGCGGCAGGAATCCGTGCGTCGCGCCGCAGGTGATGATTTCAAGGACGCCTTCGTCCTGCAATTCGCGGAACGCCCCGACGAGATTGCGTTTGTAGCGCGTCGTCCAGAGATGATGCGCGGCGCCGAGCGTCTCGTTGTACATGCGCGCGACGGGCAGAAACTCCGGGGCTTCGCGCGACGTGCGTTTGACCTCTTTCCCGGAGAGCGCGAGCAGGTTTTCGAGGTGGCGCGTGTAACGCTCCTGCAAGAGCGGGTCGGCAAGCATCTCGCAGAGCGGCGGCGAAATGTTCATCGCCAGACGCGGGCGCGCTCCGCTTTCATGAAGATTCGAGAAGACGAAGATGAGCGGCAGGTAGACTTCCGTTATCGCTTCATAGAGCCAGTCTTCTTCCAGAAATTCCGGATGCTCCGGATGACGCACGAAGGGCAGGTGCGCGTGAAGTATCAGGCTGAAGAATCCTAGCGGCATAGTTAAGAGATAAGGGATGAAGGAAGAGCGATGGAAAAGCGTTTAGCTGATTGAGCCGGAGAGCGATTGACTCATTGACTCATTGACTCAGCGTCTCGCGCTTCATCTCTCGTCTCTCATCGCTTCTTAAAAATTCCGGCGGTCATGCTCGGCATCCAGATGTGAAACGGCCTGCGGGGCATGTTGACTTCGCTGGCCCCGACGACAAAACGCGCGACACGCCGCGCCGCCTCTTCGTCCACATCCTCGTAGTCGAAGCTGGTTTGAATGCCGAGCGTGGCGCGCAGGATTTCAAGCAAGTGCGCGGCGCGCAAGGCTTCGCCGTGTTGCCGGCGCGCATGTTCGAGCCACGCGGCGAGCGTCGGCGAGAGCATTGCGCTCACGTCGTCGGGCGCGGCTCCGAGCGCGAGCGCGGCCAGCAGGCTGCGTAGCTCCGCCAGATTGGCTTCGTCCAGTTGCGATAGATAATCGCCGCCGAAGTTGGCGGCGATTGCGCGCGTCGCTGCGTCTCCGGTCGCGAGGTCTGCGGCTTCGAGCGAGACTTCGAGCGCGTCGCTGGCGTAGCCCGCTTCGTCCAGCACGCGCGCAAACTCTTCGGGCGAGACGCGAAACTCTTCCGTCTCGGCGGCCCGTCGCGCTACGCCCGCGCGCGGCGTGCGCGCGACGTTTGACGAGAGCAGACGGATGAAGGCGCGGCGCGGCGCGTAGAATCCAACGTCGGCTTGATACGCGGCGTCGGGCTGCACGTTGAACCACTGCGAGCGGGTCGTTGAGGCGGCGTGCCAGCTTATCTCTTCAGTTTCAGTTTGGACGAGCCGGACGACGAGCGCGTAGCTCGCGGCCTGCGCGCCGAAGGAACGGAACAAAGGCTCGAACGGATTGCGGGCAAACTCCCAGTAGAGATGCAGCTTGCGGGGCGACTGCGCGAGCAGGCGAATGCGATTGACGTGATAAGCTTCGGGCAGCGGCTCGTCTGTCGAAAGGGCTGCCAGTTTATCGCTGACGACGGCGGGCTGCGGCGTGGGCGGGGCAATGAATTGCTCGGAACTGACGGGGGAGAAAAATGGCATCGCGTGTACATCTCTTGAACCGGCCCACGCAAACGCTCCCTGCACAGGACAGCACATCGAATCAAAGGCATTTTATTAGAGCAGCTAAGTTTTACGGTATTGCGTGCGTCCGTGTCAATAAGACGGAGAGAAACGATGAACGAACGATGAACCACGGCGGAGAGAAACGATGAACGGGGCGGGCGATGAAGGATGAACTATCAAGAGCTTGTCCGTCGAGAGCCGCGCACGCTTAAAGAGCTAAGGGCGCGGAGAGCTTCCGCGCGCTCTTGAGCTTGATGTCGAGGCGGCCCAGTTCATTGTTGATTTGGGCTTTGACGGGAACGCGGCGCGCGTCGTCCGTGAACCAGATGGACATCTTGCCTTTGCCGCGGAGCAGGTGGCCTTCGCCGAAAATCTCCGGCTCGACGCGCAGCGTCCAGACCTGGCCGAGCGTCGTGCTCATCTTTTTTCTTTCGGTGACGCGGACGGGCGTGCGATAGATTTGGCCCGAATCGCTGACGAGCATCTCGAAGCTCTGGCCGAGGGCGAGCGGTTGCGTGCGCAGAAAGTAGAAGGCGGAAGCGATGTCCTGCACCGCGCCGCTCAGTTGGTTGGTGACGACGCGCGGCGGGCGATTGGGGTCGTTCGGGTCGCGCTCAGTCCAGACGACCTTTCCGGCCTGGCGGTCAAAGACGGCTTCGCTGATGCGTTGACGTTTGCCCTGCTCGTCAATCTTGTTGGTTTGCAGCACGGAGAAGGACGCAGGCTCGACCGTCGATTCGATGCGTTGATGAAAGTTGAGGCCGAAGAGCTTGCGCAGGATGCCCTTGGTGAAGGCTTCGAGCGTGAAGCGCAGCGCGGGCGTTGATGGCTTGTTGTCCTGCGCCGCCGCGCTTGCGGCAGCCGCGGGAGCGCGCGTGACTGTGAAGCGCAACTCCGCGACGTTGATGCCGCGCAAAAGCGAGCGCGTAAACTCTCCGTCGTAGACGAGTTCTTCGGTCGGCTCGAAGGGCGCAGCCGCGGGCTTCACTTCAGGCTGCGGAAGGGAGCGCGCAGGGACGCTCGCAAAGGCCAGAGCGCAGAGCAGGAGAGCCGAAAGCGAAAGGCGTGTGCGGTAGTGCATGGCGAATATCAACGAATGAAAAAAGCTTTCAAGGCCAGCAAGCCCCAAGCGATGAGCAGTCCAAGTCCCGCTCTGTATTCCCTGTAGCGCAGGTAAAGGCTGGCGTCAAAACGTGTGTCGCGCGTCTTCGAGTCTCTGTAAGGCGTCAGCCTCGGCAGGAAGAGCGGGACGGCTTCTGCGTAGAGCGCATAATCCTCCGCGAACAACTCCGCGAGGGTCGCTGCTTCGACGCGCATCACGGGCAAATAGATGCCTAAAAAAAGGGCCGCGAAGAGCAGTCCGAGCAGCGGTTGGCCGGAGGCAATGGTGAAGCCGACGCCGAGCAGAAAGCTGCCGAGGTAGAGCGGATTGCGCGTGTAAGCATACGGGCCGGAGGTCGCCAGTTGCGCGTTCTTGCGGATATGCCCGGCAGACCATGCGCGCAGGGCGAGTCCGAGCAGTGCGACGCCGCCGCCGATGGCGAGCGTCAGCGGGCGCGGGCGCGCGAAGACAATAAAAAGCGCGCCGCAGACGAAGCCGAGCGGCACGCGCCAACGCTGCATCCATGTTCCGCCTCTACGCAAACGTGCCGGCCTCCGTCGCCGCGACTTGTCCGGCTTGCCGCAGCCGCTCGCCGATGAAGTAAAGCGTTTGCTCGACGGAGATGTCCATGCAAATCCACTGCGAGCAGGAGCGGCGATGGCAATCCGTGCGACAGTTGATGTCGTTGCGCTCGATGCAAATGTCCGAGGGGCGCGGGCTGCCGTTGCGCCACCATTCGGTCGGGCCGAAGAGTCCGGCGACGGGCGTGCCAGCCGCGACCGCCAGATGCGTCGGCCCCGTGTCGCCGCCGACGTAAAGCCTAGCTCGACGGGCCAGAGCGTAAAAGCCCTTGAGCGAGACGTTCGCCACGCGCGCTCGTCCCGAACGGCTCGCATTGAGAACGGTCGCGGCCAGTTCCGCTTCGCCCGGCCCGTGGGTGATGATGGAAGAAAGGCTGTGATGCGTCCACAGTTCGTCGGCCAACTGCCCGAAGCGTTCGGCGCTCCATAGCTTCGTCGGCCAGCCGCCGCCCGGATTCAAAATCGCAAATCTTTCATGAAGCCCCGCGGCGGTCGTCTCGGCCTCAATCTCGTGTGCGCGGGAAACGTTGATGGGAAACTCAAAACGGGACGGGTCAGAGGGGACGGAAATCTTCAGGGCGTCGCGGGCGAGCGTCAGGTTCTTGACGATGACGTGCGAGCGCAAGGGGACGTTGATGGTTCTGGACAACAGGAAACGGCTCGCCGGTTCGCGCAGCGCTTGCGGCGCAAAGCCGTAGCGGCGGCGCGCTCCTGAGAGGCGAGCGATGAATGCGGATTTGATTAAGCCTTGAAAATCGAGCGCGACATCGAAGGATGAGGCGCGTAGCCGACGTAACTGATGGCGCGTTGCCAACAGCGTCTCCCCAGACACCGGCCAGCGCCTCAGAGCCTTCGTGTCGACTTCGATGAGACGATTTATAATCTGGTTGTCTCTCAGAATTTCCGCAGACCTTCTTTCGACGACCCAGGAGATTTCCGCCCCCGGCAACGCACGGCGCATCGCCGCCAGCGCAGGCAAAGTGTGAACGATGTCGCCAATGCTCCCCAATTTGACGATTAGTATCCGCATAAAAACAGTGACAAGTGACGAGTGACAAGTGACGAGCCGGAACAGGAAGACCGCTGGCGAAAGTCAGCAGCCGTTTTTTTAACTCGTCAGTTGGTTTTAACTCGCCACTCGTTACTCGTCACTTGTTACTTTCTTTATCATTTCCGTTGACGAATGCTCTTTCGGGTCGCCGACAATCATGACGCGCCCGCCGTAAGAGCGTACCACATCTCGTTCGGGAACGGTTTCGGCGGTGTAGTCCGTGCCTTTGGCGTGGATGTCGGGACGAATGGCGCGCAAGAGCGTCTCGACGGTCGGTTCGGGAAAGATGGTGACGAAATCGACGGGGCGCAGCGCGGCGATTATTTCCGCTCGCTCGCGTGCGGGGACGAGCGGACGCCCCTCGCCCTTCAGTGCGCGCACTTGCTCGTCGGCGTTGATGGCGACGACCAGCACGTCGCCGAGCGAGCGCGCCTCTTCCAGATAACGAATGTGACCGACGTGCAGGATGTCGAAGCAGCCGTTGGCGAGCACGATGCGCGCTCCGTGTTTGCGGGCAATCGCCACGCGCGCAATCAGGCGGTTGCGCTCAAGGATACGCTCCGCCGCCAGATTTCTGTTTTGTTCGTCGCTCGTCGTCATCGAAGCACAAAGGGAGAGTTGCTGACCTTGAGTCGCGCTTAATTCTTCTCGCCCCAACGGAGGACGGAAGAGAGAAGTTCCTGCCGGTTGATGGAGGCCGTGCCGCGTTTCATGACGACGAGGCCGCCCGCGTGGTTGGCCAACTGCGCGGCGTCTGCGACCGCCGCGCCGGAAGCAAGAGCGAGCGTGTAGGTCGCTATTACGGTATCGCCCGCGCCCGTCACGTCAACGGCTTCGCGCGCCCCGACCGCAGGGATGCTCAAAGGCTCTGCGTCTCGTTCAACGAGCATCATTCCGTGGCTGCCGCGCGTGACGAGCAATGATTGATAGCCGAGCCGTTCGCGCAGTTCGAGTCCGGCGGCTGTGACCTCCGCCGTGTCCGTCAACTTTCGTTCGAGAAGCTGTTCGACCTCATCTTCGTTGGGCGTGGCCGAAGTGAAGCCGGGAAAGCGCGAGAGATGAAAGCGCGAGTCAACGAGCACGGGCAGCGAGCGCGCCTCAGCCGCCTCGCGCAAGCGCGCGACCATCTCGTCGTCGGCCACGCCGTAGTTGTAATCCGAGATGATAACGGCGTCGGCTGTCGCCATCTCAGCGCGCAGCCGCTCGCGCAACTCGTCGCGCAAAGCGCTTTCAACCGCCGCTTCGTTTTCGTAGTCAATGCGGATGACCTGCTGGCGCGTTGAATGGAGTTGCCCCGCGAGGATGCGCACCTTCGTCGTCGTGCGTCGCTGTGGAATCTTGATGATGCCGTCGCAGTTGACCGACGCGGCGCACAGTTTATCGAGCAGGGCCGCGCCCGCCTCGTCGTCGCCGACGAAGCCGACGAGCGACGCGCGCCCGTCGAGCGCGGCGAGATTGACGGCGCAGTTGGCCGCGCCGCCCGGCGTCGTCTCCGTTCGCTCGTAGCGCAGAATCAGCACAGGCGCTTCACGCGAGACGCGGCTTATCTGCCCGTACAAAAATTGGTCGGCCACAAGGTCTCCAACCACCACAATCTTCCGCTGCGGAAAAAGACGCACCGCCGCCGTCAAACGCTCTTGCTGCGCTGTCTGCTCAACGCTCAAATCGCTCTCCTTTGGAGAGCAGTGACGAGTGACGAGCAGCAAGTGACGAGTTAAAGGCTATCTCTTGCTCGTCACTTGCTGCTCATCACTCGTCACTGCTTTATTATCTTTCTGACTGCTTCCAGCAAATCTTCCGCGATGATGTCGGGTTCGTGTTGCCAGTTAGCGCGCTGGTATTCCCATTCGCCGCGCCCGTAGCCGCTGAGGACGAAGGCGGGGCGAACGCCCGCGTTGCGCGCCAGTTGGATGTCGCTGTAGCGGTCGCCGACCATCCAGCTTTCCGCGAGGTCAATCTCGAAATCGGCGGCGGCGCGTGTAATCAATCCGGGCTTCGGTTTGCGGCAATCGCAATCGAAGCGATAGGGCGGCTCGCCGACGGACGGATGATGCGCGCAATAGTAAATGGCGTCGAGCCGCGCGCCCTGCTTTTCCAGTTCGCTCTGTAGAACCGCGTGGACGGAGCCGATTAACTCTTCCGTGAAATAGCCGCGCGCGACGCCCGCTTGATTCGTCACGAGAATCGCCAGCCAGCCCGCTTCGTTGAGCAGCCGCACGGCTTCAGCCGAATAAGGGAAGACACGATAACGCGCCGTGTGATTGACGTAGCCGACTTCCTCCGAAATCGTCCCGTCCCTATCCATGAAGACCGCGCGCCGCTTCATGCTCGCGCCTCCGCGACTGCGGCGCGCTCCATCAAAGCGCAGGCTCGCTTGAAGACTTCCTCCGGCGTGATACTGGTCATGCAGCGATGGTCAATCGGGCAATCGCGCAGCATGCAGGGCGCGCAATCCGGCGGGCGACGAATAATCTCCGCCGCGCTGGCGAAGGGGCGCGTCGTGCGCGGGTCTGTCGGGCCGAAGATGACGAGCGTGGGACGCTCAAGTGCTGCGGCGATGTGCGCCGGGCCAGTGTCGTTGGTGACGAGCGCGTCTGCCAGACTTAAAACCGCGACGGCCTCCGAGAGATTCGTCTCGCCCGTCAACATCAAAGGCCGCCCGCGCATTAAAGCTTTCACCTCAAGCGAGACTGCCAACTCGTCCGCCGCGCCGACGAGCAAGACATCCGCGCCCGCCTCTTCGATAAACTTGTCGGCCAGCGCGGCGTAGGCTGCGGCGGGCCAGCGTTTGGCGCGGCTGTTGGTCGAGCCGGGACAAAGTGCGACGAGCCTGCGCGACCCTTGCGCGCCCTTCGCGTGCAGAAGCTTTCGCGCTTGCGCCTGTCTCTGCGGCGAGACGTTGAGCGCGTAAGCCGGCTCTTGTCTCAAGACGTTGGTTGCGCCGCCGAGCAGTCGTTCGAGTTCGGCCACGATGTTGAGATAGTAGAAGACTTCGTGCCGCTCGCTTCTCCAACCGGGCAAGGGCAAAGGGTGCGTGAGCAGCGCGCGGCGATTATCCGTGGCATAGCCCAGGCGCAAGGGAACGCGCGCCCCGGCAGCGATAACCGCGGCCTCGAAAGCGTTCTGAAAGAGCAGCGCCAAATCGAAACGCCTGTGTCGCCATTCTCTCATCTGTCTGTAGACTGCGCGCAGGTCGCGCGCGGGCCGTTCATATAATAAAAGGTCGTCGATAAAGTCTGCGCCGGCGAACAAGCCTTCGGTCCGGGGGCGCGTGGCGAGCGTGATGTGCGCTTGGGGCAGCAAGCCGCGCAGAGCGCGCAACGCCGGGACGGTCATCACAGCATCACCGACCCAGTTTGTCCCGCGCACGACGATGCGCCGAATCTTCTCTGCCTGTAGCAAACGCTCTCTTGCCATCGCTTCAAATATAACCTTAACAGCAAAGCTTTCTTAAGCCCGGAGGCGCGGCCTCAGAGCAGACTGCGGAGTCCTGCCTCGATGCCGATGAGCGGTTGCCAGCCGAGTTCGGCGCGAACGCGCGCGAGGTCTGAGACGTAGTTGACGGGAACGGGCGCGGGCAAGTCTGCGCTTGTGTCGAAGACCGGCTCAAGCTCTATCAGTCGCCCGATGGTTTCGGCCAGCCCGCGCAGCGAGCTTGAGTTATGCGGGCCGCCGCCGAGGTTATAGAGCCCGCGCGCGAGCGGCGAATCAATGAAGGCGCGGCAGGCTTTGGAAAAATCTTCGACGTGCAGGATGTCTCTGATTGGCTCGCCCGCGAGCGGCAGGCGAATCGGCCAGCCGCGCTTGACCGCTTCGACATAGTAAGTGACGAACCCCGGCTCGTTGTCGTCGGACGGGCGCGCGTAGACGTTCGAGAGACGAAAGATGCAGGAGCGAAAGCCGCGCGCCTGCGCGTAGTAGTCAACGTAAAGCTCGCCCATGAGCTTCGACCATTCGAGAGCGGACTGGCTGCAGTATTCCGTGCTGCACGTCTCGGAGACTTCGGCAAACTGTTCGGCGTGCGCGCCGTACACGTCCTTGGTCGAAGCGTAGATGAAGACGGCGTTCGGCTGCACGTGGCGCAGCACGTTGAGCGTGCCTTCGGCGTTCACACGAAAGCAGGCGTCGGCGGCTGAAGGGTCTTTGTCCAAGTGCGCGGCGAGATGTATGACGACATCGTAATCGGAAATGATGGCCGCATCGTGCGGGTTGAGGATGTCCAGATGCGAGCGACGAGAGAAATCGTCGGCGCCGAAGAAACGGCGCACATGAGAGCCCAGATAACCGCTGCCGCCTGTGACGATAATTTTCAATTCAAGTTTCCAGGTTCAAAGTCCAAAGTCCAAAGTTGGAAAGCCGCGCTCCTTGATGTCTGCCTTCAATGTTCAGACTTTGGACTTTGGACTTTAGACTTTCGACTCGTTATTCCGAGCACGAAGTCGTTAAATTCAATGAGCGCGTCCGTGCGCCCGATGGCGACGAGAATATCGCCCGCTTCGATGAGAGCGTCGCCGGAAGGATTGATTTCCATGGCGCCTTCGCGCCGCCGGATGGCGACGATGACGATGTTGAGTTCCGAGCGAATGTTGGTCGAGCGCAGAGGCTTTCCGGCGTAGGGCGATGCGGGCGCGACTTCGAGTTGCTCAAATCTCAAATCCAGATTGTCGCCGGTGAACGAGTCCATGAAATCCGCGACCGCGGGCTTAATCAAAGCCTGCGCCATGCGGTGGCTGCCGATGATGGTCGGCGCGACGACGCGGTTGGCGCCCGCGCGTATCAACTTGGCTTCGGCCTGCTCTTCGACGGCGCGGGCGACGATGTAGAGTTCGTGGTTCAAATCGCGGGCCGTCAGGACGACGTAAACGTTGTCGGCGTCGTCCGGCAAACAGGCGGCGAGGCCGCGCGCCCGCTCGACCCCCGCGTCATGCAGCGTCTCTTCGAGCGTCGCATCGCGCACCAGCACAGGCACGTTGCGTTCAATCAACTCCGTCACCTTCAAGGCGTCCGTCTCGATGACGACGAAGGGAACGTGCGCGTGTTCCAGTTCGCGGATGATGCGCGAGCCGACGCGGCCCGCCCCGCAGATGATAAAATGTTGTTGCAGCTTCTTCATTTCACGCTGGCGACGACGCTCGCCGAAGGTGGCGACCAACTCCGATTGGACAATCCATTGCACCGTGCTCGTCAGAATATACGCGACCACGCCGAACCCGAAGAACATAAAGAAGCTGGCGAAGACGCGCCCCGCAAAAGTCTGCGGCGTGATGTCGCCGTAGCCGACGGTCGTGACGGTCTGCACCGTCGCGTAGATGCTGTCGGCCAGCGGCCAGCCCTCTATAAAGTGAAAGCCGGTGGCGCCAATCAGGACGGCGGCGCCGAGCGCGACGAGCGCGTAGCGAATCCGAAAACGTGGCCTCGCCGTCCGGCGCGAGCCGCTGGTGGTCAACCTCATCTCTCACCCGCCGCATCTAAGGCTCCGGCAACGAACTCGTCACGGTAGCGAATCCGGCGGGCCAGTGTCAATTAAAGGTAGACAGGCCACCATGAAGAGATTAAAGTTTAACGTCAGGTGATGAGTAATGAGGGACGAGCAAAACAGCTTGTCGCTCATCACTTGTCACTTGTCACTCGTCACTCGTCACTGTTTTTATGGCCGTTCGCCATCCACCAGAGAATCGCGTGCCGCCCGTCGCTCGTGGCGGGAAAAAGCCGCAGCGTCCGCGCATGGTCAAGTACGCGGGGACGGAGACGGAGCGCGGCTTCTTTCGTCGTTGGATGAAGCGCATCTTTCGTCCTCCGGTCATCATCGCCCTCGTCTTTCTCACGACCGTCACCATCGGCATCTTAGGCTATTACTGGGTCATCTTCTCCAAGCGCATTGACCAACTGCTCAACGGCGAAGTCTTCACGCGCTCGGCCGGCATCTACGCCGCCCCGAAAGAATTGCGCGTCGGAGAGAATCTGAGCGTTGACGATTTGCTGGCTTACTTAAAGCGCGCGGGCTACGTAGAGGAAGGGCAGCAGGCCGACAGCGAGCGCGGGCGTTATAAGCTCGACGCCGCGACGCTTGAGATAAGGCCGAGCGCGAGCGCGCCCGTGGACGGCGAATTACGGTTCGCGCCCTTGAAAGTGCAGTTCGCGCGCGGCGGAAAATCCATCACCGCGATTAGCGATTTGCAGAAGGGAACGGGCTATCAAAAGGCGCAGCTTGAGCCGGAGTTGATTAGCTCCGTGACGGGGCGCGAGCGTTCCAAGCGCAAGGTCGTCGGCTTTAACGACCTGCCCAAAAATCTGGTCAACGCGATTACGACGACCGAAGACCGCGCCTTCTTTCAGCACTACGGCGTGAACGTGCGCGGCATCCTGCGCGCGTTCGTCCGCCGCTACGACACAGACCCCAACTCGCCTATCGCGCAGCAGGGCGGCTCAAGCATCACGCAGCAACTCGTCAAAAATCTTCTGCTCTCGCCTGAGCGAACGTGGCGGCGCAAGTTCTCCGAAGCCTACATGTCCGTCATCCTTGAGACGCGCCTCTCGAAGGAGAAAATCTTCGCGCTCTACTGCAACGAAGTTTACCTAGGCCAGCAGTCAGGCTTTTCCATCAACGGCTTCGGCGAAGCGGCGGACGCTTATTTCAACAAGGATGTCACCAACCTGACGCTCTCCGAATCGGCCTTCCTCGCGGGCATCATTCGCAGCCCGAACCGTTATAACCCGTATCGCAATCTTGAGACGGCGACGGCGCGGCGCAATCAAGTTCTGGATACGATGGTGGACAACGGCGTCGTCACGCCGGAGGAAGCGGCGGCGGCCAAAGCGGAGCCTTTGAAGCTGGCTTCGGCGCGCGGGCGCATTGACGCTTCCGACGCGCCCTACTTCGCAGACTACGTGCAGACGCAGTTGGGCGACATCATCGCGGGCCAGAGCGTCGCCGAACACCTGCGCATCTACACGACCATTGACATGGACTTGCAGCGCGCCGCTTATCAAGCCGTGACGAAGCAACTGGCCGCGCTCGATAAAGTGATGGCGAAGCGGAAAATCGAGCCGGGGACATTGCAGGCGTCTCTGGTAGCGATGAACGTTAAGACAGGCGAGATTGTGGCGATGGTCGGCGGGCGCGACTATTCCAAGAGCCAACTCAATCGCGCCACGGACGCGCATCGCCAGCCCGGCTCCGTCTTCAAGCCCTTCGTCTACGCGACCGCGCTTAACACTGCTTATGACCCCGTGCCGCGCGTCATCACGCCCGCCACCATCTACAAGGACGAGCCGAAGACTTTCCAGTACGGCAATCAGGAATACTCGCCCGGCAACATGGGCGACAAATATTCCAACCAGCCCGTCACCCTGCGCGATGCGATGGTCAAGAGCCTCAACGTCGTGACGGTTGACGTGGCGATGGACGTGACCATCGGGCGCGTCATGAATCTGGCGGAGAAGGCCGGAATCCCGAAGCCGAAGAAGGCTTACCCGGCGATGGCTCTCGGCACACACGAAGCGACGCCGCTGGAAATGGCTTCGGCCTACACTTCCTTTGCGGGCCTCGGCTCGCGCACGACGCCCATTGCCATCAACCGCGTCACCACCGGCAAGGGCATCACCGTCGCCGCTCCGGCAGGGCAGAAGAACGATGTCATGCGACCGGAAGTGGCCTACGTCATGACCTCGTTTATGAAGGATGTCGTCAATCGCGGCACGGCGGCCAAGCTCGGCTCATGGGGCTTGAAGAACGTTCCCGGCAAGACGGCTATCGCGGGCAAGACAGGAACTTCGCGCGACGGTTGGTTCGCGGGCTTCACTCCGAACATCGTCTGCGTCGTCTGGGTCGGCTTCGACGACAATTCGCAACTCGGCCTGACCGGGGCGGATTCGGCCCTTCCCATCTGGGCAGACTTTATGACCGCAGCGCTCTCCGCTCACCCGGAATGGAACGGCGACTGGAAAGCTCCCGGCAACATACAGCAAGTCGAGATTGACACCCTGACCGGCGGGCTGCCCACGCCCGACAGCCAGAACAAGCGCATGGAGTTCTTCATCAACGGCACGGCTCCCACCGCGGAGAGCGCTGAGCCTGCGGACGAGACGACCGAGCCGGAAACTCTGCCTGAGACGGAGACGAACACGGAGCCGCCGCAGTATGACTACGGCCCCGCGCCCGCGACCGACGCCTTGCCGCCCGACAGCGGGCAGACGCGCAAAGCCCCGCCCAAACTCGAAGGGCGCGGCGTCCAGCAACCGGACGGCTCCACGAGGCTCGAAGGCACCATCACGCTCGACATAGACCCCACCACGGGCTTAATCGCAGACCCTTCCGTCTGTCCCGTCATCCGCTCTAAAACCTTCCCCATAGGGCAGGAGCCACGCAAGTACTGCGGCCCCGAATATCACAACGGCAAGACCATCCAGCCCTCCGCCACGCGCCAGCGCTACGCCGCGCCGCAGCGTTGAGCCAAAGAGCCGCCGCCCCCTGCGACGCCCTTCAACTCTCCGGTCTAAGCTGCGTTAGGCGTTTTCGCTATTGAATCTTATGACAAAGAAAATCTTCACTGTCGGCTTTGATATCCCAGGCGATGACACCGAGAATATTTCTTTTCGTTCAGAGCAGTCATTGCTTGATGCAGACATTATTGTCTTTGAGCCTTCTTTTGTTCATGAATATAGCCAGTCTGATTACTTCAAAGGAAAACCTAAAATTACCGAGTCAGATTCTTTCGATATAGTAGAAGATACTTCTCATTGGATGTCTGAATTAAAAGCTGCCTTTGATTCAGGTAAAACCATCTTTATTTTCTTACCAAGATTAGAGGAAGTTTTCAGGTATACGGGTGAAAAGCAGTTTTCCGGCACAGGTAAAAATCGTGCGACAACAAATATTGTAGCTCCGTTCAATAATTATGAGGTGCTTCCAATTAGGACTAGCCGCATTGTTCCCAAAAGTGGACGGGAAATACGTGTGGCGAAAGACTTAAGATTTTTATCTAACTACTGGAGAGAGTTTGGTAAAGATTCAGTCTACGAAGTGTATCTTGAAGGTGATTTTAAGGATGTAATCCTGACGACGAAAGCCGGTGATAAAGTAGTTGGCGCGATTATTGAAGGTCCAAAGGGAGCAATGATTCTCTTACCACCGCTTCGCTATGATCCTGAACCTTTATTTACAAAGAGCGGTAAAAATTGGAATACTAAGGGTATTGCTTTTGGAAAGAGATTAACTGCTATTTTAGTTGAGATTGATAAAACCCTTCGTGGCAATCGTGGAGCTACCCCATCACCTGAATGGACAAAGAACTCTGAATATAGGTTAGACACTGAGTCCGACTTGGAAAATAAAATAAAAGATGTCACCCAACAAATTGAGGATTTGAATAGCAAGCGCAGAGAACTTTTTATAGGTTTGGAGCGAGAAGGTGGGATTCGTAGATTGTTATATGAAAGAGGCGCGCAACTTGAGGAGGCTATTTTAGATGCATTGCGAACTATGGGATTCAAAGCTGAGAATTTCAAAGAATCTGAATCGGAATTTGACGCTATCTTCTCAAGTGAAGAAGGGCGTTTTCTCGGAGAAGCCGAGGGTAAAGATAACAAGGCAATTAATATCGATAAATTGAGTCAACTTGAGAGGAATATACAAGAGGATTTTGCAAGGGAAGAAGTTGCCGAGTTCGCAAAGGGCGTACTGTTCGGTAATGCTCATAGATTATCGCCTCTCTCAGAACGCAGCGAATACTTCACACAAAAATGTATTAGTGGCGCTCAGCGTCTTAGAGTAGCATTAGTGCGCACTCCCGATTTATTTATAGTTTCAAAATATCTTAAGGAGCATGACGACCCCTCTTTTGCGAAATCTTGCCGTGCAGCATTATTAAAGGCTGAAGGTGAAATTGTGCAATTCCCAACAGCACCCTTTATTGAAAATTTAGAGGAAGAGATAGAGCTTGAGCAACAGGCTAGTGATAAGAGTCAAATAGCAACTGCTAATGCTCCAATGCTAGAACCGAGTTCTGGCGAGGGCAACGCCTAACGCTCGGCATGCAGCGGACGCGCACCTAGCAGCATTTTTATCTTTAGCGGTTCGTCGCGCCCGGTTAGATACTGTGTTGAGAGTCAAGCAATTTTCGCCCACTGCGGGTCAAACTCCTTGCCATGCTTCAACACTCCGTAAGCGACATGCACGAGCTTCCGCATCACCGCACAGATGACACTCATCTTGCTCTTGCCGCGTTGCTGTAAGCCCTCGGCCCACGCTTGAAAGAACGGGCTACAGCGCAGGGCAGTGATGGCTGGGAAGTAGAGCGCTCGACGCAACCGGGCATTACCGATCTTTGACAGTCTCGTCCGTCCTCTGACGCTGCTTCCAGACTGTCTCTCTCTCGGCACAAGGCCAGCATACGCTGCGACCTGACGTGCGCTTCGGTATTGCGTGATGTCTGTGATCTCTGAGAGCAAGAGGGCGGCTGTCGTTCCGGCGATGCCTGGAATGGAGTCCAGCAACTCGCTCTGGCGCTTGAGGGTTGGGTTGCCTCTGATGTGCTGGCGGATCAGCTCTTCGGTGCGCTTGATTTGCTCGTTGAGATGATTGAGCAGTTCTTCCACGCTCTGGCGCACAACGTCCACTGCGATGCCTGAAGAGAGACGGTTCTCTTCCATCACTCGCATCTCAATCAGAGATTCAAGTCTTCGGACAAGTGCTTGTAGCTCCCGCACTTCTGCTGGCAGCGGCCTCCACGCGGGAGGCACTTGGGTGAGGCAAAAGCGAGCAATCAGTTCGGCGTCCACTCTGTCTGTTTTAGTGCGCGACAGTCGGCTCTGGGCAAAGGCTTTGATGGCTGCCGGATTGACGACGCTCACGGTGTGACCGGCCTCATGCAGATAGAGCGCGAGAGCCTCGCCGTAAGCGCCGGTGGCTTCGAGGCAGGCGTGAACTCTCTCGACGCCTTGCTTAGAGAGCCACTCGGAGAGTTGCTCAAAGCCGGTCAAACTGTTGGGAAAGAGTTTATGCTTGAGCTTGCTGCTGAGATTGATAAGGCAGACATTGAACTTGAGTTTAGCGATGTCAATACCAAGAGAAGGCTCTGTCATGATAAATAACTCCTCGTGTAGAAACGGAGGCGGCGCGGGTCAAACTTGCCGATGCAAGCTCAGCTTCAAGAGAAGCGGCTTTGGATACTGTTCGACCTCTGTACGCTGCACGGGGTAGAGCACCGGGAGCTTTTCTAACCGACTGACTCGGAGTCATAATTCGAGCACAGCTTCTCCGGTGCCCTGTGTTGGCTCAAGCTTGCGGCTTGAGCCGACATCAGTCAACATACAAATTCGAGCGTTATGCGCTGGTCAGTGAAGGAGGAAATATGAGGGTAATCATATACACTGATAACACTTTGCCTCTACCAATCGAACCGCTCTGTGAAATGTTGAACTCTATATGTAAAGAGATAGAATTTATTGCTGGCTCAGAGAGATTGAGAATTGATGTTCCGCAGATTTTATCCGAGTCTATTTATCTATGTCTGCCGAAACGCTTGCTTGAAGAGGCTAAGGTCTATGATTTTGCGCTGCTATGCACTAACGTCCCCTATGAAAACAATTACTTCTGCGAAGTAGATTGGAATCCCAAAATACTTTCCTTCAACTCATGGAATATGTACACCGATCTGCCCGTTACAAATGGCCTTTTCTTCTTTATCGCTAAGATTTTGGCAGATGTATTAGAGGTAGGTGAGACGCATAGCGAAAACAGCGGGTGTCTTAATGATTTCTTGTCGGATAAAAGAGGCGTGGATGTCGGAATGCGAGCAGCTTTCATTTGTGGCCGTTGCCGAACTAATTATGCTGGAAAGCTAGAATTACTAAGAGATATAGAGAACATTCTTAACTTGCTCTCAAATGCATCACGTTCGAGTAAAGATGTGCTTTCCATTGAGCCTATAAGTATAAGCCCTAAGGACATTTCTTTTGATGTGTTCCTCTGTCACAATAGTGATGACAAGGAATTGATCCGTGAGATCAACAAGGCTTTACAATCAGGTGGAGTAGTTACGTGGCTTGATGAGGAACAACTGAGACCCGGCCAGCTATGGCAAGCCGAACTAGAGAAACAGATTGGTAAAATTAGGAATGCTTGTGTCTTCGTCGGGAAGAACAACAGGGGGCCTTGGCAAGACTTCGAGATTCGCGCCTTCCTTAACGAGTTTGTAAATAGAGGCGGCGCGGTCATTCCAGTCATCCTCCCAGATGCATCCGAAATACCTGATTTACCTATCTTTCTCAAGCAAATGATGTGGGTGGATTTGAGGAAGGATTATGATAAGAGTTTACTGAAGCTAATAGGCGCATTTCACTCACAGGCAAGCGCATAACAATTCATTCAACCCGACTCCTCGATAGCATTCTTTTCATCATGCTTCCGCCGGTGTAGATTGAATGCTTGCGCTCGGCGCGAGTTAGATACTGTGTTGAGAGTCAAGCAGATTTCGCCCACTGTGGGTCAAACTCCTTGCCACTCTTCAACACTCCATAAGCCAGATGGA
>JAWVFT010000086.1:0-21959 GCA_033855775.1 Blastocatellia bacterium | reverse complement strand
CTTTCATCCGTCCGCTCGCTCAACTTCGTCTGTCTGCGCCATTGATTGCCGAGCCGGAATTGCTTTTCATCGTGACAAGCTCAATTTCGCTTTGTTATACTTCATGGTGGTTGTAATGACGCTCTGGCCTGCCCCGGCTTTGGGCGTCTGAAGTTTAGCAGAGGCCGCGTCCTCCTTGTCGAAGATTTAAATTGGTGATTGTTAAGTCTTGACGCGCCTCTAGTCTTTGTCCCAGAAGAAAGACTCGAACGCCTCACCCCAACGATTGAACGTCTCTTCCCGCTGCCGCTTCGGATAGAGTCGCGGAGCTTTGTGACGAAGATGAAAACCGCCCCAACACATCCGACTATCCTGACCGTCAACGACGATAGGCGCGTGCTCGAACTGCTGAACGTGCTGCTTGAGCACGAAGGCTATAAAGTCATTCCCGCCGAAAGCGCGGCCCGCGCCCTCGAACTCGTCTTAACCGCTGAACCCGACATAGTGATTAGCGACGTGGTGATGCCGCAGATGGACGGGCTGGAATTTTGCCGCCGTCTCAAGCAAGACCCGCGCACGGCTTACGTTCCCGTGATGCTCGTCAGCGCGCTGCGCAAGGCCGAGGGCGACAGCCTGCACGGCCTTGTGGCCGGAGCCGACGACTATCTCGAAATTCCTTTTCGTCGTCAGGAGTTGCTCGTCAAGGTCGCGCGCCTCACAGAGCGTCATCGCGTCGAGCGACACTACCGCGAACTCGTCGAACAGGCCGCCGACATCATCTACACGCGCGACATGCAGGGACGCCTCACCAGCATCAACGAAGCGGGCGCGCGCTTTTTCGGTCGCCCCGTCGCCGAACTGGTCGGCTCGCCCCTCAGCGTCCTGCTCGGCGAAGCAGCCGACGCAGACATCGCCGCCACGCAGCATCGGCAGGAAGCCGACGACCCGCAACGCTCAGTTCATCTGGTGCGCGATACCGAAGGCGCGCTGCATCATCTTGAGGCGATGACGACGCTGGTGCGCGACGCTGCGGGAGCGCCGACGGGAGTGCGCGGCGTGGTGCGCGACATCACGGACTTGAAGCAGGCGGAGGAAGCCTTGCGCGAAGGCCAGCGCGTGCTCTCGACGTTGATGAGCAATCTGCCCGGCATGGCTTATCGCTGCCACAACGACCGCCACTGGACGATGGAGTTTGCCAGCGAAGGCTGTCTGGAATTGACCGGCTATCTGCCCGCAGACATCGTTGGCAATAAGAAGCTTTCCTACGCCGATTTGATTCACCCGGACGACCAGCAGATGGTCTGGGAGAGCGTGCAGTCCGCGCTCGAAGAGCAGAAGCAGTTTCAGCTTAACTATCGCATCAGGAATGGCGACGGCGAAGAGCGTTGGGTCTGGGAGCAGGGGCGCGGCGTCTTCGATGCGGCGGGCCAACTGCTCTTCATCGAAGGCTTCATCAGCAACATCACGGAGCGCAAGCGCGCCGACGAAGCCCTGCGCGAAAGCGAGCGGCGCTATCGCCAGATGTTCGAGCAGAATCAAGCCATCAAGCTCTTGATTGACCCGGAACATGGCGACATCATCGACGCCAATCCGGCGGCCTGCGAGTTCTACGGCTACAGCTTGCAGGAATTGCGCGCCCGAAAGATTACGGACCTTAACACGCTGCCGCCCGCGCAGGTCAGGGCAAAGCTCAAGGAAGCTCTGGCGAAAAGAAGCGACTATTTCCAGTTTCGCCACTTGCTCGCCAACGGCGAAGTCAGAGATGTCGAAGTCTTCACCGGGCCGGTTGATTACAAAGGCGGCAAGGTTCTCTTCTCGATTGTCCTCGACGTGACGGAGCGCCGGAGCGCGGAAGAGCGGCTGCGCAATTCCGAAGAGAAGTATCGCGCCATCTTCAACAACGCGACGATGGGCATCTACCAATCGCTGCCGGACGGAACGCTGCTCGGCGTCAACCACACGCTGGCGCGCATGCTCGGCTACGACAGCGCCGAAGAGTTGCTCCAACGCAACATCGCCCGCGACATCTACTTTCAAGCCGAAGACCGCGAGCGCCTGATTGCCACGCACGAGCCTTCCGGCACAGCCGCCGATGTCGAAGTTCTCTGGAAGAAGAAAGACGACTCGCCCGTCTGGATTCATCTCAACGCTCACGCCGTCAAGGATGCGGCGGGTGCGTCGCTCTATTACGACGGCTTCGTGCAGGACATCACAGAGCGCAAGCAGGCCGAGGCCGCGCGCCGCGAAACCGAAGAACGCTACCGCGAGCTTTTCGAGAACGCCAACGACATCATCTACACGCACGACTTGCAAGGCAACTTCACCTCGCTCAATAAGACGGGCGAGCGCATCACCGGCTACGCGCGCGAGGAAGCCGTGCGGATGAACATCGCATCCATTCTCGCGCCGGAGCAATTGGAAATCGCGCGCGAGATGATTGCCCGCAAGGAGAGCGAAAAGGTTTCGACCGTTTACGAGTTGGAGATTGTCAACAAGGAAGGCGAGCGCGTCGCGCTGGAAGTCAGCACGCGTTTGATTTATAGCGACAAGACGCCCATCGGCGTGCAGGGCATCGCGCGCGACGTGACCGAGCGCAAGCGCGTCAAAGCAGAGTTGCAGGCTTCCGAAGCCGAACTGCGCGCTCTCTTCGCGGCCATGCCCGACGTGATTCTGGTGCTCGATGCCACTGGGCGTTACCTGAAAATCGCGCCCACCAATCCGAAGCTCTTGCTCAGGCAGCCCGCCGAATTGCTGAACAAGACGCTGCATGACGTGCTGCCCGAAGCTCAGGCCGACGCGTTTCTCTCGCAGATTAAGCACGCGCTCAAGACGCGCCAGCCCGTCAACATCGAGTACAGCCTGGAGATTGAAGGAGTCGAGTTCTGGTTTGAAGGCACCATCTCGCCGATGATGGAAGACTCCGTGGTCTGGGTGGCGCGCGACATCACGGAGCGCAAGCACGCGGCTGAAGCCCTCGCCGGGCAGGTCGAGCGCGAAGCCTTAATCAATCGCATCTCCAGCGCAGTTCGCAGCTCGCTCGATATTTCCAAAGTCTTCAGCACGGCGGTTCATGAACTGGGACTGCATCTCGGCGTTGACCGCTGCTCCGTCTACATGCGCCACACGGAATCAGGGCTGGCGCGCAACATGGCCGAGTATCACGCGCCCGGCGTGCTGCCCGCCCCGCGCGATTTCTCCACCTCGCACGTCAAAGACCTGGTTGCGGGCATCCAGCAAAACGGCGTGCTGGCTTTTGACGACGCGGCGCACGATGACCGCATCGGCCAGTTTTATCAACGCTCGTTGCGGATGGCGGGCGTGCGTTCGATTATGTACGTGGCGATTAAGGTCGGCGACGAGATGCCCGCCGCGTTTGCGATTTCGACGACGCGCAGCACGCGCCACTGGACGGAGACTGACATCGCGCTGGCGAAGGCCGTGGCGATTCAAACGGGCATCGCCATCCGGCAGGCCGAGTTGTATCGCAAGGCCGAGACGACCTCCGCGCGCGAAGCTCTCATCAATCGCCTGAGCCTTGCGATTCGCGCTTCGCTCAGTTTGCCCGAAGTGTTGCGCACTTCGACGCGCGAGCTGGGCCGCGCGCTCAAGGCTTCGCACGTTCACCTGCGGCTCTACGACTCGGCAGACCCAAGCTCGCCCGCCGAGCACGAGTATGTCGCGCCCGGAGTGGCGAGCATCAAGAACGTCGAGGTCAGCTTTGAAGACCCCATCGGTAGGCATCTGCTGCGGACGGCGCAGCCGCTCGTCATTGACGACTCGCTCAAGTACGCGGGCAGCACGCCGGAAGTCAACGAACACGTCCGCGCTCATGCTGCGTCAATCGGGGTGCGCGCGCAGATTGACTGGCCGCTCTCCGTTAACGACACCTTTCGCGGCGCGCTCTGCATTCATCAGATAGACCGCGTGCGCCATTGGACGGAAGACGAGCTGGCGCTGGTCGAAGCGGTCGCTTCGCAACTGGCGACCGGCATCGCGCAGGCCGAGTTGTTCGAGATGACCAAGCGCGCCAAGAAGGAATGGGAAACCACCTTCAACGCCATGAGCGACGGCATCTTCATCTTCGACCGCGCGGGCCAACTGATTCGCGTCAATCGCGCCGGGGCGGCGATGGAAGACACCTGGCCGCACTTGCTCCTTGGCCGCCACTGCTGCGACATCCTGCGCACGAGCAGCGATGAAAAGATGTGCGTCGTCGAAAACACGCTGGCCGAAGGGCGTAGCCTGACGGTCGAGGTGACGCCGGAGCGTTTCAATCGCCCGCTCCTTGTGACGGCTGAACCCGTGATTGAAAGCGGCAGCCGGACGGTCGGCGTCGTTTGCACGGCGCGCGATTTGTCGGAACTGCGCAAGGTCGAAGCCCGCGCCCGCGAGCATCAATCGCTCTTGATGAATATTCTTGAGAGCGCGCGTGAAGCCATCTACGCCGTTGACACCGAAGGCTACTTCCAGTGGTGCAACAACGCGACCATCGCGACGGTCGGTGGCCGCGTCGAAGATTTAATCGGCCACCATTTTCTCGAAGTGACGTTTGAGGCCGACCACGCGCTGGCGCGCGAGAGCTTTGAGCAAGCCGTGCGCGGCGAGCCGCGCAGCTACGAAGCTCGCTTCTCAGGCCGCGACGACCAACTGCGTTACGCCTTGATTGATAACGCGCCCATCGTCGTCGAAGGACAGACGACCGCCGTGCTCGGCATCGCCCGCGACATCACGGAGCAGAAGCAGGAACGCGAGCGCGCCGCGCAGGCCGACAAGCTACGCGCCCTCGGCCAACTGGCCTCGGGCGTCGCGCATGATTTCAACAACGCGCTCGCGGCCATCCTTGGGCGCGCTCAATTGATGCGCCGCGATTTGCGCGACAAGCGGCTCGTGCATAATCTGGACATCATCCAGACCGCCGCCGAAGACGCCGCCGCCACCGTGCGCCGCATCCAGACCTTCGCGCGCCAATCCGAAGCGAAGGAGTTTGACTTGCTCGACGTGAGCGCGCTCTTGCGCGACGCGGCGGAGATAACGCGCACGCGCTGGCAGAACGAAGCGAGCATGCGCGGCCTCTTCTATTCGGTCGAGATTGAAACCGAAGAGCAACTCTACGTCTCCGGCAACGCCTCGGAACTGCGCGAGGTCTTCGTCAACTTAATCGTCAACGCGGTGGACGCGATGCCGTTCGGCGGCCAGCTTTTAATCAGCAGCCAGCGGCGCGACGAGCGCGTCCGGCTGCTCTTCGCGGACTCCGGCACGGGCATGCCGGAAGAAGTCCGCAAGCGTATCTTCGAGCCGTTCTATACGACGAAGGGCGCGCAGGGAACGGGCCTGGGCCTCGCCGTCAGCTACGGCATCATCGAGCGGCACGAGGGCCACATCAGCGTCGAATCGAAACCCGGCGAAGGCACCATCTTTGAGATTGATTTGCCCGCATCGACGCAGACAGCCGCGCCCGTGAGCGAGCCTTTCATCCGTCAGGAGACGCCTCCGTTGAAGGTGTTGGTGATTGACGACGAAGATTTTGTGCGTGAGACGCTGGCCGAGATGCTCGAAGCTCTGGCCCACGAAACGGTGCTCGCCAGCGGCGGCTACGACGCCCTCGACAAGCTCGGCTCAGACCATTTCGATCTGGTCTTCACAGACCTTTCGATGCCGGGCATGGATGGTTGGGAAGTGGCGCGAGAAATTCGCCGCCGCGTCGGGACGGAAATCGCCATCGTCCTCGTCACAGGCTACGGCAAAGCGACGGCGCTGCCGCCCGGCGAAGAAGACCTCGTGAACGGCGTCATCGGCAAACCCTTCGACTTCGATCAGGTGGCCGAGACGATTGCGCGCGTGACAAGCAAGCACGGGTTGGGAGTTATTGGTAGCGTAAAGGGGGATGGGGGAATAGGGGTTGGGGAAGACAGGGCAGCGAGTTGAGGTTATCGCTTCTCATCTTTGTTTCCCCTAACCCCTATTCCCTTACTTCTCCCCGCGTTCCTTCTCGACTTCGGTTTGCAATTCGACGGTGAGCTTGTAGACGCCGGGCTGGTCTATCGGTTCGATGAGGCGCAGGCTTTCGTCCAGAATGCGGCGTTGATGTTCGGGCCAGTTGGGGCGTCCCGCGACGCTGCCGGGTTCGCCGGCATAGTAGGCCGCGCGCGGCGGGCGCACGCTGTCAACGACATCTCTGGCGACCGCCAGCATCATCGTCGGAATCTTTTCCATCTCCAAAGCTCGCGCCACCAGCGCGATTGATTGATGACAGAGGCGCGATGCCGGGATAAGCAGAGCCGCCTGCGCTTCGTAACGCTTCACGCGCTCGACCAGTCGCGGAATCATCTCTTCGACCAGCCGCGCGGCGTTGGTCATGTGGCCGCAGAAGCTCCAGAAGACAGGGTTGAGCTGGCCGATGATGCCGTTGCCCTCAAACTCGAAGAGACGCTTGATGGGAATCTGCGAATTGATGT
Organism: Blastocatellia bacterium; assembly: GCA_033855775.1. GTDB lineage: Bacteria > Acidobacteriota > Blastocatellia > Pyrinomonadales > Pyrinomonadaceae > DASVTR01. Next base: position 15,525 of record JAWVFT010000086.1, on the reverse strand, counting down.
CCTCCCCGACCGCGCGCGGGTCGTAGCCGCAAGCGGCGAATCGAAAATCTTCCGCCTCGACCTCGACGGGTATCTCACGAAAATCAAAGTCGCCGCCCGGCTCGTTCGTCTTGAAAGGCTCTGTGCCGTCAATGTAGGCGCCCGCCGAAGAGATGAGAGCCAGATTCAACATCGGCAGAGCGCGCCGCGCCGGAACGAAGGGCGCGCGCTTGTTTTCGACAAACGGATAACCATCGAGCGCGTCGTCCGCGGAGCCTGCCCCGCGCCCGCCCTTCCACGAATCGTAGTTCCTGCGCCAATCGTCAATCCGCTCTAGAATCTCCACCTGCTTCTTCCCTTCTCCTTACACGTTGCGCGCGCCTGCGTTGTGCTACTTGCCGAACTCGCGCGACCGGTTCAGTCACACTCCATCACGCCGGGCATGAGCCTGATGACCGGCGGCTCAAACTCAGGCGGCGTCACCTCGCGCGGGTCTGCCGCCTCAAGCAGCCAGGAGAGCGAGCGCGTCAGTTGCGCTTGATAGTCAACGAGGTCGAGCGACATGAAGCTATTGACGCCGAGGCGCGCGAATTTCTCGGTCGCCATCTGATACATCCGCCGCGCCGCGCCCGGTCGCCCGATTTCCAGATGATGAAAGACGACCGCCGATTGAATCATGGCCTGTAGAAAGAGCTTTTCGCGCGGGCCGCAATCGTCCACCCAACGCGCCTCCCAGGCGTCGTGCGCCGCATGAAACTCTCCGGCGTTATACAGGTCTATGCCGGAGATGTAGTCGCCCGGATAAGCAAGGACGTGCTCGTCCGCATAGGCCGGACGCGCCGCTTCCGTTTTCTCTTCGACGTTCATCTCTGGATAATTCTAAAGCCGCCAACGAAAATTAGCCACGCCAACGCAGAGACACAGAGCGAAAGCGATGAAGCAGGAACGCCGAACGCTGAACGATGAACGCTGAAGGATGAACGATGAATGACAGCCTCGCTCTTAACAGTTCATCTCTCATCGCTCGCTCGCGCTCTTTGCGTTCCTGCTTCCGGCGTCTCTTTCCGTGGCCGCGCAGCCTTCGCGCTAAAGAGCTTGCTTATCCGAAGTTGAGCACTCCGGCGCTGGCGGCGAAACCGACGCCGAAGCCGACGACTATTGTTGGCCCACGGCGACCGATCTTTTCGGACAACATAAAGCCTGTGGACGCGCTCGACAGATTGCCGTAGCTCTGTAAAATTTCGTAAGAGGTTCTTACTTTAGTTGAATCCGGCTCTAAAGCCAATTGCGTACAAACGCCGTCGAGGATTTTCTTGCTTCCTGTGTGAATCAGGCAATCGCCGACCTGCGACAGATTGTTGACGGGCGAGTTCGGATGGTCGAGCACGCGGTTGACGGTCGTGACGGCGTAGTGCGCGCCGCGAAGCGGAACGTTGGGGCGCATCATGTATTGTGGCCGTCCCTCAGGTTGAAGTCCACCGCCTTCCATCGTCAGCAGGTTCACGTCGCCCGGCTCATCGTTCGTCAGGTGCGAGATGGGGCCAAACTCCGCGATGCCCTCTTCGGTTCCGACGAGCAGGGCCACGGCTCCGTCGCCGAAGAGCAGCGCTTGAATCGCGCAGGTCGTGTTAAGCCGCTCGTTCTCGATGTCGGCGTCGGTCGCTCCGCTGTTCCTGCGCAGCCGCGCGATTTCACGATAGCCGAGATACTCAGAGCGCAAGAGCGGCGAGATGTACGGCGTGTGCGCTTCACTCATTAAGATAAGCGCGACCTTGCCGGGATTGGAACAGAGAAACCACTGCGCCACTTCGACCGACTTGAGCAGCACCGAGCAGCCTTGAGCCTGCATGCTGACCGTGCTGATGGAGCGCGACAGGACGCCGTGAAAATTGGCCATCACTTCCGAAGCGAGGCAGGGCAGCAGTTGCGAAGGCGTGTTGGTCGCGGCCACCAGCAGGCCGATGCGGCGCGGGTCGCCGCCCCACTGCTCGATGCACTTGCGCGCGGCGTCGACGCCGAGGTCGGTTGACGAAGTGGTCGCTTCCATCGGCTTGCCCGTGAGGTAGTCCGGGAAATTCTCAAGCGTCGAGAAGCGTTGATTGACGCCGAGCGTGTTGATGGTATTGATTAATTCGGGTGACAACTTGTAGAGCAAGCTTGAAACCAGTTCGGTCGTTTCAAACCTGTGCGGAGGCACAGCGGTCGCGGAGGAGAGAAGGTTCATCATTAGTCGGTAAACTCCTTGGTATTAGGCTCGCGGGGGCAAGCCTGGTTTTTCTGCTCGGCCACGAGAGACAGCGCAAGCGCTGCCGTTCACGGCAGTGAAGATTTGGACGATAAATTTTGACGGCGATGTAAAAGGCTTGACTACATACTGCCAGGCGTTTGCATGAGTTCAGTTTACAATCTCGCTCATGTGAAACGATTTTTGAGCGCGGGCTTGACTTTTAAAACTCCTCCCACGAGTTTTAAAGTCAACGGCCTTGCTCAGGAACACTGATGTGGCCCACGGCGTCCTCGCCGATGCTGCCCAGATAAAGCTGTCCTTGATATTCGAGGACGTTTGAGATTAAAGCGAAAGATTTTCCCGAAGGGTCTTGTAAATTTTCAACCACTTGCCCGTCGTGGTTCAGGGCCAGCACGAAGCCGTAACGTTGCGGAGCCGGTTGAATAAATTCTGGCAAACGCAAGACCACTTTCCGAAGAAATGGCAACGGCAACAATTTGTCTAATAGGGTGCTTCTTGGAGTGACTAACGCCAGCCAGAACTTATCTTTCCCATTCGAGCTAATGTTATCGGGGAAACCGGGCAAATTGTCAATAAAGATTTCATCGGTCCCCTTTTTTTCTCCGCTCAACCAGACGCGCCTGACCTGATATTTTCCAGTCTCGACGACCAGCAGAAACGATTGGTCCGGGCTGATGGCGACGCCGTTGGCGAAGTGAATCTTATCGAGCACGACGCGCGTTTGCTTCGTCGCAGGCTCATAAGCCAGCAAGCGGCCATTCGGTCTGTGCTCGAATAAATCCTGCTTGTAAACCGTCAGCGGGAATTTCCACGAAGCGTCCGTGAAATAGATTGTGCCGTCGGCGGCCACGTCCAAATCGTTGACGCAACGAAAGGGCAAGCCACCGGCTTCCGCGCTCAGGACGCTGACTGCGCCCTGCGGATTGACGGACAGCAATCCTTTGATGGCATCTGCGACGAGCAGATTTCCGTCGCGGTCAAAGTCCATCCCAAGCGGCCTGCCGCCCGTCCTGGCGAACACTTCCGGGTTGCCCTTGCCGCCGCGCGGCCAGCGCATTATCTCCCCGCCTTCCATCCCGCTGTAGATGCGCCCCTCGCCGTCTATCGCCACGCCTTCGGGCTTATGGCCCGCGCCCGCCATCAATCGCTCGACGCCGCCGAGGCGCGTGTTGACGGCATAAACGCCCTCCAACTTCGGCGCCGCCGGCGGCGTCCAGGCAGCCGGGTCAATCGGCACGGGCCACAGCGACAAGTAGAGAGCCAGAGCCGCCAGCAGCGACACGAAGACCAGCAGGATTTTTCGTTTCATAGGGGAAGAGTTATAAAAGAAACGCGCAACAAGCAATTAAAGAGAGAACCCGGCTTGTTTACCAATTTTCTTTCGCCTTTTTTCTCGCCTTGCTTTCTTCAATAGAGCGGGACGTTCGGGTCAACTTCGCGCGACCAGCCATCAATGCCGCCCTCAAGATTGCTCAACTTTCCAAAGCCCTGCCGCGCGAGAAACGCGCAGACCTGCGCGCTGCGGACGCCGTGATGACACATCACGACAATCTCCGCCGCGGGGTCGAGCGTCCCGGCCCACTCGTCAAAGACGCTCAAAGGCAACAGCCGCGCGCCCTCGATTCGCGCCATCTCATGCTCAAACACTTCGCGCACGTCAAGCAACAACAACTCATCGCCGCGCCGCAAACGCTCGTCCAATTCAACCGGCGTAATCGTCTTATAATTCATAAAGGGTTTCTGTTTTCAAGTCTCAAGTTTCCAGTCTCAGGCTTCGAGTTAGAAGCATTGAAACTTGAAGCCTTAAACTTGAAACCTTTGAGCTAGCCTTTCAATCTGGATGCGATAACTTTCGCGGCGGTCGCGCCCGCGCCGGTCGCGCCGTTGATGGTCGGGGCGAGCGGGCTGGCAACGTCGCCGATGGCGAAGACGTTGGCGGCGCTGGTTTCCTGTTCGCCCGTCGTGACGATGTAGCCGCGTTCGTCCATGTGCAACTGCTCGCGGAACAGCTCCGTGTTCGGCTCAACGCCGATGCGCACCAACACGCCGCGCACGGCCATCTCGAAAGGCTTAATCGCGCCCTGACGAAAAATCTCTACGCCCTCAACTTCAGTCGCGCCGATGATGCGGCGCAGCGTCGCCTCCTTAAAAATCGTCACGCAATGATTCATCGCCAACCGCTCTGCAAACTCCGTGCGCGCCCTCAACTTTTTGCCGCGATGCACAAGCGTCACGGTCGCGCAGACTTCGGCGAGCAGCAAAGCATTCTCTGCCGCCGCGTCGCCGCCGCCCACGACGCAGACATCCTTTCCGGCGAATAACTCGCGGTCGCGCCGCGCGGATTCGATGACGCCGCGCCCTTTCAACTCCGCCTCGCCGGGAACGCCCAAAGCCCTGCGCCGCGTCCCCGTCGCAATCATCAGGCTAATCGCCTGAAGCTGCTCGCCGCTCTTGAGCGCGACGCGCTTTGAGCGCAGGTCAACGCTCTCTATCGCGGTTTCAGTCCACAGGTCAAACTCCGCCTCCGCGACCTGCGCGGCGAACAGTTCGCGCAACTCATGCCCGCTCGCCGCGCGAAGTCCCATGTAATTTTCAATCGGGTGATGAATGCTTAGAAGCTGCCCGCCAACCTCCGCGCCAGCTTCGAGAACGAGCGTGTCCAAACCGAGTTGGTCGCACCACAAGGCGGCGGACAACCCGGCTGGCCCGGCTCCGATGATGATAACGTCATGCATTTGAAAAGCAGTCGGCGGCCAACGTGTCGATGTTTATCTGCCAGTCACAACCGATAGTTTAGCTGAACGACGACGAGACGACAGCTAACCGTTATTTCCTATCCGGCTAATCGTTATTTTCTATAACGAGCGACGAAAGTTTCCGTCTCATCGCTCGACAAATCGGCGGTGAACTGTTGATTGATAAGCGCGCCGTAGACAACGAGGTCGCGGGCCATCATGCGTAGGCGGCGGGCGACGTATGCGTTTTGAATATTGCCGTTGCCGTCAAAATCTTCGTCGCCGTGGAAGGACGCGCCGTAAGGCAAGCTCCAGCCGTAACACTGGCGAACGGCGGTGCGCATCTGCTCCATCGCCGTCAGTCCCTTCTCGTGCGACGCGCACAGGTAGCCGAATATCTTGCCCGCAAACTCCGTCCAGTAGTAGTCCAGAAAATTCTTCATCGCGCCCGACATAGAGCCGTGATAGTCTGGGCTGGCGAGCACGAAAGCCTCGGCCCAGTTGACGGCCTCGGTCGCCGCGCGCAGGCTCTCGGTTTCAATCGCCGCGCCGCGCGGACGATACATCGGCAAGTCTGCGACGCGCAAATCCAGCAACCGCGTCTCCGCTCCACGCTCGCGCGCCGCCTCCAACACAACACGCAACGCGCCCGCGCTGTGCGAGCCTTCGCGCATGCTGCCGCTGACACCCAGAATTTTAATCGCCACCGGAGACTCCTTTAAAACAGTGACAAGCAGTAAGTGACAAGCGCTAAGTTAAAGCGACTGCTTCAAGCGACTACGCTAGGCTCGCTTCGGAGGCGAGCGTTTCAGTCTCGTTCAAAGCTGCGCGCGTTTCTTCAAACACACGTTCGGGCACCAGGCGCGAGGCTGCGAGCCGATTGCTCTCGTCCATAAACTTCAAGGCCGAGGCCAACTCGCCATCGTCAAGCTGCCAGCGTCCTTCGCTGCTTGTCTCCAAAACGTTGAGCCGCTCGACCAGCGAAGTGAAGTCGCGGCGCAAGACCGGCGGGCGCACGATTGTCTCGGCCCACGAATAATATGGATAATCAACGCGGTAGCTCCACCCGCCGCGCAAAGGCGTCTGGATTAAGTAAAGCTGGCCGCGCGCGTGACGCGAGATGGCCGTGTAAGGCGCGACATCGCGCGCCGGATTGAAACCTTTCTCGCCGAACAACTCGGGAGAGAGAGTGACGATTGAGAGCCTCGCGGCTTCGTCCTCGTCCACGCTCGACACGCCGCGCGCGAAGCTCTCAAGTCCCGCCGCGATGCGTTGCCATTCATCGCGCCACAGCGGCTCGTAATCGCCCGTGCGCGTCAACACGCGCTCGACTTCCGGCAGCGTCAACTCGTAAGCGCGGGCTTCATCCGTGACGCGCTCGCCTGCCAGCAGCGCGGCGAGCGGCGAGCCTTCCTTCTCATCCGGCACGACCAAATCCGAGCCTTGAAAGATGATATTCGCGCGCACTCCATCGTCGGTCGAATACTCGGAAAAATCTCCGGCCACGGCGGCGGCAATTAGTTGTTCGCGCAACTCAAGGGCGCGCTCGCCCGCGAGCACAGTCCAGACGGACAACACGCCGTCCGTGTCGAAGTGATTGTTCGTGACGAGTTCGATGCCTCCGGTCAACTCAAGATAGTTGGCCGCGCCGACAAGATTCAAAGCAATCTCCGTCGAGGTGTCTGCCTTGAGATGCGCGGGCGTCCGGTTTCCGCGCCAGTGAGAAAAGTGCAGGCTGTTCGCCACCGTTCCATCAAGCGACAGCTTCGGCGCATCCTCAAGCCCCGCGTGGTAAAACTCGAATCTCATGACAGCAACCCTTTCAAACTCGCAGGCGAACTTCCACTTCGGAAAAATGACGGGCAAGTAAAAGTGTAACTCACAAGCGAGCAACGATGAAACGCAACGTGATTGGCGATTGATGAAGCGAGCATCGTCGCTCCACTTTTTTCGGCCATGGCCGAGGGCCGCGCGTCTAAGTGTTCAGCAAGGGGTTGCCGAAGCAAGTATGTGTCAGGCGAGGGCGCGGCGAGCGGCGCGCGTCCGTGGGTCAGTGTTGTTCTCTCCTCCAACTCTTCGGCGCTCGAACACGTTGCCGGCGGCGAGCGTTGTTCGGTAAACGCTCAAAGGCGACAGACGAAGAAACTTTTGATAGATGGAGGAATACGACAGATGAGAAATTTGATTTTCCGCAGCATGCTTCTTTTGACCGCGCTCGCGGCCTCCTTTTCTTTGACGGCCAGCGCGCAGGCGCAGACTTCGCGCGGCCACATCGGCCCGCACGAGCGCAGGGAGTTGCGCTCAGACCGCAGAGAAATCAGGGGCGACAGCCGGGAGATTCGCGGCGATAGGCGAGAGACGCGCAGCGACCGTCATGATTTGAGAGCGGACGCGCGCGACTATCGCAGAGACAGGCGCGACGAAGCCTCGCAGGCCGAGTTGCGCGCAGACCGCCGCGAGATTAGAGGCGACAGACGCGAGTTGAGCGGCGACTGGCGCGAAGCCCGCGCAGACCGCCGCGACCGTCGCTTCGATGTCCGTGATTATAGGCGCGACCGTCGCGACGCGCGCAGAGATTAGTCGGCCACAAGCCTCGGCGCTTTTTGTCTGGCGCGAGGCCGTGGCGACAAGCGAAGTCGGCGTGACCTCAGGCAACGCCCGGAGGGGCTAATCCGGCGATTTTTAAGTTGCGTCACGCTGAATGGAGACGAGCGGAATGAGGCCCGCTCGTCTCCATTTTTAATTTGAGAAGGTTGATGAAGAGATGGCTCAAAGGGACGGCCGCGCCTTAGAGCAGCACAGGCGGCGAACGTGTGAGACGTAGGGCCACGGCCTCTTTGATGAAGCGTCTGTGATGAAGCGTGCGCGCAGTTTCAATCAAGCGTGCGCTTCAGTTTCGCTGAAACAAGCGCGGGCTTCAGTTGACTGTATAAGTCACTTTGTCTTTTCCCAGAAAATCTTTGCCGGTCTTCTTCTTTAACAGCCCGTTGCGCTCCAACTCGTAATAGGCGCGCTGAATCTCGCCGGCGTCAACCGACAGCTTTTGGGCGAGGCGCGCGGGCGAAGGAAGAATCTCGCCGGAGGCGAGTTGCTTGTCGCGAATGCGCGTTTCTATCTGGTCGCGCACCTGCGCATAGACGGGGCCGCGCTCGCGGTCGCCGAGTTGCATCTCTAAAATCGTGTCATTAGGCATAGTGGCTTGGACTGTGACCGTCAACCTCTTCTTACTTGTTGATTCCTTCCAGTTCGACAAAGCGGCTGAGCCGCGTGATGACCATCTCTTCGAGCACCTTCATCCGGCACGAGAGCGCGGGCTTGTCGTCCGCGTCGCTCTGGCCCTGCTGGTGATACCAGACCTGACAGTTGGTGCATTCGCCGTTCCAACAAAAGTCGCCGTAGGAGATGGTCTGCAACGAAAGATACTGGAAGCAACGCAACAGCCGATTGTTCTCCGGCACCTCGACGCGCTGGCCGAGAATCTCGATGCCGATTAGTTTCTCATACGGGTCAAGCAGATCGTCGTCCATCATCGCAGATTCAACGCCCCGCCGCATTCGCCTTCTCGAAAATTTGCAGCAGGATAACATGAAAACAGAGACACGGTGACACGGAGACGCGGAGACGCGGAGAAAAACTTAATTTGAGAAGAGAGATAGACGCTTTATCTCGCCTCGGTCGCCGCGTCTCCGTGTCTCCGCGTCTCCCTGGTTCCCGCGTCTCGCTTTACCTGTCCCGCCGCCGCTGCTACCCTGTGACTAAACAGGAGGCAGAACAAGAATGGGATTGGTGATTTACGTTAAGCCGGGCTGTCCTTATTGCCAGCAGGCGCGCGATTACTACAACGGGCAGGGCATCGAGTTTACGGAGCACGACGCGCAGAACGATTTGCGCCGCCGCGCTGAGATGTTCGCTTACTCGGACAACGACCCGACCGTGCCTTGCATTGTGCAGGACGGCGAGCACGTCGGCTCAGGTTGGGGCAGGCCGCCGCGCGGTTGAACGGTGCACGACTGAATTGGCCGTGCGCCGATTCATCACAGCGTTTGCAGTTCCACGCTCGTCTCTCAAATTAACGATGTTCTATCTTAACGGTTGCAGTCGGCGGCGCATCGGAGTTAAATATAACTCTCAATGATCGGCGCAACACTCGACAACTATCGCATCCTCGAAAAAATCGGTGAAGGCGGGCAAGGCGCTGTCTACAAGGCCGTGGACACGCGGCTCGGTCGCACGGTCGTCATCAAAGTCCTGCCGCCGGAGTTGACCGTCAAGGAAGCCAACCTCAAACGCTTCGAGCGCGAAGCGCGGCTCGCCTCTTCGCTCGACCATCCGAACATCTGCACCATCTTCGACCTCGGCGAAGCGGGCAACGTGCATTACATCGTGATGCAGCACGTCGAAGGCCGCAACGTCCGCCAGTTGGTCAACGGTCGCCCGCTGGAACTAAAGAGCGCGCTGTTGATTGCCATCCAGGTCGCAGACGCTCTGGCGACCGCGCACGCGCGCGGCATCATTCACCGCGATGTTAAAGCGGGCAACGTGATGGTGACGGACGCAGGGCAAACGAAGGTCCTGGACTTCGGCCTCGCCAAGCTCTTAGACGAAGACGCCGCGCGCAGCGAAGGCATTCATCACACGGAGTTGACGGAAATCGGAGTGCCATACGGAACGGCGACGTATGCGGCGCCGGAGCAGGCGCGCGGCGACCGCGTTGACAAACGCGCAGACATCTTCTCGACCGGCGTGTTGCTCTACGAGATGCTGACCGGCATCTGGCCGTTTCAAGGCAAGACGAGCGTTGATGTGCGCCACGCCGTCCTGCACGCGCAGCCGAAGCCGCTCGCCGAAGCGCGCCCAGACCCCGTGCCGCCGCGCCTGCAAGCCATCCTCGACAAGGCTCTTCAGAAAGAGCCGCGCGACCGCTACCAGCAGATGGAAGAGTTGCGCGACGAGTTGCGCGAACTGTACAGAGAGGTCACTTCGGGGACGCAGGAGGCGGCGCGCTTTGAGGAAGGCATGAGCACGACCGCCCCGCGTCATCTCGCCAGCGACAGCCCCGTCTCGCGCGCTCTGCGCTGGCTGCGCAACAACATCACGGGCAGCGTCGAAGGGCCAGCCACCGCGCCCGTCACGCAGGCTCCGGCCACCGCCGCGCAGCCCTTGATTCACGACACGCCGCTGACCAGCCTCGGCGATCAGGAGAAGAAGAGCGTCGCCATTCTGCCGTTCAAGAATTTGAGCAACGACGAGGCTTCCGGCTTCTACGAATTTTCGCTGGCGGACGCGGTGATTACCGAACTGGCGCGCTTGCGCTCGCTGGTCGTGCGGCCCAGTTCGGTCATCATTAAATATCAAGGCACGGAGCGTGACCCGCGCGACGCAGGGCGCGAGTTGAACGTTGACGCAGTGCTCTCGGCGGCGTTCCTGCGCGCGGGCAATCGCCTGCGCGTCACGGCTCAACTGCTCGACGTTAATTCCGGCCAGCTATTATGGAGCGACCGCATCGACGCCGACTCGTCCGACATCATCACCGTGCAGGACACCATCGCGCGCCACATCGTTGACGGCCTGCGCCTTGAATTATCGAAGGACGAGAAAGCCGAGTTGGCGCAGCCTGCGACGGCCAACGCCGACGCTTACGAGGAATACCTGCGCGGGCGTGACCGCATGGGCCGCTACATCTATCACACGCTGGCCCGCGCAGACGTTGACGCCGCCATCGAACATTTCAAGCGCGCCACGGAGCTTGACCCGTCGTTCGCGCTCGCCTATGCGGGGCAGGGCGGCTGCTATGCCAACCGCGTGATGAAGGGCTTCGGCGACGCCGAAGATTATCATCGCGCCGAGGACGCTTTCGAGAAGGCTCTGGCGCTTGACGAGCGACTGCTTGAGCCGCGCATGCACATGGTCTTCATACATCTCTCGCGCGGAGAGAAGCAGAAGGCGCGCGCGCTTGTGTCGCAACTGCGGCGCGAGATTCCGAACGATGTCGGCGTGCATTTCGTGACGGGCGTGCTGCGTCGTCTCGACGGCGATTACGACGGCGCGCTCCGCAGCTTCGAGCGGATGGTGCGGCTCAACCCTGCGGAGCGCGTCGTCATCAGCTACAACCGCGCGCGCATCTTCATGTATCAACGCCGCTATGATGACGCGCTGCTCGAACTGGATCAAGGCGCGGCCCTCGAACCAGACCATCCTTTGATTAAGACTTTCCGCGCGCGCGTGCTCTTCTATCGCGGCGAGGTGGACGAGGCCACGCGTCTGCTTGAAGAAGTGCTCGTGGCGCAACCGCAGTTGGACGGCATTCGCCCGATATACGCGACGTGCCTGAGCGCGCAGGGCCGTCACGCGGAAGCCCTCGCGCAAATCACGGAGAACGTCAAGGACAGCGCCGCCGCCGACTTTGATATTCCCTACTGGCTCGCTTCCGTCTACGCCCTCGAAGGGATGCGCGACGAGGCTTTGCAATGGCTCCGGCGCGCTATCTCGCTCGGCAATGAAAACCGGACGTGGTTTGAGTCCGACCCGAACTGGGCCGCGTTTCATGCGGACGCGCGGTTCAAGGAATTGATGGAACGAATCCCGCTGCCGTCCGGGTCGCGCGGGAAAAGGATAACGGGATGAAAACGTTCGTCATCGGCGACATCCACGGGCGCCGGATGCAGTTGAACCTGCTGCTCGACATGCTGCCGCGCGAGGCGCAGACGGACACGCTCGTTTTTCTGGGCGACTTGATTGACCGTGGCGTGGATGCGCCCGGCGTCGTCTCGGATGTCATCAAGACGCACGCGGCGGCTCCCGCCAACGTGCTCTGCCTGCGCGGCAATCACGAGCAAATGATGCTCGACTTTCTGGACGAAGGCGCGAGCATCTGGCTGACGCCCATCATCGGCGGCGAGCGCACCTTCGAGCAGTACACGGGCAGCCCGCCCTTGATTATGAAGGAAGAAGATTACGAGACGGCGCGGGCTGAACTACAGGCCAGCATTCCGCCTGAGCATCTTGAGTTCATACGCCGCACGCCGCTCTATTACGAAGACGACTACGCCTTCTACGTTCATGCCGGACTCGACAAAGCCAAGCACCCGCGCGACACCGATTCTCATCACCTGCTCTGGACGCGCGACAAAGATTTCTACATGCACTATCACGGCAAGCCGTGTCTCTTCGGCCACACGCCGACGGCCTTCCTGCCCTTGCGCGGGCGCGTCGGTCGCCACGGCATCTACATCTTCCACAGCGCCATCGGCATCGACACGGGCTACAACTACAACTCCCCGCTCAGTTGCCTGCAACTCCCCGAATTTATTCTCTATCAATCCTACGCCGACGGCCACACCAACACGCATCACATCACAGCCTTCATCCCGGAAGAACTGCGAGCGATGCAAAAGCTAAGTCCAAAGTCTAAAGTCCAAAGTCCAAAGCCCGCATGATTCGGCAACGTTGCCGAGTCGTTCAACAACCCTGACGGATGACTCGACAACCCTGACGAGTCATTCAGCAGCGTTGCCGAACCGTTCGGCGAACCTGCCGAGTCACTCAGCAACGTGCCGAGCGATTCGGCGAACCTGACGAGCCGTTCGGCAAGGTTGCTGAGCCGTTTGGCAACTCTGCCGAGCCGTTCGTCAACCTCGCCGAACCATTCGGGAACCTTACAGAGCCATTGGGGAACCTTGCCGAATCGTTCGGCAACCTTGCAGAGTCATTCGTCAGCCTTGCCGAATCGTTCTGCAACGCCGCAGAGCCATTCTACGAGGCTGCAAAATGGTTCTGCGACGCCGCAGAATGATTCGGCAACGCCGCAGAATGGTTTTGCAAGGCTGCAAAGTGATTCTGCAAGCCTGCAAAACCGCTCTGCAAGCCTACAAATGGTCTTGCGAGGCTGCAAGACCGCTCTGCAACGCCGCAGAATCACTCTGCAAGTCTGCAAAATGGTTCTGCGGGGTCGCAAAATCGCTCCGCAAGCCTGCAAAACTGTGCTGCGGGGTTGTAAAGAAGCTTTCAGGCGCGGCGGTTGAGGATGAAATCTGCGAGGGAGCCCAGGGCGTTGGTGTCTGTGTCGAGTTGGTCGAGGGCGGCGCAGGCTTCCGCGTGGGCGGCGTGCGCGCGTTCGCGCGCGGCGTCGAGGCCGTGGATGGAAGGGTACGTGGCTTTGCTCGAACGCGCGTCCTTGCCGGGCGTCTTGCCCAAATCGGCGGCGGTCGCCGTCACGTCCAGGAGGTCGTCTGTGATTTGAAAGAGCAGTCCGAGCGCGGTCGCATAACTCGTCAGGGCGTCGAGTTCGACAATGGTCGCGCCCGCTATCAAAGCTCCGCAGCGCGCCGCCGCGACGATGAGCGCGCCGGTCTTATGACGGTGTATGCGTTCGAGTTCATCTCCCGTCACGTCGCGCGATTCGGCTTCGAGGTCGTAAGCCTGACCGGCGATCATCCCACCGGGCGTGCCTGCCGCCCGCGCCACTTCGGCAATCAAACGCACGCGCGCCTCAGCCGCCAACCCTTCATCTTCCACGATAGTTTGAAACGCGAGCGTTTGCAGCGCGTCGCCCGCGAGAATCGCCGTCGCCTCGCCATAGCGTATGTGGCAAGTCGGGCGACCGCGCCGCAAATCATCATCGTCCATCGCGGGCAAATCGTCGTGTATCAGCGAGTAAGTGTGAAGCATTTCGAGCGCGCAAGCCGTGTCGAGCAGCAGCGCGTCACGCGCGCCGAGGGCGCGTCCCGTCGCCAGCACGAGCGCAGGCCGCAGACGCTTGCCGCCCGCAAACAAGCTCCAACGCAGCGCGCCGTGAACGCTCGCAGGCTCTTGCTCCGCCGCCGGGACAAGCGCGTCCAAACGCTCGTCAACCAGCGAGCGCGCTTCGTTCAACAGAGCTTGCGCCTGCTCCGGGCTTGCGCCGCGCAAGACTTCAGAAGACGCTTTCATCATCCTCCGTCTCGCTCTCAGCCGCGAGGCCCAGGACATGTTCCTCGTCCTCAAACGCGCTCAGCACGGGCCGCCCTTCGGTGTCGCGCAACAAAACTTCGACGCGCCGCTCCGCCTGATTCAAACGCTCCTGACACTCGCGCGAGAGCTTCACGCCGCGCTCGAAGAGCTTGAGGCTCTCCTCCAACGGCAAATCCCCGCGCTCTAACTCGCGCACAACCTTCTCCAACGCCGCCAGCGACGCCTCGAAATTCTTGCCCTGCGTTTCCGTCTTTTTCATTTCGTTTCAATTGATGCTATCGCCAATCGGGAGGCTCAAGCGATTTCGGCACATACTCCTCCGGCTGCTGCTCCGTCTTCTTCGCCGCCAGCGTTTTCCGCTCGGTCGCGCTCACAGCGACGTGCTTCTGCAACATCTCACGAAAGGCGCGCTCCTGCCATTCATCGGTGAAGGCGCGTTTCGGAATCAACGAAAAAGCGTCCTTGCCGTACAACAAAAAATAGAACCGCTCCGTCTCCCACACCTCTTTGTAAAGGCTCCACTGCAACGTCGAGTCAATGCCCTTTGAACGAAAAGCTATCCCGTCGTCCGAAAACTGTAACTGATACTCTTCGCGCAACTGCGGGTTGCGTTTGTAGATGCGCTGCGGCACGACGAAATAACTGTTCGCCGCTATCAACAACAGCAACGCTCCCAATACCAGACAGATTGGCCCGAAGATGGAATCCGCCTCCAACATCCAGAACGCCGCGCCGCCAAAGAAGACCAGCAAGCCGAGGATGATATTGAATCTGGTGTGATACGTTCTGTTCAAATAGTGGCGCGCGGCTTCCGAGTATTCCGCTTCGGTGTATCTGAACTGTATCTCAACCACATTTGACATAAACTTCGCCGCGCTCCGTCGCTAACGCTTACTTCTTCTCGTCCTTCTTCTCGTCGTCTTTAATGCCGAGCACGTCCTTGACGCCGCCCGGCAGGTTCTTCTGTATCTGCTTGCGCACTTCCTTTTCCAGCGGAGCGCCGAGCGCGGGCAAGTCCTTCGCTATGTCGTCAACGATGCGCTTCGCCATCTGCTCGTCCTTAACGCTGACTATCTTCCAGCGTTCGCCGTTGCGCTGCATCGTCAACTCGACGGTGCGCTCGTTCTGCGTGCCGACGGCTTTGGCCGTGTCGCCGTCTTCCGTGATGTCCAGCAGGTAAGGAATCGAAACCGCGATGAGAAAGAACGGCTTGCCCTCTGCCTTCGCGCCAATCTCTTTGACCCTTTGGATAATCTGTTCGTGAACGCGCTCTCTGACGCGCGGCAACAACTTCGGCACGAGGGCTTCGACCTGCTTGCGCAGCGCGGGCGTGAAGGCCGTGCCGAAGCGCCCGGCAGCCTGCTCCGTCACCTGCGGGGCAAAGCTCTCGACGGCCTTGTCCATGTCAACGATTTCATCAATGCCCGCTGTGTCGCCTCGTTGCGCCGCGTCAACCAGCAGCGCGAGCGAGTAAGCCGGGCCGGTCTTATAATTGCGCCACCAGATAAAGCCGCCGATGGCGAGGCCGACGAGCAAGCCCGCGATGACCAGCAGCACAATCAACAACACACGCGCGCCGCGACTGCCCTTCTTCGGCACGTGCGCCATCTCTCG
>JAWVFT010000085.1:0-30530 GCA_033855775.1 Blastocatellia bacterium | reverse complement strand
TGAAGGTCAGCTTCGTGCCTGTTCGCTGCTGAAACTCGGCCTTGTGTTTGTCGCGCAACTTGGCGATGCTCGTCATGTCTATCTCGTAGACGGTGGTGACGTGCGCGGAGGTGCGGCGCGACATGACCATGTGCTCCGCAATCTTGCGGCGCATCACGCTCATCTGCTCAACGCGGTCTTCGGCTGCGGGCTGAACGACGGAAGCCTGCGCCGTCGTTGTTTGAGCGGCTGCCTGCGCTGAAGTTGTTTGCGGCGCCGTGGTGGCTGCTCCGCCCTGCATTGCCTGTTGCGGCGACATCGCTGCGCCCGATTCGATAAAGCTCAGGATGTCGTTCTTGGTGACGCGACCGCTCATGCCCGTGCCTTCGAGGCGCGAGATGTCTATGCCGTGCTCGCGCGCGATGTTGCGCACGAGCGGGCTTGACTTGGCACGGCGCAACTCTTCCGCCGTCTGCTCGCCGCCGTTGTCGCTGGCCGCCGACGCGCTTTGCGCGCCCTCCTGCTTCGCGCCGGGACGCTGCTCGTCGTAGCTGCGCCCTGCGACTTCCGCTTGCGCTGGCTGTGCGGCTTGCGTCGTCGGCTGAGCAGTGGAAGCCTGCGTTGATGTTTGAGCGGCGGGCTGTTGCTGCGAGGTCGCTGTAGATGGTTGGCTCGTTGGTGCAGGCGTCGGCGGAGGTTGAGATTCGACGGCTGACTGCGCGGCGTTCGAGTAGGCGTTTGCATTACCTGACGACGCGGCGGGCGTTTGCGCTTCGGCTGCTTTCGGCTCCGCGGCGGGCGCGCCGTCGCCGCCGTTGAGCACGGCGACTACAGTATTAATCTCGACCGTCTCGCCTTCTTTAACCTTTATCTCGGTCAGCGTCCCGGCAGCGGGGCTTGGAATCTCTGCGTCAACCTTGTCGGTCGAAATCTCAAACAGCGGCTCGTCGCGCTCGACCGTCTCGCCCACCTGCTTCAACCATTTCGTGATGGTTCCCTCCGCAATCGACTCGCCCATCTGCGGCATGACTACTTCTGTGCTCATAAGTTCTCCAGACTCTTCTTTCACCCTTCTGCTGTTGTCGGGTCAATGACCGATTTGATTTCGGAAACACGATTGGCCGGAAAGCCGCCTTGCTGCGCGTGTTCCCGCACAGCTTGCTCGTCGGGCGCGATGTAGACGCAATAGATTTTGTCGTCGGTGACGTAGCTTTCAACCCACTGAATTTGCGGCCCCATGTTCTTCAAGACTCCGCAGGACTTCTGCGAGATGGCCTGCAACTCTTCGGCAGACAAACTGCCTGCGCCCGGAATCTCGCGCTCAATCAAATACTTCGGCATCGTTCGTGCTCCTTCCTCAAGCAGGTTTCGGATTTCAAGTTTCAAGCCCGGTCGTTTTTAACTTGAAGCCTGAAACTCGAAACACTTTAATATGCCGCCAGCTTGCGCGCCGCTTCCAGCACATCTTTCGTCTGCGGCAAATAATATTCTTCGAGCGGCGGCGAATAAGGGACGGGCGTGTCAATCGAAGCGACGCGCAGCGGCGGAGCGTCGAGCCACTCGAAAGCCTCTTCACTGATGGTCGCGGCAATCTCGCCGCCGATGCCGCCCGTGCGCGAGGCTTCGTGCAAGACCAGAGCCTTGCTCGTCTTTTTGACGCTCGCCAGTATCGCTTCCTTGTCGAGCGGAGCGAGCGTGCGTAAATCTATCACCTCAACGTCAATGCCTTCCTTCTCAAGCTCAGCCGCAGCGTCAAGCGCGTTCAAGACCTGCGCCCCGAAAGTGATGATGGAGAGGTCGCGCCCCTCGCGGGCTGTGCGTGCCTTGCCAATCTCAACGATGTAGTCTTCCTCCGGCAACTCTTCGCGCAGGCGCGGCAGGCGATAGAGCTTCTTGTGCTCGAAGAAAATCACGGGGTCCGGGTCGCGTATCGCGGCCTTGATTAAGCCCTTCGCATCGTAGGCGGTCGAAGGCTCGACAATCTTCAGGCCCGCCGTGTTGAGGAAAAAGGCTTCGGCGTTAATCGAGTGAAAGGGGCCGCCGTGAACGCCGGAGCCGCACGGGCCGCGAAAGACCGCGGCTATCCCTGCGCCCCAACGATAGCGACACTTGGCCGCGTAGTTGGTCAGCATGTCAAAGCCCGCTGAGATGAAATCTATAAACTGAAACTCGGCGACGGGCCGCATGCCCATCAGGGCCGCGCCGCACGCCGCGCCGACAATCGCCGCCTCGGAAATCGGCGTGTCAACGACGCGCTCCTCGCCAAACTCGTCAATCAATCCGTCCGTCACCTTGAACGCGCCGCCGTAGGCTCCGACATCTTCGCCGATGACGAAGACGGTCGGGTCGCGCTCCATCTCTTCCCAGATGCCCTGACGAATCGCTTCGACGAACGTCGTCATTCCACCGCGCGCGGGGCGGTTCGACTTGTGCTCTTTTTTAGCTGCCGTTGACATGATTTTCGTAAACTGAAATTAACGTTCCAGAACTTTCGGACGAAAGGCGGGCGGCACGATTGAGTTGTCAAAGACGCCGTAGGCCGCTTGCACGGCTTCGGGCATCGGCGAGCTTTCGGCCCACGCGACATCCTCGTCAAGCTCACGATTAACGGCTGCTGTAATCTCTTCGAGCCGTTCGCGCGTGGCCGCGCCGCGCTCAATCAAGTAGGCTTCGTAGCGGTCAACGGGGTCGTTCTTCTGCGCCCACTCTTCAATCTCGCCCGCCGGGACATAGCGTTGGTCGTCGTGCTCCGCGTGGCCTTTGCGCCGGTAAGTCTTGGCTTCGATGAGAACCGCGCCGCCACCATTGCGGGCAAACTCTGCGGCCTGCTTGGTCACTTCGTAGCAGGCGATGATGTCGTTGCCGTCAACGATGTGGCCGGGAATGGCGTAGCCGATGGCTTTGTCGGCCAGATCCTTAACGGCTGTCTGCTTCGAGGTCGGCGTCGAGTAAGCGTAGTGATTGTGCTCCGCGACGACGATGAGCGGCAGGCGTTGGACGGCGGCAAAGTTTAAGCCTTCGTGAAACGCGCCCGTGCTCATCCCGCCGTCGCCGATGTAGACGACCGCGACCACATCTTTCTTCTGCATACGCGCGCCGAGCACGACACCCGTCATCACAGGAATCATGTCGCCGAGATGCGAGATAGGGCCGATGAAGCCCTTCGCCATGTCGCCGAAATGTATGTTGAGGTCGCGCCCGCCCGAAGGCCCCCAAGCCTTCGCCATGTACTGCGCGAAGATGTCGCGCGGGCGAATGCCTTTGACGAGAACCGCGCCCAGATCTCTTATCAAAGGTGAGATGAAATCCTGCGGCCCGAGAGCGTAAGCTGTGCCGACGGCGGTCGCCTCCTGACCGAGCGAGCGAAAGACGCCGCCGACCACTTTCGTCTGGCGATAAAGATTGACCAGCCGCTCTTCGACAAGGCGCGTCAGCATCAGGTAGCGATACAGTTCAAGCATCTGCTCGTTTGAGAGCGTCGTCTCGCCTGTGCAGGTCAGCTTCTTCTCTGCCGCCGAGTTTGTCTCGACCGCGTTCGTCTCGACAGCAGCCGTCGCGCTTGCGTCATCAGTTGATTTTCGTTTCTTAGCCATCTTGAATATATGCGCCTTGAGAACTCAGGTTCGCGCCAGCCGCTCGACTAATCGCCCGGCTGACTTTGTTCACCTGCCAACTCCTTTACATGTGTATGGTGAGGCCGTGGATGCCTTCGGCGGCTTCCATGACGGCTTCGGAGATGGTCGGGTGCGCGTGCATCGTGCGGCCAAGCTCTTCGGCTGTGGATTCGAGTTGCATGGCGACGCAGGCTTCGGCGATGATTTCGGTGGCGTGCGGGCCGATGATGTGAACGCCGAGCAGTTCGTCATACTTCGCTTCGCTGACAATCTTGACGAAGCCTTCTTCCTCGCCGAGGATGCGCGCCTTGCCCGAAGCGGAGAAGGGAAACTTGGCGACGCGCACATCGTAGCCTTCCTTCTTGGCGCGCTCTTCGGTCAGGCCGACGGAGGCGACTTCCGGGTCGCAGTAGGTGCAGGAAGGGACGAGGCGCAGGTTAATCGGATGCACGTTCTCCTGCCCCGCGATTTGCTCGACGGCGAGGATGCCTTCCTTCGATGCGAGGTGCGCGAGCCAAGGCGTCGGGATGACATCGCCGATAGCATAAACTCCGGGTTCGCCCGTTCGTAAAAATTCATCAACTTGAATCGCGCCGCGCTCGACCTTTATCTGCGTGCCTTCGAGGCCGAGTCCTTCGATGAACGGCATGCGCCCGACGGCGACGAGCAACATCTGCGCTTCCAGTTCGACGGCCTCACCCTTGGAGGTCTTGCCCGTCAGGCGAACGCCCGCGTCCGTCTTCTCAAGCTTTTCGAGCTTGGTGTCAAGCTGCGATTTAATGCCGCGCTTGCGGAAAGATTTTTCCAACTCCTTCGAGACTTCTTCGTCTTCGAGCGGAAGCAAGCGTGGCATCAATTCAACAATCGTCGTCTCGCAGCCGAAGCGCGAATAGACGGAAGCGAACTCGACGCCGACGGCGCCCGCGCCCATCACAATCAGAGACTTCGGGACTTCCGTCAATTCGAGGATGTGGTCGGAGTTGACGACCCTTTCGCCGTCCGTCTCGAAGCCGGGAATCGGGCGCACGACCGAGCCGGAAGCGATGATGATATTCTTCGTCTCGATGATTTCCGTGGCCCCGCCTTCGCTTGTCACTTCCACACGTCCGGGCAGTTGCAGCTTGCCGTAGCCTTTGAAGACCTTGACGGTGTTCTTCTTCATCAAAAACTCGACGCCCTTCGAGTTTTTCATCACAATCTTTTCCTTGCGCTTCTGCACGTCTGCGAAGGCGAGCTTGATGTCCGAGGCCTGGACGCCGAAGGCGGCGGCGTGTTGCATCTGCTCGTAGACGTGCGCGGACATCAGGAGTTGTTTGGTCGGGATGCAGCCGCGCAGCGTGCAGGTGCCGCCGAGCCGCTTGTCCTTCTCGACCATCGCCACCTTGAGGCCCAGTTGTCCGGCGCGAATCGCCGCCACGTAGCCGCCGGGGCCGCTGCCAATAATGGTCACATCAAATTGTTCGGTCGCCAATGTTTCTATATCCTCTCTGCTGTTCGTAAGCCATCATCCGCCAGCGGTCGGCAGCCGTCTGCTGGCGGCGACTGAACACCGTTGACTGGTGACTTACATGATTATCAGTGTGAATCGAAAAGAGCGGCATTATAGTCTGTCCGGCGGCTTTCTTCCAATCGGCGCGGCGGCGCCCGCGCCGCGCTGCGCGAACGAAGCAGTCGCCTCGAATGTTGTTCGCCTGAAAGCGGCCTGACAAGACGAAAGCGCGCTCGACGGGGCGAGAACGCGCTTCGCCCCCTCAAGACGCGCTTGCGGGCGCCTGCTTTTCGGTTGACGATGAAAGACGGACGGGGCGAGAAGAGAGCCGTCGGCTCCCTCTTCTTGCCCGCCAGTCTTTACATCTGGAAGAGCGATAGGAAGTCCTGCGTCAGCTTTGAGAGCTTGGTCTTGACTTCCGGGTCTGAGCCGTACTTGGCCGTCAGTTGGCCGACCTTCACGCCGTCCTGATAAAAGCTGTCCTTCATGTTCTTCTTGGTTTCTTCCGAAACCTGATTCTCGCCGATGCCTTTAACGGAATTGAACTTGTCCTTCAACTCGGTTTTGCGCGAGTCCATATACTTCTGGGCTTCGTCCACGCCTTCGGACGGCGTGGGCGCGTTCTCGACCTTCTTCACCAACTCATCCGTGAAGCTGTTGATTTCTTTGACAAAAGAGTTAATCTGGTCGTCCTTCTTGCCGCACGCAGCCAACGCCAAACAAACCAGAACGAGCAAAACGCTAACGGGCTTTCTATACATCAGGGACCTCCACAAGGGTTTTCGAGCTTCGCTATCTAAACAAACTCGTAAAATGAAAGTCAAGAGCAGGTATACTGCCCACGGATTTGCCTAACCCGTCTTTACACAGAAACGGAGCGTCAACAAGAGATGAAACACACACCCGGATTCCTGCAACTCGTCAACGAAGCCAAAGGCCGCATCAACGAACTGACCGTCGCCGAGACACTCGAACGCCTTGCCTCCAACCCCGCCGCGCGCCTGATAGATGTCCGCGAAGACAACGAATGGCAAGCTGGCCACGCCCGCGACGCCCAACACATGGGACGCGGCATCATCGAACGCGACATCGAAACCCAAGTCCCAGACCCCGACACCGAACTCATCCTCTACTGCGGCGGCGGCTACCGTTCGGCATTGGCCGCCGACAACCTCCAACGCATGGGCTACCGCCGCGTCTACTCCATGTCCGGCGGCTGGAAAGCATGGAAGGACGCCAGCGCGCCCATTGAGAATGATTAAGAGAACCCATGTTATAGTTGCGGCAGTCTCGGAAAGGAGAATGACTTGCCGGTGGCGTCTCACCCAATCGAAGCTGTCGAGATTTTCTGCTCTTACGCGCACAAGGACGAAGCTCTGCGCGATGAATTAGCAGAGCATCTGAGTTCTCTCAAGCAAGAGGGAAAGATTAAGCAATGGCATGACCGGATGATTATGCCGGGAGAGGACTGGAAAGGCAGAATTGACGCGCAACTTGAAACGGCGCACATCATACTGCTGCTTATCAGTTCGGCCTTCACTAATTCCGACTACTGCCAGCAGATTGAGATGCAGCGGGCGATGGAACGCTACAGAGCAGGCGAGGCGCGCGTTATTCCCGTCATCCTTCGCCCCTGCGATTGGGAGACTTTGCCGTTCAACGAGCCGCAAGCATTGCCTAAAAACGCTTTGCCCGTCACTGAATGGCCGAATCGTGACAGCGCGCTCAGAGATGTTGCCAAGGGCATTCGTGCCGTCGTTAACGAACTGCTCGGCGCTTCCGCTTCTGCCGCAACGAAGCGCGCGGGCGGCTCGAAAGCATTGCCGCGCATTTACATCCCGCGTCCTCCCATCATCGGATTCGTTGCGCGGCGTAATGCGGAAGGCCGCGACATTGTGGAATGTTTGCGAGAGCAGCTTGCGCCGCAGAAGCAGAGTCAGTTGGTGACGCTCTCCGGGCCGGGGGGCATTGGCAAGACGACGCTGGCGGCGGAGGCGGCGCGCGAGTTGGAGAAGACGTTCGGAGGCCGCGTCGTGTGGAGCAGCGCGGAGGGGCGCGCGGACTTCACGCTCTCCACGTTGCTCGACGACACGGCCACGCAGTTGGGCCGCGAAGACCTGCGCCCGCTTCCGCCCGATGAGAAGGCGGCGCAGGTGTACGCGCTCGTCGCGGAACCGCCCGCGCTCGTCGTGCTGGACAACTACGAGACAATCAAGCCCGACGCGCAGCAGAGCATAGAGGCTTGGTTCAAGCACGCGCGCTGCTTTGCGCTCTTTACATCACGACAGGGAATCGGCGCGACGTTCAACGTCGCCATCGCCGCCATGTCGCCCGAAGAGGCGGAAGAGTTTTTGCAACGAACGATTACGCAGACGCAGGACGCGCAAATTTTCTCCCCGGAGATTCGCCGCCGTATCTACTCGACGGCGGAGGCCAACCCCTTCGTCATGCAATGGGTGGTCGGGCAGATAGACGCCGCGCAGGAGCCGCAAACAGTTTTCGAAGAATTACAGCACGGCGAAGGCGACGCCGCCCAACGCGTCTTCGACCGCTCCTTCAACCTCCCGCAGCTAGGCGACGACGGGCGCGCAACCCTGCTGGCCCTCTCGCTCTTTGCGCCGAGCACCACACGCAACGCACTGGCGGAGGTCGCCGGGTTCGGCAATGATTCGTCTCGCATCAACGAAGCCCTCAAGAACCTGCGCGCCTTATGGTTGATTAAAGCGATAGACGAGAATCGCCGCTTCGCCGTCGAAGGCTTAACGCGCAGCCTCGCCGCCGCACGGCTCTCTAAAGACCCACACGCCGCCGAGTTCCGCCAGCGATTCGTCGCTTACTTCCTGAGCTATGCTGAAGCGCACAAGCAGACGACGCCCGAAGATTTCGCGGCGCTGGAAGCAGAGAAAGACAACGCGCTGAACTCGATGGATGCGGCGTTTGAAATGAAGGATTGGGACAGCGGGATACGGGTTCGTTTTGCGTTGGAAGAATTTCTAGACCTGCGCGGCTATTGGGATGAGGCAATTCAACAGGGAGAACGCGCAATAAAAGCGGCGCGTTCCTCACAAGCCGAAGGCCGGATTGCAGACTTATCGCACAATGTAGCCGTAATATATCAACGACGTGGGGAATTTGACGAAGCGCGACGGCTCTACAACGAGAGTTTGGAGATTAACAAGAGACTCGGCAACCAGAGCGGCATCGCCAGCACCTTGCATCAATTAGGCTGGCTTGCCCAAGCTCAAGGAGAGATAGAAGAAGCGCGAGGGCTCTACAACGAGAGCTTGGAGATTGAAAAGAGACTCGGCAACCAGAGCGGCATCGCCATCACCTTGCATCAACTAGCAATGCTTGCCCAAGACCAAGGAGAGGTAGCAGAAGCGCGACGGCTTTACAACGAGAGCTTGGAGATTGAAAAGAGACTCGGCGACCAGAGCGGTATCGCTATCACCTTGCATGCCTTAGCTAATGTAGCAAAGTCTCAAGGAGACTTTGTGAAAGCACGGCAACTCTACGAAGAAAGCTTAGAGATTACAAAGAGGCTTGGAGATAAGAGCAACATAGGTCTGATTTTTTGTAATATGGGAGCACTTGCAGAGCGGGAAGGCAACAAGGAAGAGGCTGTGAGGTTGCTGCGTGAAGCACTCGGCATCTTCGAGAAACTGGGGTCGCCTTATGCGGAGATGGCGCGGCGGAATTTGGAGCGGTTGGAGGGGAAATCTTCTTGAGGCGGGGGGTGAGGCTCGGATGCGGGGGCGTCTGTGCCGGCGCGGGCTGTTAGTTTATTTTAGGCGGGATTAGTTTGTGAGTTGGCAAGCTTGTTGGGTGGGCAGGCAAGCTTTCTTTGCAGGTTGATTGGCTTTCCTCGTAAGTAGGCGGACTTTGTTCATAAGGTGGCTGTCTTCCGGCATAAGTTGAGGAACTTTCGTCATAAGCTGGCGGGCTTATGGCATAAGTTGGGGAACTTTCATCGTAATTTCGTTTGCTTGTGCCGCAAGCAGGCGAACTTATGGCATAAGTCCGTTTGCTTATGGCATAAGCAAGGAAACTTTTGCCATAAGTTGAAGAAATTATGGCGTAAGCGGGGGAACTTATGCCATAAGTTGATTTGATTATGACGTAAGGAGGGATGCTGGCGGGGCGAGGGGGGCTGATTAAGTGTGTGAAAGTAAGGGTTTTGTGGGGCGTAGCGGGATTGGAAGGGGAAAAGAGGGGTTTTGTCGGGTTGGATGGCGGGGTGATGAGGGGGAAAGGGACAGTGTTGGGGGCGGGTCAGGATGATTGGTGTTGAAGGAAGGGCGGGTTGGTGGGGTGGGTTGAAAATAGTTGTTGATTCGGAAGGGGGAGAAGGCGTAGAATCGGGGTCATAACGGTTCAATTCTCATTCCAATAAAACCAGAAGGAGTCAGGCGATGGCGAAAGATGAAACCAAACAATTGACGGCTAAAGTTATGGACGACGACAAGGACGTGTACATCGCGCTAAAGGCTATACCGGATTACGTTCCGGCGAATGCGGCGTACTCGAAGGACGCTTTGGATGATTCGTTTGAGGCGATGGAGGCGGCGCGGGCGCGGGAGGTTGAGGCGAAGGTGCTGTGGGCGGCGGCGCGCGATAATAAGGTGGCGGCGGAGTGGGCTTTCCATAACAAAGCGTTGGGCGGAAAGGTGCAGGTCGAGGCGCAGTTCGGCCCTAATTCAAATCAGTTTCAGTCTTTGAAGATGAAGAAGAAGTCGGAGTATAAGTCGGGCGGCGGCGGCAAGAAGGGCGGCGAGGCGAAGTCGTAAGAATGGCGGGTCGAAGACCTGGCTGAGGCTTCAAGGCGCGGGTTGTAGGGCGAATGAAGCGGGCGTTTGCCGGAAGCTCGCGCGTAAGCTGTGCTTGTTGATGCGCGGCGCGCAGCGATGGTTGAGTTGAGGCGCGGAGGGTCCAGGTCAAGGCTCTCCGCGTTGTGCTGTGCGGGCCTGTGAGTTTGGAGTTGAGGCGAGGGGCGGCGGCGGTGTCGTCGTCGTTGTTGATGAGCATGGCGCTCGCTACAGGTTGGTGGCTGCGCTGTTGTGACTCTGCGCGCGGGTTGTGTTGTACAATCGAGCGGCTGGATGGTCGTTGAGATTGCAGCGTCAGGCTCTTCGGGTGTGTGCGGGTGGGCGCAGTTGGGTGTGTGGAGAGACTGATTGCGGAAAAGGATTGAGAAGGTTTTGTATGTCGAAGGAAGCGGGTTTGAAGAGTGTGGATGAGGGCGGGGCGGGGGCGCGCGTCGAGACGGATTCGATGGGCGAGGTGGAGGTTCCGGCGGATAAGTACTGGGGGGCGCAGACGCAGCGCTCTTTGATTCATTTCAATATCGGCGACGATAGGATGCCGCGCGAGATGATACGCGCGCTAGGGGTTTTGAAGAAGGCAGCGGCCCTGGTGAATCATGATTTGGGGAAGCTGAAGGAAGATAAAGCTCGCTTGATTACGGCGGCGGCGGACGAGGTGATTGAGGGGAAGCTGGACGAGCATTTCCCTTTGAAGATTTGGCAGACGGGGAGCGGGACGCAGACGAACATGAACGCGAACGAGGTTATCTCGAATCGCGCGATTGAGATGGCGGGCGGCGTGTTGGGCAGCAAGACGCCCGTTCACCCGAACGATGATGTGAATATGTCGCAGTCTTCGAACGACACGTTTCCGACGGCGATGTATATCGCGGCGGCTGAGCGTTTGACGGCGCTTATGCCGGAAGTGCAGAAGGTTCACGACGCGATTGACGCGAAGGCGCGCGAGTATGCGGACGTGGTGAAGATTGGGCGCACGCACTTGCAGGACGCGACGCCTTTGACGGTGGGGCAGGAGATGTCGGGCTGGGCCAGTTTGCTTGAGCGCGACGTAGAGCGATTGCAGATGACGATGCCGGGGCTGCTCGATTTAGCTATCGGCGGCACGGCGGTCGGCACAGGCTTGAACGCTCACCCGGAGTTTGCCGTGCGCGCGGCGGCGAAGATTGCGGAGTTGACGGGCTTGCCTTTTAAGTCGCACCCGAACAAGTTCGCTGCTCTGTCGGCGCACGACGAGATTGTCTTCGCCAGCGGCGCGCTGAAGACTCTCGCCGCATCTCTCATGAAGATTGCCAACGATATTCGCTGGCTCGCTTCGGGGCCGCGTTGCGGTCTAGGCGAACTCAGCTTGCCGGAGAACGAACCCGGCTCGTCCATCATGCCGGGAAAGGTCAACCCGACGCAGAGCGAAGCGATGACGATGGTGTCCGTCCAAGTCTTCGGCAACGACGCGGCGATAGGCTTCGCGGGCTCGCAGGGTAACTTCGAGTTGAACGTCTTCAAGCCCGTCATGATTCATAACCTGCTCCACTCGATTCGACTGATACATGACGCCTGCCACGGCTTCGTTGACTACTGCATCAACGGCATCGAACTCAACCGCGAACAGATTGACGAGCACCTGCAAAACTCCCTGATGCTGGTGACGGCCCTGAACCAGCACATCGGCTACGACAAGGCCGCGCAAATCGCCAAGCACGCGCACAAAAAAGGACTCAGCCTGCGCGAAGCGGCGGTCGAACTGGGCTTCCTCACGGGCGAAGAGTTTGACCGCTACGTCAAGCCGGAAGAGATGACGCACCCTTGAAAGCGCGCTGCTCATCCTTCATCCCTGCGCTTGACCGGATGCGGTTGATTAAGTAAAACAGTCTGCGAGTGGCGAGCGACAGTTGATCGAGCAGCCTCATGCTTATCAGTTGGCGCTCGTCACTCGTCGCTTGTTAGTCGCAATTGTAAGGAGGAGGAGCAGCAGTGGCTGACCCGAATGACCGCGTGGATGAGAACGCCCCCGGCACGTACTACGTGGACACGCAATGCATAGACTGCGATGTCTGCCGCGACACTGCCCCGGATAATTTCACGCGCTCCGATAATAACGGTTACTCGTTTGTCTATAAGCAACCGGAAACCACCGACGAGCGCGAGTTGTGCGAAGAAGCCCTCTCCGCTTGCCCCGTCGAAGCCATCGGCAGCGATGGATAAAACTCAAGTCCAAAGTCCAAAGTCCAAGGTCCAAAGTCGAAGAACCAGCGTCTTGACTTTGGACTTTCGACATTAGACTTTCGTTCTTAGACTTTGGACTTTTGTTGTTAGACTTGAATTTTGATGAGGCCGTCTTCGATGACGACCGCGTAGGATTCAATGTCTATGCCGTTGGTTAGATTGGAGCCTGTGCGCACGTCGAAGCGCCAGCCGTGCCAGTCGCACTCGACGATGTGAGCGCAGAGCCGCCCGTCGGCAAGGGGCGCGCCCTTGTGCGGGCAGAAATTTTCGATGGCGTGAAACCGGCCGTCAATGTTGTAGAGAGCCAACTCGGTTCCGTCCAGCAACTCGACCGTCGCGCCGCGCCCCGCAGGCACGTCCTCGACGCGCCCGACCGTCAGGAGTTGGCCCGTGCGCGGCGGGCGTTTGAGATTGCCGAACTGTTTGCCCTTTGCTTGCATCACACTCATCGTAGCAAAGAGATTTGCGCGCCAGCAACCCGCGCAAGATTAAAGGCTGCGGCGCGTTCAAAAGGCGTTCGGGCGCGAACCTTAATCGAACTCTCCCGCCGCCCTGATGACTTGATAAGAAGAAGGGGAGAATGATAATGAAACGACAACTTTTAATCTTAACGGGCTTGATTATTCTGTCAGCTTGCCTGAGCGCGCAAGCGTTCGGGGCGGAGATGACCGTGCGCGGTCGCTTAGCGCGCACGGTCGAGGCGGGCGGTTGGCTCGTCCAAACCGATGCGCAGAAATATCTGATTCTTAATTTCCAGCGCTTTCAAAACGAGCAGTGGTTCAAGGACGGCGCGCAGGTCGAAGCCACTGGCGTCGAGCAGCGCGGCGTCGTCACCATCTACCAGGAAGGCGTGCCGTTCCAAGCTCGCGTCATGCGCCCTTTCGAGGACGGCGGGGCGGCGGCGGGCGCGGTCGCGCAAGTCAGCAGCCTGCAACCGACGCGCGTCCTCGTCACGGGCGACGCCATCGTGCAGGCCCAACCGGACACGGCCATCATCGTGCTCGCGGTCGTCACGCAAGGCAAGACCGCGCTTGAAGCCCAACAGCAGAACGCCGCTTTGAGCGACGCCGTTGTGCGCGCCGTCAAGTCGGCTGCGGGCGCGGGCGCGGAAGTCAAAACGAGCGGCTACAACATACAGCCGCAGCGAATCTATAAAGAGAATCAGCCGCCGACGATTACGGGCTACGAGGCGCGCAATCAAGTGACCGTGACGATGAGCGATTTGAAAAGAGTCGGCGCTGTGATTGACACGGCGACACAGGCGGGCGCGAACAACGTTGACAATCTTTCGTTCACGCTCAAGCAAGACCGCCCCGCGCGCAATCAAGCCCTGACCGAAGCCACGCGTGAGGCCATCAGCAAAGCTCAGGTCATCGCGCAAGCTCTCGGCGGGCGCGTCGAACGCATCGTCGAAGTGCAGGAAGCGAGCGCGACCGTGCGCCCCATCTATCAGGCCGAACGCGCCTATGACAGCCTGACCGCCAAGTCAGCCACGCAGACTCCAATCGAAGTCGGCGCGCTCGACATACGCGCGCAGGTGCAGGTCGTCGTCGAAGTCTTGACGGTCAAGTAAAAGAGTAAAGCCGGAGGCGGCTATCTATAGTCAAGCCGAAGGCCGCAAGCAAGAGCGAGGGCCGACAACTTTCAAGCGAAGTTGTCGGCCCTCCCTTTGTGCTTTGCCGCGCGCCGTGGCAATCTTGGGCGAAGCGAGTATAATCCGAAAACGTTCCCCTGAGTTGGTCGAAACGAAGCCGAAGATGTCGCCGGGGCTTAAGGTCTGTTCAGCCCGCGAGCGCCTTCTTCATCCGTCTGAATTTTGCGGGGCGAACGTTTCATTTGCAGGCACGACGGAGGAGAGTTTTGCATGTCAAGAAATCGCTACGATAGAGACGACGACAACAGCACGGGCCAACACGGCGGCGTGCGCGGCGAGCGCGGCGGCGGCGGTTGGGGCAGCGGCGATGACCGCGCAGGCGACGAGCGCGCTCCATACAATCGCGCGGACTATGCGCGCGGCAGAGAGTATGGCTACGATGATTCCTACGGGGCGCGCTATGGCGGCGGCGGCGCGGCGCGCAGCGGGCGCGACTACGAGAGCGGCAACTACGGCACGCGCGGCGGCGGCTACTACGAGCGCGATGATTATCGTGACCACGGGCGACGCCCCGGCGGCCCTTACGGCGAGCGCGGCTCTTACAGCGAGCGCGGCGGTTACTACGAGCGCGACGACGAGCGACACGGTGAACGACATGATGACCGCCCGTTCTTTGAAGAGCAGCGCGAATACGCTCACGGCGGCGGCGGCAGCAGAAGACCCGCTGCGCGCGGTCGTCGCACGACGCGTTCGCGCCTGCGCTGCCGCGACATCATGACGCGCGACGTGACGGTCGCCACACGCGACAGCACGCTCGAAGAAGTGGCGCGCATGATGAAGGACGAAGACACAGGCATCATCCCGATTGTCGAGCCGAATGATGCGCGCGCTGCCGACAGTGAGTCAGCCGAAGAGCCGCGCCGCGCTGCCGGCGGCAGCACGAGCGGCAACGGCAAACTGGTCGGGCTGATTACAGACCGCGACATAGTGATTCGCGCCGTCGCCGAAGGCAAAGACACGCGCACCACTCGCGCCGAAGAAGTGATGACGACGGACGTGCATTCGGCCAAGCCGAACGACCGCGTGATTGACGCGATTCGCAAGATGGGCGACAAGCAGGTGCGCCGCATCCCGGTCGTCGGCGAAAGCGGACAACTGCGCGGCATCATCTCGATGGCCGACATCGCCCTCGAAACCGAAGAGGACGTGGAACTCGCAGACGCCCTCGAAGAGATTTCCAGCGGCGCTTCGTTCTGGAACAAGATATTCGGGTAAAAGCAGTGACAAGTGACAAGTGACGAGTGACAAGCAGCAAGTTAAAGCCAACTGCTTAATGCTCGCGGCTCATCGCTTGTTCCTGCTTGCCTCTTGCTCTTGTTCCGGCTCGTCACTTGTCACTCGTCACTTGTCACTGGGGTTAAATGGCTAAATCAGTTGAGCGTTATTTTCGTTTGTTGCCGGCGGGGCGGCGTGGGCGGCCCGTGGCGGGGCGGTTGTGGTGTCCTGCGGCGGATGTCTATCAAACGCGCGACGGGTGGATTGTCAAGGTTGACCTGGCGGGCGTCAAGGCGGACGACCTTGAGATTATTTTGGAGGGTTCGACCCTGCGCATCGCGGGCTGTCGCCGCGACACCTTCTACGGCGAAGGCATCACTTATCATCAACTGGAAATCACGTACAGTCGCTTTGAGAAGACGCTGCGATTTCCCTGTTCAATCCAGGACGCGCATCTGGCGCGCGATTACAAGGATGGTCTGCTCGTCCTGCACCTGCGTCACAGCGCGGAAAGGCTGGAGGAAGGATGCGGAAGCGGGGAGCCGGAATAGCCGCCGCTTCACGCGCGCGTTATCTTCGGACCCTTAAATTCCGCAGCCTGACTCCTTTGTTTACGTTATGTCTGAGAACATCGAGAAACGGGAAGAGACTAGAACGCCGCAAGACGGGGAAGTCGCGGCGAATGTGAGCCAACCGGAAGCGCAGAACGCTGGCGCGACCACGCCGCAAGCAGAGGCCGTGCCGTTTGAGATTGCCGTGCTGCCGCTGCAAAACACGACGCTCTTTCCTGAGACGGTCGTGCCTTTGGCGGTCGGGCGCACGCGTTCAATCGCGGCGGTCGAAGCCGCGCTCTCGACCGAAGAGAAGCTGCTGGCCTGCATCAGCCTGCGCAACGCGGACGTGAACGGCTCGGACGCGAGCGGCGCAGACCTTTATCAAGTCGGCACGCTCGTCATGATTAAGCGCATGGAGCGCATAGAGGACGGCGTGCATTTGATAGTTCAGGGAACGGAGCGCGTGCGCGTTCTGGACTGGACGCAGGAGCAGCCGTTTCTGAGAGCGCGCGTGCGGATTCTGCCGGAGTTGAAGACGGTGGACGCAGATGAAGTCGAAGCCAGCAAGCGCAACGTGCAGCAGTTGATTCAGCAAGCTCTGGCGATGATGCCGCAGGTGCCGCCCGAAGTGCGCGCCATCGTCCTGCAATCCAACGAGCCGATTCGTCTCGCTTATTTTCTGGCTTCGATTCTCAACCTCGGCACAGAGCAGGAGCAGAAGATGCTTGAGGCCGAGACGGTTGACGAGTTGCTGCGCCTTGCTCACAACTATCTGGCGCACGAAGTCGAGATAATGCAGATTCGCTCGAAGATTGCCAACGAAGCTCAGAGCGAAATGAACAAGGCGCAGCGCGACTACATCCTGCGCCAGCAGATGAAGGCGATACAGAAAGAGCTTGGCGACGACGACGGCGGCGAGGACGCCGAAGCAGACATGATGCGCGAGCGATTGGAGACGGCGGACTTGCCCGAAGACGTGCGCAAGGAAGCCGAGCGCGAGTTGAAGCGCATGCAGCGTTTGCCCGCCGCCGCGCCCGACTATCACGTTATCCGCACGTACCTCGAATACGTGCTCGAACTGCCTTGGAACAAGGCGAGCGAAGACAAGCTCGACTTGAAAGAAGCGCGCCGCATCCTTGACGAAGACCACTACGGCCTCGAAGACATCAAGGAACGCATCCTTGAATTTCTCGCCGTCATTAAGCTGAGGCCCGACGCGAAGAGTCCTATCTTGTGTTTCGTCGGCCCGCCCGGAGTCGGCAAGACTTCGCTTGGACGTTCGATTGCTCGCGCGCTTGGCAGAGAGTTTGAGCGCCTGAGCCTCGGCGGCGTGCGCGACGAAGCGGAACTGCGCGGCCATCGCCGCACGTACATCGGCTCGATGCCCGGTCGCATCATTCAAAGCTTGCGCCGCGCAGGAGTCAACAATCCCGTCATGATGCTCGACGAGATAGACAAGCTCGGCAACGATTACAGGGGCGACCCGTCGGCGGCCCTGCTTGAGATTCTGGACCCGCAGCAGAACAACAGCTTCCGCGACCACTATCTAGACTTGCCGTTCGACCTCTCGAACGTCTTCTTCATCGCCACCGCCAACCAGCTTGGCCCCATCCCGGCTCCCTTGCGCGACCGCATGGAGATTATCCAACTCGCGGGCTACTCGGATCAGGAGAAGCTGCACATCGCGCTACAGTATCTTGTGCCGCGACAGGTCAAGGAGAACGGGCTGAACGAAGAGCAGTTCAGCATCACCGACGCGGCGTTGATGTTAATCGCCGCGCGCTACACGCGCGAAGCGGGCGTGCGCCAGATGGAGCGCACCATCGGAAGCCTCGTTCGCAAAGTCGCTTTGAAGATAGCGCAGGGCGAAGTCGAGCGCGTGACGGTTGACGCGCCCGACATCAAAGAGTATTTGGGAGCGCCGCGTTTTTATCCTGAAGAAGCGCGCAAGGAATTGCCCGCTGGCGTGGCGACGGGCATGGCTTGGACGGAGATGGGCGGCGAAGTCCTCTTCATCGAAGGCACTCTCCTTCCGGGCGGCTCCGGCTTGTCGCTGACCGGACAACTCGGCGAAGTGATGCAGGAGTCTGCGCGGGCCGCGCGTTCTTATCTCTGGTCGCACGCCGCGGAGTTTGGCATCGACCCTGAGATGTTCAAGAGCTACGGCGTGCATCTACACGTGCCAGCCGGAGCGATTCCGAAAGACGGGCCGAGCGCGGGTGTGACGATGGCCGCCGCGATGGCCTCGCTCTTCACGGGCCGCCGCGTGCGCCCCGACACGGCGATGACTGGCGAGATAACGCTCTCCGGCCTAGTCTTTCCCGTCGGCGGCGTCAAGGAAAAAGTGCTCGCGGCGCATCGCGCCGGCATTCGCCGCATCATCCTGCCCGCGCGCAACGAAGCCGACGCCGACGAGATTCCGGCGGACGTGCGCGCCGAACTGGAAATCGTTCCCGTCGCGCGCATCGGCGAAGCGATTGACGCGGCCCTCGAACGCCTCGTCTCAAATCCGCCGCCGCCCGCCGCGCCCGCTTCGGCGTCGAGGCAAACAGAGGCCGAGCCGATACAGGTTCGCCCCGCCTGACACCGGACAAAAAGCCGCAACGCTGACTCTTTGAGAGTGGAATTTCACTCTCAAAGAGTCAATTCTCGCTCTCAAAGAGTCAACTTTCACTCTTTAAGAGCCAAATTTCCTTCTCAAAGACAGAACTTTCACTCCTAAAGCCTCAACGTTGACTCTTTAAGAGCCAAATTTCCCTCTCTGAGAGTCAACGTTCGCTCTTAGAGTGCCGATTTTCCCTCTCAAAGCCCGAACTTTCACTCTTTAAGAGTCGGCGTTCTCGCTCAAAGCGCCAACTTTCGCGCTCCGAGCGTCAATGTTCGCGCTCCGAGCGTCAATTTCCCCGCTTAAAGCGTCAAGTTTCTCGCTCAGAGCACCAATGTTCGCGCTCAGAGCGCGAAACTTCGGCCATGATTCAGCCGCGCGAGCGCTTTGCCTGCGTCTGTTTCACTGTGGCAGGTAGAGCAGCGGCGCGGCTGAGCCGTCGCCCAAGGTTTGCACGCGGACGCTGTTCGCAACGCTGTGCAGGATGTAGCAGGCCGCCCCCGCGCGGGACGGTGGACGCCCTGCGCGAGTTCCGTCTAATGTCTTCATCGGTGATATGATTTTGCCGTGCGCGACGAGCGAGACGATTGCGGAAAGGCAGGGAGAGCAAATGATGGAACCGGAGAAAACTAACGACGATGCGGCGGCAAACGATGCGACCGGAAGCGAGGTCGGAGACGTGGAGAGCGCCGGAGAAACCACCGCCGCCGATACCATCAGCGGGCCGACAGAGACGAAGCCCGTCGGCGCGGACACTCTGGTTAAAGTCGCCGCCGAGCCTGCGTCGTCGAGCGACGACGAACCAGCTTGAAAGAAAAGCGGCGAGAGTCTTTAGACACAGCGCGCGGCGGCGTTGCTGCAAGCCGCTGCTGAAAGCCTGACGATAGCGAACCGGGAATGCACATTTTATCCATCGAAGCGATTAGCAAGAACTACGGGTTGAGGCCGCTCTTTGAAAACGTCAGCCTCGGCTTTGATTCCGACGACCGCATCGGAGTGGTCGGCGTCAACGGCTCAGGCAAGACGACGCTCTTGCGTCTCATCGCGGGCGAAGAACAGCCGGACACCGGGCGCATCGTCTTTACGGAAGCCGCGTCGCTCGGCTACCTGCCACAGAACCCGCCGTACGAGCCGGAGCAGAGCGTGCTCGACGCGGTGTTTGCCGCCAACAATGCGCGTATGAAGTTGCTGCATGATTACGAGAGCGCGTGTCAGGAGTTGGCCGCCGGTAAAGGGGACGAACAACGCTTGCTCAATCGCGTCTCGGAGTTGGCGCATGAGTTGGAAGCGTCCGGCGCATGGGAGCTTGAGACGAACGCGCGGACAATCCTGAGCAGGCTCGGCATCAACGATACGGGCGCGCGGATGAAGACGCTTTCCGGCGGCCAGCGCAAGCGCGTCGCCCTCGCCCATGCGTTGATTGAGAACCCTGACTTGCTCATCTTAGACGAGCCGACCAATCACCTCGACGCCGAAACCATCACATGGCTCGAAGCCTACCTGCAACGCTATCGCGGCGCGCTCCTGCTCGTCACGCACGACCGTTATTTTCTTGACCGCGTGACCAGCCGCATCCTTGAGATTGACCGCAGCGCCGTGCAGGCGTTCGAGGGCAACTACGCTTACTATCTGGAAAGGAAAGAGGAGCAGGAGACGGCGCGCGCCGCCGAAGGGCAGAAGCGAGAGATGTTGATACGTCGTGAACTGGCTTGGCTGCGGCGTGGGGCCAAGGCCCGCACGCGCAAATCGAAAGCCCGCATTGACCGCGCCGAAAGCCTGATGGCCCAACCGAAGGAAGCCGCCAGAGCCGAACTTGACATCAACGTCACCTCCAGCCGCATCGGCAGGAAAGTTCTTGAACTGCGCGACATCACGAAAGCTTACGGCGGGCGCGTCCTGCTCGAAGGCTTCAGCTACACTTTGAAGCCCGGCGACCGCATCGGCATCATCGGCCCGAACGGAGCGGGCAAGACGACCTTGCTGGAAATCATCACGGGCCGCGCGGCGCCCGACAGCGGAGAGCTTGAGGTCGGCCAGACCGTTCGCTTCGGCTACTACGATCAGGAGAATCGCGCGCTCGATGAAGCGGCGCGCGTCATAGACTACATACGCGAAGTCGCCGAACGCATCGAGACGGCGGACGGCACGTTTATCACCGCCGGGCAGATGCTCGAAAAGTTTCTCTTCACGGGCGCGATGCAGCACTCGCCAATCAGTAAGCTGTCGGGCGGCGAACGCCGCCGCCTCTACCTGCTGCGCCTGTTGATGAGCGCGCCCAACGTCCTTCTGCTTGATGAGCCGACCAACGACCTTGATATTCAAACGATGGTCACGCTCGAAGATTATTTGGACGGCTTCGGCGGCTGCCTTGTCGTCGTCAGCCACGACCGCTACTTCCTTGACCGCACGGTCGAGCACATCTTTCGCTTTGAGGGCGACGGGCGCGTGCGCGAGTATCCCGGCAACTATTCCGCCTTTCTCGAAGCCCGCCAGCGAGAGACTCTGGAAGCCGCTGCCCTCAAGCCGTCGCGCGACGAGCGGCCCGCGAAGCAGGAGGCGCGGGCGCAAACGCCTGCGGTCAAGCGCAAGCTCTCCTTCAAAGAGCAGCGAGAGTTGGCAGACTTGGAGGCGCGCATACAGGATGCCGAGCGGCGTCAATCGGAAGTGGAAACGGAACTGTCCGCCAACTCAAGCGACGCTTATCTGGTGCATCAACTCTACGACGAACGAGAAAAGCTGGCCGCGCAGCTTGCGCGCGACCTTGAGCGCTGGACGGAACTGGCCGAACTGGCTTAAGCGCGCCCTTCATCCGTCTGCTTTGATAAGCGGGCGACGAAGGCTTCGCTCAGCAACAAGCATTCCGCGCCTTTCGCTTCGAGCGTTCCGCGCATTTCGTTTATGGCTTCAAGACTCTGGCACATGAACGCCGACTTCGAGGTTGAGTTGTCTCAAGCGGGCGGCGCCTATCGTCGCCTTCCTCCGTTCGAGGCTCTCAATCAAAGGCTCGCGCCGCGCCTGCTCTGGCTGGCGAGCGCGGGCGATGCGTTGTTAGTCAAAGAGCCATGGCCTGAGCCGCTACGCAGGGAGGCGGCGCGGCGCGGCGTCGAACTCGTCTCGCCGTCGCGTTCAAAGGCAAACCTGAGCGCTCATCAATTCACGCCCTGGGGCTGGACTCCGTGCGCGGTCGAAGCGGGGAAGCGGGCCGGGGCGTTTGTGTCGCTGCCGGTTCCGTTCGAGGTCTTGGCGCGCGTCAATTCAAAGCTGTGGAGCCATGCGCTCGAAGCGGAGTTGGGATGGGCGCAGCCCGGAGCAGCAACCGCTGCTACGCCTGCGGAGCTACAGGAAGCAATCGCGCGAGCGTGTCCCGCGAAGGATGACAAGTGGGTTATCAAGAGCCCGTTCGGCTTCGCCGCGCGCGAACGTGTGTTGGGCCGTGGCCCTTCGTTGGAAGGGCCGCAGGCCAAATGGGCTTTGCGGCGTCTGGCAAACGGCGAAACGTTAATCTTCGAGCCTTGGCTCGACGTGAGACGCGAGTACGGCATCGTGTTGGAGATTGAGCGCGACGGAGCGCAGCGGCTTCTGGGCTTCAGCGATTTGCAGACCAACGGCGCAGGCACGGGCAAAGGTTATCTGCTCGGTCGCCGGCCCGCGAGGCGCCGCGTCACAGAGCTTGAAAGCATCGCTGAGACAATCGGCGCGCGGCTCTTCAGGGAAGGCTATCACGGGCCGGTCGGGATAGATGCGCTTGAGCACGCGGGCGGCCTGCGCCCGCTGCTCGAAATCAACGCCCGCTACACGATGGGCTTCGTGGCCCTCGCCGTCGAGCGCAGCCGCAAACCTTCGACGCCTGTTTTCTGGAACGCCGAAGAGAGCTAAGCTAAGCAGAAGCAAGCTAACGCAGCGCGCTCTTTAATAACTTGAGCGGTGTTTCTCGTCACACGAAAAAGAGACTGTTTCCTCGTCACGCGAGAATGCTGTTTCGACTTCGAAAACCGATTCCCGCGCCGCTCGCGTAGATTGGATTATGAACAGACGAAACTTTCTTTCATCCGGCATAGCCATCGGAGCGTTCGCCACGCTGTCAAGATTTTCGTTTGCGACAGCCAACAGTTTGACCGAAGCGAGCGGCAAGCAGAATCGTTCCGCCCGCATCAAAAAGATTGTCAGGACGGACGCCGAATGGAAACGCCTGCTCACGCCTGAGCAATACAACGTGACGCGCCAGCAGGGAACCGAGGCTCCATATTCGAGCCCGCTCAACGACATTCACGAGCCGGGCGTCTTCGCCTGCGTCAGTTGCGACCTGCCGCTCTTTAGCTCCGCAGCGAAGTTTGATTCGCGCACCGGCTGGCCCAGTTTCTGGCAACCGATTGCCAAACGGAACGTGCGCGAAGAGGTGGACAACAGCCTCGCGGAGACGCGCACGGAAGTGCTCTGCGCCAGATGCGACGCGCACCTCGGCCACGTCTTTAACGACGGGCCGGAGCCGACCGGCCTGCGCTACTGCATGAACGGCGTCGCCATGAAGTTCATCGCCAAACGCAAACGCGCCTAACGCGCCCGCGCATCTCAAATTTAAGCTCAAAGAAGAAGGCCGGGGCGCAACCCTTAACAGGTTGCGCCCCGGCCTTTATTGGTTTAGCCGTCGCGGCGCGGGGCCGCGATTGCTGGTTGGACTACTGCGGCAAGTAGGCGTTCGGCACCGGCTTGATGCCTGCGCCGCCAAGCTCGATGGTTTGCAAGAGCACCGTATTGTCGGAACTACGGATGGTGTAGAACTTGCCCTCGCCCGGTCGCCAGACGGAGATGTCGAACTTGCCGTCGCCGTCATAGTCGCCGGGGACAGCAAGGTCGGTCGTCTCGCCCCAACTCTTGATGGTTGATGCGCCGCCCTTGCTGTTGCGAATGAACCACGTGCCGTTGCGATAGACGGCCAGGTCTGTCTTGCCGTCGCCGTCGAAATCGCCCGGAACGAGTTTGTCGGTCGAGACGCCCCAAGCCTGTATGGTCAGCGTGTTGGTCGCGCTGTTGATGATGTACCACTTGCCTTCCGCCGGACGGAAGACGGCCAGGTCAGACTTGCCGTCGCCGTCGAAGTCGCCGACGACAGGCTTGTCTGTGGGGTTGCCCCAACTCTGAACGGTCGAGAGCGGAGCGCCGTTGTTGCTCTTGAGGATGTACCAGTTGCCGTTGGTCGGACGCCAGACTGCAAGGTCTGTGCGCCCGTCTCCATCGAAGTCTCCCGGCACAGGCACGTCGCCGCTCTGTCCCCAATTCTGGATAGAGATAACCTGCGTCCCGTTGTTGCTCTTGAGGATGTACCAGTTGCCCTCAGAGGGACGGAAGACGGCGATGTCTATCCGGTTGTCGAAGTCGTAGTCGCCCGGAACGGCTATGTCGCCGAGCGAGGCGCGACCCCAATCATCCGCAACCATCGTCGTCGTGCTCGTGCCACTGTTGACGACGAACCAGTTGCCGTTGTTGGAATTCCAGATGGCGGCATCGGTCAAGCCGTCGCCGCTCAAGTCGGACACCTGCGGTTCGTCGTCGGCAATGATGCCGATAGCCGAACTGTCAAGGATGCTCGCGCCGGTCGCCGTCGAGAGATTGACGAAGAAGTCCTCGTTGCCCTCGAAGATGGTGTCGCCGTTGACGAGCACCGTGACGGTGGTGGACGACGTGTTGGCCGGAATCGTGACCAAGGTGTCAGGCAACGCAACGTAGTCAACACCCGCTGTCGCCGTGCCGTCCGCCGTCTGCGCGTGAACGGAAGTCGCCGTTGACTTCTGGTTCGTCAGGCTGACGGTGAAGACGGCCTGCCGTTGGCCGACCGCGCCTTCAGCGATTGAAACGTCGCTGACGATGAAGGCGAACGCGACCACAGGTGTGATTGTCGGGTCGCCTGCTGTGCCTGTCGCGGGGTCATCCGTCAGGACGTTCGAGAAGTTGCTGCCCGAAACCGTTCCCTGATTGGAAACCTGCGTGACGTTGCCCGGCAGCGGGTCGTTGAGCGTCACCTGGAAGACGATGGTGACGGACTCGCCTGCTTGCAAGGTTCCGACGCTGACCGGGAAGTTGGCCGTCGGCGTCTCCGGGGCCGCGGTCTTCGCCGGAGCAGTCCTGGCCGGAGCCTGAGCAGCGGGCTGAGGAGCGGCCACAGGCGCGCTCGAAGCGGGCGGCTGAGACATGCGCGGCGACGAGATGAACGGGCGTCCGCTCGACAGGCTGGTCGGCGCATCGAGCATCGAAGGCGCGCTCTCGGTCTTTGTGGCCTCGGTCGGAGCGATTGCTGCCGGCGCGCTGTCCGTGTCGCTCTCCGGCGTGGCAGGCTGAACAAAGGCTGGCGTCGTGCAGGCCGCGCCGCCGACGAAGCCGCCGGAACCGCCCGCTACGTTATTGCTGGCGGTTCCGGTTGGGCCGCCCGCATTCTGTCCCTGAATGAACGCGACGACCGCCGCGTTGTTGTTGTTCGCGCCGGCGTATCCGGGCAGCCGGTCGGTCGTCGAGAAACGGTTGCGGAGCTGGAAGTCCGTGCCGCCGTTCTGCCCGCTGCCTGCGAGCGTGTTGCCGCTCAGATTCAAGCAGACCTGAAAGGCGTCGCCCGCGTTCGTGCCGGAGTTCAACTGAAATCCGTTCTTGATGAAGGCGAACGTGGACGGAGTGTTGATGGTGTTGTTGGTGACGGTGGCGTTCAACGTGCCGGTCGTGCCGTCGCCGTTAGCGACCTGGCCGCCGACTTGCAGCAGGATGCCGAAGTTGCCGTACTGGCGAATCTGGTTGTTGTCAATCTGCACAACCTGATCGCCGCTGCCCACCGTTCTGAGTTCAACCGAAGTGGCTTCTATGCCGCCCGATTTGTCAACGGCTGCGACGCCGAACGTGTTGTTCCGAATCTTGCCGCTAAACAAGCCGCCGCCCGTCTGCAAAGCGATGAGCAGCAAATCGCCGCGCGCGTCGCGGAAGCTGTTGGTGTTGATGTCGTAAGTAAAGTTGACGTTCGAGTTGGTCGAGCCGCCGCCGGAAAGCGTGACGCCGCCGCCGCCGACCACGATGGCCGGATGATTGTTCGAGATGGCGCTGTTCTGTAAGACGAGATCGCCCTTGGCGGTGTTCGTCAAGTCGAACTGGAAGATGTCGCCGCGCGCAGAGGTGAACGTGCTGTTCTGAATCGTCACGTCAACTTCTGAGTTGAGTTGGGCCTGAATGAAGAGGCCGTTGTCGCCGAGCGTCGTGCTGTTCGCGCCGCACGTAAATTGGGTGAAGGTGATGCGGTTGAGCGCGTTGCCCGCGACGTTGCGGTCAAGGTTATTGATGACGCGGAAGTTGTCTTCGATAGAGCCGGAGACGTTGACGTTGGTGATGGTGGCCGAGCCGATCAAATTCGTGAAAGCCACGCTTCCTTCATCAACGTTCTCGTTCGTGCCGTTCGTGCCGTTGATAATCGAGTTGGTCAACGTGAAGCCACGGACGGTCGTGCCGAGGATGGCGAAGTTCTGAAAGTCGTTCAACTGCATCCGGTCGAGCGAGACGTTCGACGTGTTGTTCAGATAGATGCCGATGCCGGAGGTCGTCTGGCTGTCGGTTCCCGTCTTGTTGGCGATGGTTCCGCCCGTGCAGGTGGCCGCCGACGTGCAAGTGCCGCCGTTGCCGGTGACGATTAGGCCGCCGTTCGTCCCTGTGTTGTCAAGAATGATGCCGTTGTTTGAGCCGGAGCCGTTCGAAGTGATGCTGCGGAAGGTCAGGTTGCTCGCGCCAATCGTCGTGGCGTTGACGTTGAGGGCCGAGCCCGTGGTCGCCGTCAACGTGTTGACGATTGAAGTGTTGTTCTGCGTGGCGCTGACCGTGCCGCCGCCCGTCGCCGCAAACGCCGTGTTGGCTCCGGTGCTCAAGGAAAGTCCGCCAGTGAAGTTGATGGTCGCGCCGGTGTTGGTCGTCAAAGAGACGCCGTTAGACGTGCTGCTGACCGCGCCGCCGAAGGCGACCGTGCCGCCGGTCTTGCTGGAGACGTTGACGGGGCGAGCCGCCGTCGTGCCGATGGTGCCGTTGTAAGTGATGTTGGCCGTGCCGCCGCTGACTAAGAAGGCATCGCCCGCTGCGCCGCTGATTGCGCCGCCGCTCATCGTCAGTGTGCCGAGCACGCCTGTCAGGCTGATGCCGTTGCCGGCGCTGCCGCTGTTCGTCGAAGAGACGCTGGTGAAGGTCGCGCCGAAGGTGACGCCGTTGGCGTTGATGGCAGGGGCTGCCTGCCCCGCGCTGCCCGTCGCGCTAATGGTTCCGGTCGTGACATTAATCGTGCCGCCGCCTGCGGCGACGAGGCCCGCGCCGTTCGAGGTCGTCAGACCGAGCGATGCGAAGCCGAGCGTCGCGCCCGTGTTCGTCCCGCCCCAGTTTATCCCAGCGCCGCCCGCCGTCGTCTTCGAGACGGT
This sequence comes from Blastocatellia bacterium, assembly GCA_033855775.1. Classification (GTDB taxonomy): domain Bacteria; phylum Acidobacteriota; class Blastocatellia; order Pyrinomonadales; family Pyrinomonadaceae; genus DASVTR01. Next base: position 3,951 of record JAWVFT010000085.1, on the reverse strand, counting down.
CGTTCCGGCGAAGCTGATGGCCGAGCCGTTGGTCATGTTCTGAATGTCAATCGGATTGCCTGTGCTGCTCAAGGTGGCAGCGCCCGTGACGGTGACGTTGCCGCCGCCCGCTCCGCTCAGAAACGCCGAGCCTGAGCCGCCGGAGACGCTCAAGGTGCCGAAGGTGCGCGTGCCGGAAGAGTTGCTCTGGAAACTAACGCCATCGGTTCCGCCCGAGCAGGAAGTGTTGCCGAAGTTGACGGCAGCGGTCGTGGTGCCGACTAAGATACATTGCGTGGTCGGGCTGGTAATCGAAGTGCCGCTCGTAGAGGTCAGCGAGCCGGTCACTCCCGTCAAGCTGATGCCCTGACCACCGGAGGCCGAAGTCGCCGTGATGCTGTCGAAGGTCGCGGCCACTGCGCCGGTCGTTAGGCTCAAGGGGCGTCCGGTTCCGGCGAGCGTAATGTTGTTGGCGGTCAACGTGCCGAAGGCGTTGCCGGAGATGTCGATGGCGCTCGTGTCGCCGATGTTGAAGCCGGAAAGCGTGTTGGTGTTGGCGAGCGTGACGCCGTTGCCTGCGCCGTTGGTGATGGTCGGGCGCGAGCCAGCCACGCGCAGGGTGTTGCCGCCGACGACGAGAGCCACGCCGTTGCCGATGAGTTGCTGGTTGTTCTCAAGCTGGATGCCGGTCGTGTAGTTGCCGCCGCCGGTGAAGATGTAGATAACATCGCCAGCCGCGTCCGGGTCGCCCGCGCCGCCCGCGCCGTTGACGGGCGTCAGCGAATTGAACGGAGAGCTTGAACGCCCGTCGCCGTTCGCGCCGGAGTTGTTGACGTACCAAACCTTGTTGCTGACGGTGATGGTGACGGTCGCCGTGTCGGTCAAGACGGGAGTCGTCGCGGCAGAGTTGCGAATCGTGTAGGTGAAGGTGTCCGAGCCGGTGAAGCCGACCGCGGGCAAATAGCTGAAGCTGCCGTCGGCGTTGACCGTGACCGTGCCGCCGTTGGCGCTCGTCGCCTGAAACGTAGAGAGTTGGATGGTGTCGGTCGCAATCGCGTCGTTGTCAAACAACTTGACCGCGCTCGTCACAGCCGGAGCGCCGGAGGGCGAGGCGAGGCCCGCTTCGAGCAGCGTGTTGCCGACCGTCGTGAAGGCTTCGTTGCGCGCCTGCGGTTGCGCGTGGGCGGAATTGCCGACGAAGGTCGTGTTGGTGTCAACCGTGTCGTTGAAGGTGACGCCGGTGGCGTCGGTCGTTCCGCTGTTGGTGATGTTGACGGTGTAGTTGATGATGTCGCCGGGTTCGGCTTTGCCGCTCGGATGGACCGGGAACGAGTCGTCCTTCGTCGCCACGATGTTGACGGCTGACGGCCCCTCCTGCGCCGGAGCCGCGAGGCGGGCGGGCGTCTGCGAGCGTTGGGTTTCAGGTGTCGTTTGTTTCTGCTGTCGCTCAGCGTTCCGCGAACTGGCATTCTGCGATCTTTCGCGCGCGGCGGCTGCCGCCATCGGCGCCATCGGCGCCATCAAGATTAAGTATGAGACCAGTAGGGAAACTATGACTTTCCAGTTGCGAACTGTGGGCGACGAAGTTCGATGTTGCATGACTCTCCTTCGGTGTCATCTCGAACCTGCTGGGGGATCGAAGATGAAGTTGTTTCGTGTGGAACACAAGACGGCCAAAAATTGATGACGCCATGTTGCGGGGCGCGAGAGCTAGCTCACGCATCTGAATCAAGACAGCGGCAAGAACAGGAGCCTTTCAAAATTATGATGCCGGTGAAACCGTGGACAGGCGTTCTGTCGACGGCTCGCGGGGCATACAGGCGGACAATAAAGCCGAAGCGAGCAAGAGATGAGGATAGCAATTGGCTCACACCAAAAGAGTCTCCAGTCGCTTCGGCCATTGTACTTTAGTCGGTCAGCTTAGCTCAAGCGCTAAGTGGAAGGCCCGCCACAAAAAGCGCGGGCCGGAAGGCTTGCTGTCGCTCTTTAAGTGCGCGGCGGAAAGACGCCCTGCAAGGCGATGCAATAGTTCAAGACCACATACGGCTGCATGTTGTTGTGGGGCAAACTGCCACCGGCGGGCGTCAGAGCTTGAAAGGCCATCTGCGCCAGCGGCGGGTTCGAGACGGATGTCACATAGAGCGAGCCGCCGGTTGACGAAGCGAGGCTGGTGGTCGGCGACGGAATAAGATTGTCGCCCGGATTCGGGTTCGCCTGAAGCGTGTGGTTGTGAACGGGTATCTCTGAGACGAGCAGCGTCACGGTCTCACTCCCGCCCGTCTGCCCGAGGTCGTAGAGCCCCAAGCCCGGCCCCTGACCGGGGTGCATGCAAGAGTTGCCCTGCATGTCCGGGAGGGCGAAGGTCGATTGGCCGTTGCCGCCGTAGGTTGTGCCGAGCAAGCTGAAGAGCGCCGTGTTCTGGCTGATGGGCAATATCTGCCCGTTGCATTGCGCCCAGCCCGTGGGCGCGAAGTTGAAACCGAAGATGCGGACTTCAGCGACAAAAGGGTCTGCCATATTAGTCTCCTCTATTTACTGATGGGGGAAAAGCCCGAACAGCGAAATGATGTAGTTCATGCACAGGTACGGTTGTAGGTTCTCGTGCGGCTGGCTGCCACCGATGGGCGTGATGTTGTTGTTATTCAACGCCAGACTCGCCTGATCCTCGACGTAGGGCTGCACAGAGGAAACGCTGCCGGCCAGGACGTTGCCGCCGGGATTGGTCGCCGTTCCGTTTGACTTCGCCGCGATTAACGGATGAGTGTGAATCGGCACCTGCTGAGCGGTCAGCGTCACCGATTCGGTTCCCAACGTCTCGGCCAACTGAATGCCGCTGCCCATGTGAATGGGGATACGCGATTGCAGTTGCGGCAATGCGAACGTCTCCTGCCCGTCGCCGCCGTAGGTCGTGCCGATTAATTGAAAGAGCGTCTCGTTCTCTGAGATGGGAAGCAACTGCCCGTCGCAAAACATCCAGCCCGCCGGAGCAAAGTTGCCCGCGAAGATCCTGATTTCGCCGACATAAGGTTGTGCCATATTGTGTGTGTCTCCTTCCTAATTGCGTGACGGGAAGATGCCGACGAGCGCGATACAGAAGTTCAACGCAAGACTGGGCATCATGTTGTTGTGTGGCTGGCTGCCGCCGTAGTTCGTGACCGAAGAGGGGTCCATCGTCGTCAGTTGGACGCCGGCCCCGCTTGGATTCGCGTAGAGATTGTTCACCGGCCCCAGAAAGTTGTTCGTCGGAATGGCAGTCCGGTTAGCAGCGACATCGGTGTTGGTGGCTTGCAGGAAATGAATGTGTTGCGGCATCTGCGGGATGCTGACCGTGACGCTGGTTGTGCCCGCTGCCTCGCCTTGAGTATGTCCTTGGCCGACATGCAGCGAGGCTTTGGCCCGCAAGTCAGGAAGCGCGAAAGTAGTCTGCCCGTTGCCGCCATACATCGTGCCGAGCAAACTGAAGAGAGCTTGATTCTGGTTAATGGGCAGGAACTGCCCATTACACATCGCCCATCCCTGAGGGGCGAAGTTGAAGCTCATGATTCTGATTTCACCCAAAAATGGTTCAGCCATAAAATTATCTCCGCTGTAGGTTCAACTGCTTGTTCCTCCGGTCAGGGAGGAGAAGAAAGGACGCCCGCTGGTTATGCCTGATTGGGATTGCTTTGGTTCCTGTCTGGATGTCGTCCTCGCCCTCATCTAACGTCTGGGCATGAAGGCAAGAGCGGCTGTCAAGGAATTGCTGCGTACGAGGCGGGAGGGATTGTAATCTGAAGTCCGCAAACATACAAGCATTAAGATTGGCCGCCTTGCAATTAAATTTGCCGCCGCCCGAAATAGAATATTGGAACTTGCCGGGAAAAGGTATACACTGCCTGCCGCTGATCTTCGCAGGGCGGAGATTGCCCTCCCACAAACGAACCGAAATACCGGTAATACCAGTTTGAGCATGATGAATAAATAGTCCCTTGG
>JAWVFT010000084.1:0-50901 GCA_033855775.1 Blastocatellia bacterium | reverse complement strand
ATCAACCCGAAAGATTGCTTTAACGATAGGTCAGACATTGCGAGTCGGCGCGGGCCGATTGTCCTGTTGTGAACCTGTACATGCAGGAGTCGTCTGAGTAGTCCATGAAGTTTTCAATCGGGTCGAGTCCGGTGGTGCTGCAAGTGTTGCGACCGCTCGGGCAGCCGTAGGCGGGTGAAGCTTCCGCAGGTGTGTCGGAGACGCTATCGCCGCTGCCGGAGCAACCGCCCTGAAAAGTGTGATAGAGGCCGACCCAGTGACCGACTTCGTGTGTCGCCGTGTCGCCCAGGTTGTAGGGCGCAGCCGAGCCGCCCGGAATGCTGGCATTGAGCACGACCACGCCGTCCATCGAAGGCGCGCTGGCATAGCTCGACGGGAAAGTCGCCCAACCGAGAAGTCCCTGACCCATGTTGTTCAGGTAGAGATTTAGGTCAGCCGCGCCGCCCTGATGCAGAGATGTCTTCATAGAGCTCTCGGCGGACGTGCCGGGCGTGCAGGTGTACCACGAGCTGTTGTTCGAGTAGGTGACGCCGCTGCGGACGAAGCGGAACGGGGTGTTGGCGCCGCCCGTCAAGCCGCTGTAGGAATCGTTCAAGACCTTGAGTTGGTTATCGAGTTGCGCGGTGGTCAGGTTGCCCGCCGTTCCGGCGCTGTTGCGGATGACGTGAAAGAAGACGCGGATGGTGACGGAGCCTGCCGCTCTATCTGTGACCATGCCGGCCACTCTCATTGATTCCTGACGCGAGGCGACTTGTTCGTCAATCAAGGCCCTATCCTTCTCGCTGAGTTCTACTGTGCCGCAAACCCGCGTCCGGGCCTTCGGGTCAAAGTTGCTATCTTCGTCCTTGGGCGGACGGGTCAGACCGCCTTCGCTTTGGGCGAGGACGTTGTTACGAGTCGAGTGGGTGAAGACAAAAGTGAGACTGAGCGCGACGAGCGCCAGCACGACAAAAAGCTTTCTATTCATCTAATCTCCTTCGAGGTAGGTAGCCAAGGTTCATGGGTTGAGAGCTTTTGCCCGGAAACAGGCAAAGAGCCTCGTTCATGCATCTCCCGTAATGATGCCGTTATAGATAAATTGTTGGGTTGTCGGTTTGATGGTTGACGAAGGAGAAATCCGTCAACCCGCACAATCTAAACTCTACTCGCCGGACTGTCAACCCCAAAGACCAAGCTGATATTGTTTATTTGCAAAAAAATTTGCTTGAGGGCAAATGCTCAATGCTCAAAGCAGCTTACTTTGACCTTTGGATAGCAAACCGGAGCTTGGCCTATTGATACTGGACAGCGCGCGTTGGAGCGTCTTTGCCTTCTCTCGTTCGTCTTGGTTATGATGAAGGTTCGGTTTAATCGAGAGTTGTTCTCGTAATGCTCAATGAGAGGCAGTCAGGTAATTTGTTAGGACGCTGGATGCGCGCGCGCGAGCGTTGGTTCGCGCAACGTGACACAAACAGAATCGTGCGCCCCTTCGAGTGGGGAGAGGCTTTCATCAAGGAACACGTCAACGGCGACGACCCGCGCGAGTTGTTGCGCCGCCACTCGCATGAGGTGATGCAGCGCAGCGAAGAGTTCTACGCCCTGCCGCGCATCACGGACTATCAATTGGACGGCGACCGCCTCACATGGACGAGCGCCATCAAGACGCCTTCCATCGAGAACAACACAGTCCACGCGCGCTACTTTCCCGCCGCGAAGAAGCGCAAGGACGGCAGACGCCCCGCCGTCCTGCTGCTGCCGCAATGGAACGCGCAGCCCGAAAGCCACGTCGAGCTTTGTCATGTGCTCAATCGCTTCGGCATCAGCGCCCTGCGCCTGACCTTGCCGTATCACGAAGCGCGCCGCCCGCCGGAGCTTGAGCGCGCAGACTATCTCTTCAGTTCCAACATCGGGCGCACGATTCAATCCATGCGACAGGGCGTGCTCGACGCGCGCGCCGCCGTCACATGGTTAATGGAACAGCAGGGCCACGCGCCCGTAGGCATCATGGGGACGAGCATCGGCTCCTGCGTGGCCTTTCTAGCCTACGCGCACGACGAGCGGATTGCGATGGGCGTCTTCAACCACGGCTCCGGCTACGTCGCGGACGTGGCATGGCGCGGCATCACCACGCAGCACGTCCGCGCGGGCTTCGGCGATGCGGTCACGCTCGACGAGTTGCGCGAGTACCTGCTGCCGATTAGCCCCATGCCCTTCATCCCGCGACTGAAGCGGATACGCCCGCGCCCGATGCGCTTCATCGCGGCCCGCTACGACCTCTCCTTTCCGCCGGACCTGACGCGCGACGTGATAGCGGAGTTTCGCCGCCACGACATTCCAGTGGATGTCTCATGGCTCCCCTGCGGCCACTACACCATCGGCGAAAAGCCCTGGGTCTACCTAGACGGCTGGAAGATAGCCTCCTTCTTCCGCAAGCATCTCTAACACACGGACACACGCGCTCTCTTCTCCGGCGGCAGTTTGCAGGAAATCCCGACTTGCGCAAGCGGACGGCGGGCCAACCGTTGACATCTGCCACCGATGTGAATATTGTTCCTGTGCTTTGGCAATTGAAATCTTTACTAACCGGAAGTGGATGCCTCACCTGAAGCCGCTTCAAGCATCCATTTTTTTTGTAGCCCCGGTGAATTCTCCGGCCTCTTATTCGACTGGAAGGATTAACCATGCAGGGAGAAACGGGTGTGATAACGATAACCGCCGCGTTCATTGGTCTGGCAGGGGTCATCATTGGCGCGCTCCTCAAACTATTCTCGGATGAGTTGAAAGTTTTTCTGACGGGCAAAAGCAAAGGAAGCAGGGATTTTTTGGGTCAATGGAAATGCGCATGGGCATATGTTGATGGGGGCAATGCCAGTAAAGAGTTGTTGGATGTGGTGGAGATTAAAAAGGCTGCGGGAGATAAAATCTTTGCCACCGGCACAAATGTCAACGGCGTATACGAGATGGCGGGAAGCATAAAAAATAACGACATCATACTTTTCTCGTATTCGGCAGAGAAGCTTTTTAATTCTCTGGGAGGTGTCGTTATTTTAGTAGCCAACAAAAGAAGAACCAAGATGCAGGGACACTGGCATGAATATGTGGATGACGGGACTTTTGTAGGTGGAACAACTACCTGGGAGAAATGCCAGTAGGCGCAGGACTGTCTAACAAATCATTAAAGCAACCCGCTCAATAACCCCTTCTCATAAAAAGCCTTCTTCGCCGTTGCCGTTTGCAGAAAACCATTGACTTACGCGAGCCTTAGTAATATCTTGCGGCCCGCGTTTCACCGGACACGCATCAGTCGCCGTCGAGCATCTCGAAAGCTCTGCGGTTTCTCTATCAACTGATTATTCCAGCGAGCGCGCGGCCCGCGCCTGAGCCTCAAAAGCTTTTCTACAAACCGCCTGCGCGCCCGCTCAAAGGAGCACACAAAATGACCGACAATCGTATTGACGCCACACTCTCGTCCGCCGACATCACAGCCGTCATGGACGCCATCAACACCATCCGCGCCAAACTCCCCTTCCTCCTTGACCTGACGATTGAGGAGCGACGCTTTCTGCCCAAGATGGGCGACAAGAGCCGCGCCTTCGTCAGTCAGGCATTGGAGATAGCCAAACAGAACCCCGACATCCTGCCGCGTTCTTTCGACGTGGACGAGATGCGCCGCGACGTTGAACTGCTCAGCGCCTTGCAACCTCTCGTCATAGCCCTCAGCCAGCTACAGGAATTAGTGGAGGACACATACCTGCTCGTCGGCAGCGAAGCCTACGCGGCAGCCCTGCTGCTCTATCATTACGCCCGCGCCGCCGGGAAAGGCGCGGCCCTCGACAGCAGCCTCGATGCTCTCAGCCAGCGTTTCGCCCGCAAATCCAGAGCGGCAACCACCAAACCGCCCGACAACAAATAACGCTCAACTCAACGCTCCGAGCGGTTGACTGAATACAGTACACACCCCGGCCACGTTTAACAGTGTTTCGAGTTCCGAACCCCAACGACGGGGTTCTGAACCCCATCTTTCACGTTCAGAACCCCAACCTTCACGTTCAGAACCCCGATGTTGGGGTTCGGAACCCCAATTTCCGAGTTCGGAACGCCAACGTTGGGGTTCTGAACCCCAATTTCCGAGTTCCGAACCCCAAACTTCGAGTTCAGAACTCCGTCATTCGCGTTCCGAACCCCGTCGTTCGAGTTCTGAACGCCAATTTTCGGGTTCGGAACCCCATCTTCCGAGTTCAGAACCGCATCATTCGGGTTCCGAACGCGAGCGACTAACAAATTTTGCCGGAACTTCGCATTCCGAACTCCACGCCGCGGGCCTTGCGTCCGAACTCCGTCATCATGTATGGACTACACGACCGCATTGTGCCTTTAAATTGATTGCTACTTTTCACTTGCGCGTTATAATCAGTGTTAGATTCTCGTCTCTGGATAAGGGAATGGATTTCATTAATAGGGGAAACAAATGAAAATCTGTCCTACCTGCAATCGCACCTATGCTGATGAGACATTAACCTTCTGCTTAGACGATGGCTCAACCCTTTCTGCCCCATATGACCGTCACAAAACCGAGCGCATCTCTGCTTCTCGAAGAACTGATGGAGCCCCCACAGAAGTTTTATATCCTGAATTTAGGGCGGATGATTTAACACCATCCTTACCTCCGACGATAGCATCTCCGCAACCACCCATTTATCCAGAGAAACAGTCTCCCCAACCACAAGAGAAACGGAGCAATAGAACTGGCTTAGTCCTCGTGATGGGAGTGATTCTTGGGGTCGTCCTTGCAGCAGTGATAGGAATCTGGTTAGGGGCAAGCAATAACAATGCTGTCGATAATCGAAACACTACCGATAATCGAGCCCAGTCTAATATTTCAAATTCCAATAAAACTGCGCCCAGTACATTAACTGAACTACCGGGCAAACAATGGCGGGAGTGTGAAGCCACTGGTGTTGGTGGTGTGGAAACCTGCGGAGATTGGTCTCGGCAATCTACAGGGCGGTGGCTTGGCCAATGGGGCGAAGTTAAGGCGAATCTTGAAATTACAGTCGAAGGAAAGAATGTGACCGTTAGGCGCCGTGAGATAACATCCTCTTTAGAGGCGACCTATCGCGGCGCTCTCAATCCAGATAGAACACAGATCACAGGCACGGTGGATTGGTGCTGTGACGCCTATGGTGATCGCAGTGGGACATGGCACGCAAATTATCAAGAGTAGGGTAGTTGCCGAATCCTGTTATCGGAGGCGAGATGAAAGCTTGTCCTGCGTGTAATCGCACTTATGCCGACGAGACGTTGACGTTCTGCCTGGTTGACGGCTCAATCCTTTCGGCCCCGTATGACCCGCATGAAACCTTGCGCGTCAATGCTCCACGGAACACAGACCCGGCCCCGACTGAAATCCTGAGCCGCGCGCCGGGGCAGTCCGGGTTAGGCAGCCCTTCGCTTTCGACGATGCAGGCTCCGCAGCCTCCGCCGCTTTACGCGGGGCAGCAGCAGCAGCAGCAGTCTCCGCTGAAAGAGAGACAGGGTGGCAAGCGTCGGGCGGCAATCTTTATCGGAATCTGTCTTGCGCTGATGTTGGGCGCGGGCATCGTCCTGAGCCTGAGTTGGCTCTTGAAGGAGGACGCGGCGGATAATCAACGGGAGGCAAAGATTCCAAACGCTAATGTGAGGCCGACGGTGACGCCGACGGCGACGCCGACTCCGAAGATTTTCGTCGGAGATTGGGGGCAGAGGAACGAGACAGCTTCACTCAATGGAGTAAACCTGACTTACTATCGCGGGACGACCCCTGAACAGTGTCAGGCCGACTGCGACAAGAATGCGCAATGCAGAGGCTACACGTTTATCAGGGCCGGAGCATACAACCCTAATGATGCGGCGATGTGCTACCTGGCGTCGGTAGTCACAGAGATGGTCACTCACCCTTGCTGCATCTCTGCCGTAAAACGCTGAAGGCCATCTTAGCTGACGGCTGTGATGATGGCGGCGCGCGCGCCCATCAGTTCGGAGAAATCTTTGGAGTAGATGGTTTCGACCTTGCGGACGCGGGCGATGGTTTCGACGAGTTCGTTGGTGGAGACGAAGCCGTTGTCCGTGTGGGCGATGGCCCATGCGGGCAGGTGCGCGGCGGTTTGCAGGAGGTCTTCGACGAGGCGCAGGTATTGCTGGCGGGTCGAGACGAAGGCTCCGAGGCGCCCGGCGCGGGCCGCTTCCATCTCGTCCCAGAAGGTGTCTTCGCTGCGCAGCCATTCCTCGCGCCATGCGGCCAGAGAATCGCGGCGCCGCTCGCCTTCGCGCCGCGCGCGCGGCAGGCGCAGGTAGAGCAAGTTGGTCTGCTGCTCCGCGATGAAGCGGCGCGCGTCCTGATTGTAGCTCTCGTTGTGCTGCTTGTTATTGACGGGCGCGGGCTGCGCCTGCCAGAGACGACGGAAGACTTCGGAGAGCGGCTGGCGCAACTCCCTCGTCTCTTCGTTGAAGGAGAGAGCGTAGTCGCCGACGCTCATGCCGATGGAGAGAGCGAGGGCGCGGGCCATCGGCGATTCGAGCTTTTCACAGTTGCGGCGCACGTTGTCAAACCACCAAGCGTCCGTCTCGTTGAACCAGCGGCGCAAGGATTGATTCTGTAGCTTGTAGCGCGGCACGTAGGCGTCTTCGAGCGCGAGTTCGACATCCGCTTCCGAGAGTTGCTCCGTGTTGTTTTCGATGTGGGCCTGAGCTTTGGTCGTCGCCCAACGCGCCACGTCGTTGACGACGACGCGCACGCCCCAGTGTTTGAGATAGAGGCCGAGGTCAGGCTCTCCGGCGAAGGCGATGGCGACGGAGCGAAATTTCAGGCGGCGCAGGACGCTCAACTCAAAGGCCAGCCAGCCGTTCGGAACATTGCTTTTGTGCATCATCATCGTCGAAGTCATGGAAGTCTCACAAACGGGAGTCGGAAGCCGACGAGAGCGAACCGTCTTCTGTCTCCGCGCTCCACGCTTCAGCCGCTTCGCTTTCTCTCTCCGCCTGCGCATAAGATTTCAGTTCGCTCAAGGGAGCGAGCGAGAGAAAGGCGCGGACTACGCCGGGGTCAAATTCGATTCCGGCCCACTCGGCCAGATGCGCGCGGGCGCGCTCTTCCGTTTCAGCCGGACGAAAGGGGCGTGCGTCCGTCAACGCGCAGTAGGAATCGACGACGCGCAGGATGCGCGCGGCGAGCGGTATCTCTTCGCGGCGCAGGGCGTCCGGGTAGCCCGCGCCGTTCCACCATTCCTGATGCCAGCGCACGAGCAGTTGCGCGCCACGGTCGGCCCCTGCGCGCGCGGCCTCCTGCTCGCCGATGACCGCATGACGCGCCAAGTCAAGACGCTCTTCCGGGCTGAGCGGCCCTGCGCGCTTGATGTAGTCGCGCTCCATGGCGACTTCGCCGAGGTCGTGGGCCAGAGCCGCAAGCCTGAGCGAAGCGCGGTCGTGCTGCGCCAGATGAAAGAGCTTGGCGACTTCATCGGCCAGCCTTGCGATGCGCGCCGCGTGCGGATGAGCGTAACCCTCAAACTCATCTGCGGCGTCGGCTAGCCGTAGAAAGGCTTCCCCGGCGGCGCGCTCGTGCTCTGCAAAATCAAGGTGAATGGAAGACATTTTTTAACTATGAACCGGCAACGCGGCGGCGCAGAGCCACAGCCCGCGCGGAATAAAATAGAACTGACTGATAGCTCATCCGTCTCACGCGCGCGGCCCTCATGACGGCGCCGCGCTATCCTTTCGCAGCCTGCAAGGTGTTGAGCAGTTGGCGCGCTGCCGCGTTTTGTGAATCGAGGGCGAGCGCGCGTTCCAGTTCGCTTTGCGCGCGGCGCGGCAAGCCAAGCTTCACGTATAATTCCGCGAGCATCACATGATAGCTCGCGTTGGAGCCGTCCAGAGCGATGGCAACCTTAAGCTCAGTCTCAGCCTGACGCCGCATGCTCTCCTTCTCGGCCAGAGAGCGACCATAATAGGCTCTATAGCGCGCTTCGCTCGGAGCCAGCCGCGCGGCTTCCGCGAAAGCAGCGAGGGCCGCCGTCAGCTTGCTCTGCCGCAAGGCCACCAGCCCGCGCCCGAAACTCTCTTCAGCCTGCCGCGCCATGATGCCGGCGCCCGCTTCGGTCGCCCCCGGCTTTTTCACAGCGTTGCCCGCGCTGCTGCTGCTGCTCTGCGCCTGCGGCCCGGAGACTGTGCTTGCGGACTGCGGCTTAGCGGCGGCGGGCGCTTGCAAGAGCTTGAGGTCATAAGTGGCCCGCGACTGTTTTTCCTTGAGCGTCTCATACGCCTGCGCGACCCGCGCGAAGGCCTCTTCGATTCTTGCGCGCAAGGCAACGTCCGCGTCCTTGTGAAAGCGGTCTGGATGAAAACGCTTGGCCAGCTTGTGATAAGAGCTTTTAATTTCGCCGGGCGACGAACTGCGGCGCACGCCCAACACTTCGTAATGAGTCCCGGCCACATCCAGCCGCGCCAAAAAATCTTCCACACCGAACTCTTCGACCGCTTCCGCCGCGACGACGACCGTTGCCGCCGCTTCGACCGGAACGCTTGCGCCGGCCTTTGCCGCCGCTTGCTCAACGACGGGCGCGCCCGCCTCGTTCTTCGACGGAGCCTTGACCGAACGCGCCCGCTCAATCGTCTCCGCCGAGAAAGCCCGCGGCCATCGCTCGCGTTCGACGAGGCCGCCGAGAGCCAGCGTGTAGACGATGTGCAGCGTCTCCGCTTCCGGCAGCGTGCTGATGGAAAGCAACTCGGAGACAGTCAACGGCGCGTCAAGACGCGAGAGCACGAAAGCCTCCTTCGGCAGCAGTTCCAGATTGGACTGCGCGCCGTGTCGCGGGAGAAGTTTTTCGTCCGTGTTTGAGATTCTGGATGCCGCGAACTCCGGCGGCAAACGACGCGCGCCTTCCAACAGCAACTTTCTCAAGTCGAGGCTGACGCGCAACTCCTGAGCCATTCGCACGCGCGCGTCAAACTCCCAAAAGCCTTCAGTCCAGAGCAGCGCGGGCCGCAGCATCTCGGCTGCCTGTCGCGCTTGCAAGGCCGCGAGTTGTTCGCGGCTGAGCAGTTCATCCTTCATCAAGGCCGCCGCCAAATCCTGGTCGGGCATGTTCGCAGAGAACGTTGACAACTGCTCTGCCGGAAGCGACTGCCAGCGGCGCAGGCATTCCACAAAGCGATGCAGCCGCAGGTTCGACGCGACGTAAACCAACTCGCCTTCGGCCAGATAGACGACCGTCTTGAGTCGCTCCTGCTCCAAACGCAAAGCGCCCGATAATCCGGCAGCGGAAATTTCTTGTAGCAGTTCGGCGAGTGGATGCTCGCGTAGTTGACCAGTCATGCGCCCGCTCTTTATCCCGTTCAGCATCATAACGCACGCGCGCGAAAAAATAGAAGGTGGCAAACTGCTTTCGCTCGCCCGTCGCCGGTTTTCCGTTGCCGCTGATTGATGGCTGAAGCTGGCCGCCGCTTTCCTTTGACACTGCCGCCGCCGCCGCACTATATTATTGCCCAACTAAAGTTCAGAAAAAAGTTGCGGCCTCCAAGACGTTTCGCGCGAGTGACGAGCCGCCCTGTGTGCCAATGAGCAAGCAATCAGCAGAGCAAGCAGCCGCCATAGCTGCTTCAGAGCAACTGTCGCCGGAAGCGCGCCTGCGCGATCTCATCTCCTTAAACAAAGACATTCTGGAGTTGTTCTACACGCAGAGTTATTCGCCGGATGCCATCTGCACTCCGGCGGAGGTGTGCGCCGCCTTCTCGAAAATTCTGCTCTGCCATTGGAATCTCTGCTGCATCATCATTCACCTGCGCGACGAAGACGGACGCCTGCGCGAGAGCGCGATGCACAAGGATGAAGACCTCGACGAAGAGAGAGCGCGCAGCATCGGAGCGCGGATGGTCGAAGCCGTCGAACAGGACGAGCGCGAGTTGGAAGTCTGGGCCGACGACGGCGGAGCCGAGCCGGACGTGAGCCGCGCCAAAGAGCGAGAAGAGTTTGCGACGGAGGCGCGGCAGGCTCTCGATGAAGGCGGACAGCGTGCCAGCGTGGTCATCCCGATTCACGCGCGCGGCGCGCTCGTCGGCTCGCTCGTCGCCATCACAGCGCACCCGGAACGACTGCGCGCCGCGCTCGACGGGCTGCGCTTCATCGCTCCCTTGATTGTCATCGCTGTCGGCAACGCGCGCCGCGCGCAGGCCGTGCGCGAGCAGCATCAACGCATCGAAGAGTTGGTCGAACAATCACAACAACGCGAGCGCGAACTGGAAGCAGCGAACCGCGAGTTGCGCCACGTCGGCCATTATCGCTCGCTCTTTCTGGCGCGCATGTCGCATGAGCTAAGAACGCCTTTGACCTCCATGCTCGGCTTCGCCGAAATTCTGGTGGACTACGAAAAGCTGACCGAGAAACAGCATCGCTTCTGCGAAAAGATTCAATCCTCCGGCCTGCAACTGCAAACGAGCCTCAACCAACTGGTTGACCTCTCGCGCCTCGAAGCCGGGCAGTCCGAGTTGTTCCTGCACGAATTTTCTTTGCGCGAAACCTTGCGCGAATCGTGCGCGGCGGTCGGTCGGCTCGCGCAGAAGCAGGGCGTCCAGATTGATTGCCAGCCGGAGGAGAAGCTGCAATCAATCGTCTCCGACGAAGGCAAGCTGCGACAGGTGCTCTACAACTTTTTCGCGCACGCCATCAGTCGCAGCCCTGAGCAGACGGTCGTCAAAGTTCGCGCCGAAAGCTCGACGCCGATGCGCTGTCTCGTCACCATCGAAGACGAAGGCGAGCCGCTGCCAGACCTCTCGCGCATCTTCGAGCCGATTGACATCAGCGCGCCGAGCCAGAGCGCGGCCAGCATGAACGAACTCGGCCTCGTCATCGCGCGCCGTTTGATAGACGCGCTCGGCGGCGCTGTGCGGCTTGAGAGTCCGGCGTCCGGCGGCCTCAAAGTCTCGATTGAGTTGCCCACCCGCCCGACGCAAGGCTGAAGGCGAAGGCAGCAAGCAAGCGTCCGTCTCCGGCCCGTCGCCTGTCGCCTTGCGCGCTCTTGCCTTGTCATCTATCCGGGTCAAGCGCGAACCGCGCCAACCTGAAACCTGAAACACATGAAGAGCCAGCCGCCAACAAATCACACAGCCGTCGTCGTCATCCGCGAATGCGCGACGACGGAAGAGTTTGACGAGTGCGTTCGCTTGCAGCGCGAGGCGTTCGGCTTGCCCGACCTCGAAATCTCGCCGCGCCGTCACATGATTGTCTCGCGGCGGGCGGGCGGATGGGCGCTCGGCGCGTTCGTCGAGAATCGTCTCGTCGGCTTTGTCCTGCACCTTGTCGCCGTGCGCAACCAGAATGAAATCATCGGCTACTCGCACATGATGGCGGTCGCCAGGTCGGCTCAGAACATGGGCGTCGGGGCGCAGTTGAAATGGGCGCAGCGAGAGCGCGCTCTCCTTGAAGAGAGACGCTGCATCAACTGGACTTGGGACCCGATGCAGGCCCGCAACGCTCACTTCAATCTCAACCGTCTGGGCGTCACCGTCCGCGCCTACGACACAAACTTTTACGGCACGGATTACCTGACGTTTCCACACGAGCGAGCCGGCGGCCTTGGTCTGGATAGCGACCGCCTTTCCGCCGAATGGGACTTGCTCGCCCCGCGCGTTCGTGAACTGGCGGCGGGCCGCGCGGCGGTTATGAAGGACGCGCCCGCCGCAGAGATTGTGATTCCCACGGATTGGAGCGCGCTGGTCGAGAGCGACCCGAAAGCTGCGCGACGCGAGCAGTTGCGCGTCCGCGCCGAATTTGAAGAAGCCTTCGCCGCGCGTCTCGTCTGCGCCGCCTTCCAGCGCGACGACGCGCGCCCGCGTTACCTGCTCTACCACAGTGACGAGTGACGAGTGACAAGTGACGAGAGAAAACTTATTCTTACCTCTCAACGATTTCTTGTTTGTCAGCGATTTCTCGCTTGCCCGTGAGGCGAGAAGAATAATCTTAAGGGACGAGAGAAAAACTATTCCGGCTTATCGCTTGTCACTCGTCGCTCATTGCCTGTAACTTGGGCATATGCCTTTCACACGCTTCGACCGCTACGTTGACCGCCATGCGCGCTCCTTCACGGAGCGTTTGCAAGCCTTGTGTCGCATGCCTTCGGTGGCGGCGCGCGGGACGGGCGTGCGCGCGACATCTGAAGCGGTCGAGCAGTTGATGCAACGCTCCGGCGGCGGCACGCGCGTCTTTAAGATTGGCAGCGGCTATCCGATTATCTTCGGCGAGTTCGGCTCAGGCACGCATTGTTTTATCGTCTACGGTCATTACGATGTCGCGCCGGTCGGGCAGTTGACGAGTTGGGCCGCCGGGCCGTTTTCCGCCAGCATCACGGACGGCAAACTCTACTCGCGCGGCGCGGCCAACAGCAAGGGCGATTTGGTCGCGCGCCTCGCCGCCATCGAAGCTTATCAAAAGACGTTCGGGAAACTGCCCGTCTGCCTGCGCTTCGTCGTCGAAGGCGAGGCGGGCATCGGCAGCCATAGTCTCTATCGCTTCACCACGGAGCAGTCGGACTTGCTGCGCGCCGACGGCATCATCTGGGAAGAAGGCTACAAGGATACGCAGGAGCGGCTCGTCATCAGCCTCGGCTTCAAGGGCATCACTTTCATCGAACTGCGCGTTCACGGAGCGCGCACAGACCTGCATTCAAAGTGGGGCGCGATTGTGCCGAACCCCGCGTGGCGGCTGACGCAGGCTCTTTCGACTCTCACGTCGCCGAAAGGCGTGATAACGATTGACGGTTTCTCTTCGCACATCGCGCCCGTCTCGGCGGAAGACAACGAGGCTCTGAAGCGCATCGAGTTGGACGAGGCCGGATTGAAGAACGAGTTTCGCATCAGCCAATGGCTGCGCGGGATGAAGGGCCACACGCTCGTCAAGGAACACATCTTCGGCGCGACCTGCACCATCTGCGGCGTGCAGACAGGCCACACGGACGCGGGGCCGAAGACCGTCCTGCCGAGCACGGCGATGGCGCGGCTGGATTTTCGTCTCGTGCCTGACCTGACGCCCGCGATTGTGGTCGAACTGCTGCGCGAACACCTGGACGTGCGCGGCTTCAAGGACGTGGAGATAATCGAACTCGGCAGTATGCCCGTGACGAAATCTTCGGCGCAGTCAATCGTCGCGCGAGCCGCTATCGAGAGCGCGCCCGAAGTCTACGGCCATGAACCCATCGTCTATCCGCTCGACCCGGCGAGCGGCCCCGTCGGAGCCATCTGCGGCGTGCAGGAACCGCCCACGCCCGTCGTCTCCTTCGGGACGAGCTATTCCGGCTCGAACCCGCACGGCCCCGACGAGAACATTCGGATTGACGATTACCTGCAAGCCATCAAGTTTTTCGGGCGCGTCATACATCATCTGGGCCAGCAGGGCAGCAAGCCCAAAACCAACAATCGCTCGACGCAGTTGGTCGCCCTCAGCCGCGCATAACGACGGCGACGATGGATGACGCGAAGAGACAGTTTTGACGAATCAATTTTGAAGAGGTTGTAGAGAAACTTGCCAGCCCGCCAACTAAAAATCGAGCGCGAGCTTGAACGCTTGCGCAAAGAGATTCGCCATCACGAAGAGTTGTACTACGTTCACGACAACCCGGAAATCTCCGACGTTGAATACGACCAACTGCTCGCGCGCCTGCAAGCGTTGGAAGCGGAGAATCCAACGCTTGTCACGCCCGACAGCCCGACGCAGCGCGTGGGGGGCCGCCCCGCCGAAGGCTTCAACGAATACGTTCATCGTCGTCCGATGCTCTCGCTCGACAACAGCTACAACATAGACGACCTGCGGGCCTTCGACGAGCGTTGCCGCAAACTGGCCGACGGTCGCCCCATCGAGTATGTCGCCGAGTTAAAGATAGACGGCCTCTCAATCTCTTTGCACTACGAAGAGAATCTGCTCGTGCGCGGCGTGACGCGCGGCGACGGTCGGCGCGGCGAAGACGTGACGCAGAACGCGCGCACGATTCGCAGCGTTCCGCTCCGGCTGCGAACGGACGACAAGCGCGTCGGTCGCTTTGTCGAAGTGCGCGGCGAGGCATATCTCTCGCGTAGCGTCTTTGAAAAGATTAACGCCGAGCGCGAGGAAACAAACGAAGCGCGCTTTGCCAACCCGCGCAATGCCGCCGCCGGAACGATTCGCCAGCTTGACCCGCGCATCGTCGCCTCGCGTCGCCTGGACATGTTCGCCTACGACCTCATCACCGGCGAGCGCAAGCCCTTTGCGACACACTGGGACGCGCTCGCGTGGCTCGAAGCGGCAGGCTTTCAGGTCAATCCCAATCGCGCGCTCTGCGCTTCGATTGATGAAGTGATTGATTACTGCAACCAGATGGAGATGAAGCGCGACGAGTTGGGCTATGAGATTGACGGCGTGGTGGTGAAGGTCAACTCGACGGCCTTGCAGGACGAGTTTGGAGCGACGACGAAAGCCCCGCGTTGGGCTATCGCTTACAAGTATCCGGCCAGACAGGCGACGACGCGCGTTGAATCCATCGTCGTCCAGGTCGGGCGCACGGGCGCGCTCACGCCCGTCGCCAACCTGCAACCCGTCCAGCTTGCCGGAACCACGGTCGCCCGCGCCACGCTGCACAACGAAGACGAGATTAAACGACTGGACGTGCGCGTCGGCGATTACGTCTTGATTGAAAAGAGCGGCGAAGTTATCCCGAAGGTCATCAAGGTCGTCGAATCAAAGCGGACGGGCGCGGAGAAACCTTTCGTGATGCCGGCAGAGTGTCCCGTCTGCGGCGGCGTGATTTCGCGTCCCGAAGGCGAAGTGGTGGCGCGCTGCGTCGCGGCGGATTGCGCGGCGCAGTTGAAGGCGCGGCTGTTGCACTACGCCTCAAGGCGCGCGATGCGAATCGAAGGCTTGGGCGAAGCGCTGGTCGAGCAGTTGGTGGAAAAGAAGATGGTCAAGGATGTCGGCGACCTCTATCAATTAAAGCTCGAAGAGACGAGGGAGCTTGAGCGCATGGCCGAGAAATCCGCGTCGAACTTGCTGGCGCAGATTGAAGCGAGCAAGTCGCGCGAGCTACAGAATTTGGTTTACGGGCTTGGCATACGCCACGTCGGCGAACGCACCGCCGGAATCCTTGCGCGCAACTTTCGCTCGCTCGAAAGATTGGGCGCGGCCAGCGTGGAAGCGCTCGATGCCATACATGAGATTGGCTTGACGGTCGCGGAGAGCGTGCGCGATTGGTTTGACGACGCGGGAAACGTCGCGCTCTGTCGCAGACTTAATGAAGCAGGCGTGCGGACTGAGCTTGACGGCGCGGCGACGGAGACGCATGACGAGGCTTTCGCTGGCAAGCAGTTTGTCCTGACCGGAAAGATGGAGACACTGACGCGCGACGAAGCGCGCGAGTTGATTGAGGGGCGCGGCGGTCGCGTCACCTCTTCGGTCGGCAAGAAAACGGATTACGTCGTGGCGGGCGCGGACGCAGGCTCGAAGCTCGACAAGGCTCAAGAGCTTGGCCTCAGCATCTTGGACGAAGCAGCTTTGCGGGAAATGCTCAACGTTTAATTTCAGGTTTCAGGCTCAATGATTGTTGACTTGAAACCTTAACCTTGAAACCTGAAACGGAGGGTTTATGGCGGACAATCTCGAACTCGTGTTTACGATTCTGTGTGAAGATGTGCGTGTCGAGGTCGGCCCGAAACTGTCTTTGATGGGCGTCATCCCGAACATCATCACGGTGCAGCAATTTCCCGTGACGCTCTTCAAGTTTGCGGTCGTCAGCCGTTGGCGCGGGCAGGGCGCATACTTGTCCGAAGTCAGAATCGTTTCGCCGGATCGCCAGCAGCACTTGATGGTGTCGCAGCCGACGCGCTTCGAGATTGCCACAGACGGCTTCGCCGAAAACATCAACTTCTTCTTCCATCTCTCCTTTCCCGGCCCCGGCCAGTACTGGGTGCAAACGCTGGTTGACGCGACGCTCAAAGATGAACAGTCGCTCGTCATCACCGAAGCGCACATGGAACAGTCTGCGGAGAACGTTTCGGAGACGGTCAACTAAAAAGATGCGATGAAGGATGAGTAATGAAGGATGAGTAATGAAGGATGAGCGATGAAGGATGAATGAAAGCATTGCCTTCGTTCGTCATTCATCGCTCGTCCATCGTCGCTCATCCTTCATCGTTCATCGTTCATCCTTGCCGTCACGCTCGCTGCAAGACTCGCTCGCGTTTCTCTTTGAGCCGTCGCCAAGCTTCCACGTCGAGCGGCTGCGCCCAGTCAAAACCGATGCGCTCCCAATCCGGGTCATCCGGGTTCAAGCCGAGCGTCCTGATGCCTTCGGCCTCGCAGATGAAAAACTGCCGGTCGAACGGCAACAGGAATCCGCCCTGCTCCGCGAGCGAGGCCCGCGCCTCTTCGTGCGTCGCGAACCAGCGGTTCAGGAAAGCCCCAAGCGCGCGGTCGTACATCTCGCGCCCCTCAGCCACAACGCGCGAAGGCCGTTCGCTTGTCTCCGCTGATTCCTTCAACGCTCGCCATGACGCATGCCCGTGTTCGAGCGCGACGACGGCCAGCGCGTGCTTGAGCCTGACCTCCGCGCGGGCCTCAAGAATCTGCTGAACGGTCCTGGAAGAGAAAGAACGAATCCTGCGAAACTGCTCGGCGGCAGCCGCCGCTTGCTCGCTGGAATCCGAACGAAGTTGTTTGATTAGTTGACGCGCTTGCGTGCGATAGGCAAGCGCAGTTGGCGGGAAATTCCCGGTCTTCATTGCACACTCCTTCGTGTCTTCTGCCTTGTAGCCCGACCGTTTGGCAGCACGTTAGAGATAGCAAATGTATCCCCGGAAAAACATGAGGGTGAAATCAACTTTCGCGGGCGCAGGCATCCCTCAACACCTGCACGCACGATACTTGAACAGCGCTCGCGCCGTCAAGCGACCGGATTCACAAGGCGACGAAGCGACGCGCTCAATCGAGCGAGTCAAGCAGCAAGGCTTCGACGCGCGCGGCGATTTCTCCGGCCCGCGCGAGCAAATCGTCCGCGCGCGAGCGATGCTCTGCCGCAAACTCTTCATCCTCAATCTCAGCCGTGTTGACCAGCACGTTATAACGCGCGGAGGCGACCGCCGCGAGCGAGAGTTGCGCGCCCGTCGCTGCGTCCGAGAGCGCGTTCGGGTTGCCAATCTCGGCGAGCGTTTCCAGGAGTTCCAGCGTTTGCACGGCTGCGCCCGCGACGGCCAAAGGCACAAGCGCCGCGCCCTTCAACGCCGCTTCAATTGCGCGGGCGCGCTCCGCCGCTTCATCTTCCGTCCGGCGCGACAATCGCCGCGCTTCCATCACGCGCGCGAAGCTCTGCGCGTCTTCGCGGGCCGCGCTCGTCAGGCGTTCGCGCAGCGGCTCTAATTCGGCGAGCACGTCGCGGACTTCGCTCAAGACGTTTCGATACTTGTCGCGTCCTTCCGTCAGTCGCGCAATCATCTCGCCGAGCGCGGCCCCAATCGCAGCCACGTGCGCGGCCGCCGCGCCGCCGCCCGGACTCGGCTCGCCGCTCGCCACTTCCGCGACGAAATCCTTCATCGTTTCCCTTTCACCCTTGCCATGAAAAGCGGCGGCGATGCGATTTTCGAGGACGAGTCCGGGCGCGAAGTTTTCGACTTGCAGGAAATATTCCGAGGCGCGGTCGAGCGCGGACTGCGGCACGAGGCCGACGATTTCGCTGCCCGCTACGCCGACGCCGTAGCGTTCGGCCTCGCGCTTGACCGCCGCGAACGCATGATGCAGAGAGGTCTTTTCGAAGTCCACCAGATTCATAGAGACTTGGGCCAGCCCGCGCGTCGGCAACGCGAAGCCGAGCGCTTTCAAGTAACGCAGCCCGCCGTCGCGCCCGCGCACGGCCCGCGCGATTTTTCGCGCAATCGAAACGTCGTCCGTCTGCAAGTTGACGTTGTAAGCGATGAGGAAAGGACGCGCGCCGACGACCACCGCGCCAGCGCTTTCGTGAACCATCAGCGGGCCAACGTCCGGCCCGCGCTGAAGCTCTGGTGTGGTTATCTCTTCGCGCAACAGTTCAAAGCCGCCGCGCCGCACGTCTTCCAGCTTCACGCGCTCCGGCCTTCTGGCCGCGCGCTCGTAAAAGTAGACCGGAATCTGTAGCTCGCGCGCGATGCGCTCGCCCGCCTCGTGCGCCAACGCGACGCACTCTTCCATCGTCACCTCGCACACGGGAACGAACGGCAGCACGTCCAATGCTCCGACGCGCGGGTGCTGGCCCGTGTGCCGGCGCAGGTCAATCAACTGCGAAGCCAGACGACATGCGCGCACCGCCGCTTCGACCACGACATCCGCCTCGGCGACGAAAGTAATCACCGAGCGATTGTGGTCTGCGTCCAGGTGCAGGTCGAGCACGACCGCGCCTTCGACCGATTCGATGGCCCGCGCGAGGCGCTCGACCGTCTCGGCCTTGCGGCCTTCGCTAAAGTTTGGTACACACTCAACGAGACGAGTCATAATGAGTTGTCGGACGTTAGATGCCGGATGTTTGGAGCGGCTTGATTCTAACATCCGGCATCCGGCATCCGGCATCTGTTTTTATGTCTTCCGATAAATTCATACGCGAGCGAAAGAAGGCTTGGCAGCGATTGGAAGATTTGCTGGCGATGGTTGACCGCAGCAGCTTGCGACGGCTGCACCGCGAAGAGGTGCGCGAGTTGGGGCGCATCTATCGCCGGACGGCTTCCGACCTGGCGATAGCGCGGGCCGAATCGCGCGACCCGCGACTGGTCAACTATCTCAACAGCCTCGTCATTCGCGCGCACGGTCGCATCTACCGCGCAGAGGCTCAGGGCGGGCGACGCATCCTGGAGTTTTTCACGCGCGACTTTCCGCAAACCTTTCGCCGCACGTGGCCCTACACGGCCACCGTCTTCGCCTTCTTTCTCATCTTCGGCTTCATCGGTTTCATCGGCACATGGCGCGATGCGGAGTTTTCGGATTTCGTCGGCATCTCGCAAGGCTTTCGCCTCGGCATCAAAGCGAAGATTCACTGGTGGGAAGACTTGAACGAGGCCAACCAGATTGGCTCCACCTTTATCATGCAGAACAACATCCGCGTGATGATTCGCGACTTCGCCTACGGCGCGCTCTTCGGCATCGGCACGCTCTACGGCATCAGCTTCTTCGGGGCCAACACAGGCTCGATACTCGCGCTCGTCTATCGCGCGGGCTACGGCAACGACCTTGTGACCTTCATGGCCGGGCATGGCGTCATCGAACTCTCTTGCGCCTTCATCACGGGCGGCGCGGGCCTCCTTGTCGGAAGCGCCTTGCTCATCCCCGGCAACCTGTCGCGCGCCGACGCCTTGAAGGTGCGCGGGCTTGACGCCATCCGCCTCGTCGTCGGCTGCATCCCGCTGCTCGTCATCGCCGCCATCATCGAAGGCTTCATCTCGCCCGCGCCGATTAGCCCACTCATTAAATTCTCCATCGCCGCGCTGACAGGCATCGCGCTCTACGCTTATCTCCTGCTAGCCGGTCGTGAAGCAGCAACAGGAGCCGTCAACAAATAGCGTCCAACTTGCCGCGCGAGCGCGCCGGTCGAACAGGCTCAAGTCAAAAGACTCATGCCGCTGGTCAACACGTTCAAGTATTGGCGCCATGAGCTTGATGACGAGCGAGACTATCTTCGCTTAAGAGACATCAAGAGACATCTCTCTCTCTGGCGGCTGCATTCCTACAGCAAGCCTCTCTCTTTCACTCTGATGTAAGTTTCGAGCAGGGCGGGCGCGAGCGCGGCGGCTGTGACATCGAGGGCGAGTCCGCCCTGCGCCTCGACGAGGCGCAGCGCTGTTTCGCGTTGCGTCGTAATCTCTTCGGCGACCGATTGGGTGAAGAGTTCGCGGACGTTCTTCGGCTCTTCGCGGACGACGCTTTTCAAGTCGCGGTCGCCGATGGTGACGACGAGCGGGAGATGACGCGGGCGCAGCAGTTTCAAAGAAGCTAGGAGGTCGCGCGAGCCTTCCTCGTCAACGAGGTCTGTCAGGACGACGACCAGCGCGCGCCGTTTGCAATTGGCGGCGATGAAGCCGAAGGCGCGCGCGTAGGACGGCTCAATCATTTCCGGCTCGATGGCGTGGAGGGCTTCGAGCGTGGCGTCCAGATGTTCGCCGCCGCGCTTGGGCGGCAAGTAAGTTTTAATCTGGCGACCGAAGACGACTAAGCCTGCGTTGTCGCCGCCGTGCGACGCCGCTGACATCAAAGAGAGCGCGGCATGAACCGCCAGGTCGAGCTTAGTTTCGTGCTCGATGCGCGCGGTCATCAAGCGTCCGGCGTCAATAGCAATCAGGATGGTCTGGTCGCGCTCAATCTGATACTGGCGCGTAACGAGTTTGCCGCGCCGCGCCGTCGCCGTCCAGGAGACGTGGCGCAGTTCGTCGCCGCGCACGTAGTCGCGCAAGGATTCAAACTCGCGTCCCTCGCCGCGCCAGGAACTCTTGCGATGCGAGGCCACCAAAGAGCGCGCGCCGAGAGCCTTCAACTCCGCCTCGCGCGCGCGCCGCATGTTCGGATAAACCTTGACGGTCAAGCTCTCGCCGACATCGGCCTGCGCCCAAGCCAAACCCCAACGCGATAGATAGCGGACGGCGATTTGCCCGAAGGTGAAGCGACCGCGCCTTGGCGGCGTCAGGCCGTAGACGAGCGCGGCGGAAGTTTGCGCTTCGACGCGCAGCCTCGCCTCGCGCAGTCCCGTCAGGCGCATCTCCGGCGGATACTCGTCTTTGATTTTGAGTGAGACTGGGCGCGGCGTGTGGTTCAGTATTTCAACTCGCGTTTCAGTTTCCGCGCCGACCGCGAACCGGCCATTGAAGGAACGCTTGAGGCTGAGGCCCGCGGGCAGACGGCTCGTGCGCGCGTCAATGAAGGTCGCCAGCAACAACAGCGCGTCGTAGCCGAAGGCTGCCCACAACCAGTCCGGCCTCCCCCACGCGAGCGACAACGGCACGAAGCCCGCGGCCAGCAAGACGTAGAAGAGTTTGGTGAAAACGAAGCGCATCAGTTAATGGATGAGGGCGGAAGGATAAAGCGGAAGCTATTCGGGATTGAGAGCCGCGCTTTCATCGCTTAAGCTTCATCGCTTCCGCCCTCGCTGCTTTCTATGTCTTGCTGGAACTGCGGACATCGAACTCTTTGTCGTCAATCGGAATGTTGAAGTTGAACTTGCTGAGCGTGAACGCCCAGTCCTGCAAGGTGCGGCGATTGAGCGATTCGATGGAGAGTTGCAGCTTGTAGGAATGCGGCAGCGTCAAGCCTTCTTCGGTCTTGAAGTCGGAGAAATCTTCGACGACCTTTTGAATCGCATCGCCCTGTTGTTGCGTGACGCTCGGCTCGCCGGGCATCTGCTGGATGATGTGCATCTCATACTCCGTCCGCAGGTGTTGGAAATTTTCGGCGTCGAAGTAGAGCGTGGTCTTGAGGCCGGTATTGTCCTTGCCTTCGTATTCGAGGACGTGAGCTTTGCGGTCGCCGACCTTCCTCGTCCCGGCGTACTTCAGCTTGGCCTTGCGCGTGGACATGTCGTAGAGCGGCCAGGCGGACGACAACGCGCCGCCAATCAAGCCGTCTTTGAACATCATCTCGTGGGCCATCAAGAATCGCCCGAGCGTCGAACGCTGTCCCGGCCTGACTTCGCCGACCGTCAGCGTCTTGCCGTCAAAGCCCATCCGCTCGAACGGGTAAACCTCATTGCCGTAGACGATGGAGATGAGGCTGCGGTCGCCGGTTGAAGCCAAAACCGCGCCGCCCTCCGAAGTGCCGGAGCCGCCGATGCGAAAGGTGGCGACGGCCTTCCCCTGAATGATGCGGCTCTTGACTTTCGAGCGGGCCTCCGCCGTGCCGATTGAATCTAAGTGCTTGGCGATGACTTCCTCCGGCTTCATCTTGTCGGGGGGCGGCGCGTTGGGCGCGGAGGCGACGGACAAAGGCAGAGCGAGCGCCAGCAAGCAGAGGGCGGCGATGATTTTACGATGAGCGCGAATGTGAGTTTCTTTCATGCTTAATGCTCCGGTAGTAATTGGTTAAAAACCCTTCGGATTGAGATGGGAGACGTTTCTCTTGACCGACAAAGCAGCGGCCACAGTTTATCAAGAAAATCGAATTACGGATAATGGCCGACGCCGCTTATCTGGGAACCTCTGCGCTCTGCAAGATGTCTGTGATGACGGCATCGGGCGTGGCGCCGTCAAGCTCCGCTTCGGCGCGCAGCGAAAGGCGATGGCGCAAGACGGGGCGCGAGATGTCGCGCACGTCGTCGGGCGTTGAAAACTCGCGCCCGCGCAACGCCGAGAGAGCCTTGGAGCAGAGCAGCAGCGCGACCGCCGCGCGCGGGCTGGCTCCGTACAGGACGCTCGGATGCGTGCGCGTGCGGCGCACAATCTCCACGATGTAACGCTGAACGCCCGGCTCCATGCGCGAGCCTCGCACCTCTGCGCGACAACGCGAGATGGCGTCCGCTTCGGCGAGCGGAACGAGGTCAACGCGTTCGAGCCGTTGCGCGTTGAAGCCCGCGTCCCAGTTGGCGACGACCTGTTGCTCGGCCTGCTCCGACGGATAGCCGAGCAGGATTTTCAAGAGGAAGCGGTCAAGCTGCGCTTCGGGCAGCGGGTACGTGCCTTCGTACTCGATTGGATTTTCGGTGGCGAGCACGGTGAAGAGCGGCGACAGCTTGTGCGCTTCGCCGTCAATCGTGACCTGCCGTTCTTCCATCGCTTCGAGCAGGGCGGCCTGCGTCTTCGGCGGCGTCCGGTTGATTTCATCGGCCAGCATGATGTCTGTGAAGATGGGGCCGCGGCGCAGGCTGAAGTCGGAGGTGGCGACGTTGAAGACGTTGGTGCCTGTGATGTCGGACGGCATCAGGTCGGGCGTGAACTGGATGCGGCCAAAGCCCGCGCCGATGATGCGGGCCAGCGTCTTGACGGTCAAGGTCTTCGCCGTCCCCGGCACGCCTTCAATCAGCGCGTGACCTTCGGCCAGAAGCGCGACGAGGATTTGTTCAATCGGCTCATCCTGTCCGATGACGACCTTGCGCAGTTCCGTCAGGATGTGTGCGATGGTGGAAGAGACGTATTCTAGTGGCATGAGCAGAAAGTTTTGTTAGTTGCCTGTGATGGCCTGAAGACTTTTTAAGAGCGCGATTGAAAAGTTGAACCGAACGGGCCGCGCCCGCGTGCTACGGAAAGCGAAGATATTAAGGCAGCGGCGGGCCGCGCGGCAAACTTTCCCGTCAGCGAAAGATGCTCTGCCAGAGAAAATCGTAGAGCAGGATTTTCAGCGCGAGCAGGATAACGGTCGAGATAAAGATGCGGCGCAGCCAGAGATTGTTGAGCTTGAGGGCGACGCGCGCCCCGACGAAGGCTCCCGCGAACATGCTGAGGCCGAGCAACAGGCCGAGCTTGTAGTCAACCAGCCCGCGCCACATGAAGATGAGCGTGGCGACGAGCGAAGAGAAGACGTTGACGAGTTTCGTCGTCGCCACGGCCTCGACAAACGTCATGCGAAAGAGCGCGACAAAGAGCGCGGTCAGCATCGTCACATAGCCGCCGCTGAAGAAGCCACCGTAGATGCCGAGGGCGAAGGTCAGAGCGTAGGCCGCCCATTCGCCCGCGCGCGTCAGCTGAGTCTCCGGCGGAATGACGCCGACGTTTCGCTTCAACAAGGTGAAGGCCGCCACCGCTATCATCGAGATTGAGATGATGACGGGAAGCGAGCGGCTGTTGATGACGAGCACTAGGAGCGCGCCGATGATTGAGCCTGCGAGCGTGAGCGCGACGAGCGAGGGCAAGCGGCGGCGATCAATCATTCCTTTGCCGAGAAACGGCAGCGTCCCGCCGACGGCCATAAACGTGAGGCCGAACATGTTCGTCGCCACGGCCACGCGCGGGTCAATGCCGAACAGAAACATCGCCGGCACGGTTATCAAAGAATTGCTGCCCGTCACCACGCCGACCACGCTCGTCGCAAAAAAGAGCAGGACGAGAACGAGCAAGGCAAACGATGAAAGACCGGAGACAACCATCAGAGCGCGGCTTATCATTCTCTCCCTTTTGTCTCCTGCGGCCTCATCGCCTTTTATCTTTCCTTCGCCTGTCGTATGTCGCGGGCGCGCATTCGCAGTCCGAGCGCGCGTTCGACTTCGCGCAGGCGCGCAATCAAAGCGAGCGAGCTTTTAGCGTCAACGGGAGCGCCGTTAATCGCTTCTTCGCATTCAAACATCAGGGCTTCCAGTTCACGGCGGTCGAGCTTTTGCGAACGCGCGGCGACGCGCTCGGCAATCAAGGCGCGCGGGCTTGAATTGTCAACGCCCGCAAAGCGCGCCAGCACGCGGCGGATGCGCATGTAAATATTTTCGATGGCGAGGTCGTAGGCTCGCGCGCGTTGTTGCAGTTCGGCCATCGAAGCGACGAACTCAAGGCTCGAACGACGGTCAACCTGCGCGACGGGCAGCGGTCGCGCAAACCTGCGCCCGTTCGTCCACAAGACGGCCAGCACAATCACGCCCAACTGAACCAGCATCGCCACCAGCGGCGTGCCTGCGAAGTACTGCAACAACTCGTTCTGCGCGAGCGCGTGGCCCTGATGATATTCGTCGAAAGCGATGAGTCCGCCCGCGCTCGCCAGCACGTTGACGGCGAGGCGCAGATTGTCTTCCCTGATGATGCCTTTGTTGGCGACGATGAAGGAATCGCTGAGCACGACGATGCGCCCCAAGCCGTGCGGATAGTCTGCAAGGAGCGCGCCTCTGTAGTCGGCCAGATGAACGACCGGCGCGGGCGAGCCATCCGCAGCGTTCGACTCTTCCGCAACCGGAGCGGGCCGCGCGTTCTGCTTCGAGGGCCTCGGCGGTGGTGGCGGCTCATCTTCGTCTTCATCAGCCCACGCATCGTCGGGCGACGAATCTCCGCTCGCGGAATTTGCTTTCGCCGCATGGCCCGGCGAAGCGGACGGCGAAGGCTTCGGCTCGGCGGCGATTTTGACGATGGCGGCGAAACGCGACGGCAACACACGCTCGACGCCGAGCGTCAACGCGGTCGGCTGCGTGGCATGCGCGAGGGGAACGCCCGCCGTCATCTCGTCTGGGTTATCCGAATGAGCGTCCGCGGTCGGAAGTTGGACAAGCTGCGTTGAGACGCGCCAGTCGCCGGACGACGGCAGCAAGCGCGCGTCGGGCCGCCGGTCAATGATGACGAGGCGACCGCCGCGCTCAACCCAACGCAGCAAATCTTCAGCTTCTCTTTCATCAAAATCAACGCGCGTCTCTCCGACGACGACAAACGTTTTGGGCAGCGTCGCGCCCGCGCCGCTCTTCAACAACGCGCCCGGAGCTTCGCGCCAACGCATCACCTGCCGGTTCGTCTCGCTGAGAAATTCGTAGAGCGCGCGCGTTCCCGTCGAGCCGGAGTTATAGGTCGAACGGTCTGGATTAAACTCCGAGTCGCGCTTCTGCTCCACGCTGACATAGCTCGCGGCGTTCAAGACAATGAGCAGCACAACGACCAGCGCGATGGTGATGATGATGGCGAAGCGTCCACGCATAAAATCAGTGACGAGTGACAAGTGACGAGTGACAAGCAAGAAGCAACGAGCATCAAGCGATGAGTCGGAAAAAGCTGTGAGCGACGAGCGATAAGCGACGAGCGATGAATGTCGAGCGATGAATGTCGAGCGATAAGCGATGAGTTATTTTTACTCATCACTTATAACTCATCAAGCATTGCTCATCACTCAATACTCATCACGCATCACCGCTTTCTCTTGCTCGTCACTCGTCACTTGTCACTCGTCACTGCTCTTTGAAACCCGGAGCGGAAGGCGTTCCAGTCGTTCTCCGTCGCGGGCGCGTATCCGTACCAGTGATGCTCAAAGCTGTGCGTCAACTGTTGCATCTGTCCGTGCAGCGGCTCGATTTGACGAACGGCGCGCAGGTAATCGCGGTTGGTCTTATGCTGCGCGAGGCCGATGATTTTGCGGTCGCCGAGTTCGCACAGCAGCGCGATGTAGCCCTTGCGAATGGCGGCGCGCAAATCTCCGGCGCGGGCCAGAGCCTCTGCTTCGGCCAGCAAGTCGGCGGAAGTTTGCTCCGGCCCCAAACGCTCGCCGAGCACGATGCGCGCCCCGCGCGCTTCCGGCTTGCCGCTCCAACTTTTGCGGCGAAACATCGGCGTGAATTTCCAGAGCAAGTAGACGATGACGGCCAGCGTCAACGCGATGACGAAAATCTGCGCGAGGCCGGAGGCTGTGCTTGAACGCTCCGGGGCCAGGTCGGTCTGCTTTGGAAAAAGGCTGCGCCACCATTTGAGGAAGCGCTGCCAGAGACGCCCCAACGCGCTTCCTTCATCGCTCGGCTCGCCGTACTCAGGACGCCGCAGGATGCCTTCCAGTTTCTTCTTCTCTTCATCCTTCGATGCGCCGCTTTGAGCCTTCGCGTCGAGTTCGGCGAGACGTTCATCGAGAGCCTGCAAACGCTCCGTCAGTTGCGCCAGTTCGGCTGCGCGACCGCTCGCGTCGGCGGCGGGCATCTGTTCGTAGCGCGACAAGGCTTCGGCCAGCCACTTGTTGTCCACCGTCACGCCCGCGCCGTTCGACTCAATCGTCTGGACGGGCAACAACGTCTCCTGCACATGTTGCAGAGTGGCTGCGACGCGGCGCGCATAATGAGCCTCGCTCTCGACCTTTCTCCATTGCGGCAACGCTTCGAGCATCTGCGCGGCCTCGCCTACTTGCCTGCGATACGTCTCAAGAGTCGCCGCGACGTTCACGCTTGCCCCAAACATGACGAGCAACGCCGCGCAGAAGAGCGAACGAATTGCGCGCCGCAACCCTTGCGACGACGACATGAGCATTGGCTCCCGCTCGTCGTGCCTGCTCACGTCCCGCTCGTCGCGGCTGCTCGCGGTTGCTCCGGGTTGTTGGAAGAAAGCGTTCACGTTCTTTTCTTTCGCCGCGTGGCGGCTCGTCTCTATTTCTCTGTGTGGCTGTCAACGCAAGCCGAGCGTCGAATTGGGCGAGCGATTGTCCGGCGCGTTGCTCTGCGCGAGTTGCGGCTCAGTGACGATGGCCGGCGTGTAAGCGTTCGGCGCGGCCTGCCTGTTCCACTGCTCAGGGATGGCTCCCATTTGCCGTGCGGCCATCAATTCAATATCGTAGCCTTCGTGGCGCACGCGCTCGTCAACGTAGAGCAGCGAGAGCCCGAGCATCCAGACGGGGAGCAGCAGAATGGAACTCAGTTGGCCGAAGACGCTGTAGCCGATGGCATACCACGTCGGCCAGTTAGTCGAGTTCCATGGCGACGGGTCAACGCCGTTCAGATAGCCGTACCAGCCGAGCGGAATAATCAAGACCATCAAGGCCGAGTAGGCGGCAAACGAAGTGAAGAGAAACATTCCGAGCAACCTTCGCACGTTGCCGCGCGCCAACCCGAAGCTGCGCGTCAAAGCCTGCGCCACGCCCTTGCCTTCAACCAACATCACCTGCGGCACATAAGCCACGCGCCCCGCCATCAGGAAGAAGAGAGCCATCGCAAGGAGCGTGATTGTCAAGAGTCCGATGATGCCCACCAACGCTCCCAACCATGCGACAACCTGCGCTATTGCCACCGCCCCGAAGACGACAATCAGGTAAGCGATGCTCCACGCAATCATCGTGATGACGCCGCAAATAAACATGAAGATGCTGATGACGATGGCCGCGACGAGCAAGCCCCAGAAGCGCGAACGCACGTTGCGATAAGTAGCCCGCGCCGTGACTGGTTCGTTCCACAAGAGATGCGTGACGAGATTGCGCGCCGCCCCGCCCATGACAATCAGGTTCAGCAGCATGCCGCCGATAGTAAGCAATATGCCGACGCCTACCAGCATCCCGTAGAACGGGAGCATAGCGTCGTTGCCCGTGATGACCAGACCGCGCCATGCGATAGTCCAGAGCATAGAGCCTATCGCTGAGACGATGACGGGCGGGGCGGCGATGCGAATCAAGGTCATGAAGTGACGCCGGTAGAGACGAACAGCGCGGTCAATGAGGTCGCCCGCCCCAAGCGGAGCCAGTGATAGTTGATTGAAAGCTAAAGTGGCCATGTTGGATGCCGGAAAGTGTGGCTCTTAAAACCTCTGTCGCGCGTCCGGCCTGATTCTATCACAGGAGACGACGACGCCGTTTGCCATCGTCAAGCTATCCATTTTTTCGTAGGCCGAACCATTTCAATGGAGACGAGCGAGGCTGGCGGGCAGGCGCCGGAGACGGCTCAGGCGAGCGCGCGGGCTTTTGATTTCCCACAAAAGCGTGGCTCAGCAGCAGATAGTCAACGCCCTTGCGCTTTCGCCTCAGTTCGCCTCAGACGGCGTTCAGACTTGGCACAACTATTGCCACTATATCGGTGTAGTCACCAGCCTTGTTTGACCCATTTACTATCTCGGTCATTAGATCAAGCAGAAAACCTGGAAGTTAAGGTAGCAGAACTCGATTAGCGCCTCGCTAGTTTTTGTAATCTTCAGGCATTTAGCCCATTGATGCCTGACCAACCCCAAACCCTTAGGAGAATTTTCATGAAGCCCAGATTTTTAACGCTCGTGGTCTTGCTGTTCAGCCTCTCGCTGACCGCCGCTGCTCAGACCAGCCGCGGCACGGTGAGCGGAACAGTGACAGACCCGACCGGCGCAGTCATCGCCGGCGCCAACGTCGTGCTGGCCAACACGAACACAGGCGTTGAGCGCACCACCACTACCAACGACGAAGGCATCTATCGCATGGACGCGGTAGACCTCGGCAAATATACACTCAAAGTCACGGCCTCCGGCTTTGGCGAAGTCACGAAGACCAACATCGACGTGAAGGCCAACCAGACTTCGGAAGTCGGCGCGCAGATGGCCCCGGCGGGCCAGCAGGTGACGGTTGACGTGACCTCCGAAGGAACCGCGCAACTGCAAACCGAAGCCCCCGTGCGCGGCGGCAACATCGAGACCAGACAAATTCAGGAACTCCCCTTTGCCGGTCGCAACCCCGTCTCGCTCGCCTTGAATCTGCCCGGCGTTTCCACCAATCGCTTCGGCTTTGGCGTCGGCACCTTTTCGGTCAACGGCGCGCGTGGCCGCTCAAACAATTTCCTGATTGACGGAACCGAGAACAACGATATTTCGGTCGCCGGTCAGGGCTTTCAAATTACCAACCCGGACGCCGTGCAGGAAGTCTCCGTGCAGACCTCCAACTACGATGCGGAGTTTGGTCGCGCTGGCGGCGCCGTCGTCAACACGATTACCAAGTCAGGCACGAACGACTTTCACGGCACGCTCTCTTACTTGCTCGACTCGACACGCGACGACGCTGTGACCAGCGCAGAGTCGCGCAGAGTTCCGGTGCAACAGCGTGGCCGTCCGCTGCCCGGCACCGAACAGTGGTTCTCTGGAACCATCGGCGGCCCGATTATTCACAACCGCACGTTCTTCTTCGGCTCTTATCAAGAGCAGCGACAGAACTCAAGCAGTTCGACGACCTTCACCGTTCCGACCGCCGCTGGCCGCGCTCGCTTGCGCACGCTCTTCCCCGTCGGCGCCAGCCCGAACCTTGACCTGTACTTCAACGTCATCGGCGATGCCGTCGGCGCCACCAGCCCCATCAACATCGCGCTCGGCACGGTCGGCGGCGTCAATCGCGGCAACGTCGAGTTTGGCACTTTCACCAGAGTGTTCGGCGTTGCCAACCGCGACCGTCAATGGCAAGTCCGCGTTGACCACAAGCTGAGCGACAACGACCAGTTCTCGGCGCGTTACCTGTTTGACGACCAGCTCTTCCCGTTCGGCGGCAACGTCGGCTTCGAGGGTTTCGACGCGCCGAACGTCAACACCTACCAGAATTTTCTGATGGCCGAAACGCACGTCTTCTCGCCTAACTTGACGAACGAAGTGCGCCTCGCCTACAACCGCATCCTGATTGATTTCCCGGTTGACACGGCGAACCCGCTCGGCAACACGCTGCCGTCTTTCACCTTCACGACCGTCTCCGGCCTCGGCGTCGCGTCGAACCTGCCGCAGGGTCGTGTCGCCAACAACTACGTGATTCAGGATACTGTCTCGCTCGTGCGCGGCAGCCACAATTTCCGCTTCGGCATCGACTTGCTTAATCAACGCTCGAAGCAGCTCGCGCCCTTCCGTGGTCGCGGCGAGTTGACGTTCGGAGCCAGCTCGGCTGGCGGCCAGACGTTCACCTCCTTCGCCAACTTCGTTGACAACTTCGGCGGCACCGGCAGCGCCCTGCGCGACTTCGGCTCCGCTTTCTACTACCCGGAACTGATTCGTCAGGCTTACTTCTTCCAGGATCGCTGGAACGCCACGCAGAACCTGACGCTCACGCTCGGCCTCCGCTACGAGAACTTCGGCGTGCCGTTCAATAGCTTGCGCACGCCCGCCTTCACGGGTCTCTTCAACGTCAACCCTGTGACGTTCACAGGCCCCTGGAGCGAGCCCAACTCGATTCCGCACGACAACAACAACTTCGCTCCGACCTTCGGCCTCGCCTACTCGCCGTCGTTTTCGAGCGGCTTCCTCGGCAGCCTCATCGGCGAGAAGCTGACGGTCTTTCGCGCCGGATACCAGATTGGCTACGACTCGTTCTTCAACAACATCGCATCGAACTCCGCGGCGACTTCGCCCAACTTGATTTCGACCAGCACGGTGTCTTCACCGAGCACGGCCAACCCGCGCGGGCTGGCGAATCTGACCGGCTCGTTCCCGCTCGTCGCTCGCGCCCTTCTGCCGACCGACTCGCAAACCTTGAGCGCGCCGAATCTGGTCAATCCGTACTACCAGCGTTGGTCCGCCGGATTCCAGCGCGCGTTGCCCTTCAAGATAGTGATGGACGCTTCCTACGTCGGCTCTAAGGGAACGCGGCTCTTCGCCAACGAAGACCTCAACCCGACGATTCCCGCCGCTCAGGTGAGAGTCCCCGCGGGCTACACCGGTCCGGCTCTCGGCGCCGCCGGAAGCCGTCTCGTCGCTCGCTTAGACCCGCTGCAAGGCGCGCGTCTGACGCGCACCAACGGCGGCTCTTCCATCTATCATTCGGGCCAGCTTCAAGTGACGCGTCGCTTCGCGGACAACTTCATGCTGACCGGCGCCTACACTTGGTCGAAGCTGATTGATAACGCGAGCGAAGTGTTCGGCACCGCCGGAAACAACGCGCCGCAGAATCAAGCGCGCCCGACCATTCTGTTCAGCGAACGACTCGACCGCGCGGTCTCTTTGTTCGACCGTCGTCATCGTCTCTCGCTCACCTACGGCTACGTCATTCCATTCTTCCGTGACCAACACGGGTTCGCCGGACACCTGCTCGGCGGTTTTGAACTGACCGGCGTGACGAACTTTGAAAGCGGCGCTCCGCTCAACGTCTTCAACGGCATTGACTCGGACGGCATCGGCGGCAACTTCGACCGCCCCGACTTCAACCCTGCCGGTCAGGTCGGCGTTCGCGCCGTGCCTGCCACCGCCACGGCGGCTCTCAATCCGTGCAGCGTCGCGGTCGGCGCGACTTACTACACCAACCCTGATGCGGCGGGCGCTTGCATCAATCCTTCGGCGGCGCAGTATATCGGCATCGCCACGGGCGCGGGTCGCACCGGCAACCTGGGACGCAACACGCTGGTCACGCCCGGCACCAACAACTGGAACGTGAACATCATGAAGCGGACGAAGATTACGGAGAACACGCGGCTTGAATTCCGCACAGAGTTCTACAACATCTTCAACCATCCGCAGTACACGCAGGGCAGCGTCAGCCCGTTCTCTCCGGCGGGAGGCAGCGTCTCCGCCAACGTCTTCAACTCGGTGGCGACCGAGTTTCTCAATCCGAACACGCGTCTCTCCGACGGCGGCGGTCGCGTCATTCGTTACCAGTTGAAGTTCATCTTCTAACTGTCAACGGAGACTGAGCGCAAGGCTCGGTCGCGGACAAAATAAAAGAGCCGGGCTTGCAAGAGCGATAGCGCGCTTCAGCCCGGCTCTTTTGTCTTCAACGCTGCCTCAACCGCTCAAGGCAAATTACGGAGGCTGCGTGTCCTACGGCGACAGGTGAGCCGTTCACGAGCCGCGTCTAAACAGTCTGTTGCCAGCTTATTTTCCATCCATTTTTTCGTATCTGAAACCAATTTGATGGACGATGACGAGGCGGCGAGCAGGCGTCTGTGGAAGTTAATTAACCAAATAGATAGCCTTAACCCGCAGCGACAGCGCGCTGAAAGACAGGGCATAATTATTGCTTCCGGTCATTTAACCGATATGTCGGTCGAATAGTCTGGAGCCTGCTGAACTCGCAATTCCTACCCCAGAAAGCTCCAGCCCCTACTTACTGAAACTTAAAAGGAGGAGTCTCGAATGAAGACAAGGATCTTACTTGTGTTAGCAGCCGTGCTGCTATGCGGGTTCGTTACTTTGCCCCCCGCCTTTGCGCAGAGCATCAATGGAAGCATCTCCGGTGTGGTGAGCGACGAGCGCGGCGATGCCGTCGCCGGAGCGACCGTGACGGTTTCCAACGTTGACACCGGCGTGACGCGCAACGACACGACGAATGACGAAGGGTTGTATCGCATCAGCGGTCTGCCCGTCGGTTTCTATTCGGTGAAGGTCGAGCGCTCAGGCTTCGGGTCGGGCGAGGAACGCAGCAACGTCAGTTCCGGCGTTGACACGACCGTTAATTTCAAGCTTGGAGCCGGGCCGATTAAAGCTCAGGTTGAAGTTTCCGACAGCGGCGCGCTGTTGGAGACGACGCAGAGCCAGGTTTCCAAGACCGTTGACCAGCGCCGCATTCTGGAATTGCCGGGACGCAATTCTTTGAACGGCTTAGCGCTGTTGAATCCGGGCGTGCTGCCCAACCAGAACAGTCGTCCGGGTTCGGGTTTCGCCGTCAACGGCAACCGCACGCGCTCGAACAACTTTACGATTGACGGCGCAAACAATAACGACCAATCGCTCTCGATTCCGCGTCAGAATTTGCCGCCGGAAGCCCTCGGCGAATTTCAGATTATCACCAACACGTTCGCCGCCGAGTATGGCCGCAACGCCGGTTCCTACGTCAACCAGATTACTCGCTCCGGGACGAACGAGTTTCACGGGACGGGTTTTTATAACTGGGACGGCAACGGCGTTGACTCGCTGACGACCAGCCAGCAGCGCTGCGTCAACAGCAACACGGCCAGCAATCCAAACAACCTGAGCCGGACGCAGATTCTGCGCAACTGCCGCAGCGTCTCCAACGACAGCATCTACGGCGTCACCTTCGGCGGGCCGATAGTGCGCAACCATACTTTCTTCTTCACCAGTTTCGACTTTACTGATTTTCGTCAAACGGTGAGTTCGGCCAGCCGTCTTGCTTTGTCTCCGGCGTCCAGAGCATTCCTGCAAGCCAATCAGGCTTTGTTTGCTCCGGGGACGGTTGATTTTCTGCTTAACAACTATCCCGTCTCCAACGACCCGACGAGCGGCGGCTCCGTAGCGGTGAGAAATCTGAATGCCGTCGGCACCCCGCAGATAGGCACGCTCAGCTTCCTGACCTTCAATCGCGGAGCGACGGGCGGCATTCCCTACAAAGAAGATTTCGACCGCGAGTTGATTAAAATCAACACGAAGATTAACAACAACGACCAGCTTTCGTTCCGCTTCCTGCGGGACAACTTCAAAGGCCCGTTCGCGAGCACGGGCATCACCAGCCTGCCCGGCCAGGAGGTCGGCCAGAACATCTACGACCGCTCTTTCACAATCAACGACGTGTACGTGCTCTCGGCCAAGTTGATTAACGAGTCGCGCTTCACCTACAGCCAGCGCACGCTCAGTTTCCCTGAGAACCTCGGCTTCTCGTTCGCCATTACGGGCACAGGGACGGCCTTCTCGCTCGGCAACGCCAACTTCCCGCAGAGCCGCAACGACAAGGTGTTGGAGTTGACCGACAACGTTGGCTACACGACCGGCAACCACGCCATGAAGTTCGGCTACAACATGCTGCGCTATCATCTGGCCAGCTTCTTTGCTCCGAACCTGCGCGGCACGGTCAGCTACGGCGACATCAACAACTTCCTGTTCGACCGCAACGCTTCGTTCCAGCAGTATGCCGGAGACGGATTGACCGATGCCGTCACCTACGAGCATAGCTGGTTCGGGCAGGACGACTGGCGCGTCAATCCTGATTTGACGCTCAATCTGGGCTTGCGCTACGAGTATGTGACGGCTCCCTTCGGCTTCTTCTCCAACGCCAAGCCGGACAACAACAACTTCGGGCCGCGTGTTGGACTGGCATGGAATCCGAAGAATTTCATGGACGGCAAGCTGGTCTTCCGCGCCGGTTTCGGCATCGCCTACGATCAGGTGTTTCAGAACATCCTGCTGAACAACTCGCGCAACTTCCCGCGCGGCGTCAACGTCTCGTTCACCAACATCACGGGACAGCATCCCTTCAACAACTTGCCTGCGCCGCCGACGCCGCAGACCTACGTGGCGCAGGGCAACAATCCGCTCCTGCTGCCGCTGCGCCTCTTCTCGCCCAACGAGAGAATCAAACAGCCGCGCTCGGACAAGTGGACGGTCGGCTTGCAGTATCAGATTGGCAACAACTATGTGGTCAAGGCCGAGTACATCGGCACGCGTGGCAGCAACCTTGTTCGTGAAGTGGAAGCCAACATCGGCTTCTGCGGGCCGTTGAGTCGCTTCAACACGCCGTGCAACGCTTCGGCCGCGGCTCTTCAAGCCGAGCGGCTCGACCCGACGCGCGGCTCTGTCCTGATTGGACAGGGCATCGCCAAGTCAATCTATCATTCGGGGCAGTTCACGCTTGAGAAACGCTATAGCGCGCTCAGCTTCTTTGGCAAGAACTTCGGCAGCTCGACCTTCAATGCCAACTACACCTGGAGTTCGTTCATCAGCGAGTCGGACGACGTGCTCGGCGGTCAGGCGAATCGCACGCTGCCCGGCGACCCGCGTTGTCCTGAGTGTGACCGGGGCCGTTCCGGCTTTGACCAGCCGCATCGCTTTGTGATGAGTTCGGTATGGGTCAGCCCGGAAGTGTTCAGGGGCAACGGTTTTCTGAATCGCGTCTTCAGCGGTTGGGAGTTGGCGGGCGTGACGACGCTGGCCACCGGCACTCCGTATTCGGTCTTTAGCGGCAACAACGCTCTGGGCATCCTCGCGGGCCAAGTCAGCACGGTCGAAGGGTCGCAGCGCGTCTCGGTCAATCCGGCTGGCATTTATCCGCTGGTTTCGACGCCGACCGCGCCCGTGGCGAACGCTTACTTCATCGTCAACGCTTCCAGCTCAGGCATCAACGGAACGCTCGGCTCCAACACACAGCGCACCGGCGGCACGGAACTCAGCAATCTCTCGATTGTCAAAAACATTCGGACGGTTGGCGAGACGCAGCGGCTGCAACTGCGCATGGAAGTCTTCGACCTGTTCAACCACAGGAACTTCACAGTGATTCCGTCGAACACCGCCGGAAACACGATTAACACCACCACGTTCCTTAATCTGGGACAGACCAACGTCGTCGGGCGGACATTCCTCTTCGGCGCGCGTTACTTCTTCTAAAACTGAACTGGCGGGCGAGAGGCCGTGGCATCACAGCCACGGCATCCCGCCCGGCCAGCCTTGCCACACAAACTCTAAGCCCGCCCCGCTGCTCTTGAGGGAAAGCAGCGGGGCGGGCATTTTTTACGCGCCCGCTCTTCTTCTCAAAAAGCCCCGCTGTCCTTCTCAAAAAGCGCAGCCGCTTTTGTTCATCATGTTCTGGACAACTCTACGCGCAACGCGCTCGCTCAAGCGCGCTGCGGCGGAGCGGCGGCGACGGAACAGCAGAAGACGCGCGCAAAAAAAATCGCCATGCCGACATTGCTGCCGGCATGGCTTTGAGTAGATAAGAGCCGCAGGGGCGGCTTCCGTGTTGTGACGGCGGAAGCTTTGCCCCTTTGGCGAGTGAGTTGTTTTAGAACTCGAAGCGACCCGCGAATTGAATGACGCGCGGGGTGCCGATAGTGAAGGTCGAACGACCAAAGTTTGTGGCCGTGATCGTCGTGACCGGAACACCGAAGTTCACGCGGTTGAAGATATTGAAGAAGTCCGCGCGAATCGTGAATTTGTAACGCTCCGTAATCGGAATGCGCTTGATTAAGGAGAAGTCCGTCTTGCTGAAATCAGGGCCACGGAAACCGTTGCGCGAGGTTTCACCAACACGGCCCACCAAGCTCACCACGCCAGCCGCCAAGCAAGCCGGGTTGCCCGGAGGGCACGGATTGGCGAAGGCAGTCCGCGGCAGGTCGAAGGTCGTCGTGCGCGGGTCTGCCGGCAAGGTCGTCGGCGTGATGTTGTTCGGATTGCCGGGGCTGGCGAAGTCAGCGCGCTGGCTGAGGCCCGAACCGGCGGAGTCAATCGTGCTGAACACGCTGAAGGGCTGGGCTGTCTGGAAAGAATAGATGCCAGACGTTGACCAGTTGCCGAACAGGTAGTTCATGAAGCTGTTGTCAGACTTGAACGGAATGTCATACAGGAAGTTGATGACGACGCGATGCCGCACGTCAAAACCTGAGTCGCCGCGCTCGGGACGACCGAAGCCGCCCGCAAAGCCTGACGAGTCGCGCGGGTTGGTGCGCGTTGATTCGCCAGCCGAACCGACGAGCGGATCGTTGGCGTTGTCAATTCCGTGGCTCCATGTGTAAGCGCCCTGAATCTGGCCCAGACCGAATCTGGAATTGGTCAGGGTCTTCGTCACGCGCGTTTGCAGCGAGTGATAGGTCGAAAAACCGACCGAGAGATTCATCGCCGCCTGGAAGAAGGCGTCGTTGAAGCGACCGTTGACGACGTTGGAGCCGCCGCTGGTGCTAATCGGGCCGCCGCACGGCGGATCGTTAGCCACGCCCGGAGTCGCCGCTGCCACCGCGTTGCAACGCGGCACGCTGGTCATCTGACCGTCGATGACGCGCAACAGGTTGGTGCCCTTCGCGCCGACGTAATCGGCCTCGAAGAGGAACTGGTTGCCCAACTCGCGCTGGAAGCCGAAGTTCCACTTCTGCTCATACGGAGTCGCAAACTTCGACTGGAACTGGTTGTTGCCAGGCAAAGCGAAGAGCACGGGGAAGATTTCCGCGTTGCTCGGAACTCGCGTGCTCGGAATCTGCGTCGCCGGACGACCAAACTCCTGAATCGTGCCGGAGAAGGTGTCGTTGAACGGAATGTTCTGCACGTCCTGCTGGAAGGGCGGGTTGCCGCGCGCGTTGGTAAACAAGTTGCCGAACACGCGGTCGTAGAAGACGCCGTAGCCGCCACGGATAGACATCTTTCCGGGGCCGCCCGTCAACTTCGAGATGAAACCGTTTTCCCAGCCCGGGCTGTAGGCAAAGCCGAAGCGCGGGGCGAAGTTGTTAAAGTCGTTCAGGTAGAGTCCCTGCTGGTTGTTGCCGGAGTTCTTGCCGACCACCTGGAAGACAAAGCCGCCAGCCGGTTCCCTGTCCGCCGGGTTCTGGTCAACCAGCGTCGAGAGCATTCCGTTGACCTCGAAAGGCACGCCCTTGAACTCGTAACGCATACCGTAGTTGAGCGTGAAGTTCGGGCGCACTCTCCACGTGTCCTGAACGAAGAAGTCGGACTCGCGGACGCGGAAGCCGCTGTAGTTACTATCGCGGCGAGAGCCGTTCTTGTCGAAGAACTGCGATTGCAGTTGCAGAGCCGTCAAACCATAAAGGAACGCGGCGTAGTTCTGCACCGTGCCGCCCTGTCCGGCGGTCGTGATGTTGTTGCCGCCGTTGCCGCGCAAAATCGGGAAGCCGAAGGTCGTCGTGAAATCGAAGCTCAGCGTTTCAGAGCGACCGAAGTTGGTCGCGCTGTTGCTGTAGACCCAGCGCTGTTCGTAGCCGCCACGAATCGTGTGATTGCCCGTCGTGTAGGTTATCGAATCGTTGAGCACGGTCGTTCCCGTAAAGCGGAACTGCGTGTCGAACGTCCCAAGGTCTTGCAGAGCCGAAGTCGAAAGGCTGATGGCACGACCGTTGGTGCCGCCGATGTTCGGGGCGACCCCGATGCCGTTAGCGGCGAAGGAGGCGTTGATGGCGGCAGGAATTAAAGCGCTGACGCCCTGATCGCCCGCGCCGTTGAAGCGAGCCTTCGAGCGGTTGCCGCCGAAGGTGAAAGAGTTAACGAGGCTCGGTGTCAGCGTGGACACCAGGTTGATGGTCAACAACTGTCCGCGCTGCGGGCTGCGAATGCCGTCGCCCGTGCCGGGGAACGTGTCGGAGCCAGCCGCGAAAACGCCGGTGCTGAAGTTGTGGCTCACCGTCAGCGTGTGCGTGTTGTTCAGTCGCCAGTCAAAGCGCGAGGCCGTGCTGTCGGTGTGGTTGCGGTTCAGGTAGCTGAAACGGAAACTCTCGAACACGCCGGGCAGCGGGTCGTTGGCGTGGTCGTTGCCGAGCGGAAAGAGGCTGAGCAAGCTGGTGATGGCCGGATTGAGGCCGAGGTTCGGGCCGATGCCGAGACGAACGCCCGTGCGATTGTTGAAACCGCCCTGACGAATGTCAATGGTTCCGAATCTTCCGACCGACTCGTTCTGCGCTGCTGTGCGCGTCGGGTCGGGAGCAGGCGTGACGATGATGCCCGTGCGCGCGAGCGCCGAGGGAACCACGCGCGATTCCTGCGTGCCGAAGTTGAAGCGGTCGCCTTCGTAGTTGAAGAAGAAGAACATCTTGTCCTTCTTAATCGGGCCGCCGAAGGAAGTGCCGAACTGCTTGCGTTGCAGCGGGTCTGCTTCGCCGCTGACATCAAAGAAGTCGCGCGCCGAGAAGCGGTCGCTACGATAGTAGATGTAGGCGTTGCCGTGATACTCGTTGGTGCCGTTCTTGGTCGCCACGTTGATGATCGCGCCGGTGTTGCGGCCAAACTCAGCGTTGAAGTTGCTGGTGATGACGCGAAACTCCTGCGTGGCGTCAATGTTCGGGGTCGAGATGCCGCCGGCGATGCCGGGAACGTCGGCGTCGTTGTTGTCAACGCCGTCAACGAGGAAGTTATTGTTGCGTTCGCGCGAGCCGTTGACGGAGAAACCGCCGAGGCCGCTCTGCGTCTGGACGGTTCCGGGCGCGAGCAAAATCAGCGAGTTCGGGTCGCGGTTAAGCAACGGCAAGTCAATGATTTTCTTATTATCGAGCAGCGTCGAAAGCTGCTGGTCGGTGGTGTTGATCTGCGTCTGCGCGTCGCCGGTCGAAACGACGACCGTTTCCGAAGCGCCCTGCGGATTCAATGCGAAGTCCTGCGTCGTATTAAACGAAACGGAAATCTTCAAATCTTTGACCGTGCTGGCGGCGAAGCCGGAAGCAGTGGTCGAGACACTATAGAGGCCCGGAGGCAGGTTCGGGATTGAGTAACTGCCGCTGTCAGTAGTGGTCGCTGTGCGCTTTTCGCCGGTGCCGGTGTTGGTCGCCTCGACCGTCGCGCCCGCGACCACAGCGCCGGAGGCGTCTGTAACGGTGCCGCTCATTGTGCCCTGCGCGGAGCTTTGCGCAAAGCTCAAACTCAGCGACCCCATGAGCAATAACAGGGCGAAGAGGCCCGTTATTCTGGTGATCTTTTGGAACATATCTTTCTCCTTAAGTTAGAACCCTAGCCGACTGTCGTTCGACCGGCCATGACGCTACTTTCAAGCAAATGTCCGCGCAAGCTGAAAGGCCACAGATTGATGGGTGTGCGCCGGTGCGGAGGATACATATGGCTGAACTATTGAAAGCGCTGTCATAAGCAGAATCTTGGACAAAAGCTTTTAAGCAAGCACCATTCCAGAGCGGCGACGCGACGCAACACGCAAAATTCATTGGACTTAACGGCCAAACGGGTCGCTAAAATCCAAAATTCCGAATCGCGCCTCCATTTCTATGGAATTGACGGGGACGGGCGAAGCGAGGCGGGCGCGGGCGGCGGCAGGTGGCGGGCGCAAAGCTACTACGCTGCTCAGTATTTCCGGGCGGGCGGGGTGGGCGCGTCTCGCTTGACGACCTCAAACTCGAAGCGCAATTCTTTGCCGCGGCAGATGAAGTTCAAGTAGAACTCCCAGAACTTGCGCGTGAAGCGAAAGCGCGGCCAACGCTGGTCGAGGTTGGTGATGAACTCAAGGCCCAGAACGCGCCAGAGATTGGCGAGGCTGACGTAGGCGCTGACGAGCTTCAACTCGACATCCGTGTAGAAGGGAAAGAGGCGGCGGTCTTGCATGAAGCAGTTGAAGGAGTAGCTGTTGAAATGGTTGCGATGCGTCGGGTCTGTGGGCCAGTCCGGGTTCGAGTAGTGCGGCGTGACGAGTTTGATGCGGCCTCCGGGCTTCGTAATCCGGTGCAACTCCGAGATGAAGGCCATCACGTCCGGCACATGCTCGGCGACGTGGCGACTGATGATTTCGTCAAACTCGTTATCGGCGAAAGGATACGGCACGACGCCGAGGTCATGTATCACGTCCGCCGCGGTGCGCGGGTTGAAGTCCATCCCGACCGCGCCCGGATGCTTGTTGTTGCCGCAGCCGACATCGAGAATCTTCTTCGCCGCGCCCGACCCGGAGCCGATAGCTTTTTCTTCATCTTGAATCATTGATTAAGGGGTTGGGGGAAAGGGGCTAGGGGTTGGGGAAGAAAAAGCTTCCGAGCAACTCTCGCATGAAGTTCGTGCTCGATAAAATAGAGGACGTGCATCAGCGCGTGTCTCGCTTTCCCCAACCCCT
Source organism: Blastocatellia bacterium (assembly GCA_033855775.1). Lineage (GTDB taxonomy): Bacteria > Acidobacteriota > Blastocatellia > Pyrinomonadales > Pyrinomonadaceae > DASVTR01. The sequence continues at coordinate 10,166 of JAWVFT010000084.1, read as the reverse complement.
AACCCCTAATCTCCATCCCCTGCTTTTCAATCATTTGCGCCAGCCCGTCGAAGTCGAGCGCGTGGATGGGCAGGCCAAGCTCGCGTTCCAGTTCGTCTAGTTTGCGACCGTCGAGCATCACAGTGTCGCCGCTCTTCAACATCGAGCCGGGGATAACGAGCGAGTCGCCGCGAAGCTGTTCTCTGGCCGCGAGCAGGTCTTCGCCGGTGAGCAGGCCCGCGACAGACACGTCGCCGCCGAAGTAACGATTCTCAAGCGCAAGGACAGAGAGGCGAGCGCCGAAACGAGCGTTCAAGCGTTCGAGCAAATCTTTGAGAATCGGCGCGAAGAGTGTTCCGGTGACGACGGTCGAGTTGAGCGATGAAGCGTGCGCCGGCGGGCGACGTTCAAGACGGCGCCAGAGCGCGGCGAAATCATTTTGAAAGCTGCGCACCATGCCGATGCCGTCTTCGATTTGCGGATAGTCGCCGTAGTGACGGCGCGAAGGCACGGCGCGTCCGGCGCGCAGGTAAATCTCGTCGCCGAGGAAAGCGAAGGTCGTCCCCAGACGCTCGCGCAACTCTCTTTGGAGCGCAGTGATGCTGCGAATCGCTTGACGACAAAACTCTGCGGTGACGGGCGTCAGCCGCTCGTCCGTGTTGTAGCGCGTCAGGCCGAGCGGGACAATCGCCACGCTCTTGATTTTCGGATAGAACGCCGCGAGGTCCAGAACGGTGCGGCGCAAAATTTCGCCGTCGTTAATCTCAGGACACAGGACGACCTGCGCGTGAATTTCTATGCCTGCGTCGAGCATCCGCTGCATCTTTCCTGTGATGTCTGCGCGCTGCTCGTCAATGCCGAGCAGGCGGGCGCGAACCTTCACGTCGGTCGCATGGACGGAGACATACTGCGGCGTCAAGCGTTGCTCGATGACGCGCTTCATCTCGTCTTCGGTGATGGAAGTGAGCGTCGTGTAGTTGCCGTAGAGGAAAGAGAGGCGGATGTCTTCGTCGCGGACAAAGAGCGAAGGACGCGCTTCTTCAGGATTGCCTTTGCAGAAACAGAAGAGACATTCGTTGGCGCACTGACGCGGGACAATCGCTTCGAAGCCGAGGCCGAAGTCTTCGCCCTCTGCGCGTTCGATGTCGAGTTCCCAATCTTCGCCGTTGCGCTTGCGAACTTCGACGACGAGTTCGGTTTCGCCGCCGGTTTGAAAACGAAAGTCGAGATAGTCGCGCACCACGCGACCGTTGACTTTGATGATGCGGTCGCCCGCCTCCAACTCCATCTCGGCGGCGATGCTCGAAGGCGTGACTTCCGTTATCTCGACTCCGCGACGGCGGATTTGTGTGACCGCCGGAGCGACGGCAAATTCATACATCTTAAAACTCTACCCTACAGCGCGACCGCCTTAGACAAACCGGGCCGCGCCAAATCAAACCATCAACGGCATAGCGCACGCCTGCGTTTTTCCGTGCGCGCGAAGCAATGAATCAATATAACAGAGCCGCGCGCTTTTGTTGAGTTGGCCGCGCAGACGCGCTGTGCGAGCGGCGCGTCAGGCAAGTGAAGATTATTGACAAGCTCGCGGGCGCAGGTTTACTCTGTCAATACGGCTGAAGAGCAGCCGCAAGGCCCCGCGCAAACGCTCTCCTTCGGTAGACACGAAAGCTTCTCACCCGGCTTAAAGCATAGAGATGAAAACGTCCGACCAACTTAAGAGCAGCGCGCCGCCGGAAGCCGTCGCCAGTGAATTGACTGCGCCCTGCGCGCCGCGACAGACAATCCTGCTGGCCGAAGACGACCGCTCGATTCGTCGCTATCTTGAGGTCATACTGCAAAAGGCGGGCTACACCGTCATCACAGCGAGCGACGGCGTGGAAGCGATGAAGATTGTGATGACGACCGCGCTCGACGCCGTTGTCACAGACGCCATCATGCCGCACCTCGGCGGCCACGAACTCTGCCGCTTCCTGCGCCGCCAGCCCAAGCTCTCACAACTGCCCGTCATCCTGCTCAGCGGCATCGAAAACCAAGCCGCCGCTGCCGCCGCCGACGGAGCAAACGTTTACCTGACCAAACCCATCAGCCCGACCGACTTGATTAACTGCCTCGAACAACTCTTCTAACAAAAGTCCAAGGTCCAAAGTCAAAAGCTTAGCTTCCTGACTTTGGACCTTGGACTTTCGACCTTGGACTTTTTTTAAGCTTTCGCGGCTGTGGTGCCGCCAATCATTTCGTCGAGCGCGGTGTATTCGAGTCCCTGCGCGACGGCGACGGCTTCGTAGGTGAGCCGCCCGGCGTAGGTGTTGACGCCTTCTTTCAGGCCGGGGTCGCTGCTGATGGCTTGCATGAATCCTTTGTTGGCGAGCTTCAGAGCGTAGGGCAGCGTGGCGTTGGTCAGAGCGAAGGTGGAAGTGCGCGGCACGGCGCCGGGCATGTTGGCGACGCAGTAGTGCAGCACGCCTTCGACGTAGTAAGTCGGCTCGGAATGGGTCGTCGGGTGCGTCGTCTCGATGCAGCCGCCCTGATCAACCGCCACGTCAACGATGACGGCTCCGTTCGGCACGTCCTTGAGCATGCTGCGCGTGACGAGCTTCGGGGCCGCCGCGCCGGGAACGAGCACCGCGCCGACGATTAAGTCAGCCTCCGAGATGGCATCGTGAATCATGTAGGCGGAGGACGCGAGCGTCGAGATTTTGGAAAGGAAGATGTCGTCCAACTCGCGCAGGCGGTCGAGGTTGTTGTCAATGATGGTGACGTGCGCGCCCATGCCGACGGCAATCTTCGCGGCGTTGGTGCCGACGACGCCGCCGCCGATAATCACCACGCGCGCCGCAGGCACGCCCGGCACGCCGCCGAGCAGGATGCCGCGCCCGCCCATCATCTTTTCCAGATAGGTAGCCCCGACTTGAATCGCCATGCGCCCCGCGACTTCGGACATCGGCGTCAAGAGCGGCAGCGTTCCCTTGCGGTCGGTGATGGTTTCGTAGGCGACGCCCGTCACTTTGCGTTCGAGGAGTTGCTTCGTCAATTCACGGTCGGGCGCGAGATGCAAATAAGTGAAGAGCAGTTGGCCTTCGCGCATGCGCGGGTATTCGGGCGCAATCGGCTCTTTGACTTTGACAATCATCTCGCCCTGCGCCCACACATCATCGGGCGAATCGAGGATGGTCGCCCCGGCGCGCTCATACAAATCATTCTCAAAGCCTGAGCCGGTGCCCGCATCGCGCTCGACCAATACTTGATGGCCCGCGTCCGTCAGGGCGCGCACGCCAGCCGGCGTCAGGCCCACACGATACTCGTTATCTTTTATCTCTTTCGGCAGTCCGACAATCACGTTGTTGTTCTCCAATCAGTCGGGAAGAGTTTGAAAACCGAATGTTGCTTCAGAAACCCAAGCGCCAAACATTACTCGAAGTTCACTTCGTCAATCTGCGCGCGTTGCAGCTTGCCGCTGTAGTCAACGTAGACGGACTTCCATTCGGTGAAGATGTCGAGGACTTGCGTGCCTGCTTCGCGGTGGCCGTTGCCGGTGCCTTTGGTGCCGCCGAAGGGCAAGTGGACTTCCGCGCCGATGGTTGACGAGTTGATGTAGAAGATGCCCGTGTACATCTCGTTCATGGCGTGGAAAGCGCGGTTGACATCCTGCGTGTAGATGGCCGCGGAGAGTCCGTAGCGAACATTGTTGGCAATCCCTACGGCCTCTTCGAGCGAGCGCGCCGGGATGACGGCGGTGACGGGGCCGAAGATTTCTTCCTGCGCGATGCGCATCTCAGGACTGACATCGGTGAAGACGGTCGGCTCTATAAAATAGCCGTGCTCGTGCTTGCCCTTCGTCAAACGCTTGCCGCCGCAGGCGAGCGTCGCTCCATCTTCGCGCTCGCCGATTTCGATGTAGCCCATAATCTTGTTGACGGCTTCGGCGTTGATGACCGGCCCCATGTCCGTGTTCGTGTCGGCTCCGTTGCCGACGCGCAAGGCGGCTGCGCGCTCGACCAGTTTGCGGGCAAACTGCTTGTAGACTTTCTTATGCACGACGAGACGCGATGAAGCCGTGCAGCGTTGACCCGAAGTGCCGAACGCGCCCCAGACCGCGCCTTCGACGGCGAGGTCAATGTCGGCGTCGTCCATCACGATGATGACGTTCTTGCCGCCCATCTCAAGCGAGCAGATGGCGTTGCGTTCGGCGCACGCTGAAGCGACGATGCGGCCCGTCTCGGTCGAGCCGGTAAACGAGATTAAGCGCAGGTTTGGATTGTTCGTGATGGCCGCGCCAGCCGTCTCGCCGTAGCCGGTGACGAGATTGACGACGCCCGCAGGCACGCCCGCTTCCTCGCAGGCTTTGACCAGATTGAAGGTCGAGAGCGGCGTGTCTTCCGCCGGCTTGATGACGACCGTGTTGCCGCAGACGAGAGCCGGAATCAGCTTCCATGAAGGAATCGCCATCGGAAAATTCCAAGGCGTAATCAGCCCGCACGAGCCGACGGGCTGGCGGACGCACATCGCAAACTTGTCGGGCATCTCGGCGGGCGTCGTGTAACCGTGAAGGCGACGGCCTTCGCCCGCTGTGTAGTACGTGCAATCAATCGCTTCCTGCACGTCGCCGCCGGTTTCTTTCAAGACCTTGCCCATCTCGCGCGTCATGTCCGCCGCGTAAACGGATTTGTCGCGGAGCAATATCTCGCCGAGACGAAACAGAATCTCTGCGCGACGCGGGGCGGGTGTTCGCCGCCAGCGGTCAAACGCTCCGCGCGCGGCAGCAACCGCCGCGTCAACATCCTCTTTTGTCGAGACGGGAAAGCGACCCACGACATCGCGCGTGTCCGCCGGATTGAAGTTCTCGAAGTACTCGCCCGACGCGCTCGGCTGCCAGCGGCCTCCGATGTAGTTGTGATACGTCTTAACGGCGACGCGCGACGCGTTGCGGCTGCCGTTCTTCCTGCCGTTTTTGCCGAGAGCTTTTTTTGCTTGAGACATAAGTTAGGGGTTGGGGCTTGGGGGTCAGGGGTTGGGGAAGAAAGGAAATTGTTTTCCCTAACCCCTAGCCCCCGACCCCTAACCCCTATTGATAGGTGAACTGGACGATGCGTTGAATGACACGCTCGGATTCTTTGTCGTAGCGTGCGACGTTGAGCACGATGGCATCGCCGGGTTTGAGATTGTCAACGACGCGCTGGAATTCCGCGAGCGTGTTGACGGGGACGCGGTTGATGCGCTGTATGACTTCGTTTTCGCGGACGGCGCGCGAGCCTGCGTCCGCCGCGATGCCGTTCGGGTCAACCTCTTTGACGAGCAGGCCGGGGACGTTCGCCAGATTCTTTTCCTTGGCGATTTGCGGCGTGATTTCCATCAGCGTGATGCCGAGTCGGACGCGGTTGGCCTGCGGCGTCTCCTTCTCTTTCGTCGGCGGCGCGGGCGCGCTCTCTTCGTCGCTCGCCGGAGCGAGGGCGGCAGGTCGCTCGCCGATGGTCACGTTGGCGGTGCGGCGTTCGAGTTTGCCGCCCGCGTCGCGCAGGTAAGTAATCGTCACGTTGGAGCCGACGGCTGTGGCCGCCACTTTGTTGATTAAGTCCTGCGCGCTGTTGATGGGTTGGCCGTTGAACTCGACGATGATGTCGTTGGCCTGAATGCCTGCCTTGCCAGCGGGGCCAGCCGGGTCGCGCACGTCCGTGACGACCGCGCCCTTCGCTTCCGCGAGGCCGTAGACGCGCGCAAACTCAGCCTTCACCGATTCGAGGAAGATGCCAAGGTAGCCGCGCCGCACTTTGCCCTGCGAGACGATTTGTTGATAGACGAACGATGCTTCGTTTGAGGGCAGGGCGAAGCCGATGCCGTTGTAGTCGCCGGTCGAAGTGGCAATCTGCGAGTTGATGCCGATGACTTCGCCGCGCATGTTGACGAGCGGCCCGCCGGAGTTGCCGCGATTAATCGCCGCGTCGGTTTGCAGGAATTGTTGAAACGAGGTGAAGAGCGGCGTCTGTCGTTCTTTGGTCGAGATGATGCCGGCGGTGACGGTCTGGTCAAGGCCGAAGGGCGAGCCGATGGCCAGGACCCAATCGCCGACCTGCGCCGTGTTTGAATCGCCCAACTTGACGCTCGGCAACTCGCGCGCCGATTCAATCTTAACCACGGCGATGTCCGTCTCTTCGTCAACGCCCTTGACCACGCCGCGAAACTCTTCGCCCGATTGCAGCCGGACGGTGATGCGCGTCGCGCCTTGAACGACGTGCTGGTTGGTCAGGATGTAGCCCTTCGGGTCAACGATGAAGCCGGAGCCGACGCCGCGTGCCGGGCGCCGCGCCTGACGGCGAAACATATCGAGCAGCGGATTGCTATTGGCCGGGTCGTCCTTCTCTTCTTCGCCGCCGCCGCGCTCGGCCACTTCCGGCACGGCGGTCACGGTGTCAATGTTGACGACCGCCGGTTCGACGCGCTTGGCAATCTCTGCGAACGATGCCGAGAGGGCTTCGGGCGTGCGCGCAATCTGGGCCTGCGTGTCGTTCTGCGCGACAGCGGGGCGGCCCGCGAGCATCGCCCCGACGCCGATGCCCGCCGCGAGGCAGGCGACGCCGAGAGCCACAATCCAGACGCGCAGCTTGCGCAGGATAGCGCGCTCCGTGTGATTCATTTGATCTTTGGGAACGTACATGCAACACCACTTTCAATAAAACCTGAAACCACGCGGCCATCGCTGACGCGCTCGAAGGCCGCCTCGCGCTTATGCCCCTCAGTTGATAGACGAAGCGCCGGAGAAGGCTCTCAGTATAACGAAACAGGACGCGCGCCGCAAAGAGTGACGCGTCACAGCGTCCCGTCCTCCTTCCTACTTGCCGTTGATTGGTGTACACTCTCGCGGCTTTCCAGACTTGGAGCATTAAGTGACTGAAGCCGGACTGTGAAGCGAGCGCGAGCGTCTCGCCGCTTGAGCAAGTCTTTCATCGTTTGCCACGGAGCTTTCAACATGAACACAAGACGGACGCTGGCTCTCGCGCTGGCTCTCGCGCTCTCTACGCTCGCCGCCGCTGCCTGCAAAGGCGCAGGCTCGACGCCGACCGCGACCTACAAGGCGGCCTACGCGGCGCTGAAGAGCAAAGACACAGACGCCTTTAAGAAGCTGATTTCGAAAAAGGATTGGCAGGAGATTGAAGACGAAGCGAAGAAGGCCAACAAGACATCCGACGAGATGTTGAAGGAAATCATGGAGACCTTCAAGCTGCCCCCGACCGACGAGTCGAAGGACGAGAAGATTGACGGCGACAAAGCGACGCTCCAAGTCAAAAACGCCACAGACCAGTGGGACACCATCAACTTCGTCAAGGAAGATGGCGCTTGGAAGATGAAGTAACCCCCAAGCGCGCCCCCGCAAGCTCATAACCTAAAGCGAGCGATTGTGTCATCGTTCGCAAATCTCAAACGACCGCATCAAGCCCTCTTGCAAGGAGAATTTTCGATGAAGCATCAACAGATTATCACGCTGACTCTCGTGCTCGCCCTCGCGGCCGTGCTGGCCGCCTGCGGTGGCAGCAACTCGTCGCCGACCGCCACTTACAAAACCGCCTACGACGCGATGAAAAACAAGAACGTCGCCGCCTTGAAGAAAGTCATGCCGAAGAAGGTGATGGCGGAGATGGAGGCGGAAGCCAAGAAGCAGAACAAATCGCTCGACGACGTGATGAACGACATGATGAAGATGAGCGACAGCAAGCTGCCGAAGTCCGCCGAATCGAAGGATGAAAAGATTGACGGCGATAAAGCGACGCTGCAAGTCAAGAATGAGAAGGACGAATGGGAGACCGTCAACTTCGTCAAGGAAGACGACGGCTGGAAAATCTCCGGTTAAACTTTCGCGTCCAAAAACTTTTCCGGGCCAGCCGTTTCATCAACGAAGCGGCTGGCCCGTCTTTCATCGCTCAAGGTCTTCGCAAGACTTCTCGTCGCTCAAGGTCTGAGCAAGACTTTCAGCACGCCTTTCTCCATCGCTCGCTCAAGAGCGCGCACGCCCTGGCCGAGCGCATACTCTTCGCTAATCAAGCTCTCGACATCCACCGCGCGCTGCCTCAGCAGTTCCAGAGCCGGAGCGAAACGCCCGCAACGCGAGCCGACCACGCTTATCTCGTCAACCACCAACCGCGCTGCGTCGATAGCCATCGCCCCATGAAAAGTTGACTTCAAGACCAGCGAGCCGCGCGGTCGCAACAACCTGAGAGCCAGCGCGAAGCCTTGCTCGCCGCCCGAAGCCTCGACCACCACGTCCATCTCGCGCTCTCTGCGAGACGCTTCGCCGGGCGTCGTCGTCTCTATCCCGCGCGCCGCGACCAGCCGCATCTTCTCCTCGTGCTTGCCGACGAGCAGCACGCTCGCGCCCTTGAGCTTGAGCGCTTGCGCGCAGAGCAATCCGAGCTTGCCGTCGCCGATGACGGCCAAGCGCGTCTCCGCTGAAATCGCCACGCGCTCCGTGATGCCGTAGGCCGCGGCCAGCGGCTCCGTAAAGACGGCGCGCTCGTCCTCGACTTCATCCGGCACGGGCAGCAGATTGACGATGGGCAACTGCAAGACCTCCGCGTGCGCCCCGTCGCGCCCGACGATGCCGAGCACGGTTCGCCCCGGACAGTGGCGCGCGTCGCCCGCGACGCACAGAGCGCAATGGCCGCAACCCGCGTTAATCTCACCGACCACGCGCCGCCCCACAAGCTCCGCCGCGCCCGGAGCTTCCTCCACCACGCCGACGAACTCATGCCCGAGCGTGCCTGCAAACCCCGCGTACCCGCGCACAATCTCGACATCCGTATTGCAGATGCCGCTCAACGTCACACGCACGCGCGCCTCGCGCGCATCGCACGGCTCCGCCACCTCGGCCACCGCCACCAAACCATTTTCATAACGCAGAGCGAGCATAAGAACAGTGACAAGTTAAGAGTGACAAGTGACGAGTTAAAGACTTGGACGAGCGACCAGCTAAAGACTGATGTTGAGCACCGAGTGACAAGTTAAAAGCGATGTCTCAGTTAAAGGCAATGACTCAATGCTCATCGCTCATCACTTCTTTTCTTCTTGCTCGCTGCTTGTCACTCTTAACTTGTCACTGTCTTTAAAAACTCTTCATCTTCGCGTAGGCGTTTTCCGGCGTGAGTTCGACTGTTTGTTTAAGACCGGCGACGTTGATGGGCAGGCGCCATTCGACGTTCTGCGCTCCGGTGAGGACGGCGTGTATCCACCACTTGCCGGGCGAGACGTTGACGGTCGTTTGCCCGCGCTCGTCCAGTTGGGTTTCGACGGCTGACTGGCCGTTCATTCGTCTGTTCAGAAATTCGTCGAAGCGCACGCCCGGACGCCGCTCCGAAAGATACTCGCGTTGCGCCGCCGAAAAATCTATCGGATACAACTCGACCGCGATATTCATCGCCGCCGCGCTGTCTTCCGGCGACGGTTGCAGCACAATCAGCAAGGCCGTCTGCTCTCCTGCGACCGCGCTGCCGGTCGCCTCTGCATCATCTGCGGGCAACTGGCGATAGATGCTCAAGCCCGCGAAGATGAGCGCGAGCACAAGCGCGAGGCGCAGGGCTGCGGCGAGCAAGTTGTAGGCGAGACTTTGCGTGTTCACACTGGTCAAAGAAACTACTCGATAAAGGACGCTGCACAATTTATCACAAAGAGCCGAGACGAGGCGAACGATGGATGAAAGCCCTGCTCTTCGTCATTCAGAAAGCCTCGCTCGTCGTCGTTCGCAAGTTCCGATAGCTCATCCGCGCTGCGCCGCCCGCGTTCATCTTTCTTCTACGCGTGCTCTGTGGTTATTATTGAGCTATGGCGCAACTCAACGCGGAGCAACTGGCTCAATTTGAGCGCGACGGTTTTCTCTTGCTCGAAGGATTCGTGAAGCCCGAAGAGTGTGCGGCCCTGCGCGAGCGCGCCGCCGGGTTGGTCGAGTCGTTTGACCCGCGGGGCGTCGTCTCCATCTTCTCGACCAAAGAGCAGACGCGCACCAGCGACGACTACTTTCTCTCGTCCGGCGACTGTATCCGCTTCTTCTTCGAGGAGCGAGCCTTCGATAAGGACGGCCACCTGCGCCAGAGCAAAGAGCGTTCGATTAACAAAATCGGCCACGCCCTGCACGACTTGGATGCTGTCTTCAATCGCTTTTCGCGCTCGCCGAAAATCGCGTCGCTCGTCGCAGACCTTGGCTT
>JAWVFT010000083.1:0-33408 GCA_033855775.1 Blastocatellia bacterium | reverse complement strand
CGGGGGCGTTATCGATGGAATCAAAGGCCCGGACGGTGATCTTCGGGTTATGCTTGGCCAACACTTTGGTGATGGCCGCAGTCAGGGTCGTCTTGCCGTGATCCACGTGCCCGATGGTTCCGATGTTAACGTGCGGCTTCGATCGATCAAATTTTTCCTTGCTCATTTGTTTACCTCTCGCTCCTCAATAACAGGTGATGGATGATGGATGATAGGAAAGAGCGACTCTCTTATCACGTGTCTATCATCTATAACTATTTTGCTACGCCCTGAACCTTGGCGATCACCTCGTCGGCGATGTTCTTCGGCGCCTGTTCGTAGCGTTCGAAGTGCATCGTCGAAGTCGCGCGGCCCTGCGTCGCGCTGCGCAGGTCGGTCGTGTAGCCGAACATCTCCGAGAGCGGGACGAAGGCCGTGATAACCTGCACGCCGCCCGTGCGCGGCTCCATCTTTTCAATCTGGCCGCGACGACGATTCAAGTCGCCGTTGACCGCGCCCATGTAATCTTCCGGGGTCACAACTTCGATGCGCATCACGGGTTCGAGCAAGACAGGCTTGGCTTTCCTCACCGCGTCCTGAAATGCGAGCGACCCTGCGATGTGAAACGACCGCTCGTCCGAGTCAACTTCGTGATACGAACCGAAGACTAACCTGACGCGAATGTCCACCAGTTCATAACCGGCGAGGAAGCCGCGTTCCAGCGCGTCGCGCACGCCTTGTTCGACAGGCTTGATGTACTCCTTCGGAATCGCGCCGCCCGTAATCTTGTTCTCGAAGACGAAGCCTTCGCCCGGAGCAGGCTCAATCTCCAACTCGACGTGGCCGTACTGTCCGCGACCGCCCGTCTGTTTCTTGAAGACTTCCTTGCCGGGAGCGGGCTGCGTAATCGTCTCGCGGTACGCGACCTGCGGCTTGCCGACGTTGGCCTCGACGCCGAACTCGCGCTTCATACGGTCAACGATGATTTCCAAGTGCAACTCGCCCATGCCGGCGATAATGGTCTGGCCCGTTTCATGGTCTGTCGAGACGTTGAACGAAGGGTCTTCCTGCGCCAGACGGTTGAGCGCGATGCCGAGCTTGTCTTGATCGGCGCGCGTCTTCGGTTCGACGGCGACGCGAATCACGGGCGCCGGAAAATCCATCGCTTCGAGGATGACGGGCTTGTTCTCGTCGCAAACGGTGTCGCCGGTCGTGACCTGCTTCATGCCGCCGATGGCGATGATTTCGCCAGCCGATGCTTCGTCAATATCCTCGCGCTTGTTGGCGTGCATACGCAGCAGGCGACCGACGCGCTCTCTTGAATCCTTGATGGGATTGTAGGCGTAAGAGCCTGCCTTAATCGTGCCGGAATAGATGCGGACGAACGAAAGCTGTCCGAGATGCTTGTCGGCCATAATCTTGAAGACCAGACCGCTGAACGGAGCGGAGGCGTCCGGCGGACGCGGCTCGACTTCGCCGCTCTTCGGATTCGTGCCTTCGACGGGTGGAATGTCGAGCGGGCTCGGCAGAAAATCAACGACCGCATCGAGCAACGTCTGCACGCCTTTGTTCTTGAAGGCGGAACCCGTGACGACGGGAACGAGTTTCAACTCAAGCGTTCCCTTGCGCAACGCGGCGCGAATCTCGGCCTCGGAAATCTCTTCGCCTTCGAGATACTTGACCATCAAATCGTCGTCAACGCTGGCGACGGCTTCGACCATCTTCTCGCGCGCGGCGTTGGCTTCTTCCACAAGGTCAGCCGGAATATCCGCGACTTCATACTCCGCGCCCTTCGTCTCGTCGTTCCAAATCAAGCCCTTCATCTGAATCAAATCGACGACGCCCTTGAGGTCTGACTCAAGGCCAATCGGAATCTGAATCGCAATCGGGTTCGCGCCGAGACGCGTGATAATCGAATCGAAGGAACGCTGGAAGCTGGCGCCTGCGCGGTCTAACTTATTGATAAAGCAGATGCGCGGCACGCCGTACTTGTCGGCCTGACGCCAGACCGTCTCACTCTGCGGCTCGACGCCCGCCACGCCGTCAAACACCGCGACCGCTCCGTCCAGCACGCGCAAACTACGCTCGACTTCCATCGTGAAATCGACGTGGCCGGGAGTGTCAATGATATTGATGCGATACTCCGTGCCTTCGCGTTTCCAGAAGCAGGTCGTCGCGGCGGACGTAATCGTGATGCCGCGCTCCTGTTCCTGCTCCATCCAGTCCATCGTCGCCGTTCCTTCATGCACTTCGCCAATCTTGTGCGAAACGCCCGTGTAATAAAGGATGCGCTCGGTGGTCGTGGTCTTCCCGGCATCGATGTGGGCCATGATGCCGATGTTGCGAAACTTGTTTAGGTCGTGCTTAGCCATTGCTTTAGTTATAGGTCATAAGTGACAGGTGATAGGTAAATGATTTTTCTTATCACCTATTACCTATCGCCCATCACGGCGTTACCATTTATAGTGCGCGAAAGCCTTGTTGGCTTCGGCCATGCGGTGCGTGTCGTCTTTCTTCTTGACGGAGTTGCCGCGATTGTTGGCCGCGTCGAGCAACTCGCCCGCGAGGCGGTCAACCATCGTCTTCTCGCCGCGACCGCGCGCATACTGGACAATCCAGCGAATCGCCAAAGCCCCGCGCCGCTCCTGATGAACTTCGACCGGAACCTGATAGGTCGAGCCGCCGACGCGCCGTGATTTGACTTCGACCGTCGGGCGCACATTCTCGATGGCGCGCTTGAAGACCTTCAAAGGCTCGTCGCCCGCCTTATCGCCAATCTGCGTCAAGGCGCTGTAGAAAATCTGCTCCGCCGTTGACTTTTTCCCGCCGAGCATGATGCCGTTGATGAACTTCGTCACCAGCGGGCTGTTGTAAACCGGGTCGGGCAAAACATCGCGTCTGTCTGCAACTCTTCGTCTTGGCATATCTTTAAATTAAGGGGTTGGGGGCCGGGGTTGGGGATTGGAGTTCGGTCTTCCCTAACCCCTAACCCCCGTCCCCTAGCCCCTAGGTTTTACTTCTTGCCTTTAGCGGCTCCGGCGGCGACTCCCGCTTTCGGACGTTTCGCGCCGTACTTGGAGCGGCCCTGTTTGCGGTCGGCGACGCCAACGCTGTCGAGCGTGCCGCGAATAACGTGATAACGCACGCCCGGCAAATCCTTCACGCGGCCTCCGCGAATGAGCACAATCGAGTGCTCCTGCAAATTGTGGCCGACGCCCGGAATGTAGGTCGTCACCTCGATGCCGTTGGTCAGGCGCACGCGCGCCACCTTGCGCAGGGCGGAATTGGGCTTCTTGGGCGTCTGCGTGTAAACGCGGGTGCAGACGCCGCGCCGTTGCGGCGATTCCTGAAGGGCCGGGCTGGCCGTTTTGTACTTCACCGCCTGGCGGCCTTTGCGAACAAGCTGATTAATTGTCGGCACTGCTCGTAATCCTCTTAATAAACCAAATCGCGCTCCGGTTCGACGAAAGCGCAAAAAGGCGCTCAACCTGCCTCTTTCCGTAACCTGTACGGCAGTCAGCGCAGGCGGCTGTCCTGTAAAAAACGTTGTGATTGAGGGATGTTCTGGTTACAAAAGGGTGTGGATAATGGCTTCCCTCAGAAGCCGAAACTTTTCTGTGGCGTCGCCAATAAATAGGGACGAGCCAGCCTTCGGTCTGGTTAAGACCGGCAGCCGCGCGTGCGTGCTCAGAATGCGCTGGAGCGATTGGCCCAAGCCCTTTTTGCAGGGCCGTGAGCAATCGCGGCGTGAGCCTTTACGCCACAATATTTGTCAAGCGGCTGCTCAAAACCACACAGCCGGGCAACGCCTCCACACCGACCAAAACCAACCAGACGTTGCGCTATTGGATTCAGACTGTCGTCCGAAACGAGAGACTATACGGATTTTGCCACCAACTGTCAAGCGCGCAAGCCGCGCATTTGAGACACCGATTCGCCCACACATTTTCGGCCACATAAATCAGGACGATGAGCGATGAAGGGCAAGCTATCGAGAGCAAAGATTTCATCCTTCGAGAGCAAAGCTTTCATCAATAGTTGCCAGTCTGTCATCGCTCGTTGCCAGCCTTTCATCGCTCGTTCAGCGTGGCGGCGTTCAGCTTTGTCCATCTCTGTGGCTAGCCTTTTGCTTAACTTATGGTTCTCTCCTGTTTCGTGTCTCATTTGCAATCAGCGAGGGGAAATGGATGCAAGAGAAAGAGCCGACAACCTCAGTAAATCACTCGACGAGGACGAATCCGATTGACGCCGAGCGGACAATGGCCGCGCCTCATTTTGATGCGGCGGCCATCAGGCAGGCGCGTCCCGCCGTGCCGCTCGCGGAAATCCGCGCCCGCCGCACATGGCCGCTGCTGTTAATCACGCTGGCCGTGCTGGCCGGATTGACCGGCGGCGTCATCGGCGGCATCCTCTCGACCGGATACTTTAGAAGAGACGCGCAGCAGCCAGCCGCGCAGGAAGTTTCAGCGACGACAAACGCTGGCGAAGCGACGAACGACGCAGCCGTCCCCGCGCCGCCTCTTTCGGAGACAAGCCAAAATCCAGAAAGAGCGACAACCGAGCAAGCGTCATTTTCGGATGCGACGGCGGATACGACGAAAGCGACGCCCGCGCTTGGAGTGGAAAAACCTTTGAGCGACGAGCGGGCGCAACGTGGCGAGGATGAAAGCGGGCGGGCGTCGTCAGCGCAGGAGACGCAGAGAGAGTTGCGCGCAGCCCTTAACGAGTGGGTGGCGGCGACCAACGCGCGCAATCTGGGCAAGCAGTTGAGCTTTTATCGCCCGACGATAAATGCCTTTTACAGGCGGCGCAACGTCTCGGTGGCGGAAGTCGGGGCCGACCGTGCGCGCGTGTTCGAGCGGGCGCACTCCATCAACATTCAGGCCGAAGCACCGAGCATTCAGCTTGAGCCGGACGGGCAAACGGCGAAGATGCTTTTTCGTAAGCGTTATGCTATCGCCGGAGGCGGCGAAGACCGCAGCGGTGAAGTCGTTCAAGAGTTGCGCTGGCAGCGCATCAACGGCAAGTGGAGAATCATCAGCGAGCGTGATGTCAGCGTCGTGCAGTAAAGGTTAGTTCTCGTAATTCAGTAAGGCTCGCTCTTAAATTATCAAGTTCAAATCGCCGAACTCGTGCCAGAGATAGCCGAGCCGCACCGCTTCCAAATAAGCCACGCGAATCTGCTCCGCCGGGAGAAATGCCGTCAGCAAATCAAGATGGCTGGCCTCCGGCTCGTGCAGTCCGGTCAGCAGCCCGTCAACGGCCTTGAGTTGATGTTGAGCCGTGACGTGCAGGCGCGTGTAGCCGTGTCCCGGCTCAACGCGCCCCGTCTCGCCCGCGACCGCTTCCAGGGCGCGCACGACGGTCGTGCCGACCGCCACGACGCGCCCGCCCTGCTCGCGCTTACGATTAATCTTCGCGGCGGCGTTGTCGCTGATGAAATACTCTTCTTCCGACGCCGGATGCTGCGCGTCCAACTCGTCGTCCATGTAGGAAGAGAGTCCAGTATGAAGGACGACGTAGGCCGTCTCGATGCCGCGCCGTTGAAGGTCGAAGAGCAGCCGCCAGGTGAAGGCTCTTCCGGCTGAAGGCATCTCGGCGGAACCCGGCTCGCGCGCGTAGACGGTCTGGTAGTAATCCAGATTCCAGGGCGCGGAGACATACTCGTAACGAATCGGACGGCCAAGCCTGTAGAGCAAGTCCATCAACTCTGAGCCTGACTTTGAGAAGCGCATTCGCCAGAGCCGCGCGATGCGCTCGTCGCGTTCTTCAATCGCGGCGGTCAAGCCTTCGCCGAAGTTAATCTGCATCCCTGCGCGCAGCCCGCACGAGAAAGGGTCGCCGCGCTGGCACAGCAACAACGCGAGCCATGAATCGTCCGGTAGATGCTCGGCCAATCTAATCTCTATGCACGGCCCGACGGGCGCGGCGCATCCGTCGAGCGCGGCGGGCAGCGTGCGGCTCGTGTTGAAGACTAAGAGGTCGCCCGCGCGCAGGTATTCACCGAGACGGTCGAAGCGCGTGTGTTCGACGCTTCCGCTCGCGCGTTCAATAATCATCAAGCGCACTTGGTCGCGCGCCAGCCCGCGCCGCTCCGGCGGCTCTTTGGCCGATAGCTCAGGCGGCAAGTTGAAGGTAAAGGGTGATTGCATGACTCGCTCTGCCAAAGGCGCCCGAACGCTTATGAAATTAACAAAGTGTCACAGTGTCGCTCGTCTCCATCGCGCGCGGTCATCGGCGGACAGGCAGTAGCCAATCACGGCGACTTCTAAGACGGCGCGGGTTCTCGACAATGCCGCGTCGCTTCCGGCTGCTGTTCATTCACGCTGACGCTGCTCGTCAAGCTTCCGCGCTCTGCGTTTCCGCCGCGCGTCCCCAGTTCTCTTCCTGAGCCTGAAAGCGTTGGCCGTTGACATTGCTTGATTCATCCGAGGCGAGATAGATGAAGACTTCGGTCACGTCTTCGGGGCTGGCCCATTGATTCGGGTCTTCTTCTGGTTCGGCGGCGCGGTGCATGGCCGTGTTCATCTCGCCGGGGTCAACCCAGTTGATGCGAACGAGGCTTCCTTCAAGTTCGGCGGCCCACGTCTGCGACATGCCTTCGAGGCCGAACTTGGAGATGCCGTACGCGCCCCAACCGGGATAGCCCGTCTGCCCCGCGTCCGACGTGACGTTGATGATAGAGCCGCCGCTCTCGACCATCGCGGGCAGGGCTTTCTTAATCAGCAGAAACGGCGCGAGCAGATTGACGTTGAGCACGCTCTGGAAATCTTCGAGCGGGTAATCGAGCAAGTACGGCAGCGGCGTCGGGCCAATCAGTGAAGCGTTGTTGACGAGCACGTCGAGCCGCCCGCCAAACTCTGTCAAGGTCGTAGCGATGGCGCGCTCTATCTCTTCCTGCCGCGCGAGGTCTGCGCTGACGACAAGCACGCGCGTCGTCGGCGCGACTGCAAGCGCACGCTCGCGCACGTCCGCGAGGGCCGCCGCGTCCCGCGCGACGATGGCGATGCCCGCCGCTCCTTCGCGCGCGTAGTCAATCGCCAACTGGCGACCCAATCCCTTTGACGCTCCCGTTATCAACACAAACTTTCCGTCCAGTCTCGTCATCTCTCGTCACCTCACTTCAAGCTCAAACAATCTCAGCCGCTCTTTCTGGTTAGTATAGAAAAACCGGCGAGGCTTGGAAACCTGCGCCGGTCTGTCTTCATGCATCTGGCGGAAAAACCCGGAGGCCAACTTATGACAGCGGGTTGAATTTATTCGCCGATGTCCAACTCGTCTATCATCTGCTTTGCCACGCGCTCGGCGGCGGCGTCCGGCAAGGCGGCGACGAGAGTTTGCAGTTGCGCGAAGGCGGCCCGCGCGTCTCGCACGAAGTCTTGATACATCCTGCGCTGGCTGGCAAGCTCGTCCTTGGCGGCAAACTCAAGCTTCGGCGTGCGTGACCAGCGGGCCAACAAAACTTGCGCCCGCCGGACGCTTGCGCCTGCGCGCCGTCGCAGCAACGGCTGCGGCTTCTCCGGCTGCGCGAGAGCCTTGATGACAGTCGCCATGTATTCTTCGCGCGTGGCGTAAGCTCCGACGCTCGCCAGCGCCCACATCGTTCCGCCGCCCGCCGCGACATACTGCATCTCCCAAGCCGCGTTGCCCAGTTTCGACAAAGCCTCGCGCGCGGCGTCCGCCTGCCTGCGTCGCTCCGGCGTCAGCGAGCGCGCGTGCGCGTCATTGTCGGCGCGCTTGCACTCTGCGTAATAGCCGAACGCCTGCTTCATCCCGTAGGTCGAGGAATCGTGCGTCTGCTCGTCCCAGACTTTCATGAACTTGTTCAAGCCGAGCCGCAGCACACGCTCGCACGGCATCTTAAACGTCTTCGTCGCGTCTTCCTGCGCGAGAGCCTGCGAAGCAGTCGCCAGCAGCAACAAGGGGAGCAGCAATCTCAACAGCAAATTTCTCATCGTTTCCGCCTCATGGTCGGGCTTCAATAAAACTCTGCGCCCGCCGGAATCATTTTCAACTTTAAGCCTTCGAGTCATGCGCCGGCGACGATTGACGACGCGGCCCGCGCGCCTTACGTCATGAAGCTCATCAAAGGCCGCAAGGCTTGACGGCCCTTGATGAAGGCTTTGCTGAGCGGCGGTTAAGGCTCGCGTCGTTTGCGTTGCTGGTGGACAGCAAAATTAAATATCGCCGCGTCCTTAAGATTGCCGATTGCCAGGGCCAGCGCGGCGCATGTTACTCTAGCCGCGCGGCGAGCAAGGGAGTATAGACATTAACCGAGTTTGAGAAAAGAGAACGATGACTCAGCCTTTCAAATGTCCTTCGTGTGGTGGGCCGCTGGAATACGACGGCGGCGACATCACCGTCCGCTGCCACTACTGCACAAACCACGTCATCGTCCCCGAAGAACTGCGCGCCGCGCCAGTCTTCAATGCGGCCTCGCTGCCGTTGCCCGCGCAACTGATGAAGCTCGCGGAGATTGGACAGTTGATTCGCAGCGGCAACAAGATTGCCGCCATCAAACTTTACCGCGAGACATTCGGCGCCGGACTCA
The DNA here is from genome assembly GCA_033855775.1 of Blastocatellia bacterium. GTDB lineage: Bacteria > Acidobacteriota > Blastocatellia > Pyrinomonadales > Pyrinomonadaceae > DASVTR01. Next base: position 24,878 of record JAWVFT010000083.1, on the reverse strand, counting down.
AGGACGCGAAAGATGCTGTCGAGAATCTGGCCGCGGGGCGCGCTGTGTCGGTTCCACAAGCGTTCGGAGCGGGCGGCAACGTGATGCTGAACCCGCAACAGATTCCCGCATGGCCCGCGTCGCAGGCGGCGTCGCTTGCTCGCCCGCGCAAAGGCCACACGCTCTTCTGGGTCGGCTTTATCGTCATCGCCGTGACCGCCACCGTGCTGTACATCGTCGGCAACTTTATCTCTAACTCGCTCAACTCCACGCTCAAGCATTCGCAACCCACGGGCGCGTCGAAGGGCAAGGGTAATAAGGCGACATCCTCGTCCGGCATGGCCGATGTCAGCCTTGAGTTTGGGAGCGAAGGCTTGGGCGCGGGGCAGTTCAAGGATGCGCGCAGCCTCGCGGTTGACGGCGAGGGCCACATCTACGTCGGCGAATACACGGGCGGGCGCGTGCAGGTCTTCGACGCCGAAGGAAAGTTTCTGTCGCAGTGGATGGTTGACCGCAAGATGCCTTTGTTGCAACTCGCGGCGGAGCGCAACGGCACGGTCTACGTCGTGCAGGGCGGCGACATCTCTCGCTATGAAGGCGCGACGGGCAAGCTGCTCGGCAAGCTGCCGAAGTTGCCGGGCGGCGGTTTCGCAAACGACGTGACGCTCCTTTTGGACGGCGGGCTGGTCGCCGTCGCGCATGGCGAAGACATCGTGCGCCTTGACCGTCAGGGCCAGGTCGTGCGGACTATCAAGGCGGCTATCAGCGAGCAGAGCGGCGATTCGGAATTGAGCGCGCGGGTCGCCGCCGACGGCCCCGGCAACATCTACGCGGCGGGCCGCTTCAACAACGCCGTCTTCAAGTTCGGCCCCAACGGCAAGTACATCACGCGCTTCGGCGGCAAGGGCAACCAGCCCGGACAGTTCAGCGCGCTCTTTTCGATAGCCGTTGACGGGCAGGGCCGCGTCTACGTCGGCGACAGCAGCGGCATACAGGTCTTCGACGAGAATGGCCGCTACCTCGACACCATCAAGCTCGCGCAGAGCGTCCCCTTCGGCCTCGTCTTCAACGACAAAAACGAACTCTTCGTCGCCGCGCGCACAAGCGTCTACAAGTTGTCCGTCAACAAAAACTGACCGCGCAATTATTGCTGCGCCGAATACTGCGCGATGATGCGCTCGCGTATCTGCGCGGGCGTGAGTTTCAGTTGCTTCTCCATCTGGTAGGCGAGCAGGGCTTCATTGACGCAGACGGCGCAGTGCGCTCCGTGGTCGTCTTCAAAGCAACTGTGCAGGCTCTTGTGGCCGAAGCCTTCGTCGCAGTGGCAGTAGCAGGGCAGTTGAGCAATCGTCTGCGGTATCTCCCTGACGGCCTTGTAAGCCTCGCGCGTCGGGCCTGTGAACTGCTCCGGCGCAAGCGTCGGGCCGAGGCTCGAAGCCGCGGGCGGCGTCTCGAAGTGCGCCGGGACGCGCCCGGTCGAAGCCGGCTGCGGATGCGACATGCGCGACGAAGCGGGCGGCGTCGGCGTTGTGACCGTCGGCCTCGCCGCCGTCTGAGACTGCGACGGACGACTTCCCTGCTCACCACTCTTCATCGCCACGACCACGCCAATCACAATCGCAAGCAAAGCCGGAATGGCTATCAACACGTTTCTCTTCATGAAATGTTCGTCTCCTCTTAAGCAACAACGATGCTTGACTCGCGCCCGCGCGTTGTCTCTGGCTGCCGTTTAAAACATCGCTCAGGGCCGCGATGTTTCTTTCGTCATCGTATGCGTCCCTGCATGCCCGTCCATCTTCATCCTGCTTGGACGCAGCCGTATGAAAAATTTGTACGAGACGGGGTTGTCGCCGTAAAGCTCGTCGAGCGCGGGCGGCTTGGAATAGAAAGTGACATCGCTGCCGAGCGCGATGGAGAGCTTGTCCGTGTTCCAGACTTCGCGCGCCGCGCCGAAGGTGTAGCCGCCGATGCGAAACGACGGATGAGGCGCGTTGAAGCCGAGCCGTGCGCGCTCTGCGCCGTTGAGCAATTCGTTCTTGTCAACGAGTTCGAGCCGCGTGTAGACGTAATTCTTGTCCATGAAATTGAGCGTTGACTCAGCCGTGTAGCTGTTGACGTGGAAAGGCTCGCCGTCGTGCGTCCCTTGATTGCGGCCCCAGATTAAGCTCGAAGACCAGTTGCCGCGCGCGAAGTTTTTATTATAGCTGACGGAAGCGGTCGCGCGCCGTATGTCGCCCGGCTCAAGGGCTTCGGGGTTGCGCAGGAAACCGTAGCTGACCTGCATCGACCAGTTGCCGTTCGGCGCAAACGAAAGACGCGCGGCGCGCGAACTCCAAGGGTTGAACTCTAAGTCGTAACGATTTTCATCAGGCTCGCGCCCGTTGAAAACTGAGCCTTCGAGCTTGAGCCAGCGATAGGTGAAGCCGGTCGTGAAGACGCCGAAAGCGATGTGCGTCGAATCCTGCAAGTGATGCGAGAGCGGCGCGCTCGGATTTTCAGAGGCCGAGTTGCGATGCATGAAGGCCGTCGGCCCCAACGCAGGCTCGCCGGGAAAACCTATGTAAGCGAACCACGTCGAACGCTCTCCGAGCGGCATCGTGTAGGTCGCCGACAACTCCATGAAAAGGTCGTGCGGGTGCTGCCTGTCAACGAGCGGTCGCCCTTTGTAACTCTCGCCCGTCTGGAAAAGCTGCGGCGAGCCGCCCGGCGAAAACGTGAACGGCTCAAAGCTGAACATCCCGCGCAGTTGCAGTGTGCCGTTGCCGACGCGACGGAAGGCCATCGGCATAATCCAATTCTGCGATTCAAACTTCGTGACGCCGCGCGGCCCGCCTTGCGCGTTCAAGCCAATCTTCGCCTCGCCGTGCAGGAAGAGCAGCCACCCGCCCGCATACTTGAAGTACATGGACATCGGCGTCGTCCCCGGCTGCCAGGACGTGCCGGAACCCATCTGGCTCATGTTCAGAGTGTTGTTCCGGCTCCCGCCGACGCGCACAGCCATCTCTTTGTCCGACATCACCATCAAGCCGAGCGAGTCCGTCAACGGAATCTTCGACGCCGCGCCCGCGTCCATCCCCGGCATCGCATCGTGATTCATCCCCGGCATCGTGTCATGATTCATTCCCGGCATCGCGTCGTGTGAACCGGCGGCTGGCTTCTGCTCGCCGTCGTTCATCTTCATGTCGCCGTTAGCGGGCGGCTGCATCATGGACGGCGCGGGAGTAGCGGACGGCGCGGGCGTTGTCGTTGTTGTCGTTGCAGGCGCAGGCTGCTCTGCGCTCTTTGTGTCAACGTCAGGTGGCGCGGGCGAAGTCGCGGGCGCGGCCTCCGGCGACTTCTCTTCTTGCGGCGAGGCGGCGGGCGCAGGCTCTTTCATGTCCATCCCCGGCGTGTGCTTGTGCGGCGGAGCAGCGGCGGCCTGCTTTTTCTTCGGCGCGGGCTTCGCCTGCGGCTTGGATTTAGACTGCGGCTGTTGCTTCTCCATGCCCGGCATGTTTCCCATGTCGTGCGTCTCGTGTTGCGCGCTCGCGCTCGTCCAGATCGCGCTGAGCGCGATGACGAGCGCGAGCAGTTTAAGAACTAAGACTCCTTGCTTCATGATTCCCTCTGAAATTATTCCCACGGCAGGCGAAGGCTCAAGTCGAGCCGTGTCGCGCTTGCGCGAAAGCGTTGATGACGGATTTTAAGTGAACGCGGGAAAGCGTCTTCCCGTGTCTCTCATTCGAGACGCGGAAGAAGTTGGAAGGGAAAGTTAAATGACTAGGACGCCGAGCAGCAGATGCCTGCGCGCAGGCTGCCCCGGTGGAGCATTCTGGCGAGCGGCAAGCGTGGACTTGAAAGAAGCGGCGGGCGCGGCGAGCATCTTCAACTGAGGCGGCGCGGCATCATTGGCGTCGCGCCTTTTCTGCTCCGCAGCCTGCGCGCTGAGAAACGTCGCGGGCAATTCTCTACGGCTGAAGCAGTGTTGGCACGCCGCGCCGAGTTGGTCGAGCGCAACAGCGACCACGCCCGTCAACGGTTGAGCAGCAGCGGCGACGGCGGCGGGCATCGCTTCCATCTCATCCATCGTCATCTCTTCATGCGCGGACGACGACGGCGCTTTTGCCCCGCAATGCGGCTGCGCTTCGTCAAGCTGCGCGCGGCAACAATCGTGCTCTTCCGTCATCATCGAACGCCGTCCTGCGTCGTGCGCGCAGAAGGCTGCGGCAATCACGCCGCCCCATCCGCCGAGCAGGAGCGCCGATAGGAGAACGCCGATTAAGAGAGTCCGATGCCGCATAAGATTAAAGGCTTTCGATGGCCGAAACGAGCTTTGAGTTTACCATGCGCGCAGACAAATACGCACACGCTCAAACTCTCGCAAGCCTTGGCTATGAAAGTCTGCGCCGCCTCGTCATCAACTTAAACATCCCCTTTCGAGCGTGTGTTAAGATGCGGCGAGATTCAAGAGAAACGAGGGGAACAACTTGCAAACAGAGGAGACGGAAGGCGCGCGCTGGGTCGAAGAGACTTTGCGCGGGATGACGCTTGAAGAGAGCGTCGGTCAACTGTTGATGCCGGAAACGACCGGCATTCTCATACACGAAGAGAGCGAGGATTATGCGCTGCTCGTTCATGCGATTGAGAAGTTGGGCGTCGGCGGCTTCATCATCTATAACGGCGACGCGCTGACGACCGCCGCTTTGACCAATCGCTTGCAGCGTCGCTCGCGCCTGCCGCTCTGGTTCGCCTCAGACTTTGAGGGCGGCGTCGGAATGCAGTTGCGCGGCGGCACGCGACTGCCGCGCGCGATGGCTTTGGCGGCCACGGGCGATACGGAGTCCGCCGCCGCCGCCGCGCGCATCACAGCCCGCGAGGGACGCGCCATCGGCGTTCACGTCAACTTCTATCCGGTGCTCGACGTGAACAACAATCCGGCCAACCCGATTATCAACACGCGCGCCTTCAGCGATAATCCCGAAACGGTGGCGAAGTGGGGCATGGCTTTCATCCGCGCCGCGCAGGACGCAGGGCAGATTGCGACCGCCAAACACTTTCCCGGCCACGGCGACACGGCCCTCGACTCGCACATTCTCCTGCCCACGCTCGACGCTCCGCGCGAGCGACTCCAACAGATTGAGTTGCCGCCATTCCGCGCCGCCGTGCAGCGCGGCGTGCGGGCCATCATGACGGCGCACATCGCCGTGCCTGCCCTCGACACGGAGGCGACCACTCTTCGTCCAGCGACGTTTTCGCCCGCGCTCATCGACGGCTTGTTGAGAAAAGATTTCGGCTTCGACGGGCTGGTCTTCACCGACGCTCTTTCGATGGGAGCCATCAGCAATACTTACGAACCGGGCGAAGCGGCTGTGCTGGCGATTGAGGCCGGATGCGATGTCGCGCTCTATCCGGTGGACACGGCGGCGGCTCATGCCGCGCTCTGCGAAGCGGTCTTGAAGGGGCGATTATCACGCGAGCGAATAGACGCCTCCGCGCGTCGCATCCTGCAAGCCAAAGCATGGTGCGGGCTGCAACGCGAGCGCGAAGTCTCGCTCGACGGCGTGTGGGACGTGCTGGCGAGTCCGGCTCATACGGATACTGCTGACGAATTGTTCGAGCGCGGCGTGACGCTCGTGCGCGACCCCGGCCACTTGCTGCCGCTCAAAAATAAGCGCGTCGTCGCTATCATCCTCAAAGACTCCGTGCCTATCTGGGCGCACGTCTTGAGAGAGCCGGCGGGCTCGCGTTTCTCGAAAGAAGTGGTCGCGCAGTTTCGCGCCCGCGTTATCGAATCGAGCGCGGACTCGGCTGACATAGAGCAGATTCTTGAGTTCACGCGTGATGCGGATGTGGCTCTGGTAGCGGTCTGCGCGCGGGTCGCAGCTTACAAGGGCAGCGTGGCTCTGGCCCACGCGCACGCGGAAGTCTTGCAGGCTCTGGACGCCGCGAACGTGCCGGTCATCACGACCATCTTCGGCAATCCTTATATCCTGCCGCGCGTGCCTGAACGCGCCACGACGCTGCTGACGTTCGAGTCGGCGGTCGAATCGGAAGAAGCTGCCGTCCGCGTCATCGCGGGCGACGCCCCGGCGCGCGGTCGCTCGCCAGTCAACCTTGAAGGGCTGAGCGCGAAGGAATGAAAGAGACGCGGAGACGCGGAGACGCAGGGACACGGAGACGCGGCGATGCCGCAACACAACGGGACGACGTTCTCATGAATTTCATCAATTCTTTTCCCCGCGTCTCCGTGTCGCCGCGTCTCTTAGTCAAGCTGCGATGCCTTCGGCGGCGCGCGGGTCGCGCGGGGCTTCAAGGTAGGCTTCGACGGTTTTGTATAGCTCTTCGTCCATGAAGCCGTTGAGCTTGCGATAGGCGGGCGAGAGTTGTTCGGCGGTGGCGCCCGCCATCTTTGTGCTGGAACTCTCGATGAACTCCATCAAGGTTGTGCGCAGCAGCATCAACTCTCGGATGACCTCTTTCAACTCGTAGCCCTGCCGCCAACGCTGCCGCCCGTGCTCTCGGCCCTTGCGCAGCGAGCCTGTGTCGGGGTGCGCGTCGCGGGCCATCGCCTGCCGCAGTTCATCGATGATTTGCGGCACGTGGTCAATCAACTGTATGTAGTCAAGCTGCGCGTCGGATTGCACGCGTTTGTCGCAGGCCACCTTCTGCGTCCAGGCGCGCACGATTGTCTCCGAGCCTGTTTCGAGTAAACGGCTAACCTCGTGATTCATTGGGGGAACCTCGTTTTTGATTTATTCCAAACTTGATAGACGGTCGCGGTTTGGGAGTTGGCCGCTGATTGAGATTAAAACAACGCGCATATCATAGCACACGCGCCGCGCGCGGCAAGCGCGATTTGACCAACCGCCGCGATTGATGAGACGATGCGCCTTAACCGAAACAACCGTGTAGCCGCAAGATTGCCTGAAGGGCCGCCGCGCGCTTCGGTTCAGAAACGGACAACTACGGGGAGAACGAATCCGATGGATATTGATAAAGATAAAATCGTCACACAGGATGAAGAGCCGGAGCCCGCGCCGATAGATCAGGTCGAAGGGCGCGTCGAGGCCGAGATGAAAGAGATTGAGGGACGCGCCAAGGAACGCGTCGCGCAAGGCTTGCAGGACGCTGAACTCGAACGAGAAGCGCGCGAACTGAAAAAGGAAGGCCAGCAGGAACTGGACGAAGCGCGCAAGCGAGAGAACTGAAAGTTAGCTGACCGCAAAGACTGTGAAAGGCAAGAGCGAAGAAAACGCTTATCACAACTTAAAAAGGCAAGAGCGAGGAAGACACTTGTTACAGTCTTCCTCGCTCTTGCCTTTTTGGTGTCGGCCTTCGCGCGCGTGCGGCTTAGCTCTGCGCGTTCAAAGCCTGCTCAATCGCTTCGCGCAAGAGCTTTGGCGTTTGCGTCTGGTTGAAGCCTTCGAAATGTTTGTAGATGCCGCCGCTGCGCAGGAGGACGAAGCTTTGCGGAATCACTGCGCGTGCGCGCACGGCTTGCGTCAAAGGCGTTGCGAAACTGCCGTCGTCCCAGACCGTCTTGTAGGGAACCTGCTGCTCGCTGACGAAATCCTTGACGGGTTCGATGTCTGGGTCGTTGCCCTTCGTCGTCAAGCCTATGAACTCGACGCCGCGCGATTTGAACTCCTGACTCATCTTGATGAGTTCGGGCGTCTCCACGCGACACGGCCCGCACCATGACGCCCACATGTTGATGATAACGACTTTGCCTTTGTAGTCCGAGAGCTTCAACGATTTGCCGTCAATCGTTTTCATCGTCACGTCCATCACCGCGGCGGGCAACGGAATCGAAGGCAGCGGGCCGCCTGCGGTCGCGGGCGGAACGGCGTTGGCGTTGCTGCTTGGAGCTTCGGCGCTGTTGGCGGGCGCGCTTGAGTTGGCGGGCGGCTGAGTCTTGACGGTAGAGATGTTGGAGTTCGTCGTGGTCGTCGCGCCGCTGTTGGTCGTCGTCTCCGTCGCGGGCTGCGTGCAGCTTGAGACGCCGAAGGCCGCGAGCAGCGTGGCGGCGATGAAAGTGATGCTCAAACGCCGCGCCGTCCAGAAGCGGCGCGGTTGATGCAAGCGTTGCGGGGTCGGAGAAGTATTGCTCATTAAGTTTTCCTTTACGTCCAATCTGAATCTATTGTTGAGCCGCGCCCGCAATGCGAAACGTCGCAATGCGCCGGAGGTCTGCCCCGATAATCGCATACTCGCCGGGCAAGAGCATCTCGCGCGCGCGAATTTCCATGAACACCTGTTCGCCCTCATGCGCGAGCACGCGGTAGTGCGGCTTGATTATCTCCCCGGAATCAATGGCGAGGCCCTTGTAGCCCTTCTGCGCCATCGCGGTGACGCGGCGCGCTTTGCCCTTCGGCGTCAGGTTGACGATGAACGGCGGATGCGTTCCGGGCGCGTCCGAGACGAAGAGATAAAAGCGCGGCTCGTCGGTCTTGAGCGTGGTCGCGGCGCTCTCGCCCTTCAACTCGACGTAGCTGCGCTTGTCGCTGCCCGCCACCTTGTCCACTGAGAGCGGAGTCGTGCCAACCTCGAACGGCAACGCCGAAAGAGCCTGGCTTTCATCCGCGACATAGACGAGCGTGCGGTCTGCGGGCGGCGCAGGATAGGTTTCCTGCGGGGCAGAGGTTTGCGCGCCCGTCTTCGCGCCGCCCGCGATAGAGAGCGTCAAGAGCAGCAAGCCGCTCGCCCATTGCAGCCGTCTCGCTAATCGCGTTTGTCTCGTCAATCGTTTCGTGTACATGCGCTTTAATTCCGCTTCGCCGTCTGCCTTTGAGCCTCAGCCAATGTCCTGCGCGCGCAGCGCCGCAATCGTCCCGCCAACGAGCAGGAAAAACATCAGGATGAGGATGGCCGGATTGGCGAGTTGGTGTCCCCAGGGATGCAGGAAGTTGACGTAAGAGCTCAAATCGTCCGGCTCTTCGACGGCATCCGCCGGTTCTGGAGCCTCCTTGAGCTTGGGCGCTTCGGGCTTGGGCGGCGCGCTTTCTCCGCGCATTGCGGCGGCTCGCGCGTCGTCCTGATAAGTGTCCATGTCCTTGCGAAACGCTTCCGAGTTGTCTTCGGCGTCCTGCTTGTAACCACGAATGTCCGCCTTCGCTTTTTCGATGTTCGACTTGTTGGCGTCAATGATGTGCTGCTTCAAGCCCTTGCCTTCGTTCGGCCCGTTCGGGTCGGAGCCTTCCTTGCTGAGCGTGTCGAGGCCGGAGAGCCGTTTCATCTGGTCGAAGCTCCACGTCGCGGGCATCAAGGTTCCGACCGCTTTCGAGATTCCCTGCGGCACGCCGACCAATCCCGAAAAGAGAATCTGCGGAATCAGAATCAACGGAACGAGGCTCGTCGCCATCTCGGAAGTCTTGACGATGGCCGAGACGCAGAGGCCGAGCGCGATGCCGACCATGCCCGTCAGCACCATCACCAGCAGTTGCCCGAGCGCGTTGCCCGGCAGCTTCATCATGCCCGTGAAGTGAAACAGCTTGAGCGAGCCGTAGAGCAAGAGACACTGCACGCCGACAATCAAAGAGAGCACGAAGAGCTTCGAAGCGACGTAGGGCAAGAGGCCCAGATTGACCATGCGCTCGCGGTTATAGACGGCGCGCTCGCGTATGATTTCGCGCGCCGAGACGGAGGCTCCGAACCAGACGGCGACGAGCGCGAGCATGAAGAACGGGAAATCGCGCGGCGCATCTTTCGCCACGACGAGGTAGGTCAGGAACGCGATAATCGGAGCCTGCCCGAAGAGAATCAGCAGGTTGAATTTGTCGCGCGACAGGACTTCGAGGTAGCGCCGCGCCAGCGTCAACCATTGGCCGAGCGCGTCCGTCACCGTCGGCCTGCGCTTGACGGGAGCGATGACCTGCGCGTCGCGTTTCAAGCCGCTCAAGGGCTTGACGATGTGCTGTTGATATTCGGGCGTCTGCTGAAACTTGCGCTTCCAGTTTTCCGCGACATCTTCGGAAATCTGTTCCTTGCGCAGCTTGAAGGCTAGCCGCTGTTCTTTGGGCGCGCCCGGCGGCAGCGGTTGCAACTTCGCCACCTGCTCGTCAATCGGGGCTTCCAATTTGTCGTAGAGGTCTTTGAAGCTGTCGGCCTTGATGTGCTTGAGGGCATCCATCGGAGCGCCGTACCAGACCAGCTTGCCTCTCATCATGACGACGATTTTGTCGAAGAGCTTGACGTTCTCCATCGCGTGCGTCGTCAAAATCACGGTGCGCCCGCTCTCCGCAATCTGGCGGAAGAGCTTCATGATTTTCTCTTCGGTCGCCGGGTCGAGGCCGGAGGTCGGCTCATCCAGGAAGATGACGGAAGGCTTGGTGATTAACTCGACAGCGATGGAGACGCGCTTGCGCTGGCCGCCGGAGAGTTGGCCGACGGGAACGTCGCGCCGTTCCGCTAGGCCCGTCACGTCCATCACCTCGCTGACGATTTGCTCAATCTCCTGCGTCGAAATGTCGCGCGACAGGCGCAGGCGCGCGACGTAGTAGAGCGTGCGATAGACGGTTAGCTCGCGGTGAATGATGTCGTCTTGCGGGACGTAGCCGATGGATTGCTTGATGGAATCGAGATGCTGGTAGAGGTCTAGATTGTTGATGAGCACGTGGCCCGCGGTGGCGGGGCGCATGCCGTTCAGAGAATCCATCAAGGTTGACTTGCCCGCTCCCGAAGGCCCAAGGAGCCCGACAAACTCGTTCGGCAGAATCGTCAAATCAACATCGTCAAGAAGCTTAATCATGCCCGAACCGGAACGATTGGGGACTTCCTTCGTGATGTCAATCACGTCGATGCGCGTCTTCGAGCGCGTGTCGAAGACGGCGACGCCGCGTTGCGGGTCGGCCTGCAAGACGAAGGGGCCAATCTGCACGATGTCTTGATTCTGAAGCGGGCGACGGCCAGTGATGCGCGCGCCGTTGACGTAGACGCCGTTGGTCGAGCCGCTATCTTCGACGGCGATTTGGCCGTTGTTGTTCAAGAGGCGCGCGTGGTGGTTGGAGATTTGCAAGCCGTCGAGGCTGATGTCGTTGTCGGTGGCGCGACCGATGGTTAACTGCGTGCGCCCGACGAGCGGAAGCTGCATTAAGAGTTGCGGCTGCTGGCCGCCGGCGGCGGGCGAAGGCGGCTTGTTGAGCGAGCCGGTCGCGTCCTGCTTGAAGACCATCGTTTGCATCGCCGGGCGCGACGTGTCGGAGAGCGGCCCCGAAGGCGGCTTCATGTCGCCGAGCGCGGGCGCGGCTCCTGAGAGCACGACCGAACGCTGCCCCGCGTGCTGCGCTCCGGCGGGAGCCGGATGCGAAGGGTCAACGAAGCGCAGGATTGGCCCGCCCATTCCAAGCTGGATGCGGTCGCCGTCAAAGAGTGGCGTCGGGGTCGTGATGCGCTGGTCGTTAATCAGCGTGCCGTTGAAGCTGCCGAGGTCGAAGAGCACAAACTGTCCATTGTTGCGTTTAATCTCCGCGTGGCGGCGCGAGACGACCGCCGCGGCGGCGTCAATCGCCACTTCCATCTCCGGGTCACGACCGAGCCGCGTGACATCCTTGCTGATCTGCACTCGTTCGAGCTTGCCCGTCGAGCCTCTGACAAACTCGACGACCGCAGGCTGCGGCGTGCCTTGCGCGGGCGCGGGCCGCGTCGGTTGATTGACAGGCTGCGGCGCTTGCTGCGGCGGACGTTGAGACGATGGCGGCGCGGCTTGTCGCTGCTGTTGCGGCGGCGGCGCAGGTTGTTGCTGTCGCGGCGGCGGAGCAACCGGAGGCGGAGGCGCGGCTGCACGTTGTTGCTGCGCTGGCGCAACGGGCTGCGGCGGCGGCGCAGGTCTGGGCTGTGCGGGCGGCGGTTGAACTTGCGGCGGCGGCGCGGGGCGGGTCGAAGGTTGCGCGGTGGGACGTTCTTCAGTCAGTTCCGATTTGCCGCTCAGGTCGCGGTGCGTCTCTTGTTCGGCGAAGTCAACGCCCGGTTTTGCGGCGTCCATCTCGATGCGGGCGACGAGCATCACGGGGCCGCCCGCGCCGAATTGCGCGCGCATGCCGGGCTGCACCTCGGCTGGCTGCATAAGACGTTGGCCGTTGATGAAAGTCCCGTAGGTGGATTGCGTGTCAACGAGCAGGCAGCGACCGTCTTTGGCGCGAAACTCTGCGTGGCGGCGCGACACCATCGGCCACTCGGACTGGTCGAAGACGAGATGACACTCTGCCGGGTCGCGCCCGACCTTCATCACCGCTTGCTCAAAAACGCGCTCCGGTTTCTGTTGATTATTACGCTCTTCGATTAAGACGATTTTCATCTGTTTCACCTTGAGGGAATGTTTCAGGTTTCAAGGCCGCAAGCCGCGAGCCTGAGTTTTTCGAGCTTGAAACCTGAAACTCTTATTTGAGTCTGAATGATTCAAGAATGACCGGCAGTTCGCCCTTGACGCCGACATCCTTGATGCCTTCCAACTCCGGGGCGAGCGAGCTGGTGAGGAGCGTCAACTGCAAACCGTTCTTCTGTCCTGCGACGCCGGGCGGCAAGAAAATAACGCGGCCCCAATAGTTGATGTCGCCCTTCTCCGTGTTCTTCGTCAAGCCCTTGAAGGCGACTTCGTAGGCGTTCATCGAATTAACTTTCGTCGGGCCTTCGGAGAGCTTTTCGTAGCCGGGCAGCTTCGCCAGATTGGCGCTCGCCGCTTCGACCAGAGACGGGAAGGAAGAGAGGTCTGCGTCGTACGTTCCGTTGCTCTCGTACCAGCCGACGGTGAAGCGTTCCTGCGGAAAGTTAGGCGGCAGCTTGCGCTCGACCCGGACGAAGTAGGTTCCATCCGAAGCGATGCTGGTGTTCAAGTCCCACGCTTCAGGATAGTAGAACGAGAACGGCACGAAATGCTCGCTAATCTTGCCGCTTAAGGCCGCGCTGGAATTGACGAACTGAGTCGTGTCCGGCGGCGGCTCATACGGCAAATCGGCGGGCGCGTTCGCGTTGGCGTTGGTGTTCGCGTTCGTGTTGTCGTTGACGTTTGAATTTGAATTAGCGTTGGCGTTGGCGGTCGCCGTGTTCGCGTTCGAATTAGCATTGGCGTTGGCATTGGCGTTCGCCGTCGCGTCACTCTTTTTGTTGAGAACTAAAAAGTAGTAAGCCGCCCCGCCGCCGAGCAGGAGCAGGAGCACGACCGCGCCGAGAATCAAAGGCATCCGGCTGCCTTTGCGAGCCGCTGCTGCGGGCTTTCCCGGCTGCGCTTGCGGGTGCGACGACGGAGCGGCAACGTGCGGAGCTTGCGCGGACGGCTGCTGTTGATATTGCTGCTGCGGCTGCTGCTGATACTGCGGCGGCTGTTGTGGTTGATACTGCTGCTGGTATTGCTGCTGCTGTTGTGGCGGCGGCTGTTGATACTGTTGCTGCGGCGGCGGCGGTTGTTGCTGTTGCGGCGGTTGCTGTTGTGGCGGCTGCGGTTGATAGCTTGGCGGTTGCTGCGCGGGGGGCGCGGGCGGTGGCGGAGCTTCAGCGGGTTGAAACGAAGCGACGATGGTGCGGTTGTCCGTGCGGCCGGTCGCGCCGCTGCGAATCTCTCCGGTCGGCGACGGCGGCAGCGAAGCCATAGTCTTGTTGAGGTCCGGCATGGACGCGCTCGGCGGCAAGTTCAAATCGTCTTGATTTGTCAGCACGGTTGCGCCGAGTTGGTCGACCGGGCCGGGGTCTGGAGCAGTCTCCAAACGTCCGCCGTCAACCGTGCAGAACTTTTGATTATCGTCTTGATAAGTGCGATTGCATTTCGGGCAGCGCTTCATTTCTTAGACTCCGTGAACAGCAAAGTAGGAAGGCTCAGGCGCGCGACGACGATGGTGGATGAGAGCGAAGCTCCGCATAGTTTATCGTTCATCGTTCATCGCGCGCCGCGCCGTCCGGCGTTTCATCTTCAGCCCTTCGCTCGCGCCAGTTTGGCTTGCAGGTCGGCGTTGGTCGGGTCGAGTTGCAGGGCGCGTTGGTAGGCGCGCGCGGCGTCCGTCTGGCGTCCGGCCTTCATGTACTCGTCGCCGATGCCGCCGAAACCGAAGGCGCCAGCCAAGCCTTTGCGGTCTCCGGCGGAGGCAATCTCCACCGCGCGATTGTAAATCTTCTCCGCGTCTTCAAGCCGGTTCGAGCGCAGGTAGGCCGAGCCGAGGACGGAGTACGGAGCAAAGCTGCGCGGGCTAATCTCGATGACGCTCAACAACAATCGCTCGGCCTCGTCATACTTCTTCTGGATGACCATCAGCCGCCCCATGAAGAAGAGCGCGCCGGGATAACGCGCATCGAGTTCGAGGGCGCGTCTCAGGACAGGCTCCGAGTCGGCCCAACGTTGCTGTGACTGCAAGACATCGGCGATGAGAACCAAGGTCGGCGCGTCCTGCTGCGCCAGTTCGATGGCTCGACGAAAGTAAGGCTCGGCTTCGCTCGCGCGGCTATTGCTTCTCAGCAGCCGCGCCAGATGGACCTGGGCGAGGGCAAACTGCGGGTCAAGCTCGATGGCGCGACGATAGGCGGCCTCCGTGTCGCTGACGGCCAAGCCCCGCGCTTCGAGCGCGACGCCGAGGCGGTCGTGAGCAATCGCGTTCGTCTCCTGCAACTGGATGGCGCGGCGGGCAGACGATTCGGCTTCGGCCAGACGACGCGCGCCCGCGCCGCCTGAGCGCGGCTGCACGAGCACGTAGCTCAAGGCGATGTGCAGGTCTGCGTTCTGCTGGTCGGAGGCGACGGCCTGACGATAATACTTCTCCGATTCTTCCCAACGCTGCTGGTCTGTGTAGACGTTGCCGAGTCCGTAAGACGCGCGCCATTCACGCGGGTTCAGTTGCAGGGCTTTGCGATAAGCCTGCTCGGCCTGCGCGTACTTGCGAGCGTCGCGCGCTTCGTTGCCTTCGTCGAGCGCGTCTTCGACATGCTCGGTTTCGTCCGGCGTCGGAGCAGCCGTTCGTCTGGGCGTCGCGGGCGTGCGCGTCGCGGGCGTGCGCGGCCCCGGTCTGGATGTCGTGTTGCGACGGCGGCTGGTCGTCTCCGGGTTCTTCGGGCGGAAGACGCCGGAACCGCCGCCGAGGTCGCCGACATCCTGCGCCGGTGTGGTCGCTCCGAAAGCGACGACGACGAGCGCGAGCAAAACTGCCTGCGAGATGCTGCGCGAGAAGTGGCGGATGTTCATAATCTTCCTTTCACAAAAGATAAAGCTGATGCTTGAACTGTTGACGCGCGCGCGGCGCGTTCAGGAGCCGGAGCGCACAAGGCGAAAGCCGAGAGTAGAATGAGTGGTTGACGGCTTTTGCCAGTTGCGGACGGTTCCGGTCGCGGGCGTCTTGCTCATCTCAGTGGCGAAAGAGCCGCCGCGATAGACCATCATGTTTTGCTGCTGCGGCGGAATGACGCCCTTGTCGTTGCCCGGATAGAGCGAGGCTTTCGAGGAAGTCCACTCCCATGCGTTGCCGATTAAATCGACGACGCCCCAACGGTCTTTTCCTTCGGGCAGAGAGCCGACGGGCTTCGGGGCCTGGGCTTCGATGACCGCGCGATTCGTCGCCCAATTGTTGCCCCAAGGGTATAGATTATTCTGCTCGCCGTTGCGCGCCGCATACTCCCACTCTTCTTCCGTCGGAAGGCGATAGACAACGCCGTCGCGCTTTGAACGCCACGCGGCGAAGGCCACCGCGTCGTCATACGAAACGTTCGTCACGGGCCACTGTTCCTGTCCCGCCACGGGCTTATCGTCAACCCAATCGCTCGGCGCTCTGTGCTTCGACTCGCGGACAAACAGTTCATACTCGGCGTTCGTCACTTCCGTTCTATCCATCGCAAACGATTCGACCGTCACCGGATGCGCAGGGCCTTCGAGAATGTTGGTTCCAGCGTTGCGCCCCATCTGAAAAGTCCCGCCGGGAATCGCCAGGAGGTCCGGCTTAATCTCCGTCTGGCCGTTTCCGGGCGGAGGCTGCGTCGGTCCAACTTGCTGCGGCGGATTCTGCGACTGTGCGACCGGCTGCGGCTTGAGCCAGAGCAAGTAAGCCCCGATGCCGCCGCCGACGAGCATGACGGCCAGCACGCCCGACAAGATAAAAGGCAGCGCAGACTTTGGCGGCTTGACGACGAGCGGCTCGGCATCTTGCAAGCGCGGCTGGTTGTGCAACGACGCTTGCTCGTTTTGCCAGTTGCCCGGCTGCCCGCTGCCCGTCAGGCTGACGCCGCCGTCCGGGTTGGTCGTCGCGGCCTGCCGTTGCAACTGCGTTGCCCCGGTCATGCTCGTGTCGAGCGGCGTGGTCGAATATCGTGCGGCGCTCGTCGTGGCCGCTGCTTGCTCGGCGTCCGTGCGCTGGCGCGCAGCACGCTCGGCTGCCACCGCCGCCGCCGCCACGGCTTCATCATGCTCGCGATGCTCGCGTTCCCTGCGCGCGTGCTCTTCCTTGCGCGCCAACTCTTCCTGCCGCGCCAGTTCTTCCTGTCGCGCAAGCTCCTTTTCCCGTCGCGCCAGTTCTTCCTGACGGGCTAGCTCTTCACGACGCGAGGCTTCCGCGGCGGCTTTGCGCTCCGCCTCCGCGGTGGCCTTGCGTTCCGCTTCGAGCGCGGCTTGCTGTTCTCTGGCCTCTGCTTCGGCGCGGGCTTCAGCTTCGGCGCGTTCGCGCGCGGCTAAGGCTTCCGCTTCAGCTTCGGCTTGACGACGCGCTTCTTCGGCGGCGCGGCGGCGCGCTTCCTCTTCGCGCTGGCGGGCGGCTGACTGCGCCTGCAATCGTGCCGTCTCTTCGCGCGCCAATTCCTCGCGGGCAAAGCGGTCGCGCTCTGCGCTTTCGAGCATCTCCTGCTCGCTGGCGAGCGAGCCGTAAGAGATGACGCTCGCGTGCGGGACAACAATCTCGTTGAGCGTGCCGGAGCTAATCGTTCCGGCGAGCGGGTCGCCGAGCGGCGGAACGCTCGTCTGCGGGCGGCTCTGCAACTGCGCCTCGACGCGACACTCGCCGCCGCGACACTCGATCTGCTGCTCCCAATCAGCGTAGCCTTCAAGCAGCACGCGCACGAAATGCGCGCCCGGCATCATGTCCGTGACGACGAGTTCGCCGTTGCGGTCTGACGCGCCGACCGAGACGTTGTTGACGAAGACGCGCGCCTGCGGCGGGTTCGTGCGCACGCGCAACTCGGTCATCTCTGCCGGCGTGTAGAGCGGGCCTGAACTGCCCGAAGACGCGGGCGGCGTGGCGACCTGCGACGACAACATATTGACGGGGCCGAGCGAAGTGCTCTTCAAAGCGGCGGTCACGGCGGCGACCGCCGCGCGCAACTCCTGCACGAAAGCTTCGACCGAGGCCGGACGGTCTTCAGCCTCTTTGGCGAGCGCGCGACGCACGACCGTCTCAATCTCCGCCGGAACCGTGACGCCCATCGAAGCGAAGCTCGGCACGTCCGCCGTCAAATGCTTCTTCATGATGGAAGGAATGCCCGTGCCTCTGAAAGGCACGTCGCCGCCGAGCATTTGGAAGAGGATGACGCCGAGGCTGTAGATGTCTGCGCGGGCGTCCGGCTCTTCGTCGCCCCACTGTTCCGGCGCCATGTAGAAAGGCGAACCCATCAAGCCGCTCGTCTTCGCCTGCACGAAGGAGCCCAACAACTCGCCCGACTTAATCTTCGCCAGCCCGAAGTCGAGCACCTTCAAGCCCTCCGCGATTGTCTGTTCCTCCTGCATCATGATGTTCAAGGGCTTGAGGTCGCGGTGGACGATTCCCTGCCGGTGCGCCGCCCCGACGCCCGCGCCAATCGCGCCCATGATTTCCAGAGCGCGGCCCGGCGGCAAGGCTCCTTCGGCGGCCAGCAACTCCTGCAAGGATTTCCCCTTGACATACTCCATGACGAGAAAGGGCATCGTGCCGCGCGCCACGCCGAAGTCAGTCACGGCGATGATGTTTTGATGGCGAATGGCGGCGGCGGCCAGAGCTTCCTGACGAAAGCGCGTGACGAGCATCGGGTCGTTGCCGACCAAATCGGGCAGGATGATTTTGATGGCGTGCGCGGTCTTGAGAAAGATGTGGCGGGCTTGAAAGACGACGCCCATGCCGCCGTGTCCGAGCCGACGCTCAAGTTGATAACGTCCGTCGAGAATCGGCTCACCGGCAATGGAATGGGTCGTCGCGTCGCCGTCATCCGGGCAGTGGTTGACGTGATCCGGGAAGCAGCGACGACAAGCGGGGCATTCTTTCATGTATCGGTTCGATCCAAAGGCAGCCCGTCATCATGCCTGACGCCGGTCGGGGAAACAATCCTGTCAGGCGATAGCGAAATGGCGGCTCGCCGTTGCCCGAAGCAGGACGACGGCAACCTAGCGCGGCGCGTTGTGCGGGCGACCTTCGATTTGAAGTCTCTGCCGGGCGAAGTATAAAGGAGTTAGCATTGCCGCGCGTTTCTGATTTTAACGACTCGCCGAACTTCAAGCAAGTGACTGGCGATTTTTTATCCGCCAGCCGACCCGAAGCCGCCCCGCTCCGCTTAACGAAAGGCTGCCCGCGCTCGCGCATCTTCTCTCAACGCCAGCCGGGAGACGGCGCGAGCCGCACCGCTTTGCCCAACCACGCGGCCCTTCAAGCCTTTAGCGCGAGCGCCGATGACAGCCGCAGGCGCGTGGGAAACAAGCGACAAGCAGAAATGAAGAGCCGATTGCTCAAGGCTGTTCCAAGCTCTTCACTTCTGCTCGCTGGTTGTGGCTTCGATGGCTGAAGCCTAAGGATTGCGCCTGTCCCCGCGCCCGCGCATGGCGATGAAAGCAATCGCCAGCAGGGCGACGAGGCCGAGCAGGATAATCCAAATCCACATGTTCGAGTTGTTGCTCTCGGTCGTCTGCGTGGTCGTGGTCTGGTTGACAGGCCGCGAAGTTTGCGTGGTCGTAGTCGTCGAAGTAGTCGAAGTAGAACTACCGCTGGTCTGCGCGGGCGGAGCGCTGGTGTTAGTGTTCTGGGCCAACGCAGGCACGGCCCACGCGGCGGCGAGAGACAGACTCAGGGCGAGCAGCAACGCTCTCAGGCTGCCGCATAATTGACATGACTTCAGCATCGGATTTTCCTTTCTCGAAAGCCACCGAATTTTGGCGCGAGACGCGGACGCGCATCGCAAAAGCAACTTGCTTGTATGCCAAATCAGAAAGAGAGTCAATGATTATCTAATTCGAGAATCGCTTTACTTGAGCGAGAGCGCGCGCCCGTCCGCGTCGCGCAGCTTGAGTTGGAGAAGATTGCCGATGGTCGGGCCGAGGTCAACGAGGCGCACGGGCTGGCCGCCGCCGAGCGCGCCGCGCCGCGTGACGCCCGCGCCGGAAGCGATGAAGGTGTTGCGATACTTTGAAGGCAGATAGCCGTGCGTGCCGCGCACGTTGGTGGGCGTCAGCGCGTCGCCCGTGTAGTTGTTGTCGAAGGCGTAGCCGTCTTCGGCTTCGAGCATCAGGGCGGCGCGCGGCTCCGCGTGCAGCGCGCGCAACTCTCTTGCCTCAAGCACGCGCAGGCTGCCCTTGCCGATGCCGGGAAAGCCTGTCGCCTCGCCTTTCGCAAAAGTTTGGAAGAGAGCGCGGGCGCGATTCAAGGCGTCAGTGTCTTTCGGGTCGCGCAGGAAAATCGCGCAGGAGCCAGCCGAAGTGTAAGGCAGAGCGCGCCACTCTTTGACGACGAGGCGCGACTTGCCTTGCGCGTTCTTCTCTTCACTCACGTTGACGAGTCCGGCTTGCGCGAGCAGGACGCCCGGTTGAATCTGTTTGGTGACGGGCAGAAAGCCGTGGTCGCTGACGATGAAAACGGCTGTCTCCCTGAGAGTCCCGGCGCGCTCGGCGGCGGCGAGGATGCGCGCGACGTAGGCGTCAACCTTTTCCAGTATCGCGTAGGCTTCCGCTGTGAACGGGCCGTGCTCGTGCTGGAAGTGGTCAAGGTCGAAGAGATGTATGAACATCACTTGCGGGCGTTTGCGTTCGATGATGTATTCGGCAAAGCGCGTCCGCATGTCGTCCTGCTCGTCTTTGTTGACTTGGGCGTAGAGCTTCGGGTCGGCGCGCTCTATCTCTTCGACCAATCCTTGCGGTCGCGCGTTGGCTTTGATGAGAGCCAGCGTGTCTGGAAATGTCCCGCCGAGCTTCAAAATCTCCGGCACGTTGTAGTCGCCCGCGCCCGTCGCCACAGGCCACGAAACCATCGCGGTCGAAAGCTTGCGACTCGTCGCCGCGTCCCACAGCGTCTCCGCTTTAATAGCATTGGCGAACCAGTACCACTCGCGGCTGCGCAAGATGGTCGGGTCGAAGATGTCGTTGCCGTAGATGCCGTGGCGCGCTGGATACGCGCCCGTCACGATGCTCGTGTGCGAAGGGTACGTGACGGACGGATAGACGGTCATGACAGGCGCGGAGACGCCTGCGGCCATCAAGCGACGGAGCGTTGGAATCCGCGCCGTTGACTCAGGCGCAGTGACGTAACGCCAGTCGAGGCCGTCAAGCGAGATGACTAGCGCTCGCTCGGCCTGCTGCGCTTGCTGCGCCTGCGACTGCTGCTGCGCCCGCTGCGGTTGTCGCGGCTGGCGCGACTGCGCGCCCGCTGGCGAGAATGAAACAACGGCGAGCGCGACAATCACGCACAACACCGAAAGCTTGCGGCTCGAATTGACTGCTCGCCATTGTTCCATTCCTGTCTCCACGGTTCGCGTTATTTGACGACCACGTTGACCAATCGCTGCGGCACGACAATCACCTTGACGATGTGCCGCCCTTCCGTCATCCCTCGCACTTTCTCATCGGCGAGCGCGGCGGCGCGCAACTCTTCTTCGGGCGTGTCGGGCGTGGCGCGAATGCGCGAACGCAGTTTGCCGTTGACCTGCACGGGGATTTCCAGTTCCTCCCTGCGCGCCAACTCCGCGTTCGCCTCCGGCCAGCGCGCCGCTTGATTGAGCAACCCTTCGGCGTGGCCCAGGTTCTCCCACATCTCTTCGGCGACGTGCGGCGCAAACGGAGCCAGCATGATGACCAACGCTTCCAACGCTTCGCGCACGACGAAGACATCCGCGCCGGAAGCCGTGGCGGGCTGCGCCCCGAAATCCGCGAACGCATTCGAGAGTTCCATCAACGCAGCGACGCTGGTATTAAAGTGCAACTCCGCGAAGTCGTCCGTGATGCGAGCAATCGTCTGGTGCGTCTTGCGCCGCAAGGCGCGAGCCGCGTCGGAAAATTCCAACGCGCCCATTGCGCTCTCTGGTTGCGCCGCGCTCTGCCCTTCGGCTGCGCCGGACAAACGTTCGCTCCAACGCCAGACCATTCCCCAGACGCGACGCAGGAAGCGAACGGCTCCTTCGATGCCCGTCTCCTGCCAGCGCAACTCATTCTCCGGCGGCGCGGCGAACAGTATGAACAAGCGCACGGCGTCCGCCCCGTAAGCCTCAATCATGTCGTCGGGGTCAACGCCGTTGCCCAAAGACTTAGACATGCGCTTCCACTCGGTTGTGCCTTCGACTTGATTCGTGACCATGCCCTGCGTCATCAAACGCTCGACCGGCTCGTTGAACGAAACCAGGCCGATGTCGCGCATCATCTTTGTCCAGAAGCGCGTGTAGAGCAGGTGCATGACGGCGTGGTCAATGCCGCCGATGTACTGATTCACGGGCGTCCAGTATTTAATCTTCTCCGTGTCGAACGGCGCGGCCTCGTTCTGCGGGTCGCAGTAGCGGAAGAAGTACCAAGACGAATCGACGAACGTGTCCATCGTGTCCGTCTCGCGTCGCGCCGCGCCCTGACACTTCGGACAAGTCGTGTTGACAAACTCCGCGACGCCCGCCAAAGGCGATTCGCCCGTCCCCGTCAACTTCACGTCTTCGGGCAAGACGACCGGCAAGTCCGTTTCGGGCACGGGCACGATGCCGCAGCCCTCGCAGTAAATCATCGGAATCGGCGCTCCCCAGAAACGCTGGCGCGAGATGCCCCAATCGCGCAGGCGATAAGTGACGGCCGCTTCGCCGAAGTTGTTCGCCTGCGCGTGCGCCGCCATCAACGCGATAGCTTCCGCGGACAGCTTGCCGCCCCACTCGCCTGAGTTGACCAGAATGCCGTAGTCCGTGAAGGCGTGCGGCATCGCCACGGATTGATCCAAGCCAGCCTCCCTGTCATGGTCAATCCGTTCCTGCTCGTGCGAGATGCGCTCGATGACGCGACGGACGGGCAAGCTGTATTTCTGCGCAAACTCGAAATCGCGTTCGTCGTGCGCGGGCACGCTCATCACCGCGCCCGTCCCGTATTCCATCAAGACGTAGTTCGCCACCCAGATGGGAATCTGCTCACCGTTGAACGGATTGACGGCCAGCAAGCCTGTGTTGATGCCTTCCTTCTCTTCGTCTTCGCCGGGCACTGGCGGGCGACTCTGGCGCGCGGCCCGGACGCGCTCGACAAACTGCGCGACATCATCCTTCAAGACAGCTTTCTCAACCAAAGGATGCTCCGTCGCAACGACGATGGCGGTCGCGCCGTAGATAGTGTCAATGCGCGTGGTGAAGATGCGGACTGTTTCATCCGTGTCCTTGACGGCGAAGTCAACGAACGCGCCTTCGCTGCGGTTAATCCAGTTGCGCTGCATCGTCAGGACGCGCTCCGGCCAGCCCGCTTCCAGTTCCTTCATGCCGTCCAACAACTCTTCGGCATAGGCCGTGATGCGAACGAACCACTGCTCAATCTCGCGCTTTACGACCGCCGCTCCGCAACGCCAGCAGACGCCGCCCGACGATTGCTCGTTCGACAACACGGTCTGCTCCTGCGGGCACCAGTTGACCGCAGACTTGCGCTTGTAGGTCAACCCGCGCTCGTACATCTTCAGGAAGAACCACTGGTCCCACTTGTAATAGTCCGGGCGATGCGCCGCAATCTCGCGCCGCCAGTCGTAGCTGACGCCGATGCGTTTCAATTGCCCGCGCATGTGCGCGATGTTCTCTTCCGTCCACTCGCGCGGATTGACGCCGCGCTTGATGGCCGCCTGCTCCGCGGGCTGCCCGAAGCTGTCCCAACCAATCGGGTGCAGCACGTTAAAGCCCTGCAAGCGTTTGTGCCACGCCAGCGCGTCGCCGATGGAGTAGTTGCGGACGTGTCCCATGTGCAGAAAGCCGGATGGGTAGGGCAGCATCTCCAAACAATAAAAGGGCTGGCGCGCGTCGTCGCGCTCAACCTCGAACGCGCCCGTCTCAACCCAACGCGCCTGCCACTTCTGCTCAATTTTTTCAGGAAAATATTTTTCGTCCATTGTTCTCAAAGCCTCTTTTGGTCAGCCGTACAACTAAAGCACGAAACCGCCGGGCGCACAAAGCGAAGCCGCACAAGCTTCGACCGAGGCGTATCTCGTTGATTGTCGATTTAAGGTTAGCGTGAAGGAGCGCGCCGCCCGGAGACGAACCCGCGCATTACTAAGCGCGGTCGCCGAGCGGCGCCGTAAGGAGGAGTTTAACTGTCTGACCGAAAGGTTTCATGTCGAAACTAACGTCCCTCACTGCAAGAAGGTTCCGTCATCTTATCGCAGGTCGCAAGCTCTTGTCGAATCCCTGCTTCGATAGGCGCGAGGCGGCTATAAAGTCGCAGCCGCCTCATCCTTAATAAAGGCGCGAAGCTCGTTGAGATTGCGCGCGTCATCGCCGGTTTCGTCCTGCGGCGTTTCAAGGATGAAGGCCGCGTGTGAGAGCTTCGGATGTTGCGCGACGCGCGCGAGGGCTTCGGCTCCGATGTGGCCGAGGCCGATGTGCCAGTGGCGGTCAACGCGCGAATTGTAGGCGGCCTTCGAGTCGTTGAAGTGAACGGCGCGCACGTTATCAAGGCCGACGTTTCGTTGCAGCGACTCGAAGGTCGCGGCGAGGCCGTCCTCGTCGCGCAGGTCGTAACCGGCGGTGAAGGCGTGCGCTGTGTCGAAGCAGACGCCGAGATTAAGTTCGGGGCAGGCATCAATGAGTTCGCGCAGATGCTCGAATCGATGGCCGATGCACTCGCCCTGCCCCGCAGTGTTTTCCAGCAGGATGCGAAACGCGCCAAGCTCAAGCCCCGCGCACGCGACCCGCAAGCTCTCCGCGCAGACGCGCAAAGCGTCAGCTTCGCAAGCGCCCTTCGCGCTGCCGGGATGGACGACCAGATAGTCCGCGCCGAGCAGCAAGCCGCGCTCGACTTCTTCACGAAACGAGGCGCGCGATTTCTCGCGGATAGTTTCATCAGCCGCCGCAAGGTTGATGAGATAGTTGGCATGAATGGCGACGGGCGAAATTTGCGTCTCGGCGCGCGTCGAGCGAAAGCGCTCGACCTCTTCCGCAGAGAGCGGGCGGGCCATCCAGCCGCGCGGGTTGCGCGAAAAGATTTGCGTCGTGTCGCAGCCGAGTTTCAGCGCCTTCAGCAAGGCGTTGTGCAGCCCGCCCGCGATGGGCAAGTGCAAACCGATTTTTGGCTGCTGCCTCATCGGTTGTGGCGTCGCCGGTTTCTGCGTCGCCGGTTGTTGCTTCGCTGGTTTCCGCTTCATCTGTTTCGGCGTCTCTCGATAACGCTTGCTGTCCTTTCGCGCTTTCTAAACTCAATTCCGGCTGTCTCAACTCAAGCGGTCATGGCGTCCGTTTCGGCGATGCGGCGTTTGAGAGCCTGCTCAACCTGGTCGCCGAGTTCGATGTGTTGATGCATGAGTTTCTGTAGCTGCTCGCGTTGCAGGATGAGGAAGATGCTGGACACCAATGTTTCGACGGTGGCGGTGGTCGGGATGTCCGCGAGCAGCGAGATTTCGCCGAAGTAGTCGCCGTCGTCCAGCGTCGCCACGCGATGCGCGTTGCCGTCTTCGCCCACAGCGCTGACGGCGACCTTGCCGCGAATGATGATGTAGAAGCGGTGGCCCCGGTCGCCTTCGTTGATAATCGTGCGGCCCGGCGGCACGCGCTCTGTGATGAACATGTCGGAGATTTCGTGCAGG
>JAWVFT010000082.1:0-6193 GCA_033855775.1 Blastocatellia bacterium | reverse complement strand
CCTAATGTTTTACGCCTCAGGCTATGTCGGGCAATACCAATTCAAACTATTCGTGAAAGTGTGAAGGAAAGCGAGGAGCCGCGACGCGGAGACGCGGAGAAAGGCAAACGGTTTAAGGAAGCGAGCCGGGGAAGCAAGTGGCGCGGCCTTCTGTTTGTCGCCGCGTCTCCGCGTCCCGCTTCAGCGCCGCTTCAGTCGTGGAGCGCAGCGAGCAGCTTGTCGTGGATGCCGCCGAAGCCGCCGTTGGACATGATGGCGACGACATCGCCGTCGCGGAGCGTGGGCGCGAGATGACGAACGATTTCATCCGCGCCTTCGATGCTCATGGCGGGCTTGTCCTGCGCTTGAATGTCCGTGATGAGTTGCTCGGTATTGAGGACGCGCCCCTTCTCGGTCGCCTTTGTGCTGTCGAAGACGCTGGCGATAACAACGTAGTCCGCGCTCTCGAAGGCGCGCGCGTAGTCGTCTTGAAAGACGGCGAGGCGCGAAGACCATGAGCGCGGCTCGAAGACGGCGACGAGGCGGGCCGTCTTGTATTTCGTGCGCAGAGCTTGCAGCGTTTCGCGCACGGCGGTCGGGTGATGCGCGAAGTCGTCAATCACCGTCACGCCGCGCTCCACGCCGCGCACCTGCATCCGCCGCCGCACGCTCTTGAAGGTCGCCAGCGCATCCGCGATGGCTTCGCGCTCGACGCCCCAGGCGTCCGCCGCGACGATGACCGCCAGACAATTGCGTATGTTGAAATCGCCAATCAGCGGCGTCTGAAACGCGCCCCACTCGCGCCCGTCTCGAAAGACACGAAAGCGCGCCAACTCGTTTGCGTAGTCTATGTCGCGCGCCTGCCAGCGCGCATCGTCGCATGTGCCGAAGGTTTCAAGCTGCGTGTAAAGCTTGGCTCCCATCTCGGCCACGATGTCGCGGACGTGCTGGTTGTCCCAACCCGCAATCAGGCGGCCATTGCCGGGGACGAGATTCATCAGGCGACGGAACGCCGTCTTGACGGCGGCGAGGTCTGCGTAGATGTCCGCGTGGTCAAACTCTATGTTGCCGACGATGGCCGTCTCCGGCAGGTAGTGCATAAATTTCGGGCCTTTGTCGAAGTAGGCCGTGTCGTATTCGTCGCCCTCGATGATGAAGTGCGGGCTATCCGTGACGCGAAAGCTGAGGTCGAAATTCTGGACGACGCCGCCGACGAGAAACGTAGGGTTCAAGCCGCCGCGTTCCAGAACCCACGCGGCGATGCTGGTCGTCGTCGTCTTGCCATGCGTTCCGGCGACGACGAGCGAGCGGCGCCCGCGTATAAACTCTTCTTTGACCGTCTCGGCCTGCGAGCGATAGAGCAGCTTGCGATTTAAAGTCTCTTCGACTTCAAGGTTGCCGCGCGGGATGGCGTTGCCGATGATGACGCAATCCGGCGCAGGGCTTAGATGCTCGGCGCGATAACCCTGCATCACGCGAATGCCGAGGCCGTCGAGCATCGTTGACATCGGCGGGTAAACGTTCTCATCCGAGCCTGTGACGACGTGGCCGCGCGCCTGTAGCATCCCGGCCAGACTCGCCATCGCAGTTCCGCAAATTCCAATCAGGTGATAATGCATAAGGACAGTGACAAGTGATTAGTGACAAGTGACAAGCAGCAAGTAACAAGTGCCAAGCAGCGAGTGACGAGTGATAAGCGACACTTGATAAGTGACAAGTGATAAGCGACGAGCAAAGTCGGATTCTAACTTGTCATTCATCGCTTGTCACTCGTCGCTTCTGACTTGTCACTCGCTGCTTGTCACTCGTCACTGCTTTTAGGGAGCGTGAAGGAGAAGGTCGAGCCGCGACCGAGTTCGGATTGAACTTCGATTTCGCCGCCGTGCAGTTCGACGAGTTGGCGCGTGATGTAGAGGCCGAGGCCGGTGCCTTTTTCGCCGCGTGTGGCGCGGCTGCGGGCCTGCTCATATTTGTCGAAGAGGCGTTTGACATCTTCGGGCGCGATGCCGACGCCCGTGTCCGCGACCGTCAAACGCACGCGCTCGCCCGCGAGTTCGGCGCGGACTTCGACCGCTCCGTGCCTGGGCGTAAACTTCATAGCGTTGGAGAGCAGGTTGACGAGAATGCGCCGCAGCTTCGTGCGGTCGGCTTCGACCAGCGGAAGGTCGGGCGCGAGTTTTTCCGTCAACTTAATATCTTTTTCTCTGGCGAGCGGCTCCATCGCTTCGCGCATCTCGTCGAGCATTTTGTTCAAGTCAATCGAAGTGATGTCGAGCCGCATCGTGCCAGATTCGAGCTTTGAGGCGTCGAGCAAATCGTTGACCAGTTCGATGAGGCTCTGCGTGTTGCGCTCCATCATGGCGACCATGTTCTTCTGTTCAGGCGAGAGTTCGCCGAGGCGGCCCGACGTGAAGAAGCTGATGACGCCGCTGATGACCGTCAGCGGCGAGCGCAAGTCGTGCGTCGTCAGAGCCAGAAACTCTTCCTTCAACTCCGACAACTCGCGCAGCTTGGCGTTGGCCTCGTTCAATTCCTTGTTGCTTTGATTGAGCTTGCGATTGAGTTCTTCCAACTCTGCGCGCTTCTCTTCCAGTTCGGAAAGAATGACAACGAGGTCGCGGTTCTGCTGTTGCAATTCTTCGACGACCGAATCGTCCTCGTCCTGCCCAAAGTAGGCGCGCAACTCTTCGAGCCGCTCTTTGACGTGCTCCGAAGCGGCGCGCGGCATCCACTTGATGAAGGTGACGCGCGTGCCTTCGCCCGGCGCGGTCTGAATGTCAAACTCGTCCATCAGCTTGCGCGTGCCAGACAGCCCGACGCCGAGGCCCGATACCGATTGATAACTGCCGCGCATAATCGCGCGCAGCGTCGTCTCGTTAATGCCGGGGCCGTCGTCGCGCGCCATCAACTGCAAGCCAGTGTCCACGCCGCGCTCCGCCAACGCCAGCGAGATAGCCCCGGACTTCGCATACTCGTAGATGTTGCGCGTCACTTCGGAGACAGCCGTTGTAATCTTAATCTGCGTCGTCGAGTCGAAGCCCATCTCGCGCGCGAGACGCCGCACGCGGTCGCGCACCTTGATGATGTCGCTCTCGCGGCGCACGTAAATGTCGCCGAGTCTGGTGGCGGTCACATCGTTCATAAAAGTAATCAGCAATCAGCCAATCAGCTTTCGACACAAGCAAGCGGGCTGTGCCTGCAACTGCCGAACGGCTACTTTATCACCAACACCGTCGCGTCATCCGATGGACGACTGTAATCACGCATCAGGATTCCGGCGAGCAGTTGCGGGTTGTGCGTGAGCAGGCCGGGATAGGCGTCCATCTCCCACGCGGCGCTGAGCCCGTCGCTCGCCATCACGCAGGTCGCGCCTTCGGCCCAGGCGTGTGTCCAGACGCGAATCTGGCCGAGCCGCGCGCCGAGCGTTCCGTTGGTCGAGATGGCCGCGATGCGCTCCGGGGCATTGAAGACGCGCACCGCCACGTTGCCGACTCCGGCAAACTGAAAGCTCTGCTCCGCTCTGTCAATCACGACCGCGCTCATTACCGCGCCGCGCGTCGCCCGCAGCGCGTCATGCGCGACGCGAAACACTTGCTCAAGCGGCTCGCCGCGCCACTCGCCAAGCGCGCCCAGCGCCACATCGGAAGCAGCCTTCGCGCCGCTGCCATGACCGAGGCCGTCAACGACTGCGTAGAGCGTGCGCTCGCCGCGCGGGCCGATAAAGTAAGCATCGCCGTTGTCCGTCTCATTCGGGCACGGGCGACTCCACGCGCCGAGTCGTTGCGCCGCGACCGACTGCTGCGCCGCTTCCTTCGTGTCGAGCCACTTGCGCGCGAGCAGGGCCGTGCCGTGCGTCGTGCGACGCTGCGCGCTGAGCGAAAGGCGGCCCGTCGCTTTGACGGTCGAGTAGACATCAAAGTCGTCCATCAGCCGACGCATCGCGCCAAGCCCTGCGCCGAGACTGCCGCCCGTCGAAACGCCGTCGCGAACGGCGCGGTCCAGATTATAAATTCCCGGCCCTGTGTCCCCGTAAAAAAGCTCTATCCCGGCAAAGTTGACGGGCGCGGCGAAGTGCAGCCAGCCGCCGCCGGTCGTGTAAGCGACGGCGTTGGTGCCAATCTCCTGCACCACGATGTCAATCTCCGCCAACTGATTTTCATCGAAACCGATGCGGCTCGCAAATCCATGAATCACACGCCGCGCCGCCCCGACCTGCGCCGCTTCCTTGATTTCGATGGAGTTGATTTCTCTCATAATCAAGTCTGGACTCTCCAGACTTTTACGCGATCCAGCGAACGACTGTGACGCGCGTGCCACGCCCGACTTCGGATTCAATCTCGAACTCATCGACGAGCCGCTTTGAGCCGGGCAAGCCTTTGCCGAGGCCGCGCCCGGTGGTAAAGCCGTCGCGCATGGCGGCGGCCAGGTCAGCGATGCCGGGGCCGCTGTCTTCAAAGATGAGGCGCAAGCCTTCGCGCCCGCCGTGGTCGGAGACGGGCTGCAAAATCAAGCGCCCGCCCTCGCCATACTTGACCACGTTGCGGGCCAGTTCGGACGTGACGGTGGCAAGCCGTGTCTGGTCAATGATGCGAAAGCCGAGAGCGCCGGCCAACCGCCGGACTTCGTTGCGCGCGACCGCGATGTCGTGCTCGTCGTCAAGAGCGAGCGACCTGCTTTCCAAACGTTGATGTCTCCCCGTTGAACTCTTCTTCCGCTTCGTCGGAAATATCAAACTCGCGGCGCAACAGCCGGAAGCCCTCGTCCACGTTGAGCACTGTGTCCACGCCCTTCAACTCAAGGCCCAACTCGACGAGCGTAATGGCGACCGCCGGTTGCATCCCGACGACGACCGTGCGCGCGTCCATGATGCGGGCCATCGCCGCGATGTCCGACAGCATCCGGCCAATAAAGGAATCCACCATCTCCAGCATCGAGATGTCAATAAGGACGCCGCGCGCCCCCGTGCGCTCCAACTCGGAGAGGATGCGCTCTTGCAGATGCATGACGGTCTGGTCGTCCATGTCAACCTGAATCGGCACGATTAAGACACGGCCAACCTTCAGAATCGGAATGCGCGCTACGGGCATAAAATTTTTCTCCTCAAAAAAATTTAGGGGTTAGGGGATAGGGGTTGGGGGCTAGGGAAGAACAGAGAGCAGAAGCGAAAGTCTCAATCTGATTATTTGTCTTCCCCATCCCCTAACCCCTAACCCCGTTCCCCGCTTTTCAGCTTTCTTCGCGTCGTTGATTTTCGTTGAGGATGTTGGCGCCGTGGGCGGCCAGCGTTGAGGCGTTGGCGGGCCTGTGTTCTCCCGCGCCGTTGGTCAACTGCGCGAGGGCTTTGGCCGGGATGACTGTGCGGCCAATCATCTCAAGGGCGAGCTTGATGCCGTCGGACATCTGCGCGCGGGTCGTGATTTGCGAGAGGTCTATGCCGAGTTGCACCATCGTCTGCGCAATCGCGGGCGAAACGCCGGTCAGGATGCAGCGCGCGCCCATCAGCCGCGCCGCCGTCACGGTCTTAATCAAGTGATTGGCGACGAGCGTGTCCATCATCTTGACGCCGGTGATGTCGAGGATGGCGATGGTCGAGCCCGTCTCCACAACCTTTTGCAGGAGGGCTTCCATCATCAACTGCGCGCGGCGGCTGTCGAGCGTGCCGATGATGGGCAGCGTCAGAATCTTGTCCCAGACTTTGATGACGGGCGTGGAGAGTTCCATCATGTCTTCGCGCTGCTGGCGGATAATCTCTTCGCGCGAGCGGATGTAGTTTTCGACCATCACGAGGCCGAGCTTGTCGAGGAGGCGCGTGAAGTAGTTCATCTCGCTGACGAGCAGGTCGGCTTTGCCTTCGTACTCTTCGGCAAGGAGCGGCACAATCGTGTTGCGCAGCGAGAGAATGTAGGTGGCGTTCTCCAGCGGCGTGTAGCCCTTGACGGCGCGATTGCGGGAAATCTCGTTGAGGAAGACGCGCAGTTCGTCGAAGGCTGCGGAATCAAAATCCGCGCCGTCAGAGTCTTTGATAGAGCGCGCCAGCAAATCTATAATCTGCTGCGACTGGCGCCGCAACTCTTCCTTCGGAATCAATTCGTCGCGAAACTCGCCCGATTCCAGCCGGTCTTTTATCCAGAGATTGATAATCTCGTCGTGCCTTTTGACGAGCAGGTCAACCAGCAGCGACGTGTCGTGTCGCGTCGCCGTTCTATTTTCAACT
>JAWVFT010000081.1:0-60512 GCA_033855775.1 Blastocatellia bacterium | reverse complement strand
ACCCGCGCCCGTATTCTTGATCTGCTGCATCGCGGCCAGCATCCGAACCAGATTGCCTCGGCGTTGCAGGTTTCGCTCCAAACCATCTTCAACGTCAAGCGGCGTTATCTCGCTAACGGGTTGGAGGCCGCCTTGTTCGACCAGCCACGTTCCGGGCGACCCATCAGGATTGACGGCGCACAACGCGCCGGGAGCACTGCGCTCGCCTGTTCGACGCCACCTGAGGGGCACGCCCGTTGGAGTCTGCGCCTGTTGGCTGACAAAGCCGTCAAGTTGCCGTTATGCGATTCGGTCTCGCCTAACGCCGTCAAAGAGATACTCAAAAAACGAGTTGCAGCCACACCTCAAAAAGACGTGGCGCAGCGGGACTATCAACGCCGCTGTTCTCGCGCAGATGGAACGCTTGTTGTGGCTCTACTCGTTGCCGCTCGATGCTCGCTTCCCCGTAGTTTGTTTCGATGAACGCCCCTGTTTCCTCATAGGCAACACGGTCTCGGGGCTCGCCATGAAAGCCGGTAGCCCTCTCAAAGAGCATTACGAATACGAGAAGAATGGTTCGTGCGCGCTGTTAGCGGCCATCGAACCGGAGACCGGAAAACGTCTGGCACAAGTCTATGACCGGCGGCGGCAGCGCGAGCACGCCCTGTTCCTCAAAGAGTTGGCGGCGCAGTTCCCGGAGGCGGAGAAAATCCGGCTGGCGCAAGATAACCTGAACACGCACAACCTGAGTTCTTTGTCCGAGACCTTCGCGGCGGAAGAAGCTTTTGCCCTCGGCCAACGCTTTGAGTTTTACTACACGCCGAAGAAGGCATCGTGGTTGAACATGATCGAAATTGAGTTCTCAGCCATCGCGCGTCAATGTTTGCATCGGCGCATTGCCGCCAAAGCAGAACTTGAGCGAGAGGCGCAAGCGATTGTCAAAGAGCGGGAAGCAAAGGCTATTAAAATCGAGTGGCAGTTTTCCATCACAGCGGCACGCACCAAGCTGAACCGGCAGTATGAGCAAGTGCAAGCGGAGAATGTCAGGCACAAAGAAACTTAAATTACAGTGTACTAAGTGTGTTGAAGATTTCTAATAGCCTTGTTGAGCAATTAATATGAAGAAGTTGAGAGAACAATCTGAAGATTTACAGAACGCTTCTTCTACGAAAATGAATTACAACATCATTGATATTGCACCGTGCAAAGAGCTTTATAACATAACTACTATTATCAGACATCGAAGACAATCCCTAAGTTCGGCACATGACTTCCTCCCAAAAGCTCGCTCCAAGGCTTGAGCTGAACGGACTCGCGTGTTGACCTCACACAGCCCATGCGCGCCTGAGAGATTAGCGTTCATTAGAGCGGCGAGGAGAGCGGGCTAGAAGAACATCTGCGATGGCGTCGGCGATGGGGAGGCCGGGGTGGCGTTCGAGCCAGAAGAATTCGCCGACGGGGTTGACTTCGAGAAAGATGTGACGACCGTCGGGCGTGACGATGATGTCAATCGCTCCGTAGTTCAAGACGAAGTAGTCCATCAGGCGCAGGATTTTTTCTTCGACATCAAGCGGCAGTTCGTAGGGCTGCCAGTCTTCAATCATGCGCAGGCCGTCGCGTCGCCAGTCGTTCGCGGCGCGCGCGGAGGCTTGAGAGTCTATGGAGGCGGTCATGATGCGCGTGCCGACAACCGTCGCGCGAAGCTCAAGAGCTTTCGGAATCTGCTCTTGAAAAGTCATGGGGCAGAGGCTCAGGCCGGAGAGGTCCGCGAGGTCTTCGGGCTTAACCGGATTGGTGAAGACGACGAGTTCGCGTCCCTCTTCGTAAACCGCGAAGGACGAAAGCATCTTGGTCACAAGACGGCCCTCGCAAGTCTCTGCGAAGGCGTGGACGGCGGACGGGTCGTTCGTCGTCAGCGTGCGCGGAATGTCCAAGCCCAACTCGCGCGCGACCTGTAGCTGTAGCTGCTTGTTTTCAGCATGACGGATGCGCTGCAAGGCGTCCATGCGAAATGCTTTGAGACTGGCGAGCATGCCTTGCGCGGCGGCGCGCGTTTCGCCCAGAGAAGCGTTGCGCAGTTGCCTGTCGAGCGTGTTCGGAAGCTGCGCTCCGTAGTTGAGACGGCGATGCCAGACGGCTGTGACTTCGCGCAGATTAAACTCGCCTTGATTGTTCGTGAGCGTCAGACGTTCATCGTCGCCTGCGCCGTAAAAGGCTGTGAGGCGCGTTTCGGTCGGATAGCGGTCTGAGTCGAAACGAATCGCTTCGCCGCCCTTGCGCTCGATGGCCTGGACGACCATCTGTACGCTCTCGTTGTCGTCGCTGCGTGTGATGATAAGGACACTCATGTCGTCTCTCTTCGATTATCGTCGGGAAGCAACAGCGCGCGGGCGATGGCGTCCGAGATAGGCAGGCCGAGGTCGCGTTCGAGCATGCCCCATTCGCCCGCCGGGTTGACCTCAAGAAAGATGTGCTCGCCAGAGGGAGCGCAGATTAAATCTATCGCGCCGAAGACGAGGCCCAACTCGGACATCATGCCGTCTAAGCCGCGCAAGACTTCGATGGGAAGCTCTGCCTTTCGCCAGGCACATTCTGTGGGCATAGCGAGTCGCCAGTCCGTCTGCCCGCGCGACGTGCCGCTCGCGTCGAGCGCGCCGGTGAAGGCTTCGCCCGCCACCCAGGCGACGCGCAGTTCGAACGCTTTCGGAATCAACTCTTGAAAAACCATGGGGCTGTGGCGGAGCAACTCCGCATGAGCCAAATCTTCTTCGCTGACCCGGCTCGTGTAAACGAAGAGCGATGGAGCGTTCATGCTGACCGTGAGCGGGCGCAGGAGCTTCGCCACCATCCGGCCTTCCATCTCGTCATAGAATTGGCGGGCCGCAAAGGGATCGTTGGTGACGAGCGTGCGCGGCACACGCAGGCCCGATTGAGCGGCGAGGCGAAGCTGGCGTTGCTTGTTCTCGGCTGCGCGCTCGCGCTGTAGGTCGTTGACCCAACGGGCATCGCTCAGCGCGTCCAGAAATCCTTCGAGCGCGGCGACCGACTCGGTGACGCACATCTCTCGATAGCGTTCGTCGAGGTCGGCGTCCATCTGTGGCGACCAGAGCTTTCGCGCCCAGACGGCTCGTATCTCTGCGGTGGAAAGCTGCGCGCCCGCGTCCGTAATGAACTGCGAGGCGCGGCCATCTCCGGCGCGGGCCGAGAGTTTGACGGAAGTTGGAAAGCGGTCTGTGTTTAAGCGAAAGGGGCGCGCGCCCAAGCGTGTGAGGGCATCGGCGACCAACTCGACCGTGTAAAAATCGGCGCTGTGTGTGAGCAGCAGAACGGCGTCGCGCGATGCTTTGGAAGTCATGCGATAGAGACTTGGATGCTAAAGAAGAGCGAGCGCGCGGCTGCTTGCTGTGGTCGCAAGACCGGATAATCAAAGGCAAGCTTTCGCCTGCACGGGCAAACCCCGCGCGCCGTGCTTCCGAGCATCGTGCTGGTCAATTGACGTGAGCGGATGTTCGCTTGAGCTTGATGCCGCTCCGAGGGTTCACGCGTGTTACGGGCGCGCGCGACGCTCAAAGCGGCATCTACCAGCGAATCCGTGCCTAAGTGAGTTAAGAGTTAACGTCTGATTCCCACTCGTCCCTGTCCGACGGATACTTCAACGTTTGGTTCGGCCCATAATTCGTAGCCTGGAGAGCGTTGCTGGAGCGAGTATCATCGCCGCCTTCGTCGTCGTCCGACGGATACTTCATGGTCATGTATTCGTCCACGTCCGACGGATATTTTCTCGTCGCGGCGCTTCGTTCCGCGTCGTTCTGGCCTTCTAGAAACCGGGCGAAGAACGGTAGGCTGCCTGCTTGTTGTGCAGAGTCCTGTTGAGAGCCAGCGTTATTTTCCTGCATTGATTTTATCTCCTTTAAGGAATCGAGACGTGCGTGCGCACGAGGAACCGAGAGTTCCTATCTACGCCGAAAGACTTGAAAAGTCAAGAGCACGGATTTTAACATCAGAGCCAGGCGACGGCCCGCCGTAGATGATTCACGAAGAGCAGTCGTTCAGCCGAATCGCTTCGCGTCCCATTGTGAAACCCTTTTGATTTTTGTTCTTACGAGTTTGGGAAGCTGCTTGTTCCGTTTAAGCTCCTGACGAAGCGCCGTCGCGTTAGGGAATCGCTTTCCCTAACGCGAGCGTGTAGTAACTTAATTTCATTGGTTCAACTCGGACGGGCCAGGATGTCGAAAGTGAATTTGATTTTATTCCTGACTCGTATCAAGCCATGAACGGCGGAGGTCGCTTTCACTTTGTAGTCACTGCGGTTAATCGTGAACTCGCCGCGCGCGCGCAGCCCGTCCGCGCTCAATGCGACCTCGACGGGGATTGTGATGTGACGTGTGACGCCGTGCAAGGTAAGGTCGCCGCCGACGCTGGCCTGAAACTGTCCTCCATTGAAGGGCTTAATCTTGACCTCCGCGCTTTTGAATGTGATTTCAGGATACTTTGCCGTCTCCAACACAATCTCGCGCAGTTCCCGGTTGATAATCTGCTTCTGCGGCTCTGTGAAAGTATCGCGGGTTTCCACGAGCGAGTCGGCTCTGACCGTCATCTGAAGCGAAGCCGGACTGATGGCGCCGGGCGTCAGTTGCACGTCGCCGCTGAAGTCGCGGACGGCGACGAAGTGGTCGTGTCCCTTGAACCACAAAGCCCCGCCGGAAAATGCCCGCGCCATAAACTTGCTCCGCCCCGCGTCGATTTTATAGTGAGCCGAAGCCTGCGCCTTGCTCTCAAATTGCGGCGGCCTCACGCGGTTGAAGTGTCTGGCGTGTGCTGTGTTGATAATCGCTCCCGGCGCAAGCAGAGCGGATAGTATGACTGTTAGCAAACTGGAATACTTCATGCTCGAACCACTCCCTTCAGAGCATCATCTTCATCAAGAAGGTTTAGATGAGCGTGCGCTCTCTACTCCTAAGCATTTGAGCCGTGAACGCGAGCGATGCTTAACAGACAGGCTCTCGCGGTGAAAGTCCGTCAATCGAATCGCCATTATATAACGCCCTCGCACGAAAATGCTTTAGTCATCGTCGGCATCGTTGCAGGCGCGCGGGAGGCTTCGAGGGTGAGGTCTCCCGCGCACATGAAGCGGCGAAAGATGAAGTTGCTTAGAAGAGCAGCTTCACAGCGAATTGAATTTGTCTTGAAGAGCCGGAATCTCCTGTCGGGAAACGCGTGTTGGTGATGTTGCCGAAGGCGCTCGCCGCTGCTCCCGGCGCGACCGTGACGGCGGTGCGGTTCGGCTGCCCGAAGTTCGCGTGGTTAAGGATGTCGAAAAACTCTGCGCGAAATTGGAGGCGCGAAGTCTCCGTCAGCTTGGTGTTTTTGATGATGGAGAAGTCCAGATTGTTGAAGCCCGGCCCGATGAAGACGTTGCGCCCAAGGTTGCCGAAGTGCGGGACTCCGGCGGGCGAGAACGGCAGCGCGAAGGCCGCGCCGTTGGCGCAATTGCGCGGGTCTGTCGCAGCCGTGATGCGCGGGTCGCAGACTTGCGCGTTGCTGAACCATTGCACGGGATTGCCGGTGATGGTGACGGGCCGAATCAAGTCAGGGCGGACGGTCGCCACGCCTGTGATGGTGGCGATGTTCGTGATGATGTTGATGGGGTTGCCGGTTTGCGCTTGGAAGATGGCGCCGAGTTGCCAGCCTTCCGCCAGACGATTGCCCTTGAAGGGCAAGTCGTAAATTCCGTTGACGACGAAGCGGTGGCGCGCGTCGTAGTCGGACAGGCCGCGACTGTTGCGCAGGTTGTAGCTGTCCTGCACGACGAGTCCCTGCGAGTTGAGCGAGTTATAGTCGATGGACTTCGACCACGTGTAGGAAGCGTTGAACTGCAAGCCGCGCGTCAACCGCTTGTTGGCCGTCGCCCAGAGCGCGTTGTAGCTGGAATTGCCGCTGCTTTCAATCTGCGTGATGTTGCCGAGAGTGCGGCCAACGAGACTTGGGTTGGGCGCGGCCTTGAGCGTGGGGAACGGGCGCGCTGTGCCGCCGAGCGTGATGAACTGGTTGAT
Organism: Blastocatellia bacterium; assembly: GCA_033855775.1. Taxonomy (GTDB): domain Bacteria; phylum Acidobacteriota; class Blastocatellia; order Pyrinomonadales; family Pyrinomonadaceae; genus DASVTR01. The sequence goes on along the minus strand of JAWVFT010000081.1, from coordinate 54,480 downwards.
GTTGCGCGCGATGCGCAGGTGCGTCCCCTTCGAGCCGAAGTAGCCGAGCGTGATGCCGACGCCGCCCACGACCTCGCGCTGGATGTTCAGGTTCCAGGATTGCACGTAGGCGTTGTCGAAGTTGCGGTCAACCGATTGCGGAGCCAGCCCCGCAGCCGTCGCCACCGTCCCCGCGTTGCCGAGGCCGATGACGCCGTTGAAGTTTAAAGGAGTCGCCAGCGGCGGATTGCCCGTGACGGGCGTGACGACGTTGGTGACGGGCTGGTCAACGAGGATGGCGTAAGCCGCGCGCACGGATGTCTTGCCGTCGCCGAACGGGTCCCAGGCGAAGCCGACGCGCGGTTGAATGTTCTGCGCGTTGGTGTGATAGATGGGAGCGATGCCGTTGTTGACCTGCACGAGCGAACTGGTCGCCGGGTCGAAGTTGACGAAGCGGTCAAAGCGTTCGGTGGGCGACATGTTCCAGTCGTAGCGCAGGCCGAGTTCGAAGGTCAGGTTGCTGCGCACACGATAGTTGTCCTGCACGAACAAGCCCAGGGCTCCCTGCGCGATGCTACTGGCGCGGTCGCCCAAAGTGATGTTGAAAGAGTTGGCCGTAGCGCCGGTCGAGAGGCCGGTCTGGAAGTTTGCCAGATTGAAGAAGGTAAACGCGCCTGTGTCTAGGTTGAAATTGTTGTTATAGAAACGGCGCAGTTCGCCGCCGAACTTGAAAGAGTGTTTGCTGCGCAGGTAGCTGAGCGTGTCGGAGAGAACGTAGGTCGTGTCGGAGCGTCCCTGCGGGAAATTCGAGGGGCCGCCGAAGTTGAGGCCGAGGCCGCCGATGGTGATTTGCGGAAGGCCGATGGGCTGGTTAATGCCGACGTTGATGCCGAAGTCTACAGGGTTCAAAGGCGTGTTCGGAGTGAACGCGATGTGGATGCGGTTAAAGCCGAAGCGAGCTTCGTTGACGAGCGAGGGGCCGAAGCTGTGCGTCTCGTTGAGGGTCATAATCTGGCGACGCGATTGGCGCGTGTCGCCGAAGCCGGGAATCGAGTTGCCTTGCAAATTCGGCTCGCCGCGAAAGTCGCGCTGGAAGGCGTAGTAGCCGTGCAGTCGGTCGTTGTCGTTGATGTTGTGGCTGATGTCAATCGTCCACTGGTCTATGTTGACGGGCGCGGTGGCCGAGCCGACAAAGCGGCCTTGACCGCTGGCGGCAATCAGGTTGGCGCGCGGGATGAGCGTGAGAAGATGTTGAGAGATGGGGTCTGTGACGGCGGCGCGTTGCGCGTCGGTCAACACGCCGCTGTTGAGGTCAAGCCCTTGCCGCTGGCGCAAGCCTTCGTAGCTGAAGAAGAAGAAGGTGCGGTCTTTGCCGTTGTAGATGGAGGGCAGATGAACGGGGCCGCCAAGGTTGCCGCCAAACTGGTTGCGCTTGAAGGGCGGCGGGTTCCGCGAAGTGAAGTTGAAGAAGTTGCGCGCGTCGAGGGCGTCGTTTCGGAAGAACTCGAAGAGCTCGCCGTGAAATTGATTCGTGCCGGAGCGCGTGGCGATGTTGACGATGGCCCCACTGTTTCGCCCGTACTCCGCGCTGAAGGTCGAGTTGTCAACCTTAAATTCCTGCACGGTGTTGACTGATGGCTGAAACGTAATCTGGTTCTGCACCATGTCGTTGAGGTTGACGCCGTTAATCTGAAAGTTGACGGTATCCTCGCGATTGCCCGCCGTGTTGAAGGCGAAAGAGCCTTGCCCGCGCAAGGGAGCCGAGAGAAAGCCGTTCTGCGGCGGCGTGACGGAGCCGGGAATGAGCAGGCCGAGGTCAACGAAGTGGCGACCGTTGAGCGGAATCTCCTGCACCGTCCGCTGGTTGATAACCGTGCCGACCGAAGTGGTAGCCGTTTCGACGACGGGCGTTTCCGAAGTGACCGTCACCTGCTGCGAGACGTTGCCGATGGTCAGCTTGAAATTCTGCGCCAGCGTGCGCGCGACTTCGACCTTCAAATCGTTGACGACCTGCGTTTGAAAACCCTGAGCCTCAACCTCCAGGCGGTACGCGCCCGGCTCAAGCGCCGCCACCTGATAATTGCCGGACTCGTCCGTCATCGCGGTTCGCTCGACGCCCGTGGCTTGATTGCGAACGACGACTTTGACGTTCGGCACGACCGCGCCCGAAGGGTCTGTCACGGAGCCGTGCAGCGAGGCCGTTGACTGCGCCAATGTCGTCAGAGCGCAGGCCGACCAAATCAGAGCGCAGAGCAATTGGATTGGAAGTTTGATTCTGTTGACGCGCTTCATAATTTCCTCCCCGCAGTAATGCGGACACAAGTGTGGATGGGATTCAGGATGTTAGTCGAGAAGGCGCGCGAAGTTTTTATAACTTCACGAATCGCTGCGGCGGGAATTTCAGGTCGTTGCCCAACGCCCGCCAATTCAGCTTCAGCCTGCTTCGCGGACGCTCCGTAGTGTACAGACATGTATTGTTCCAAGTAAATGGAACAATCCGGGGCGAAACTTTAATCCGTTCCAATCAAAGAATTGATGGGGAGATTCAAGGCAGGCGCGAGCGGAGCAGGATGTGCGCTTCGAGCATCTCAAGCGATTCGCCGGAGAGCGTCGTGTCAAACTTGAGTTCGAGGCTGCGGGCCGTGAGCAGTTCGCGAGCGCGTGGGTCGCAGATGGGCGAGATGTAGACGGTCTGGGCTTTGTAGATGCGGGCGCGCACGCGGTTGAGGTCGCAGTGGTCAACGGCGGTGATGCGTTCGACGAGCGCGCGGGGAGTTCCGATGTTAATCAGGCTTTCCTTGAAGGCCGGAAAATAGTTGACGTTGGAGACGACCATCAAGACCGGGCCGGCGCGCGCCGCTTCGACGATTGCCGGCACGAAACGCGGGTTGAGGCGCAACTGCAAGAGCTTCTTTTGATACTTTTCGGTGAGGGCTTTCACCTGCTTGAAATGGAAATGGGTGGTCGCAAAGAATTGCGCCTTCGAGAGAGTTCTCGCCGCGCGGCGGTCCGGCGTTTCCAGTTGGCTGAGCAGAACTGGATAGACCGTGATGCCGAGCCGATTCAGTATTTCGTTAGCGAACAGCCCGACCTGTTCCTCGTTGCACTCGACGACGGCGAGCCGCGTGGATTTCAGTTGAGCTTTCCTGACATAGCTCTGCGTCAGCTTCACGTACTCGCGCGGGCCAATCTTGAGACGCGCTGCTTCCGCGAAGTTTGATTTAATCAAGCGCAGCAGCGAGAGACTGTAAGCTTGCTCAAGGTCTGACTGGTCAACATCCCAGACGTATGCGCCGGAGCCTTTACGCAGCGAGATGAAGCCCTCGGCCTGTAGCCGCTGGTAGATGGCGAAGGCCGTTTTATGATTGATGCTGTTGCGCTGCGCTATCTGCCGGACGCTCGGCAAGCGGTCCCCGGCGCGCAGCTTTCCCATGTGAAGCGCGCTGAGCAGTTGCATGTAGGCTTGGTCAAAGAGCGAGTCCTTATGAGTTTTGTCGAGCAGAAACTGCATCGCTGATTCTATTCGCCTCCGGAGAGCGAGGCGTGCGGCAGAATCGTGTGCGGGATGGATTCGAGAAAGCGCGAAACCGTGGGGAAGGAATCGCCCTCGGCGCCGCGATAGACGTTGAGCGGATAGACGAAATAGAGATGCCGCTTGGCCCGCGTCGCGGCGACGTAAAGCAATCGTCGCTCTTCCTCCAAATCGTCAAATTCATCCTGCGACCGCGACGATGGAAACCAGCCGTCCGTCATCCAGATGACGAAGAGAGCTTCCCACTCCAGGCCCTTCGCCGAATGAACGGTCGAGAGCGTAATGCCGCCGCCGCCGCGCGCGGCTCTGCTCGCCTGCGCCGCATCCGACGGGTCGAGAGCTATGTCCGAGAGCAACTCGGCGGCGCTTTTGTAACGCTTGGCGATGGCTTGCAAGTGCTCAAGGTCGCGCACGCGGCGCGGGTAATCGTCGTGCCTGAGTTTCAAGATGGGACGATAAAAACGAAGCACGCTTGAAAGCTGCGCGCTCGGCGACTTGTTTTCGATGAGACTCGTCAGCAGACGCGCCAGCTTGCTCAAAGGCTCTTTGTAGCTGGCCCGCGCCGGAAAGCGATGCAGCTTTTTGAAGAGCCCCTCTTTCGTCCGCGTCGCGCGAAACTCTCTGCGCTCGACGCCCAGGTGGTCCAGGATTTGATTGACCGTCGCGTCGCCGATGTGATCTATCAGTTTGAGCGTGCGGAACCATGAGAGCGTGTCCGAAGGGTTGGAGACGATGCGCAGGAACGCGAGCGCGTCTTTGATGTGCGCCGATTCGGCAAACTTGATGCCGCCGAATTTGCGAAACGGGATGCCGTGCTTGCCGAGTTCAATCTCAAGGTCGAACGAGTGGGAACTGGCGCGAAAGAGCACGGCGATTTCACTGAGAGCCAAGCCTTCATCGCGCAACTCTTCGATGCGCTCGGCGACGAAACGCGACTGCTGATTTTCGTCGCGCGCGCTGACGACCAGCGGCGGCTGGCCTTCCGTCACGCGCGAAAACAGGCGCTTCGCGTAGCCGTCCTTCACGTCGGCGATAATCGCGTTGGCCACGTCCAGAATCGGTTGCGCGCTGCGGTAATTTTCTTCCAGCTTGATGACCTGCGCCGCCGGGAAGAGTTCGGGAAACTCAAGCATGTTCTTGTGGCTCGCCCCGCGAAACGAATAGATTGACTGGCATTCGTCGCCGACGACAGCAACGTTGTCATGCGTCGCCGTCATCATCCGCACAATCTGCGCCTGAAGTTTGTTGGTGTCCTGATACTCGTCCACCATGATGTAGCGATACTGTTCCGAGAGCCGCCCGCACAACTCCGCGCTGCCTTCGAGAGCCTCGCGCAAGCGCACGAGCAAGTCGTCGTAGGTGAGCATGTGCCGAGAGCGTTTGAACTCTTCGAAGGAGCGGTAAAGCTCTTCGAGGCCGGGGCGTTCGTCAATGAAGTGCGGGTAGGATTGCTTGAGCACGTCCGTCAACGGGCTGACCTTGTTAACCATCATGCTGAAGATGGCGCAGATGGTGCGCTTGCGCGGAAAGCGTCGCTCTTTGGTGAGATGCATCTGGCGACGCAGCAGGTCAATCAAGTCTTCCGTGTCGCTGCCGTCAAGCACCGTGAAGTTGCGCGCGACGTTTGCCGCCTCTGGAAACTTTCGCAGGACGGAATGGCCGAGGCTATGAAAGGTGCCGCCGGAGACGCGCTGGCAACGCCCGTCGGCCAGCGCGGCGGCGCGCGCGAGCATGCTGGTCGCCGCCCGCCGCGTGAAGGTGAGCAGCAACACGGACTCTGGCCGCGCGCCCGTCTCGACCAGACGCGCCACGCGATAGACGAGCGTTCGCGTCTTCCCCGTGCCTGCCCCGGCGACGATGAGCAAAGGGCCTGTCGTGGTCGTCACGGCTTTGAATTGGGTTTCGTTCAGTTCCCTTTCATAATCTATCCGTCGCGCGCGGGGCGCGACCGCGACTCGTTTCAAGACCAGACGGGTTCGAGTCTGCGTCGGCACGTCTTGCCCAAGCTCAAGGTCGCGTTTGAAGGCGCGGAGTTCCAATACAAACTCCGCGACCGTTTGATAGCGTTGCTTCGGAAGCCTGTCCAGAGCCTTGGCGAGGATGCGCTGAAGCCCGGACGGCAGTTGCGATTTAATCGCGTCGCGCAGGCGCGGCTCTTCGTGCAGGATGGCGTGCATCGTGTCAATCTGGTTGCCGCCCGTGAAGGGACGCTCGCCCGTCAGCATCTCGCAGAGGACGACGCCGAAGGAGAAGATGTCGCAGCGCAGGTCAACGCGCTGGCCGAGCAGTTGCTCAGGCGACATGTAGTTGACGGTTCCCATGATTGTGCCGGATTGCGTCTTGACGCGGATGAGCGTTTTCTGTGTGCTGTCGGTGGCAAGCGCGCTCGCGCGACGCGGGACGAGTTTCGCCAAACCGAAGTCAAGAATCTTCGCGTAGCCGTCGCGGCGAATCATCAGGTTTTCCGGTTTCAAGTCGCGGTGGATAATGCCCGCCTCGTGAGCTTTGGCGAGTCCTTCGGCAATCTGTAGCGCAATCTCCAAAGCTTCCATGACCTGCAAAGCTTTGGCGGTGATTTTCTGGCGCAGCGTCTCGCCCTCGACATACTCAGTCGCCATGTACGGGCGGCCTTCGTCTTCGCCGAACTCGTAGACGGTGAGAATGTGCGGGTGATTCAGGGCCGAGGCGGCGCGGGCTTCCTGTAGAAAACGGCGGCGGCGGTCTTCCTGAGAAAGATACTCCGGCGGCAAGAGCTTGAGCGCGACGACGCGATGCAGCTTTTCGTCATACGCCTTATAGACAGCGCCCATGCCGCCCGCGCCCAACGGCTCCATGATGCGATAATGCGCGATGCTCTCTTCAGGAATCAGTTTCATGATTGGGGGAACGTCCGTCAAGCCTAGTTTAATCTATCTTAAGTGTACGAAGAAACGCGCCCGGAAGATGCCGCGCGCCGCGTTTTCCTGACCATTATTTCATCGCAAATACTGATGGGGTGAAGACACGGCTGAACCATTCAAGAATATGATGACCGTATCATGGAGGCAAGCCGGTTTGCGCTTCGGAAAATATAAATTCGCTGCCTCAAAAACGGATGCGCCGGTGAAGCTTTATCACTACAATGCATCCATGAACAAGCTGCCACCAGTGACGACCATGTACCGCGCTCTGCTCAACCGCGACACGACCTTCGAGGGCATCTTCTACGCCGGCGTGAAGACCACGGGCATCTTTTGTCGTCCAACCTGCCCGGCCAAAAAGCCGAAGCCGGAGAACGTAGAATACTTCCCTTCTTCGAAGGAGGCATTGTACGGCGGCTATCGTCCGTGCGCGCGGTGTCATCCGCTGAACAAGGAAAAGAATTTGCCTGAGCCGCTCAAGCTGCTGCGCGAGGCCATCGAACAAGAGCCTGCGCGAAAGCTGTCCGGCCTGGATTTGCGCTCGATGGGCATCGAGCCTTCAACCGCGCGCCGTCAATTTCAACGCTACTACGGGATGACTTTCAATGCCTACCAACGCGCGCGACGAATGGGCCTCGCGCTGCATGAAGTGCGCAGCGGCGAGACGGTCATCACCGCTCAGTTGAACACGGGCTTTGAATCCGCCAGCGGCTTTTGGGCGGCGTTCAAGCAAGTGTTCGGCAGCCCGCCGAGCCGCGCCGCGCAAGTCGGATGTTTGTCAGCCCGTTGGATTGAGACGCCGCTTGGGCCGATGCTGGCTCTGGCAAACGACGAAGGATTGCGCTTGCTTGAGTTCGTTGACCGTCGCGGGCTTGAACAAGAGATTGCCGTCTTGAGAAAGCGCGCAGGATGCGCGATTATTCCGGGCGACCATCCGTGGCTCGACAAAATTGATAAAGAGTTGAAGAGTTATTTCGATGGAGCGGTCGGCGGCTTCACCGTTCCACTTGTGACGACTGGCTCTGAGTTTGAGCGCAGCGTGTGGTCGCTGCTGCGCGACATCCCGCCCGGCGAAACATGGTCGTACACGCAACTGGCGCGTGCGCTCGGCAGCCCAAACGCGACACGCGCGGTCGGTCGCGCCAACGGCAGAAATTGCCTCGCGCTGGTCATCCCTTGCCACCGCGTGATACGCGCCGACGGCAACCTGTGCGGCTATGGCGGCGGCGTGTGGCGCAAGCAATGGCTGCTGGAACATGAACGAAGAAGCGTCGCGCTGGCGGCGTAGTGAAGAGAAAAAATTTAACGCGCATCTTGATGGATGAGAGTCTCGGTGTTGATGATGTCTTAGGGGCTGCGTGTTTCGGCAGCGTCGTCAACACGGTCAACGGCGCGCTTTAATCAGAGCCGCGCCGAGCCTGTCGAGCCCCTCTTTCAACTCGCCCGTGTCGCCGCCGATGCCGATTCTCAAATGCTGCGGCATCCCGAAGAATTTTCCCGGCACGACCGACGTGTCATGCTTGTCGACGAGCAGCGCGCACAACTCTTCAACGCTTCCCCGCTTCAACCCTGGAAAGGATGTCGTGCCGAACTGATGCGGCGTCCAATCGAGTTCGTCCTGCGAAGCGAAAAAGGAGTTGAGCAACTGGCCGTTCGTCTCAAGGAGACGACGCGCGCGGGCGGCGATGCGCTCGAAATGCGCAAGCGCGACGCAACTTAGTCGCTCCGCAGCATGAGCCGGGATGACGCCGAAGAGGTCGTTGAGGCGCCACAACTTCGCGGCCATCTCAGGTCTTGCCAGGACCCAACCGCAACGCAATCCGCTCAGGCCGTAAACCTTCGTCAAGCTGCTGGTCGTGATAAATTCCTCGCCCAGATGAAAAGCCGAAGGCGGAGCGTTTTCAAAAAGGGCTTCCAGATATACCTCGTCAACGAGGACGAGCGCGCCGACGTTGCGCGCTATCTCTCCCACTCGTTTCAGAGTCTCTTCAACAACGAACGCGCTCGACGGATTGTGTATGTTGGTCAGGACGATGAGGCGCGTGCGCTCGCTGATAGAGCGTTCAACTTCTTCGGGGTCGAGCGCAAACCCTTCCGCCGCGGGCCGCTCGAATCGCTTGACCGACGCGCCCAGATATTGCGCCAGCGTGACGAGCAGTTCATAGGTCGGATGCTCAATCAGAACCTCGTCGCCGGGTTCGATGACGGCAGCCATCGCCAGATGATTAGCCATTGACGTGCCGGTCGCGGCGACGACGCATTCGGGCGCGACATGACACTTCGCGGCCAGAGCCGCCTGCAAAGGCTCGTAGCCGTAAAGGCTCGGCCCGCTGAGTTCGAGGTCTTCGAGTTTCAACGGAAGCTCGGAGAGCGGATAGTTCATCAACCCGCTCGACGCCAGATTAAAGCGCGCCTGCGAGCGAGTCTTAGCCCACTGCATGTAAGGTGAACTCATCACGCGCCGCTCACGCTCCATCATCTCTTTGCCTCCACCAACGCCAGAAGAAGTAGACCGGAATGCCCGTCACGACGATTATCAAACCGATGCCGCTGTTCGCAGGATATTTATAGATTGTGCTGGCGACAATCAACGCGCACGCGACGACGAAGAGAGCCGTCGTCAACGGATGACCGGGGACGCGCATGTAATCTTCTCCGGCGGCAACTGCCGGAACGTTTTTCGAGTCGGCCAGAGATGTCGCGGTGCCTGCATGAAGGCTCACGTCGTTCACATTTTCTTGACGGCGCGCGCGGTGACGGAAGACGAAGAGCGAGGCCGCCGTCAGGCCGAACCAGATGAAATCAACAGAGACGACGTAGTTGAGTATCTGCTCGTACCTGCCGGAGAGAGCTATGATAATCGCCAGCAGACCTTGCAAGGCAATCGCCAATACGGGCGCGCGTGTGCGCCTATCGAGCCTCGCCACGCGCTTGAAGAAAAGCCCGTCGGCGGCCATGGCGAAATAGACGCGCGGCGCGGTCAGCATTCCTTGACTGAGAAAACCGAGCGTCGAGATTGCGATGCCGACCGCGATGAACGTCGCCCCGCGTTCGCCGAAGGCTTGACGCATGACGGACGAAGCGGGCGTTTCCGTCGCGGCCAGCCCGCCCGCGCCGAGCGCGTAGAGGTAAACGAAATTGACGGCCAGATACAGCAGCACGACGCCGCCCGTGCCGATGAGCAGGCCGCGCGCCAAGTCGCGTCGCGGGTCGCGCATCTCCCCGGCAACGAAGCTCGATGTCTGCCACCCGCCGTAAGCGAACATCACGGGCGTCATGGCCGCGCCCATCGCAGTTAAAAGTCCCATCGAGACGGGACGGTCAAGCGCGGGGCCGCTCATCCCCTGCGGCGCGTAGACAAAGAAGAGGCCGCCCACAATCAACGAGGCGATGGCCAGAATCTTCAGCGTCATCAAGCCATTCTGTACGCTGCTTCCGGCTCGCACGCCGAGACAGTTAATCAACGTCAACAACAGCAGAGCCGCCGCCGCGACGAACCAATCGGGCAACGGCGCATGCGTCACTTCTAAAAAATAACGGGAGAAGGTGATGGCGACTGCCGCCATGCCGCCGGTCTGCGTCACCAACAGCAAAGCCCAACCGTAGACGAAAGCGACCGACGGGTGATAAGCCTCGCGCAGGTACGCATACTGCCCGCCGACATCCGGGCATCTGTTGACAAGCTCCGCGTAGATGAAGGCTCCGGCCAGCGCGATGACGCCGCCCAAGGCCCACGCGCCCAGAATCAGGAAAGGCGTTTGTGCCTGCCGCGCGACGACATACGAGTTCATGAAGATGCCCGAACCGATGATGCCGCCCATGACAATCATGGTCGCGTCAAACAGGCTCAGACGCCGCGCGAGTCTCAAGCCGGTGGCGTCAGCCGCCAGCCCGTCGTCGCGCTCTCTCTGTTCGTGGAAACTCAAGGCCGCGTTTCTTGCGCAAGAAGGATTTGCAGAGCCGCGCTAGTTTAGCACTTAGTTTACGCGCGCCGCGTTGAAACGTTGCTGCTGTAACTTTGAAGCGTTGCGGTTGTAAGCGCAGCAGCGACGGAAGGCCGTCTTTCATCCCTTGAGCCACAGAGCAAGATTGCGCGCGTACGTCTTCACGTCTTCAAGCTTGTGCGGCTCACGCTCGACTTCATCGCCCGGAGCCTCGGCCACGAAGCTCGGGCAACCCATGCCGACATCCCAGTTGTAATCCACGAAATGATGAAAGCTCGACTCTGCCACCGCTCGCCCAAGCGTGTTGCCGTGCGTGTCCGTTGTTTGCTCAAACGCCACCATCAAGTTAAAGGGGCGACGGGTCACGCGGCTGACGCCGGATGCGATGACACGCGCGCTCTCTTCGTCTTCGGGGACGCCGACGCCGCCCTCGTGCGGGTGCGCCGGGAAATATTCAATCACGCCGGAAGCGGAGCCGGGGCGCAGCAGCAGTTCGTGAACAGGCTCCGCGGGAGTGATGCGTTGAAAGTCGCCGTTGCGGCCCGAATGATAGTTGGGCCATGAGATTGCCGGAGTGTCCTCGTCGTCGGGCGAGTGTCTTGACTCGTCCGGGTCTGGATGCTGGCTGTGAAAGTAGTGCGCGCTGCCGACGCCGCCGAGCGTGCAGAGCGACGAGCCCAAATCCTGATGGTCGCGCGTGGCCAGAATGCCGCCGCCTCTCTGCCGAAAGCGTGTGATGCCTTGACAGTCGGCCTTCGTCAGGCCGTCGCCCGTGTCAACGGCGAAGAGCCAGAGTTCGTCGAAGTCTGTGGTGTCCAGACGACTCAGCACTGCGTCGTCGCCCGCATCGTTCGTCTCGCGGTTACGCGCTGTGACTTCACAAAGAGGCTGCCCTTCGTCGTCTGTGATTGAACTGAGATGCTGGCCGAGCAGTGAAAAACGATTGATGTGCCAATCGTCGTCGATGGCCGGAATGGTGGTTTGCAACAGAATGCGGATGAGTGTCTTCATAGTCTAGCAAGGCTGTCGTTAAATTATCTGCCGCTGCATTTTACGCGAACAGACGCGCGCGCTCGTTGGCAACAACTTTATGCTGCTTAACGGGCGCAGGATGATACGAGTGAATCAAGCCCCGCAGCACTTCTTGTGCTTTCTGCCGGAGCCGCACGGGCATGGCTCGTTGCGCCCGATTTTCTGCGAGACTGCCGGAATCGCTCCGCCTGAGACAAACCGCCACTCGCCGCCTTCGCGCTCGAAGAGCGAACGCTCGCGGTGCAGGACGGCCACTCCTTCTTTGTCTTCGTAGCGGGCTTCGAAGTTGACGTGCGCGCGGTTGGGCAGAGCGGAATCAACGCCGAGGATAGTCAGGCCGAGCCAGCGTGATTCGCGCGACCAGCGTTCGGCCCCTTCGGGGTCAAACTGTTGCCGCGCCCTTGAGTGCGTGCTCTGTTCCAGAAACTCTATCGCCCCTGTCGCGTAGGCGCTGTAGCGCGCTCGCATGAGGCGTTCGGCGGTCTGGGCCGATTCGCTGGCGTTGATGATGGGTTGGCAGCAGCTTGAAAACTCTCCGCCGCCGCAAGGACACTCTTGAATGTCAGTCGTCAAATCGTTTCACCTTATTCTGAACATGCAGGCTCAAAATAGTCGCAGCCTGAGTTGATGCTTCTCTGCGCGGGCTAAGCTTTCAACGCGCTCCATGCGAGGCATAACCAACCCGCCAGAAACGCCAGACCGCCGAAGGGAGTGACGGCTCCGAGCCACTTTAAGCCTGTCAGGCTGAGAAGATAAAGGCTGCCGGAGAAGAGCAGCGTGCCTGCGACGAAGAACCAACCGCTGGCCGCCGCCATTGAACCGGGCCACTTCGACACGGCCCATGCCGCCGCCATCAAGGCCAGCGCATGATACATCTGATAGCGCGCTCCGACCTCAAAGACCGAGAGCATTTCCGGGCCGAGACGATTCCGCAAGCCATGCGCCCCGAAAGCGCCGGCCGCGACACTGATGAAAGCCGAGACGGCGCCAATCGCAAAGAATATTCGCTCCATGTTTGGATTATACATTCCGGCGAGAAATGTATCATCAAAGAAGCGCATAATAATTGTAGGATGACATTGGCAAGGTTCGAGTGAAGTTGGGAGGCAACCACGTATGACGAGACGGAAGAATCTAACAATCGCGGCTCTGGTTTTTTTGTTGCTGGCGACGCCCACGCTGTTTGCTCAAGAGCGACGCGTCTTGCGCAAAGCCAAGTTCATGCCTCAAAACAAGAATGTGCTGCTCATCGGCAAGTCGGAGGCAGACCCCGATAAGATTGTGCTCTTTCAAACACGGCTCAGAATCAACACGGACGGCGCTCCAAACTCCTACCATCCCTTTGACCTGCGGGGAAGCGTGAAGGCCATCAATAACATCTGCAACGCCATCAGCGTCAGGCTTCTCTCCAACAACCAGAAGCAACCGTGCGCGAAAGCCATCGAAGTCTTCCAAAATTTTCGAGACAATAATTGGAAGGTTCCGGCCGGATACAAGATTACGTGGAGCAATGTCCTTGCGGCGCGCGTCGAAGGCGACAGGAAAATCCCCTGCGTGTTCAAGTCCGGCGAGTTCAAAGGCTATCTCGGCTCGCTAACGAGACTTGAAAACGATTTGCCCGCGCAGGAGCGAAACGAGTGCGAGGCGAATAACCAGCTTGACCAGCGTTTCATCCCGGCGTTGGTGCTGGTCAGCGGTGTGACGCCCGTGAGCGAGTTCGGAGCGGGCGTCGGCGATTTGCTCGTCGCTCTGAATCCGAAAACGGGCGTAGTCAGCGCCGCGATAGTTGGCGACACAGGCCCGGACGACAATCTGGGCGAAGGCTCCGTCGCCTTGAACATGATGCTGCTCGGAGTTTTGAAACAGCCGGCGAACTACACGGAGGCGAAAGCGTTGGACACAGGGAGTCAGGAAATACTGGTCGCCATCATTCCGCGCTCGCGCCTTTTCCAAACGAAAAAGCCTTACACCAAAGAGAGCATCCAGGAGCGCGTCAATAATTGGCAGCGAGCCGCAGGCTTTGACACGCCGGAAAAGTTCATCGAACTGATAAAGCATTTTCAAGCGGAGCTTCCCTGAATCTCTCCGCGCAAGACGCATCTATCCGCAGAGCAACAAGCAGGCGCATCTTTCGCGCTGCTTGTCGCTCCGCAGCCACAGGCTTTCTATGAACATGGCAGCAGGAGACAGCTTGCCGTGCGGTTCTGGTCGCGCACGCTCTGCGTGACATCGCGTAGACCGAGTATGTCTCCGAAGCCTTCCCAGGTGAATCCAATCATGCCCACCAGCAACGGCTCGTTGCGCACGATGTTGGCGTAGCGGATGGCCATCGGCCCCAACATGTCCTGTGTGATTCCCGCCTGCAAGTGCGCGGGCGCGAAATGCGCGTCGAAGACGACGAGGAGCCGCTGGCGCGACACGTCAATGTGAGTCTTGAAGTAGTTCAGCCAGTACTGAAACCTGCTGCCCGGAGTTTCAGGGTGCAGGACGTAGTAGCTCCAAAAGGCGAAGCCGTCCGGCTGCGTCGGCAAAGTCTGCGCGGAGATGTCAACCGCGCCCGGCGACAAACCGTAGCCGACGACGGTCGGTATCGCAGGCAGCTTCGACTTGACGTAAGCCGTCGCCTGATCGAGCGACACGTTGGGAAGATGACGATTGTTCGCCTCGCTGTTGATGATGAGCAGGGCCACGCGGTCGGGCGTGAGATAGAGACGATTGCGATTCTGCCATGAGTCGAACAGGTACCTGTAATCGGGCCGCAGATACCATGCGGGCTCGGCGCTCTGGAACAGAATGTTGTCCAGAAAGATAGCCACCTTGTTGCCGAAGCTGTTGTGTTGGTTGATGGCCGAACTCAGGTTCGTCGTCCACTCAGATGAGAGCGTCGTCACGTTCGTCTTAATCCCGTTGCGCGCGACTTCACTTTCATACTCGTAAGCGCTTTCGACTCCCGTATAGCCGAAGAGATATTGACCGTTCAGGTCGTGAAATTCCCAGTGGGCGCTCGCCTTCGAAGCCAGCATGGGAGAGAGCAAAAGGATTAGGGAGAGAGCAGCAGCGAATGATTTGCTTTTCATGTTTCATCCTTTACCGTTTGAGGACGGGACGCCGTTTCCCGTTCCCGTCGAACATTCCGAGGAGACACGGCGGCCTGAATCGCTTCAAGCCCCAAACGGTTTGACGCAACTGCGAGTCCGCTTTGAGCGACTTGCCGGCTTCTCTCGATTATGTTGCTTAATGATGAAGAACTAGCGAATTGGCGATGCCGCCGGACGAATTTTCGGCGCGAGCTTTCTTATTAAATATGATTCAATGAATTGTGAATCTTAAGCGCGCCTGCAAGTAAGGTGTTGCGGCTCAAGCAGCGGGCAGTTCGAAGACATCGGCACGGACTTCGCCCGGCCCCGCTTTTCTATCGCCGCCGGGGTTGTCGTAAACGACCAGAAGCTGGCGCGGCTGCTCCGTGCCGGGAACGATGGCGATGCCTTCAGCATGGTCATTCCCTGCCCCGAACGGAATCTCCAACACGCGCTCTAAACGCTCGCCGCGAACCAACGTTTCCTCCGCGGCGGCGGTCGCGCCCCGCCAGCGATAGAGCGTCGAAGGGCCGTCGAGGTTCATCGTCGGGCCTGCTAAGACGAGCAGGTCATCGCCGTCCAGGCAGAGTTCGCGGACGCCCAGGCCAGCCATATCCAGAAAATGTTTTCGATAAAGCCGACCGCTTGACCCAAAGCTTTTAAGCGTGAGCCGCGCGGGGTCTTTCGTCTCGACGGACAGTTCTAGGATGACGGCCCAACCGCGCAGCACAGGCCCGCGCAGGCCGAGGAATACTTTGTCGCCCGCGACCGCCAGGCCTTCGATGTCGAGGCCGTTGTCCTTGCCCGGCAGGTCAAGGAATTTCGCCAGATGCGCATCGCCTGCGCCGCCCTCTGCTTGCCTGAGCGCGTCCGTCAGAGCGTTGTTCTTCAAGTCGCCCAACAACTGCGACGCCCTAGGGCTTTGACCGGAGCCAGACATGTTTTCGGCTGGACTCGGCAATTCCATTTCGCCGTCGCCATCGTTTGCGACCAGCGGTATCCGCGCGAGGATGAAACGGTTTCCTTCAGCTTCGACCTTCGACAACTTTTTGATTAACTTCGTGTCTTCACCCACGTCGTCTCCCTTCACATTCTTGCGTTTGAGGCTGTGCGAGCCGACGAGCCACAGGCAGGAATCACGAAAGTCCATGCCCTCTATGTCGATTTCCTGATCGAGGCCATTTCCAGTCGCGGGCAGTTTAATCAAGGCGTCGAGCGGGAATGATTTGTGGCCTTGAAAAATCAGGCCGTCGTCTGTCGAGAGTCGCTCGATGATGTTCAATTCGTCGGAGGCAATCCACAGGCTATCGCCGATGAAGACGGCGGCGGAGAGCGATTCCGTGAAAGCATCCTGCGTGGCTTCGAGCTTCAACAGCGGACGACGTGTGTTTAATCTCATCTTTCTCCTCCAGCGCTTTGAGTCGAACGAACAGGCTCAAGTTCAGACATGTTAGAGAGCAGGTTAAAAGGGTTGACCGGAGATTAAAGAAGATAAGAGCTATCGCTAACGGCATCAGCGTTAGCATGAGTCAAAAGAATAAAAACGTGCGGAGAATATACTCTAATCAAAGGGTCGTCAATCAAAATCGGGCGTGCGTTATGGCTTCGGCTCGTCGCGCCGTGCGATTTCGATTGCTCATTATTTTCGCATTGATGATTGATTCCGGCGCCGCTTTTCGCGTTTATCAATGAGACGCGATTTTAGACGAACCGTGAAGGAACCAGAGACATGCCGAGTATCAATCAAAGAGTCAATCTTATATTTAAGCCTTCAGGCTTGACGAGCCGCTTCCTCTTCAGGCGTCGCCCGCGCAATGCGGCGCGCAGAGCTTCGACAAGCACGAAGATGGATTCCGCGCGATGGTCGCAAATATTCTGGGGCCGCAAGTTTATCAAGACGACGACGCTCGCCCTCGCTCTGCTTTGTTCGGTTTCGATAGCTCTGGCCGATGTCAAGATTGCGACGAAGAGCACGGCGGGCGGGCAGAGCATGACGAGCACTACCTACATCAAGGGCGCGCGCCAGCGCACGGAAGGCTTGGGCTACACGACCATCTATCAATGCGACCTCAAGCGCATGATTCAGATTAATGATAAGACCAAAAGCTATCTCATCACGCCTCTCGCGGGCGCGGGCGGCCAGACCGCGACGACCCGGCAGAGCGCAGGCACGACGAAGCGACGCGGCGGCGTCATCACTTACACCACAACCAGCACGGACACAGGCGAGCGCAGGCAAATCTTTGGCTTGACGGCGAAGCGCTTTAAATCAAAAATCGTGGTCGCGGCCTCCGAAGGCGCGTGCAACTCTATGAACATGGAGATGGAGACGGACGGCTGGTACGTGGACTTTCCTTCCGGCCAGAATTGTTTGACGGAAGGCGCTGCCAGCATTCCCTTCGACCAATCCGAATGTGTGGACGAGGTTCGCTACAAGACGGAGGGCGCGGTCAACACGGGTTATCCGGTGATGACGACCACGCAGATTAAGTTTGACACAGGAGCTAACGGCCCATCGATTCCCGCTTCGTCTTCAACGCAGGAAGTCTTAGACATCTCCAACGCCACGCTTGACCGCGCGTTGTTTGAAATCCCCGTCGGCTACACAGAAGTGAAAAGCTCGCAGGAGCTTGGCAGCCCGTATTAACGAATTGCCCGCCGGAGCATAATCGCTGAAACATGAAGGCCAGCAAAGCGAGTTGCTTTGCTGGCCTTCATGCTTTCAACAGACATTCATGACGCCTCAACGGAGCGCAGCGGCGGATGCGCGAGCTACAGGTCTTCGACCTTCAATTGCGTATCGGCATGCTTCCAAGCCGTCTCAAATTCTTGTTGCGCCGACGCGGCTTCAAGCTTCTTTCCCTGTCCCGACAAGCTGTTTACCAAGCCGAAAAGCGAGCGTCCGCTGCGGGGATGTCTCAACAAATCTGCGCGGAAGATTTTCTCCGCGCCAGTGTAATCGCCGGTCAGGAGAAGCAAGCCGCCGAGCGATTCTCTGGCGGGCAGTTGCCAACTCGGAGGCTCGCTGTAAGCAAGCAAGTCTTCCAACTCAACGGCCTTTCTTAAAAGTTCAATCGAAGTTTTCGTGTCGCCTTTGGCGCGGGCGATTCTGGCGCCGAGCATTTGGTCGGCAATCATGAAAACGTCGCTCGCGCGGTTGAGGTCTATCTGCGTCTCCGGTGGAACTGCCTTGGCCTTGTCAATGAAAATCGCGCGTTCGGCTTCGGCCTCCGAAGATTTTTCGGCCCACGCATAACTCATCGCGCGCGCCCAATGCCAGAACGAGTTGGTGATGAGCAGCCCTTGATTCGGCTCAGTGGTTTTCCATATCTCGTCCCACTGGCGAAAGCGAACGAGGGTCAGGATTGAAGCTGAGACGACGAGGCCCGGCCCCGTAAGCTTTCTCAGTTGCGGGCTGACGAGAGCCTCAAGCTGTTCGGTCGTCTGCCTTGCCGCGCTCAAATGTCCCTGCATGCCGTACGCGACCAACAGAAAGTTGAGGCAGTGTCTTCCGACATCGCTGCGCGCGGTTTCGTTTCGGTCGATGAGAGCAAGCGTCTCAACGTTGCTCTCGGCCGCCGCTTCGTAATCGCCTGTGCGCAGGTAAATGTGCGAAGGCATGTGGACGAGATGCCCCGCCGCCGCGCCAAGCTTCATCGCCCGCAGGCGTTCGGTGCTCTGAAGCCCGCGCTCTGGATGCGGCGAAGCTTCGACGGCGTGTATGTAGTAATGATTGGCCCCAAGATGATTCGGGTGGCGGCGTAGAACGGCTTCAAGCACGGACATAATCTCCGCCGTCTCTTCCGCCGGTTGCCCGTCCGCGCGCCAGAGCTTCCATGGCCGCAGGTTCATCAAGCTCTCCGCATAGAGCGTGGCCGCGTCCGCGTCATCCGCGTCAAGCTTGACCAGAGCTTTCATCGCGTCTTTGTAATCGACGGCGAGTTGCCGCAAGTTCGCGCCCGGAGCGATGGAATATCTTTTCGCCAGAGCTTGAATGTAGAGCCGCTCTCTCGCAGGCGCAGTGGCCGACAATGCCTGGGCCTTGCTGATAGCTGCAAACGGCTCCTTCTCGCCGTCGGCGTCAATGTCTTGATTGATGTTCGGGCCATAAGCCAAAGCCAGTCCCCAGTAGGCCATCGGCATGCGCGGGTCAAGCTCTGCGGCGCGCTGGAAGGAGCGGCGCGCGTCCGCGTAGTTAAAGGCATAAACGAGCGTCAGTCCTTGATTGAAGAAACGCTGCGCGTCCGCATTGTTTGTTGCGACTCGATGACGCAAATCGCCGAGGCCGGTCAACAGCGCGATTGGCCCCGGCGCGTCCATTGCAGAGTGCGAGTGCTGTGATAAGGCAACGCCGCAGGTTGATAAGAGTAGAACGATGAGCAGTACGATTTTCATTTGAAGGCTCGCAATAACTCTTCGACTTTGGACTCTTGAGTTCGTGTCAAAGAAGCTTGAGCGACCATGCAGAGAGCGAGCAGACCGCAACGGCAAGAAAGTCGCAACGGTCAAGCTTGTTGCGTCCGTCAGAGAAGTTCACAACTTGCGCGAAACGAGCTTCACAGCTTGCTCAAAACTTCCGTCTCTTCTTCCGTGTCCAGCTTGCCGACCCACACGTCCGACACCGCGCCGCCCTTGACCATGATGAGCGTTGGCGTGCCTCCGACACTCAGCGAGTCGAGCGAAGCTTGCTTAACGTCAACGGCGGGGACGCCGAGGTCGTTCAAGTAGCGTTGCCCTTCGCCTGTGTCCTGCGGCAGGACGGCGACAAGCTTCACTTGCCCGCCTTTGCTGGCGGCTTCATGCGCGAGCTTCTGGTAAAACGGCCCGCTCTCGGAGCAGAAGTGGCAGCCCTTCTGCAAGACGAGCAGGAGCGTCTTATCGGTGGCGGCCAAGTCAACTCCCGGCACTTCAATCTTCGCGCCGACGACGGGCTTGGCCGACTCTGGCCGCGCGCTTGTAAAGAAGTACTGCTTGACCAGAACCGCGCAGAGCGTGACGGCGACGACGATGATGGCGATGTTCGAGAGGAGTTCTATCTTCTGTTTCAGCTTGCTCATTGTGTGATGCCTACTCGTTTCAATCCGAACTGCAATCCGGCCGGATTCCCCAACGCTAACGAAGAGACGGAGCCGTTTCACAGGCTCTCGTTAGCGCAGGGAGCGAAAGCGACTGGCCTCGAAATTCAGGGCCGCCGCAGCGGTGTCAGGTTGTTCAGAAACAGCTACAACACGCTTTCGCGCATTGAACGGATTCTCTGGTGCAAGCCCTGATGCAGTTGAAATTTCCGGCGCAGCTATCGCGGCATTCCTGCGCGTAGATATAGCAGCCGCAATCGTCGCCGGAGCAACTGCGCGACGCGGAGGCGCGCATCGAGACGGACACCAGAACCAACAACATCACAACCAATAAACCAAGCTTTTTCACTAACATTTTCATTCTCCTTTTTCAGCCTGTCAGGCTTCGCAGAATTGAAGAGAGCCGTTCATCGAAGTCCGATTCTCAAAACAAAAATCCACGAAATTGAACGGACATCTTTGATGCGCAGTCTTCGAGTTATCGGGGAGCATCGACCGACAAGCTAGCCGCAAACAAACTTGCAGTAAATATCTTTGTGACGAAGCGGCTGAAGAGCGTGTCGAGCAGGCTTTGAATAATGATGAGACGGCTTTGACGTTTGCGCCGCCGCGCGGAATCGCAGAGGCGAGCGAGCTTTGGAGGCTAGAGAGCGTTGCCGAGAGCCGCCTGCAAATTGTCTCGATAGTTGCGCGAGAGCATCAGTTGCGCCCCGCAATGCAGAGTGACGCGATACTCCCCGTGCAGCCACATCTGTAGCTCTTTGATTTTATCTATCTGCACGATTGAAGAACGATGAATCCGCCGGAATTTCTTCGGGTCAAGCTGCGCCTCAAGGCTGCTGATGGTTTCGCGCAGCAGGTGCGACTTTTTTCCGCTATGCACGGAGACGTAGTTGCCCTCGGCCTCGATCCAATCTATCTCGCGCGCTTCGAGAAAGAAGACGCGCCCGCCGGATTTGATAACCAGTCGCTCCAAATATTTCGGCCCCGCCTTGAGTTCTTCTAACAACATCAGGATGCGCTCGTCCTTGTGTCCGGTTTTCTCTTTCAGGATATGCTCTTTGGCGCGTTGCCATGCGTCTTGAAAACGCTCGCGGTCGAAGGGCTTCAACAGATAATCGAGCGCGTGGACTTCGAAGGCGCGGACGGCGTATTGGTCGTAAGCCGTGACGAAGATGACGTGCGGCGCGCGGCTGCCTCTTAAAGTTTCAACGACTTCAAAGCCGCTCGCCAGGGGCATCTGCACATCGAGAAACAGCAGGTCGGGCGCGTGCGCTGCGACCGCCGCGACGGCCTCTTCGCCGCTCGCGCATTCGCCGACAATCTCCGCTTCAACGTCGCCTTCGAGCATCTCGCGTATCATCGCGCGCCCCAAAGGCTCGTCGTCCACGACGAGCACACGAATTTGCGACGCGGCTGTTGTCATGTTTTCGTCCTCTCTCGCCGGAGCGTTGCCGGCTACGCTGGTTTAACTTGAGGCCGTTTGTCATTCATGGCGCGAGGCCGCGCCTCCTTCTCTCGTCAAAGGCATTTCCAGAACGACGGCCAGGCCGCCCGCGGGGTCGTCCGTTATCTCGAAACGCTGCCGCGCGCCGTAGAGATGCTCAAGGCGCGCCCGCGTGTTCGACAATCCCAAGCCTTGCTTGAACAAGCTTTCAGGGCTTCGATTCAAGAGCAGGCCCGGCCCGTTGTCTCGCACCTTGATGCGAAGCAAACCATTTTCCTGTGTCACGTCAATCTCGATTTCGCCTTTGGCGGAGCGCGGAGCGATGCCGTGCTTGATGGCGTTTTCGACGATGGGTTGAAGGATAAGATTGGGAACGCGCGCGTCGAGCGCATCTCTGTCAACGTTGACGCGCGTGACGAGACGGTCTTGAAAGCGCACGCGCTCGATGTCTAGATAGCAACTGAGAAATTCCATCTCCTCTCTCAGCGTCACTTCCTGCGTCCCGGAATTTTCCAGCGTCAGGCGCAGGAAATCCCCAAGGCGCGAAATCATTGTGCGCGCGGCTTCCGTGTCCTTGTTGAGCAGGGCCGAAATTGAGTGCAGCGTGTTGAAGAGAAAATGAGGATGAAGCTGCATCTTGAGGGCTTGCAGTTGCGCCTGCGATAGCTGCGCTTCCAGTTGCGAAGCGCGAAGCTCGCCCTGCCTGTACTTTTGATAATAGTTGTAAGCGGCGGCGAGAAACGCAATCAACAGATAAACGCCCATGCCCTCCGTGTAGTTGTTCAGCACGTAGCGCAGCGAGTTTTGCAACAGGTACGGGCGAGCCTCCGCGCGACCGTAGTAAAGATAGAGGAAGAGGAAGCCGACGATGCCGTTGATGAAGATGAGCAACGTGCTGGCGAACAGATGCGCGAGCGAGTGGCGTAGCCAGCGTCGTTTGTTCAGGGGAAAGCGGCGAACGAGCCAGAGCACGACGGGCGTAAAGAGCGCCCAACGATAGCCCCAACTCATCTGCACGTACAGAGCGCGCGACCAGGGCACGGGCTGCTCCGAACGAAACGCCGCGAAATACCACTGCACACTGAAGACCAGGCCGATGACAGTCCACACGCCGAAGATGAGCAGCACGCGCGCCCACAAGCTTTGCCGCCACGAACTGTTCGCCGCGAGTTGTTTCATTCCGGGCCGGGTTCTCGAATCATCATCTGCTTCATCAACTCGTCAATCCGCGTTTGTGAGGCAAGCTCAAACTCTTTGCGCACGAGGGCGGCGGAAGAAGCGCGTCTTTCATCATCATTCAGCAACCCGTGCGCGCTCATTCTACTTGCTCTTGCCTGTTATGCGGAATAACCCGGCGCAGTTGTTAGAGCCTCCGTGTTGATTTATTTCAACCACGGCATCATGGCTCCGGCTTGACGGCGCGACATTCCAGCACGCCCGGAGGTTGACTCGCGGGCAGAAACTTTTCATTCTCTCAATCATGAACTCTAAAACGAAAGACGATGCGAAGCTCGCGCTGGCCATTCAAGGCGGCGCGGGAACAATCCTGCGCGCGGTGATGAACGCCGAACGCGAGGCCGCTTACAGAGAAGGCTTGCAACGAGCTCTGCTCGGCGGCTGGCAAGTGTTGCAGGACGGCGGCGCGGCCCTCGATGCGGTCGAGCGCGCGGTCTGCGTGTTCGAAGACAACCCGCTCTTTAACGCCGGGCGCGGAGCCGTCTTCACGCACGACGAGCAGCACGAGATGGACGCCGCGATTATGTCCGGCAAAGATTTGCGGGCCGGGGCGGTGGCGGCTGTCGGCGGCGTGAAAAATCCAATCATGCTCGCGCGCCGCGTGATGGAAGAGACGGAGCATGTGTTGCTGTGCGGGAGCGGGGCGGAGGAATTTGCGCGCGCGGCGGGCTGCGAATTTGAGTCGCCCGAATATTTCTTCGACCAGTTCAGGCACGAACAATTTCTTGAAGCGCGGCGCGCGAATGAAGTGCGGATGGATCACACGCCCGTGAGCAAAATCGGCACGGTCGGGGCGGTCGCGCGCGACGCCGAAGGACATCTGGCGGCGGCGACTTCGACCGGCGGCATGACCAACAAGCGTTTCGGGCGCATCGGCGACACGGCCATCATCGGCGCCGGAACCTACGCGGACGACCGGACATGCGCTGTCTCCTGCACGGGCCACGGCGAGTACTTCATGCGCGCGGTCGTCGCCTACGACGTGGCGTGCCTGATGAAATACAAAGGCTTGACGCTCAAGGATGCCTGCGAGCAAGTCGTCAACGTTCGCTTGCGCGAGATGGGCGCTGAGGGCGGTTTGGTCGCCGTTGACTCCGCTGGAAACGTCGCGCTGCCGTTCAATAGCGAGGGCATGTACCGCGCTTGGATTACTTCGGAGAGCGCGGCGCAGGTGGATATCTACGGCGATTGAAGCTCTCACTACATCCGCCGCGATTGAGGCTCTCACAGCAACGCTTGTTGCTTCTCAAGCATGCTGGTTCGGGATGTCTTCATGAACAACCTTGACAGGCGTGCGCTGCTCGCGGAACTTGCTGACGAGTTCGACGGCGCGGCCAACATTGTCGGCGAGAATCACGAGCAGTTCGCCTTTGCGCGCGTGGCGCATGGCGTAATTGATGGCTTCGGGCGCGTCGCTGATTTCCTTAATCGGCAAATTCGGATTGACGCTCTTGAGTCCTTCGATGACGCAGCGCGTGGCGTCTCCGGGCGCGCGACCCCGCAGGTCGTCGTCTTCGCGGACGATGACGTTCGTGAACATCTGCGCGGCGATGCGCCCGTAGAGCAGCAGGTCATCGTCGCGGCGGTCGCCCGTGCCGCCGATAACGCCGGTCTTCGTCTTGTTCGGAAACTTACTGATGAAGCGTTGCAGGGCTTCCATCCCGGCGGGGTTGTGCGCGAAGTCAATCAAGACCGTGAAGTCGCCCATCTCGATTAAGTTCAAACGTCCCGGCGTCTGCGCGACCGACGGCACGAAGGTCGTCAGCCCGGCGCGTATATCTTCGATGCTGATGTTTTGCAGGTAGGCGGCGAGCGTGGCGGCCAGCACGTTTTGAATCATGAAGGCGGCGCGACCGCCATAGGTCAAAGGGATGTTGATGACCTTCTCGATTCTCACTTTCCATCTGCCCTTGAGCAGCGTGACGTAGCCGTTCTCGAACACGCAGGCGATGCCGCCTTCCTCCGTATGCTCGACGATGTGCGGGTTCTCTTCCTCCATGCTGAAGAGCGCGACGTGTCCCGGCGTGTCCTCGCGCATGGCGAAGACAAGCTCGTCGTCGGCGTTCAGGACGGCGTGGCCGCTTTTGCCGACGGCGCGCGGGACGACAGCCTTGACGCGAGCCATGTCTTCAATCGTCTCGATGTCCTTCAAGCCCAAGTGGTCAACCGTGACGTTCATCACGACGCCCAGGTCGCAGCGGTCAAAGCCGAGTCCGGCGCGGATGATGCCGCCGCGCGCCGTCTCTAACACGGCGATCTCGACGGTCGGGTCTTTGAGCACGAGTTGCGCGGAGACCGGGCCTGTGTTGTCGCCGGGTTGAATCATGCTGTTGCCGATGTAGATGCCTTCGGTTGTGGTGAAGCCGACGTTGAAGCCCGTGTTCCTGAGAATGTGCGCGATGAGGCGCGTTGTGGTCGTCTTGCCGTTGGTGCCTGTGACGGCGATGACGGGAACGCGCGCGGGCGTCCCCGGCGGAAAGAGCATGTTGATGACGTGCTCCGCGACGTTGCGCGCCAGCCCGTCGCTCGGCGCGAGGTGCATGCGAAAGCCGGGCGCGGCGTTGACTTCGATGATGCCGCCGCCGTTCTCCGTCAGGGGCGTCGTGATGTCCGGCGCGACCACATCAATTCCGGCCACGTCCAATCCGATGATGCGCGCGATGCGCTCAAACAGCGAGACGTTGAAGGGATGAACATCATCCGTGCGGTCAATCGCCGTCCCGCCGGTTGAGATGTTGGCGGTCGTCTTCAAGCGAAACTCTTCGCCCGCCGCCAGCACAGTCTCAAGCGTGTAGCCGCGCGCCGCCAGCAGGCTTTCCGTCTGCGCGTCAACGTTAATCAGCGTCAAAACGTTCTCGTGGCCGTAGCCGCGTCGCGGGTCTTCGTTCGTGCGGTCAATCAATTCTTGAATCGTGCGCTCGCCGTCGCCCGTGATGTGCGCGGGGATTCTTTCAGCGACGGCGACGAGACGATTGTTGACGACGAGAGCGCGAAAATCTTGTCCCGTCAGCGATTGTTCGATGATGACGCGGCGCGAATAGTTCTTCGCCAGCGGAAAGGCCGCGCGAACTTCTTCGAGCGTGTTGAGGCCGACGGTGATGCCCTTGCCGTGATTGGCGTCGAGCGGCTTGACTGCGACGGGAAAGCCTAGCTTGCGGACGACTCCTTCAATCTCGTCCTCGTCAGTTATCTGAACCCCGCGCGGCACTGGCACGCCCATGCTGCCGAGCAGTTTTTTCGTCGCGTCTTTGTCCGAGGCCAGGTCAACGGCAATCATGTTGGTGCGACCCGTGACGGTGGCTTGAATGCGTTGCTGGTTGACGCCGTAGCCGAGTTGGACGAGCGATTGCGTGTTGAGTCGTATGTGCGGGATGTCGCGCTGCTCCGCTTCCTGCACGATGCTGCCGGTCGAAGGGCCGAAGCGCACGTCCTCGCGTATCTCGCGCAGGCGTTGCACGTCGTCGGCCAAAACCTGACGCAGTTCGTCGAGCGGGCGTTCGGCCACGAGGTCTTCAAAGAGCTTGACGGATGCGCGCGCGGCGTATCTTCCGGCTTCCTCTTCGACGTAGCTGAAGACGACGTTATAGACGCCCGCTTTGCTTGTCTCGCGCGTGCGCCCGTAGCCCGTGTCCATCCCGGCGAGTGTCTGCAACTCAAGCGCGAGATGCTCGATGACGTGGCCCGCCCACGTCCCTTCTTTGACGCGTCGCAGGAAGCCGCCCGGCTCCTGATAACTGCAACCGTGATTGACGAGACTCGGCATCAACTCCGGTAGGCGCGCGGAAAAGTTTTCGATTGTGTCGGTCGGCCTTTGCTCAAAGTCTTCAAGGTCGAGCCGCATGACGATGAGCTTGTTCCTGTAACCGCTCCAATAGTTCGGGCCGCGCAAAGCTTTAATGTCGAGAATCCGCATGTCGAAAGTCCCGTCAGTTGTTGAGTTAAACTTTGAGCCAGTTTGATTGCTTGATGCGAACCGGGCGGAGACGCTTATCGCCCTTCCTTCATCGCTCGCGCGACACGTCCTGACTATTCGATGTCCGGCAGCAAAAATTCTTCGTTGACCGGCACGGGCAAACGCCGCGCAAAGTCGTAATGCAGGCCGTCGCGCAGGATGTGCAACTGTATTCCGGCGACAGCGAAGGGATGCGCGTCCGCGACTTCGGCGATGTCATTATAGGTGATACGCGAGCCGTCAACGATTGTGACCGTGCCATCGCCGCAGACTTCCAACGTGCCGTCGCTTGAGACGATGACTGCCGTGTTCTCGTCAATCCCGATGCCGAGTTGGCGCGGATTATATGAGACGGCTGTGATGAGACGGCTCAAGCGGTCGCGCTCGGTGAAGTGCTGGTCGATGATAATGTTTCGCAGGATGCCGAGGCCCGGCGAGAGGCGCAGCGAATTTTTGTTCGGATGCGAAGTGGAATCGCCGCGCACAATCATCGTCGCGCTCATGCCCGCCGCGCCCGCGCTCGAACCCGCGAGCACCAAAGGACTATGCCGCACGCGCTCTTCCAAGAGGCGCGCAAACTCCGTCCCGCCGAGCATGGAGACTAGGCGCATCTGGTCGCCGCCGGAGATAAAGACGCCCGTCACGTCTTCCAGCAAGCTCTGCGCGTCGGCCTCAATCACGGCCTGCCGCGAAGTGGCGCGCAGGACTTTGACCTGCTGTAAATTCAGGTTGCGGAAGGTCTGCGTATAAACGTCCGCGGAAAATTCGGGATAGTCGGAAGCGACCGGAACAATCAATACGCGCGCCGTTTGCTCGCCCGCCAAAGCCACGAACTTGCGCAGCAGGCGACGCTCGTTATACTTATCCTCCGCGCCGCCGATAATCATCAGGTGGCCGCCGATGAATTCCGGGTCAGTAAATTCTCTCATTCAACTCAGTCAGGTCCAGACGGGCATCGTTACCATTCGCGCATGCCCGCTCGGAACCATTGCCCCATGTTTGGAAATTGTAATTCTCAAGAACTGTACATTTATTTTCTCCCGTTCGAAAGCGCGTAGCTGTCAGATGCGAATATTTTTTTCGCCGATGCGGCCTTCGCGTCAGATGAGCTTTTCCAGTTGGATGGTGAAGAGCGCCTTCTTGACATCAGACTTGTCGGCAAATAAGATTCATCCGACCTAAGCTCTCCACAACATCTTCGCGGACGCGCTGGCAAGCGAGCCGACATGCTGACGCCACTACGAGACAGTCCGTGTTTCGTCAAACGGCAGAGCCGATAAACTACGCTGGCGCGATTCGGATTCAAAGCTTGAGCCGTGCGAGACGCGGCTCATGATGAAAGGGCCAGTCCATGTTTCGTCAGCCGCGCTACTTCATCGCTCCCTGTCAGCCGCGCTACTTCATCGTTCCTTTGCTCCTGCTGTTCACGGCGTTGCCCGCCGCAGCCCAACAAGCGACGCAATCATGCTTCACAGCCGAAGAGCGCGAGCGCGCCGAGCAGAAGGCGAAAGTCTGGCAAGAGCCTGACCCGGACTACGACCCGGTTCTGGGCTACAACACCAAGAGCGGCCCGCGCCCCGGCTTTCCGCAGGTTGATGCCGCCGGACTCGCGGCGCCGATTAACTGCACGGCGAACAAGAAGCCTGAGAAAGGAACCGGCACGACGCCTAAGTTTCACTGCTCGGTTGCGGGCGTCGTTGACGAAGACGGCGACCTCGTTCGCTACAAAGTGAAGCCACACTTCAAGGGGCAGACGAGGGACAAGCGCAACGGCGAAATCTACGGCGAGTTTCTCTCCTCCCGCTTCTCTAAGGCTCTGGGATTTTTCGCGGACGACGAATGGGTCGCGGACGTGACTTGCCCCGATTGCGCGAAGAGTTTGACCAGCGGCTTTCAGGGAGCGAGCTTCACGCCCTTTCAACCG
Source organism: Blastocatellia bacterium (assembly GCA_033855775.1). GTDB lineage: Bacteria > Acidobacteriota > Blastocatellia > Pyrinomonadales > Pyrinomonadaceae > DASVTR01. Next base: position 26,382 of record JAWVFT010000081.1, on the reverse strand, counting down.
GCGGCTGGCATAGAGCTTCCTTTGGGCAAGGGCATCGACGTGAAATGCGACGGCAAAGATTCCGGCGCGCTCGCCGGGTCGCTGGCGAAGCTGCTGCAAAACGGCGCCCCGCGCGCCGAGATTGACGCCTTCAAGCTGTGGCTCGCCTTCATAGACCACGGCGACACCAAGACCGACAACCAGAAGTTCTCTTGCCTCGATTCGCAGAAGAACGCGGACGGCACGCGCACATGCAAGCCGGGGCAGGCCATCTTCTACGTCAGCGATATGGGTTCGACCTTTGGCTATGCCGCTTCCAGCGAAAAGAAAGCGAAGCTCGCCGCATGGCGCGGCAAAGACCCGATTAAGGTGAGCGGCGGTCGTTGCTCCACGACGGCCAAGAGCGTCGGCGATGCCAGCATCAGCGAAGCCGGTCGTCAACTTCTGGCCGACGGCCTTCAAAGGCTCCTCGACGCAGAGAAAGCAGACGGCTTAATCACAAAGGTTTTTCGCGCCTCGCGCAATCAAGAGCGCGATGAAGCGCCGGAAGCCTGGGCGGCGGAATTTGAGCGCAAGGCCAGAACCATCATCGAAGCGCGCTGTTCTAACTAAGCGGCGGGCGAGGGGCAGGCACAGGCTGTGGCAAGGAAAAGGCGAGCCGCAGGCCGCAAGTCGGCAAAGGGCTTGCGCTCAACCCGCCGCAGAGTTTATGCTATCAGCAACTGGACGGTTGGTGAATCCTTCCGTCACGACTGGTTGCTGGGGTGAGGACAGTGACCAGCATTAGAACAGGCGCGAGGCTCCCAAGGCTGACGCGCCTGTTCGCTTTTCAGCCCTTTAAAAACTGCGGCGGCATAAATTTGCGCGAGACTGCGGCGACTCGTCACTGACATTGAAGCGTGAGAGCGGGCGTCTTGTTCGAGAGGCTGCGCGAAATGGTCAGAAGCGACTGCGCGCGTTTTCGTGAAGCTGCGCGGCTGCCATTTGATAAGCATGAAGATTGGCGGAGCGAAACGTGTGCGGGGCCGTGACGCGCTGCCAGCCCGAAGGGTCTATGAAGCTGCCGGGCGCGCATTCGCTCCAGGCGTTGCTGCCGTGGCGCATGTAGACGTAGACGCCTTGATTGGGAAGCTCAAGCAAGCGGTGGCCCTGACTCGTTGCTTCGTAGAGCAGCCAGGCGTCTTCGGCCAGATTTATCTCCGGGTAACGGAGTCCCTGCTCAAGCAGCGATTTGCGATAGACGAGCGTGCCGCCGTGAACGTTGCCGACGAACATGCGGCGGTGTAGTTGGGCGTTGACCGTCCAGAAGATGCCTTTGGAGAGTTCGAGCACGAAGGCACTCGACAGCCCGTTCAAATCCGCGTCGCCCGCCAGAATCGGCCTCGCTTGATAACGCAGGCGTTCGGGCGAGTACCAATCGTCGTCGTCCCAATGCGCGATGATTTCGCCCTGCGCCATCTGGCACGCGAGGTTGCGCTTGGCCCCGATGCTGCCGCGCGCGTCCAGGTGAACGTAACGAACGCCGGGCTGGCCTTTGAAGAGTTCGTCGGCGGGCTCATCGCTATCGTCAACGATGACCAGTTCCTTGTTTGGATAATCCTGCGCCATGAAATTCTTGAGCGCGATGGGAAGAAACGGCTGACGATTGTAAGTCGGCATGATGCACGAGACGAGCGGCCAGACGGGAGCGTGCGCGGGCGGAAACTGCGAGAGACTGAGGTGCAGGTCGTCGCCGAGCAGAGAGCGCACAACGGCGCTATCGTGCCTGTTCCAGAACATGCCGCTCGTCTCCTTGAAGCTCGTGTTTCCATTGTGAACGGTCGCCACGCACAGGCCGGGGTCGTCCAGGTCGAAGATTGATTTGCTGATGTCGTTGTGGATGAAGAGCGTGTCTTCGCCGACCTGCACCTCTGGAAACGGGTTGCGCTGCCAGAAGTCTCTGCGATAAGCGAGCGTGTTGCCCGCGACCCACGAAACGGCGTCGGCTGCGAATTTATACTCCCAGGCTCTATCCGTCGCGGCTTCATAATAGAAGAGACGACTCGTTCCCGAAATGTCCGCCCCGCGCTCTATCAAGGCTTTGACTTGACGGCTTACGCGCCATGACGGAAACCAATCGTCGTCGTCCCAATGGACTATAAACTCGCCGCGCGACTGCTCGCACGCGACGTTGCGCTTCGCGCCGATGGTCAATTTTTCATCGAGACGAAGGTAACGCACGCGCCCGTCTTCCGGCACGCAATCGGCGACCGAATCCGTGCCGTCGTCAACGATTAGCAATTCAAGATTCGGGTAATCCTGCCGCATGAAGCAGCGGATTGCCAGCGGCAGAAAATGCCTGCGATTGTGCGTCGGCATGATGCAACTGACGAGCGGCGCATTCGTTTCAGCATAAACCGCGCGCGACTCATGTTCGATTGCCGGAGTTTGGATAGACAAACTGCCGGACGCGAGCGCGGCTCCGGATGAAGGCGCAGCTTTGAGCGCGGCGTCAAAGGCAGGCGCGGCTTCGGGCGTAGCGTCAAGCGCGGGCGCGGCTCCGGGCGTGATGACGGAAGAGAGAGTTGCTGGCTCGATAACCGGCACAGCTTGATTGGCGATTGACAACGCTTGATTAGCGATTGGCAACGCTTGTCTTTTGACAATCAAGTCGGGAGGCGCGAAGTTTGGGCAGGCGTCGCCGCTGCAATGCGCGCGATAGTCCGTCTTGTCGCCGCGCAATCGCGCGCCGCAAAACTTGTCCTGATACAAACGCTTGCTCGCTTCAAAGCGCATCGTCTCTTCGTTGAAGCGACGGACGGTGAACTGCGAGCGATGAACGTAGGCGGCGCAGGCCCAGACGCCGCGAAAGCCCGCGCGGGCGGCGCGCACGTTGTAGTCCATCTCCCAACAAGGGCCGAGGCCGTAGCCTTCATCCGCCGCCCCGATGGCTTCGACGACTTCGCGGCGCACGACGTAGCAGAAATCCGCGAGGCTGTAGAGCGGCTCAAGCGTGCGCGTCTCGTCGCCGAAGAGAGCGTGCGCGTCGAGGGCCGCGCGGATAATGTCGTCCGTCGTCTCGCGCATGTAATGAAAGAAGCATTGCTCGTTCCAGGAGTAGTTCGTCGTCGGCCCGGCCAGGCCGTTGCGCGGGTCTGCGTCGAGCGCCGCGAGCAGATGCTCCAACCACAGCGGGGAAACCAGCGCGCCGCTCTCAAGCAACACGAAAACTTCCGCGTCGCTCGCCGCGGTCAGGCGATTGAAACAAGCGGCGGTTCCCTGTGGCTCCGTCGTGCCTGATTGCCGCCCGTCCGAGAGTTGACGAAGGAAGAGTTGCGTCGGCTCGTCCGGCCCGTCAGGCAGGAGCAGGAGTTCAAAATCTACGGCGGTGTGGGCGCGAATGCTCTTGAGCGTGGCTTGCAGGCGGAGCGGTTCCGCGTGAACATAAATCCCTATGCAGACTTTTTTCACTTTGGTTCTCCAGTGAGGCGTGGCTCCAGTTCCTCTTCCTGCGCTTCCTGTTTCCCGAAAATCTTTTCGGCGGCGCGCGCAAAATGGCCGCGCCATTCCGGGTACTTGTTTCTTCCCCACCCGCGAAAATGCAGCACGCGCACGGGCTGTCCGTGCCACAGCGCTTGCATCCTCTCGCCCTCCCAACTCAACAGCACATCGCGCGTGTCAACTTGAAAATTATAAAGCGCGGGGAGTTCGACGCCGCAGTTGAGACGCGCCAGCGCGAGGTTGAAGACGAACTGGTTACGCCAGCCATGATGCGGCAAAGCATCAACCCAACTGACGGCGCGCGGCATGTTGCGAATCAAATTGTCGAGCGCGTGCAGCGCGCCGTAGCTCCCCGCGAAGAGCCCGTCGTTGACGAGCAACGGATACGCTCCCTCGTCCGCAGCAGAGCCGAGCAGGAGCGTCAGGTCAGACGGTGCTCCCTCGTAACTGCTAATCAATTTTTCTTCCAGCGTTCCATAATTCAGGAACCAATCGCGGCTGACGAAAATGCTGTCCGGCGGAAAAGCCGCAAAGGCGTCGAAGATTGGGTTGAGGTCGCCGAGGATTAGCATGTCCGCATCGAGGCAGAGGTACTGCCGCGCATCCACCACGCGGGCCACCGAATACATCACGGATTTGAGCGTCGGATTGACAGGCCCCAGCGGTGAACAGTTAATCCTCGTCACTCCATACTTGTCCATGACTTTCCGGCATTCCTCATCGGCGTTCATCGCAAAGACGACGACGAGCGCGTCCGCGCAATTGCCGTTAGCATAGAAAGAGCCGAGCATGTCGTCGAGCAGCGCGGCGTAGCCGGGCGAAACGACCGTCGCCACGCAGCGGTTCGCCTTCAGCGGCACGTCGGGCAGCAATATCCACGCGCGCGCTAAACTGTCTGTCATCGTGCCGGTCGGACGTTCGCGCGGTTGCTCAGAAACCCGCGGGTCGAGCCAGACGGCATGGCACATCGGCCAACGATTGGTGTTGGCCAGCAAGGTCAACTGCCTCGCATAGCCGATGTCTGCCTCAAGCTCGCGCGGCTCATCGCCCGCCATGACATTAGGCATCGCCGCGACGATGCGCCCGTCCGCGACGACCGTGAAATCGGCATGCGAGCTTTGCGCCGGCGCGTCGTCGTTGAGCGCGACGTGGCAGCGAAAACTGGCGAAGCTTCCGTCCAACTCGAAGGTCACAGCGGAGGGCGCATGCGCGCTTAGAGCGTGCTGGTAAAGCTTAGCGCCGACGCTGACCGGGAGGTCTTCGTAACCCAGTTTGCCGCGCAAACCGAGTTCGCCGTGGCCGACCTCCGCGCGCAAGAGCGTTGCCTCATCGAGAAACAAAACGTTCACCTCCGCGTTAAGCATCACGCGATAGAGCTATTTTGGCGAACGTCTTCGCGCTGGTTTTCCGGTGAAGAGCGAAGACGATTTTCGATGACCGCGAGGCCGAGGTGGTCGTCTTCGCGGACGCCGCACTCGGCAGTCCATAAACGCGTCACGCCGTAGCCCGCTTGCTCGATGCGCTTGAGCGCGGCTTCGACCGTGCCGAGCGCGACGCAAACGTCGTGAATCAAAATCAGGCCGCCGGGACAGACGAGTTGTGAAGCGAGTTGAAATTCCTGCCAGATGTGCTCTTCCACATGCAGCGAGTCGAGCAGGGCGGCATCGAAACTCTCGCCCGCCTTCAGGCACGCGCGCATGCCTTCGAGCGAGTCCGTCTCGCGCGCATCCAAACACTCGCGCATGCGCGCGGGCAGCAGCGACCATAGCTCGCCGCGCTCAGGAAAGCTCGCCGGGTCAAACGTCACCACACGTCCGCCTTCACGATGCGCGACAGCCGACGCAATGCACGCGGCTGAGACACCGCGCGCCGTGCCTGTCTCAAGCACGCGGCAGCAGCCGTTCGAGCGCAGGAGATAATGAAGCAAGGCCAGCAGCGGCAGCGTCGAAGGGTCGCGCACGCGCGCCGCCGTCGCTTCGGTCGTTCCGTAAAAAGACCATGCGAGCGCGTCCAGCCCGTAACGCCCGACCCACGCGCGCAGAGCGTCAACGAAGAGGCTGTAGCCATCGCCTTCCTTGTTGCCGACGAGCGGCTTGTCAATTTTCGAGAAGAGGTTGCGATGCTCCGGGTACTTGTATCTGCCGAGGCCGTTGAAGTGCAGGACGCGCGCGCGGTGTCCAAACCAGTGAGCCTGCAAGCGTCCGTCCGCCCAACTCATCTCGACGTTCTGCGAATTGAGTTGCACGTTATAGATGGGAGAGAGTTCGACGCCGCAATGCAGGTGCGCCAGCGCGAGATTGAAGACGAGTTGGTTGCGCCACCAGATGTCGCCGCGCTCGTCAACCCACGAAGGCGCATTCGTCCAACTGCGAATCACTCCGTCGAGCGCGAGCAGAGCGGCGCGGCCACCGGCGAACAGCCCATCATTCACCACCAGCGGATACGCGCCTTCGCCGTTGTGCGAGCCGAGCAAGCGGTGTATGTCGGAGCTATGTCCGCCGTAGACGCTACAGAGCGCGTGGTCCAGATTGTTGACGACGTTGCTGTTGGCCTCGCGGCAAGCGAGCAGCGTTCCTTCAGGGCAGGCTTCGAGGGTGGCGAAGACCGGGCGCAAATCTCCGAGCACCAGCATGTCAGCATCGAGACAGATGAACTGCTCCGCTTGAATCACGCGGGCCGCGCTATACATCGCAGACTTGACGGTTGAATTGATATTGGCGCGCTTTGTGCAGGGCAGCAGGATGGCTCCGTATTTCTCCGCCACGCGGCGACACGCTTCGTCGGCTTCGACGCCGAAGACGACCAGCAGCGCGTCCGGGCAACAGCCATAAGCGACCAGGGAGCCGAGCATATCGTCGAGCAACGATTCGAAGCCGGGCGAGACGATGGTGGCGATGCAACGCTCGGCGCGCGGCATGACGGACGGCAACTCAATCTCCGTGCGTTGCAGGCAATCCAGAAGCGTGCCGGAGTTTGCTTCATCCGGCGCGTCGCCCTCGTCAACCTGCGGGTCGAGCCAGACGGCATGGCAATTTTCCCAACGGCTCGTTCGCACCAGCAAGGAGAGTTCCTTCGCCCCGTTAATCTTCGCCCTGAGCGTGCGCGGAGCTTCGCCCGCGACCACGTAAGCCGCGAAGGCCACCTCCTGCCCGTCGGCCAGCACCACGAAATCGGCGTGCGACAGGCCGGGATTGACATCATCGTTCAAGGCCACCTGACAACTGAAGCTGGCGAAGCGACCGTCGAGCTTGAAGCGCAGGTGGGCGGGCGGGTGCGTGCTCAAAGAGCGCTCGTACGGTTGGCCTTTGACGAGCACGGGAAGGCTGCCGTATCCGAGCGCGCCGTGGCGTCCGAGGTCGCCGTAGCCAACTTGAGCGAAAGACGGTTCAAGGGAATCGAGGTACATGACATTCTCGCTATCGCGCGCGGAGCGTTGAGACTACTCGCGCTTTATCTCCGAACGTGTAATGTGAAGAGGCAGTCCGTTGCGGCTCAGGGCTTTCGAGCGCGCCGCCGGCTTAACTCTCCGGCTCGTCTTTCTCCGGTGACTCGTCGGCGCCGGATGATTCGGTTTGGTCAGCGGGCTTGGCCTCGGTCGCTTTCCGCTGCTTGCCGGAAGGCTGCTCCGCGTTTCTGTTTTTGCGGTCGCGGCGCGGCTTCTCCGCCGTCGCTTCGTCGCTCTCCTTCGCGGGCGCAGGGACGCGGACGACCGTGGTTAGCTGCCGCACCTGCTCGCGCAATTCCTGAAACTCTTCGAGGTTGATGCTGGATTCTTTCGTGCTCGCCCGCAACTCGGAGATTTCCTCGTCGCGCGTGGCCAGTTCGGCGGCGTGGCTTTGCTGCATCTTCGACAACTCTTCTCGCAGCTTGCCGAGTTCGGCGTGCAGTGCGGAAGCCGAAGACTTTCCGCTCCCGGCCATGATGCCTCTGTCTTGCGATTCGCCGGACGACACTTCGACATGATGGACAACGCCGTCGCGTTCGACGAGCGTGACGCTGCTGCCCTCCTGCACGTTGTTGGCAGCGAAGGCGAAGCGCGCCAGATTACGCGCCGCCTCCGACGGGTCATACTCTTCGACGTTTGAAATCGAGATGTTCGACGCTTCGAGTTTCTGCCGCGCTTCGTCCGTCGAAAGACCGATGATGGACGTGCGCGAGATTTGCCCGGCCTTCTTCTCGCCGCCGGAGAAGGCGCTGGTTATCGCGTCCTTGACGACGCCGCGGCTGGCCGTCAGGCCGGAGATGCGGCTCATCAAATCCGCGCGGATGTCGGTCTGTTTGGTGTAGGTCACGCTCTTGTAAATCTGCTCGCTCTTGATGCTGTTCGTGCCGATGTTCATCGCGGGCGGCGTCTCCGTGTCGCGCGCGACCTTAAATTCGCCGAAGTAGTTCGGCAGCACGGCGCAGCAGAAAATCTCCACGAGTTTGCCGAAGAGCGGAATGACCGGCACAATCGAGAGCCAGTATTTCACCTTCGGGAATGTGTAAACGTCCTTGCGCAAAGAGAAATTGCAGACCTTGAAGACCTGATTATTCTTGATGCGAACGCAACCCAGATACAGCTTATCGTCATCATCGCAGGTCGGGCAATTGACGAGCAAGTGGTCGCAGAAGCAATCCTTCAAATACTGTAGCAGCGCGCCGAGCAAATCGTAAAAAGCTTCGAGCACATCGGCGCGATAGTTGCGCAGGGTCACGAGGTCAAGCTGGCGCGAAGGCTGGAAGAGTTCAGCCTGAACAGCCGTCAGCGTATTGCTCGCAAAGTTGAGCACGTAAACTTGCTTGCGCTCCGGCGAGACGGCTATCGAGCGCGGCGAAATCTGCACGGGCTGACGGAACGTGCGCTCAAGCCTGTCGTCCACATTTAAAATCGCCACGCGATAGCTGTCTTCGTAAGAGACCATCATCCGGCTCGTGATTGGATTATGAGCCAGCCTGATGCCCGTGTTCTCTTCGAGGTCTATGTCGGTGTTGATGCCGACGGTCGGAATCAGAGCGTTGTTGACGACGAGCAAACGCTTGGTGGTCGTGTTCGGCGTCGGGTTGACGACGGCGTAGAGTTTGACCTGTTGCTGTTGCGGCAATTCGATGATGGCGATGTCGTCCTGCCCCGTCGCCAGCACGCTCTGGCTCGTCAACGTTATGGGCGCCATTAGTTGCTCGACGCGGAGGTTGACGCGCATGACGCTGTTATAAAGGGCCGTCTGCCCGAGCACGCCGCTGGTGAGAAAGGCGATGCCGGAGTTGTTGGAGATGGCCATGTGGCCGATGGCGTTGAAGCCGACGCGCGCCGTTGGTTTGGTGTTGACGTTCTTCGGGTCAATCTCGTACAAGCCCTTGCCGAGGGCGACGGCGAAGAGCTTGCTGACAAGGGGCCCGCCCGGAACGGGCAGCGTCGTGCCGAGCGTGACGAATTGCACGTCGCAGATGAGCACGGGTTTGCCCCAGGTGTGCTGGCGGTCGCTGATGATGTCCGCGACGGCGAACATGGTGTCGTTGTTGTTGATGGTCGCCACGGCGTAAAGCTGCTTGCCGTCGCTTGAGAAGGCCACGTCGCGCACGATGGCGCTGGTGCCGCCGGGAAAGACCAACTCGTCAACCATCTCGTTCGTCTTCAGGTTGAAGACGTTTATCTTATTCGTCGTGCCGAGCGAGTAGCCGATGGCCAGCTTTCCGTTGACGCGGACGCGCGATTGCGACCCCTTGCTGAAGATGGTTTTGATGCCGGTGTTGCTGAAAGGATATTCGGGAAATTGGCGCGCTCCCTCGAACATCGCGCAGAAGGTATGGCTTTGCAGCTTCTCACGGATGCGGAAATATGAATCGCGCAGGATGCCGTGTTCCTCCGTCAAATCCGTCTGGCCTTTCTCGCCTGAGAGGAAAACGTAGCTGCCGTTGACGGTGTTGGTCTGCTGTATGAAGAGGTTCGTGAAGGCCGTGACGCGCTTGCGGATGGGGCCGACCATTTCCGTTTCCTGATTGGGGTCGCCCGCAAATTCATCCCTGAACATGTCAACCAGACCACTGACGCACTCCTCGTAGAAATCCATCAACAGCGTGCCGTCCAGAATTGACTTCCACTGGTTTTTCGGAGCCACATATTTTTCGAGCCGGTAACGATTTTTTTGGCTCTTCGTCCCGCGTTCGAGAATCAGGCAATACTCTGCGTCCGCGATGTCGTTCCCGGTCGTGCTGGAAAGCGACGTTGCGTTGAGGTCTTGAGCCATCTGCAAAAAGTCCAGATGGTCAGGCTCTTCAAGCACGATGTCGTTGCCGTCGCAGTCGAGGGCATAGCCCGGCTTGACCGTGACGTGGCGACGCTGCTGGCTGTTGGGGTCAGGGCCGCATTCGAGTTGCAAGCCGCAGACGATGCCCCAACCGTGCAGGTGCTTGTTATGCCAGCGCAGGTCGCGCGCCGCGCAGAGGCGGTCAATCATGTCCTGTAGATTGTTGACGCCGGGAAGGTCGCACGCCTTGTTGTCAACGCAGATGTCTTCGGCGCAAATCTCCGTCAGCGACGGAAAACGCTTGCGGCAATCCGTCAGCTTGAAAGCCCCGTTCTTGACTTCGAGCAGCGCGAGGCGGCAGTAGTGATGCTTGATGCCGAGCGGCAACTGCGGGACAGGCGCGTTGTTCGGGACATCAAAAGGCGGCCACATGACATCGCCCGTGGCCGTGCGCGCAGGAATCAACCAGTAGTCGCCGCGATGATACTGGCCCGCGGAAAACTGCACCTCAACGCCGTCTTCCAAAGCGAGCCACGCGCCGCCGTTCATCGCAACGCCGCTCGCGCTCGCAGTGTTGCCGCTCTGCTCCCAACGCACGAGTTGCAGATTCTCTTTGCCCGCGAGATTGGCGACCGGAGTTTTCAGAGTTATCTCGCGCGTCGTCGGGTCAATCGAAGCAATCTGCACAAGCTGGCGCCTGACGCCTTTCAGGATGGATTCTTCGTCCGTAATCTCGACCCACTGGTCGCCCGCGAAACTGAGCGTCTCGTCCTTGCCAATCTCGTTGACGGTGATGACGCTGCCGTTGCTGTCCACCTTGTTAATCTTGGCGCGGACGATGGCGTTGTCGCGCGACCATGTGAAGGTCGCCGTGTTGAGGTCGCCGTCCTGATGAACTTCGACGCGGTAGAGTTGATTCTCAAGGCGCGTGAAGCCAGCCGTCGGCGGCAGCAGGCAAGGGTCAACCTGGTCTGCCGGACGCTTGCTGCGGGCGTTCAGGCGGCCCGTGCTCGGAGCCGTGTAGTCGTCCCACTCCTTGAAATTTGAAGCGCACGCAGGCGCTCCGCCGCCCGCCTGCGTGACGCCCATGAATTTGACTTGCCAGACATTCTTGAGGCGCGTCGTGGTGTCCGGGCCGCCGAGCGCGACCTCGCGCAGTTGGGCATCATCGAGCGCGGTGCATTCACGCTTCCAGACATCCAGAAAGACCACGTAGTTGCCGTCGCTCAAAATTGACAGCGGCGGACTCGACGGCGGACTCGTCAAAGGACTCGACGGCGGGCTGACGGGCGGGCTGGCTAAAGGACTCTTCGGAGGACTGGCTAAAGGGCTTGCCACCGGGCTTGCCAAAGGACTGGCGACGGGGCTGGCCAGAGCGTTGAAGAGAAAGCTATTGAAGCTGGCGTTCGGATACTCAGGCTGCGTCAGGTAGGTCGTCAAGCGACGCAGGCTCGCCTGTCCGGCGTTTTGATAATCAAGAATATTCGCGTCGAAGGTCAGGCGGCGCGTCTGCGGGTTGAGAGCCATAATCCGCAACAACTTTTTGTCGGTCTTGTTGGCGGCGGAGAGTTCGACCCACTGGCCGGGCTTGAACAACTGGTTGTCGGCGCCGAGGCTTTCGACCGTCGCTTGATTCGGCGCTCCCTGCACGAAGGTGATGAAGACGGGCGTGGCTCCGAGTTCGCAGAGCAGCCCGTCAACGTAGATGCGCCCGGCGGAAATCGTGAGGTCAAGCCCGTTCGGCGTCAGAGCGATTTTGAAGCCGTCGTTCTTCTTCGGCACGCCGCAAAGGCCGATGACATCTCGGGCCTCGGTTTCGGTGCGGTGAAGTTGAATCGCTAACTGCTCGTTCCAATCAGCGTCTAGCTGAACGCGCCCCTGCTGCATCAGCACGCCGCTGTAATGTTTGCGAGAATCGTATGAATTACGGCTAAAGTCGCCCATCGGAGTCCTCCATCATGAGGTGTCTAACTTGCCAAAAAAATTCCTGCTTCGAGGCCGAAGCGCAAATATTCGTCGAGCCGCGCGCGCAGGTTGTTGACGCGCTGCGGCTGATACAAATCGTGAAACGCGCCCATCTCCGCCTGGTCGTCCGCGCCCTGCTTGATTTCGACGGCGCAACGCAGGGCGAGTTGGCAATAGTCTGCGTCGCCGTAGCGCAGCGAGTTAAAGAGCGGGCGCACGCGCGCCGCATCCTGCGGCTTCTGCGGCTGGCAATGAAACGGTCGCGGAATGCGCGACGACGGCGGCAGATAAGAGAAACGCACGCAGCCTTCCTGCAACTTGGCCGTGAGCACGGGAGCCGTGGGCGCGCTCGCGGGCGCGGGCCAGACTTCGCCCGGCTTGAAGGCGGCCATGAAGATAGTGTTCGAAGCCAGCTTCATCTGCTCCGTGTGGACGCGGCCAATGATTGTGCTGTTGACGACTTCGAGCGAGCCGCCCGCGCTCAGCCCGTCGGGCGCGGCGTAGGCGACTGCGGTTTCCGCATCGGCGTCTACGATGCTATCTGTGATACGCGCGCTTGAGCCGTCTGCGACATGCAGCCTGCCGACGATGCAGAGGTCTATCTCAAGCTTGACGTTGGGAATGTCAACGGCGATTTTCGGTTCGTATCTGGGCAAGGTCACGCCGTCGTGCGCAGGGATATTAAACTCCGCGAAGGCCGGGGCGGGGCCGGGGACGAGCGTGCAATGGCTGAGCCGCAGCGCGCGCAGTTCGTTGCCCGCCATCATGGAGACGCGCAGCGCGCCGCTGGCGATAGCCAGCCCGTTGAGCATCAACTCGGAATCCTTGCCGCCGTCAACTTGAGCATAACCATCAAGCAGCAACACGGGGCGGCGTTCGTCCGCGGCGCGTATCTCTATCTTCTTTCCGGCTGGCACGTGTATGTGCAGCGGCAGGTCGTAGTAGTCGTTATCCGTGATTTCAACGACGCCGCCTTTGAAGGCAGGATCGGCGGCGAAGCGCGCGGCGAGGTCATCGAGCGCGTCCTGAATCGTCTGGAAGGCAGGCGGGGCGTTCTTCGCCACCTTGATAATCGTCTCCAAGTCGCTGAACGATTCGGCGCGACCATATTCGCCACCGCCCATCTCCGCGCTGAAGCCGTAATGATAATTGACGCGCACGCTCTGCGGCTGCGGCTTGGATTTCGGAAACGCGATGCGCCCAAGCAAAGGGTCAATGGCGACCGTGTTCTGCGGATGATTAAGCCAGCCCGCGCCGCTCTGGTCGTCGCTCAAGTCGCAGACGTGAAGCAAGCCTGAAAGCTGCGCGGGCGGCGAAGCCAGTGGCGAAGCGAGCGAAGGAGCAAGCTCTGCGCCGTCGAGCGTTATCAGGATGCTCTTTCTCTTTCTCTGGCCGCGCTGGATGGAGTCGCGCCCGTAAAAAGTTTCGAGATAGCGGGACAGCACGCGGCGCGCGAGCGGCATCGGCACGTTGACGGGTTCGGCCAGATGCGCAATCTCCTCCTCCGTCACTGTGCGATTATAAAGAGCCGTGTCTTTGCCAATCGGGTTGAAGAGATAACGACGACCGTCAACGCTTGCGTCGCCGATGTCCGCGACTTTAAAGGCGGGCGTGTTCGTCGCCGAGTAGCTGCCGATGCGCCAGAGAAAGAGGCCGACGTTCGGGATGTTGTATTTGCCGCGACGGCTTTCGATGTTGCGCACGTCAATGGTCCGCGCCAGCGTATCGAAGGGCGTGTTGATGTATTCAATCGCTCTCCACTGCGCGTCCGTCGCTTCGGCCAGATTCGCGGCGGAGAGATGTTCCTGAAGGCCCGCGAAGTGACGATGACGAATGCTCGTGAACGAAAGATTTTCCGGTCGCAGGTGATTCATGTACTGCGTCGTCGCCAGCCTTTGAAAATATTCGACGACGCTCGCGTCCCACTCCGTCACGTCGCGCGCCAACTGTTCGAGCACCGAAGCCGTTCCCTTGCGACGGCGATAAGCGAGCGTGTTGGCGACCTGCGCGCGTTGGCTCAGCCGCTTCGCCTTCGGGAAGTAGAAGAGGCCGCGCGTCCCGACCAAATCGCCGATGTAAGGCACGACCCATTCGGCGCACGTCTCTATGAACTGGTCGTCGTACAGTTGCTCCAAATCTTCTTCGAGCACGGCGACCTGTTCGGCGATGACGGAGAGCAGAGCCTTCAGCGGCCCGCGCTGTCGTTTGTCTTCCAACTCTTTGAGGCGCGCTGTCTCCTTGAGCGGGAAAGGCGAATTGGCGGCGAAGAGCGTTTGCTGTAGCGTGAGCAAGCTCTGCCGCTCGTTCTCTTCCTGCGGCGTGAGCAGTCCGGCGAATTGGCCCGACGCGCCCGCATCGTTTGCCAGCAATTCTTTGACGCGCTCGGCAGTCTCTACGTCGCGGATGCGATAGAGCGCGGGCAGCAACGCAAACAGCTTGTCCGAATCAAAGCTCAAGGCATCACCTCCAGGTTGAGAGGTCGCGGGTCGAGGGTGAGAATCTGCGCCGGGAAGACGCTATCGCCGCCCGCGCGCGGCGCCTTCGCTTCGAGCCGCGGCTTGCGCGCGGGCGCATCTTCGGCTCCGTAAAACTCCTTCACGTTGACGGCCACCACGCCCGCCACGCGCTGCATGATGGCGATGACTTCGCTCAGGTTGACGTGCTGTATAAAGTCGCGCGCCTCAAAGGAGAACTGCGCGCGCAAGGTGGTTTCCACTTCGGCCAAAACTTTCTCAGGGAGAAAGTCAGGGTCAATCTTGAGGGCCGCCGAGAGACGAAAGAGGCGCGGCTCGTAAGACTCGATGGTCAGGGGGACGAGCGCGTCGCCGAACTGACGGAGCGATTTGAGCAGGTTCTTGTAGAGCTTGCTGTCCGGCTCGACGCTCGCGCCATTGGCTCCGGCGATGGTCAGATGAATCACGCGCTGCTCGTTCGTCAAGACCCAGGTTGCCAGAGCCTTCTCGATGCCGGAGAAAGAGCGCGCGAAGTTTTCATAGTCGGCGAGCGAGACAACGCGGTCGAGCGTCAGCACCGTCAAGGGCGCGTTGCGGCGCGCGTCTTTCAAGTTTTCCGGGTCGGCGGCTCCGACGGCGGCGAGCGGATTGCTCGCGCCGCGAACGCCAAGCGGGCGCGTCATCAACTGCGATAACTGGTGAGCCTTGACCAAGCCTTCGGCCCCGATGCCGCGACGATATTTCGCCCTCACGTTTTCCTGCCCGGTCGGCAGGCGCGCTCCCGTCAGCCCGTCGCCGAACATGACGGTCGTCGTGCCGTCGTCATCGTTGCGCGTCACGTAGATGCGCTCGTCTGGGCCGCGCCCGTAGAAGGTTGGGACTTCGTGCCAGAGCAAATCATCAACGCGGATTTCCAGCGTGCTCTCCGCGCCGCTCGGCGTGTTGGCCGAGACGTAGGTGAGCGGCGGCTGGCGCAACGTGAAGCTCTGGAAAGCCTTGCTGCCGTCACCGCTGCCCAACACTTCCGCGACCGATTCGCCGTGCGTCGCGGCGGCGACGTTGGCGTTGATTTGCAGCGTGCTGCGGACGAAGTTGTAGGCCAGCGATTTATCGAAGACGAGGACGGTGAAGCCGCCTTCGAGGAGGACTTCCTTCAGTTCTCTGGTTTCGGAAACTATCTCGCCGCGCAAGTCCGCGCGCTCGCCCGTGAGGATAACTTTCTGGCCTTTCTTGAGGCCGAGATAGGCGCGGTCGAGCGTCAGGCTGTCGCGCGCCCCGTCGTTCCTTTCGGACAGTTCGAGGATTGGCACGTCAGCCAGTGTCAAAGGCTCGCTCTGGACGAGAGCGGTCGTCGTGCGAATCTTGAAATCGCTGCTGAACTGTTGCGGAGATTCAACGCTCAGGCGCGTCACCTTCGCGCTGAGGGAATAGCCGGAGCGCGCCGTGTCCCGCTGGCTCTTAATCTTGAAGGGCATCAGGAACGCGCCGCCCTGCGGCATCGCGGTCGAGAGCAGCAGCCAACTCTCTTTGGCGATGCCTTGATAGGTCGCGTCGAGGTCAACTGTGCGCTGGTTGCCGCTCGCGTTCGCGTCCTGCTCAAGCGTGCGATTTTCCCATGATGTCGGGTAAGCGGCGACGACGCGTTTCAAGTCGTAGTGCGAGGTCGTATCGTAGTCAGCCACGAGTTGACTGAAGCGCATGCTGGCGGGCAGCGAATCCCAGACGGGCGCGTTGTAGCCGAAGATGGCCGCGCGCTGGCGAAAGGTGAAGACGCCGCTGCCGGGCGCAAGCGAGCGCCGCGAAGTCTGCTCGGCGAGGTTCAAGGCCAGCGCGTCGCTCGACCAATTCTGAATCTTGATGAGAGCCGAAAGGTCTTCCGCGCTCCAACTACGGGCGATGATTTTTTGGACGGCGGCCTCGTTGAGTTCCACCTTCGTTGGAAACTCCGTGACGCTTCCCTTCGGCAGATTCGTCGGCCTGCGATAGACGGGCGGCGAGAGGGCTGGCGCGTCAAAGTCAACGCGCGTCAGATTCGCGTCGTCGTCAGCGGTCACTTGCAGAATCGTCTTGGGCCTGAGCGAGGCGGCTGATTCGATGACGAGCAGCGTGTCGCCTTTCTTCAAATTGGTCGCCGTGCCTTGAAGCATGACGCTGCCCATGTTGACATCGAGCGTTTGCGGTTGCGTCAGGCGCGGGGCGATGGCGTTCCAGCGCGCGAAGGCTTCTATCTTTTCGGTCGTCTCAAAAATCTGCGCCTTCTCGCCGGGGCCGGGGACGCTCTGCACTTTCGTGCCTACGTCTATGATGACGGGCGGCGGCGGCTCGACGATAATCTGCGCCGACGCGCCGAAGCTGATGGCTTGCCCGAACGCGCCGGGCGCGTCTTCGATGTTGAAGGCAAGGTAAGCGCTGGCCGCGACGCCGGGCCGCAGCTTGTAGCCGATGAGATTGGCAAGCTCAAGCACGCTCAAACGCTCGGTCGCCGTGCGCAGGTACGACTCGTTGGCGATGCGTTCCTGATAGAACGTCAAGACATCCGCGACGACAGCCCATGCGTCAACGAGCGCGATGGTGAAATCGTCGTTCGTGCGTGTGCCGAGTCCGCGCAGCGCGGCCTGGCCCGAACCGGAGAGACGCGCGAGCATCGTCTCCTTGAAGGTGGCTTGCGTGCCGACGCGATAAGCGATGGCGGAAAGGCCGGGACGGTTTTCGACCCCGGCAGGCGTCTCGCCCGAAATGCCTTCGCAGCACCCGCAGTCGTTCAGGGAGCGCAATGTTTCGTCAAGTGAGTTGCTCATTGTCCTCCCTTCATCGTCAAGTGAAAGACGCCTCGCTCGGAGAAGTCCGGGTTGTTATCGAGACGCGCGATTTCGAGCCTGCCGAGATTGAGCTGGCCAGAGTCGAGAGCCTCTTTGCTGTTCGTGCCCTGCCGTTGGAAGGTCGTGACTTCGACCGAATCAACGCCCGTCGTCGCCTGCGCCGCAGCGATGATGCTGCTCAGATAAACGGGCTGGCCAAAGCTGAAATTGTCTGGATGAAAGAGGCCGCGCCGCCCGTCTGTCGAGACGCGATTGCTGAAGACTTCGAGCAAAGCCTGCTTGACATCGCTCGTCAGATAGCCGCGCTTGACGCAGACAATCATCTCGACTTGGAGCGAGACGAAGCGCGGCGCGTCAACCTCCAAATCGTGACCCGCCATCCGGTACCGCTCAAGGCAAAGGCGCAAGCCCTTCTCAAACTTTTCATCCACGGCGCGGCCCGCTAGACGGTCTGCCGTGACGAAGACAGTCCGCCAGCTTCCAGTCCAGCGCAGGGTCGCGGCGGCGCGTTGGACGCCCAAATCGCAACGCCCTTGAGCTTTCTCCGCGTAGTCGTCCATCGTGACGGCGCGCTCCTGCGTGCGAAACGCGCTCGGCGCATCCTGCCGCACGCGCTCGTTCGTCTCCGGCTCCGTCCCGCCGCGCGCCGCCAGAGGATTGCGCACCGCTTCGATGTTGTTGATGAGCGCGGGGTCGTTGCTCGCCAGATGCGCGAGAGTGTCCGCGCCGACGTTGCCGCTCTTGCCGTTGCCGACGCGATAGGTCGCGGTCAGGAGCGCGCCCGCCGCCGGACGAGAGCCGAAGCGGTCGTCTCCGAAACGCAAGCTCGCCGTGCCTTCCGTTTCGGTTTCAACGACGAACTCCCGCTGGCTCGCGCTGCTGTTGAGCAAGTCACGAACGGGCAGCCATTTCTCGTCAACGCCATCTTCCGCAACCGAGATTTCCGGCAGCACGTTTCTCATCTCCCAACGCAGAGCGGAGCGCGCTGAGACGGATGTGTCATCGGAGACGAAGGGCGCGGCCTGCGTCAGCGGCGCGCTCTTCAAGAGCGGCCTGTAACGCGCGAGCGTCAGTTCAGGCTCCTGCGTTTGACAACGATTGGCGGCGCCTTCAGTAACCTTCGTCAAAGCGAGATTCGCGCCGGGAACTTCCGGCAATTCTTCGCCCGCAATCGTTAGCCCGTGGTCTGCAAGGACGATATTGCCGAGCGCGATGCTGACATCCTCAAAATAGTTTGTGTCTTCACGCGAAGAGACGCAGAGCGGAAACTCAAGCGCGTCCTGCTCGTGCCATTCGATTTCCGTGACCGGCAAAGGATTGCCGCTGGAAGGGCTGGTGAACTGCCCGCCAATTGGGTCTTGCGACAGCGACACTCTTTGCAGGCGCACGGCCTGACGATGCGAAGGGTCTGCGTCCGCCGCCTGGCCCGTGGCGGGGCCGCGCGCTTCGGTCAGGATAAGGACGTAGCCCGGCTTGAGATTCGGATAGTGACCGCGCAGGGTCGCGCCCGTCGCGCCCTTCGGCAAGCAACACTCGCGAGCTCCCCAAGTCCAGAAGCGCAACTCGTTGTGCTCCGCATAGAGCGGCAGGTCGTGCAAAGGCTCGAAGATTTGCGGGCGCGCGGCAACGGCCTTTTCGTAAGCCTGCGAAGCGATGTCGAGCGTCTTCGGCAGGCTCGCGACGCGCGTCAGAAATTTGGTGAAGACTTTGGTCTGCCCGCTCCAGGAGAGCGCGTTGCGTTCTCTGTAGCTTCGCAGCAGCAGGTTGCTGACGCCGTTCTGCACGCGGACGTGAACCCACGCGCGGGCGTTCGAGCCGTCGCTCATCATGTAATCAACGAGCCGCGCGTGACGACGGACGGACGCGCGCCGTCTGGCCGTCCGCAGGTAAGCTTCGGTCGCCACGGCGTCCTGCTGGTAGCTCAAGTAGTCGCCGACGTAGGCCATCATCTCGACGAGCGCGATGCCCAGGTCAGCCGGATTGCGCTCGCGCCAGTCGGGCATGATGGAGGCCATGCGGTCGAGCATCAATTGACGAAACGAGGCGTAATCCTTCGCCAGATAATTGATGTCTGGCTGCGCCAATTCTTCCGGCGGGCAGGGGCGTTCGTGCTGGCAATCGAAGTCGCTCTCGCACAGAATCTTGAAAGAGAAATCAACGGCTGAGAGAATTGGGTCGAACCCGTCGGGCGTTTTTCTGAACGCGGAATCCTGCACGTCGCTGCCCTGAAGGCGCGCTCGCGCGGCATCCGACACGAGCCGCAGAGTGTAAGTGGAAAAGTCTCCGGCCTCTTTCACTTCAACGACCATGACGCGCGGATCGTTGTATGGCGCGGGGCCGACCTGACCGCTCTTGACGCTGACCACTTCGATGTCGCGGATGCGCTCGCCGCCTTCGATGATAACGTTGTTGAGGCCGAGTTGGCCGGGGTTCAAGCCCTTGACGAAGTGGACGAAGAGAAAGCGCTGGCGCACGTTGAACGGTTCGTATTTCTCGTCGCGCACTTCCAGAAAGTCTATGCCGTTGACCGGGCTGGAAAGCTCTTTGACGGCGTTGCGCCGCCTTTCGTCATCGCAGCAGAAGTATTTCATTGCCCCAGACCTCCGCGCGTGAACTGCGCCGTCACCTGCTCTTGCGAGCTTCTGACGGTATAGACGACCGTGACCAGCAGCTTCGAGTCGTCATTGGCGACGCTCACTTCATCAACCTGAATCAAATCGCCGAGCCATTGTTGCAGCGCGCCCTGCACTAGAAACTGCGTGGCGGCGGCCAGTTCGTCGCTGTTCGGAGCGAAGACGAGTTGGAGCAAGCCGCTGCCGAAGGTCGGGCGATTGACGCGCTCGCCGGGCGAAGTGAAGAGGACTTGTTCAATCATGTCGCGGATATGATTGTCATTGTCCGTCTCGGCTGTGCGCCCGCGATTGTCGAAGTGATATGGAAAATCAATGTTCATCGTTCATCCACCAACCTCACATGGCCGTGACGCGCATTTGCGTGACGACAATCATCAGAGGCGTCCCCGTCGGCACACAGATGGCCTGACTGTCGAGCAGGAGCAAGGGCTGGCCCATCGAAGTGACGCGCGTGGCCGACGTGACGAACTGCGCCGTCACGCAAGGGCCGTTGGCCGCTGGCGGCGGCGGCAAGGCGCAACCCGCGACGACATACGGCGACGAAATTTGCACGGTCGGCTGGCCGCTCACCGTGACGCGCGGATTGACGACGACAGGCGTCGCCTGTCCCGCGTGCGAGCACAAGACCGTCGCGCCCAAGTGCAATAGAAAACCCGGCATTGTCGCTTGCCCTCCCTTTTGAAACTGATGACTCAAGCGTTAAGTTAACTTGTGAACTCAGAGCTTGAAACTCATCGCTCAAGAGTTTTGAAACGCCGAATCAGATGATGGTCATCGCGCCCGTGTTGATGTCCACGGCGGGGCCGACCATCGTAATCATCGCGCCCTTGCCGTTGGTGATGTAGATGCCCGTGTCGTTGACGATGATTGAAGCCCCGGTCGTGCTCTTGAGCATGATGCCGCCTAGCGGGCCGGGCAGGTCGCTGATGGCGATGGAGTTCTGCCCCAAAGTCTGAAGCACGATGCTCGGCGAGACGGGCAAGCCAAGCATCACTGCGGGCGGCACGTCAGACCTTAGGCCCCAACGACACCCGACCCAGATGGGATAGTTGGCATCGCCGCGCTCAAACTCGACCCACACGCCCGCCCCAATCGGCGGAACAAAGTAAACGCCCATCGGCGGCCCCGTCGGCCCCGCCAGCGGCACGCACGGCACGGCCCAACTCGAAGGCGCGCCCGGCCCGAGAACATCCGGCACGCTGACCAGCAGGCGCCCGACGCCATCCGGGTCGATGTTATTCATCACGATGCCGCGATACTTGCCGAAAAATCTTTGTGCGATTTCTTGACTCATGGAACAACCTTCGGTGTCAACGAAATTAGTCCGTCTCTCGACAGCGTAAAGCTCTGCTTGTACTCGCCGCGCTTGATGTTGTGCGTGACGGTCTTGACGTAGTAGAGGCCGTCGTAAGCGAGGCCGACGCCGCGCACGCCGACCAACTGGCGGGCCTTCAGGATGCGCCCGTAGCGCAGCACGTTGAGAGAGCCGCTGGCCGTTATCGCGTCGGACGAAGCCGAGGTGCGCGCTAAGGCGATGGCGGCAGCCGCCAGCGGGCTGCGATGCGAAACGTCTCTCGAAAATTCCACCTTCATCGGCGGCGTCAAACGCGCGCCCAAAGGCGGGCGCAGCAAGCTGATGTTCGGAATCGGAATCGGTATCGGTATCTTTCCCGTAATCGGGTCCATCACGGTCAGCACCAGAATTTTTTTCGCCAGCCCGTCCATCGAGATGGTCAACGATTCGACGTTGGTGTGCGCGTCCATGTTGATGTTAAGCGCGGGCTGCGGAATGGGAATGCGTATGTCCGGCCCCCAGTAAGCGAGGTTGGCGAGCGGAACCGGGCCGGGCTCGATGTAAAAGACGTGGCCGTAGGTGTTGCTCAGTTGCTTGATGTAAGCGAGGTCGCTGCCGGTCTGTGTGGGAATCTCCTTGGTGGGTATCGGCACGTCCATGAAGATTGGCGGGATGACCAAAGGCACGATTCCAAAGATGGCATACTGCGCCAGTATGACGAGGATGCGCGCGGGGGCGGGCATCGCCGGGTAACGCATGATGGGTTTGTCTATCACGTCCATCAGGATGCTCAAGTCTTCGCCCGTAATCGTCAGCGTTGATTTGCCCGCCTCGCTGCTCGGCGCTAATTCGTGGCGCGTGATGATGCCGTCGGAGAGAACGGTCGGCACGGCGCCGACGGTGGCGACCAGACAAACGCGCGTGATGCCGGGGTCGAAGAATCCGGTGGCCAGCATCGTTTGCAGCGGCGAGTTTTTGCTGATGCCGAAGACGAGTTGAAAGCCCGTGCGCTCGCCGCCGGTCGTGACCTGCGCGCTAATCAAAGCCTCCGTCACGACCTTTGGCGCAGGCACGGGGACGGCAGGCCCAATCATCAGCGTGAGATAAAAACCTTTCAGCATTAAACTCGCTCCGGCTATCCCTTAACTCGCTCCGGGTATTCCTTCGGGCAGCGTGAGGCGCAGTTTGCGCCCGATGGTTTCGGTCAACTCATCGGGGCGAATGGCGTTGTTGGCGTCGGCGATGCGCCAGAACTGTTCGGGGTCGCCGAGGTATTGATAAGTGATGTTATCGAGCCGCTCGCCTTCCGTGACGGTGTGCTCTGTGAGCAACTCGAAACGCTCCGGCGGCGGGACGAAGCGACGACGCACGTAGACAATCTTTCGTCCCTCGGCGGTTTCAAATTCGGCGGTCGGCAGGTTGTAGTAACGACTGGTAATAGCAAACATCTCGTTTCCTCTCGCTTAAATCTTCGACACGCCGAGCGTGCCTAACCCTGCGCGTTCGGCCATCGTCGCCAGCCGTTCCTTCTGCTGGTGATAAGCCATAAACAGGCTGTTGCCTTTATGGTCAAACTTCAAATCGTTGACGCTCAAGACGCGCATGCCCAGAGAGACTTTGGCGCGAATCGGATTGAGCTGGCGGTCAAAGGCTTCCTCAGTGATGCTGAACTCCGTCAAGCGCACGGGCAGGATGCGGGACTTGCTCATGATGAAGAGCGTCAAAGGAGATTCGGCAGAAACGATTTCCAACGTCCCGGCCATCGCCATCCGATTCTCGTCCTGAATCTGCGCGCTGGTCGGATAGACCAGAATTTCCAGCGCGGCCAGTTGCGGCTGAATGCCGAACTCGACCGTCGCTCCGTGCTGCTCTGGAAACTCAAGCTGGTCGGTCGCATCAATCTCGGCGTCGAGCTTCAAAGTCTCGACGGGCGGGCCGGTCAAGCGCAGAGCTTCCATCCGGTCGCCGCCTTCGGGAGCCGAGCCGCGCACGGTCAGGGTGCGCGTCAACACGTCCGGGTTGTACTGCATAGAGATGATGCCCTTGACCGCAGACGTGGACGGATCGAGCGAAACCAAGCCCGCTCTGAGCAGGCGCGGCGACAAAGTATTCATTGTGCGTTAATCCTCATCATCATGGCCGGTAGACTTACTTCTCTGTCTCCTTGTTGCTGGCATTATCGAAGGCGCTGTTAATCAATTTGCCGCCGTCCAGATTCGGCGTTATCCATTCGATGTCGTTGAGCGAGGGAGCCTTGAAAGGCTCGTCGCTGGCGTAGTGAAACTTGGCTTTCATGCCCGCCTTGAGGCCCGTGTCGTACTGGTACGAAGCGAGGTTCCAGACCTTCTCGGTGCTGACCGAGAGCCAGCCGAATCCGGCCTTGGCTTCGACGCTGGCGTCGAGCGAGAGGCCGAGAATCAGCCCCGCTTCGATGGCGGCGGCGGCGTCGAACGAGAAACGCTGCTTCGTGTAGTGAACCTTGGCTTCGGCGCTGGCCCCGCCCCGCAGCGTCGCGGAGCCTGTGACGATAATGTTGCCGGAGACGGAAGCGACGAAAGCGTCGATGGAAAGGCCCGCTTTGATTCTGGCGGAGAGTCCGGCTTCCGCCGGAATGCTCAACTTGGCCCCGGCTGTGATGTCTATGTCGGGGTCGTCTTCGAGCGGGCTGAAGGCCGCTTCGATTTTCACGTTTTCCAGTTGGCCGGGGCCGATTTTGTAGTGATAGCCGAGGCTGCCTGAGATGACGACGTTTAAGCCGATGCCGCCGATGGAAGCACCCGGAATCGGAATCTTGATGGGCGGCGGCTCCCACAGCGTCTTCTTGTCCTGAAACGCTTTGAACAACGGAATCGGTTTCGGTATCTCAATCGCGCCCATCAGACGAACGCTGCCGTCTTCGTTAAGAATGATGCCCGCCGTGCCAATCAGATTTTCAGAGAACGTGTAGGTGACTTTGCCCTGACCGGAAAACTTGTAAGCCGGGCTCATCTTGACTTCGATGTCGCCGACGGCCTTCTTCTTCTTGACGTGCAATTTGCCGACGCCGGAAAAGCGACCGTCGTTATAGTCAACCTTGATGTCGCCGTCGAGGCCCGCGAGGCTGAAGCCCGTCTGGCCGCTCGCGGTGATGTGCTTGCCGTCGTACCTGACATGCATTTTGACGGGCTTCAGATGCGGAACCTTAAACTCGCCGCTCCCCGTGTAGACCCACAACGCTCCTTCTTTTTTGACTCCGAGTTCGACCGTCTGCCCGCCCGGAAGCCCTAGCACGATGGAGCCGCTCGGCGTCGCTCCCTCGTCCGTGAAATCAACACGCAGCGACGCGCTCTGAATCATCGGCAGCTTAATCTGCGTGCTGTTGATGTTGATTTCGCCCTTCCAGCGACCGTTGCGATATTCAACCTTGCCTTGCGCCTGATCCACTCCCGGCAAGTAAGCGTTGATTTGCCCGTGCGCGAAGAAGCCGCTCGTGTCGGCTTCGGCGGTCACGCTGCCGTCAAGGATGGGCTTGCCCTTCGGGCCGACTTCAAAACCGAGCGTGCCGTAGGGGCGGAACGCGGGCGATAGCTCAATGCCGATTTCGGGCTTGACGATGCGAACGCCGGGAAAGATTTTGAACTCGCTCGCTTTCGGCGTCAGCGACCCGCTGAACTCGCCGGGCGCGAGCTTCACTTTCATCACAGACTTGCTCAACAGCGGCAGGCTCGGCTTGAGCGTGCCAACGCCGACGACTTCGCCCGCTTCGTTCAAGCTGATGTCCATCTTGCCTTCACTCAAATATGGATAAGCGAATTTGACGTTCTTCTTATCGCCGCTCAGGCGCAAGCGTCGCTTGCCATCCTTGTCAACCAGTAGAAATTGCAGCCCCGTCTCGCCTTTCAAAGAGATAGGCGTGCGCGTCTTGCGCTGGCTGCCGCGCTTGAAGCAGGTGTCCGACTCGATGCAGGCCATCACAATGTCTTGCGCTCCGGGCGCAGCCGCAGGGCGATTGATAGCTTGCAGGAGCGCGCCCGGAATCAACTCCGACGCGGCCAGATTGAGCGGCCCCGAACCGAGCAAGTCGGTTGAAGACGGCGCGGGCTTGACCTGCACGGCGGCGGTCGCGGCTCCGGCTTCGAGCGTCTGTGTCTCGGTCGCGGTCGCGCCCGTTCCGCCGGTCGCCGCCGCAGCCTGCGCGCCCGAAGCCGCGCAATGCTCCACTTGCAGGCAAGAGGCGGCGGTTCCCGGCGCAGCGCAGGGAAACTTCGTGGGCGGCGCTCCGTCCGCCATGTCAAAATGGAGGACGACTTCCGACGGCCTTTGATTCGCGGGCAAAGTGTCGCGTAAAGCTTTCGCTATGCCGCTGACCTGATCCCAAATCCCGCGCCCGCTGTCCTGATTCTCCTTTGAATCCAGGACCTGAATATTGCTCGGAACGTTCGAGCCGCCGAGTTGCAACTCGACGACGTGATCCATGTCGCAGGTGTTGGCGGTGACGCGCGGGTTCTTCTTCGGAAAGCCTCCGGCGGTCGGCGCAGGCCCGCCCGCCTGATGCCACTTGTCGGCGGCGTTGGCGGCAGTCCAACCGACTTTCAACATCCAGTTTTCGCGCAGGCCCGCGGAGACTTCGCGTTGTTGCCAGAGGCCCGCGCGCGGGTTGTCGCCGGAAAAGTCTATCGTCGCTTCGAGCGCGCCCGCCTTGGCCTTGTCCTGATACATATCGAGGACAGGCCCTTTGCCGGGCGGCAACATAAACTTGTCTATCTTGAAGGCGACCGTGCCGATGCCGAGTTGCGCGCGGGCCGTCGCCTGCTGTCCCTGCCCGACCGCAACCGGGGCCGCTAAAGGGTGCCAGCCTCGCCCCTCGCCTTCGGGCTGATTGGCTGGCGCGCTGGTCGGCGCGGCGGTCGTCGCAGGCGTTGTGGTTGTGGTCGAAGCCGTTGTCGCCGTCGTCGCCGTTGCGGGCGGCGTCACTGGTGTCGTCGTCGCTGGCAGCGTGGTCGCAGTTTGACGCGAGATGATGGGAGCGCTGGCATGCGTTAGGAGTTGCGAACTGGCCGGGACGGCAGGCGACGCGCTGCGCAGGGCCGTGTCGGCGGCGAGGTCTGCTTCGCGTTCGAGTCTGGCATACTGCGTCGAGCCGTCGAGTTGTAAGTCGCGCGCGGCTGAACGCTGGATGCCTTGTTGTTGAATCGTGTGCGCGAGTTCGTGCGCCAGCAATCGTTGGCCGGAATAAGTGTGCGGGTTGTACTGGCCCTGATCGAAGACGATGCCTTCGCCGACGGTGTAGGCATGCGCCCCGACGGCGCGGGCCGACTCTGCCGCGCGCGAATCCGTGTGGACGCGGACGCCGCTGAAGTCGTGGCCGAAGCGCGGCTCCATGTAGGCGCGCGTCGCGGAGTCGAGCGGGCGACCGGGCGAGTTGAGCACGTCATGAACGGAGGGCGGGACGGACGACGCAGGGCTTTGCTGATTATCGACGGCGCGACGTTGGAGCGGCTTGTCGTCCTTGTCACACTTGGAGCAGGAGCCGTCACGGCCCGACGAACCGCA
>JAWVFT010000080.1:0-6943 GCA_033855775.1 Blastocatellia bacterium | reverse complement strand
TATCAAGCTTCCGCCCCGACTGCTTTTTTGCGGCGGGCTTATTCGACCACGACTCTATCCGACGCGCCGCGCCCGAAGGTTTCCGGGTGATACATCTCTTCGGCCTTCGCGGGCGGCACAACGAAGTCGCCGGGTGTGGTGGCGCGAGCGACGTAGGTGTAGTTATAGACGCCTTCCCAGAGCAGCGAGGTGAAGGCTTCGGCGCGCTCGTCGCGGAAGTTCTGATGCTCGAACCAGGAGCGATACCACCACCAGTAGCCGCCCTTCTGGTCAGTCTCCTTCTGGTCTTGCGGGATGGTTCCCGTGGTGGCGAGTTCCGGGTTCAGCGATTCCAGACCGGCGGGCATCGGGTCAACGAGCGCGACGTGATAACGACGCGACGGCGCGGCCAGCGTCAGACGAACGCGCACGCGCGCCCCCGCCTTGATGTGCCACGTTCCGTCCTTATCACGAGTCACGTCTGACGCGTTATCTATCGCCTCATAGACGCGCTCGACCGTGAAGCCATAATCGGCAGCGGCGAGCTTCAAGCTCGTCGGCGCATACTGCATCCCGATGCGATAGTAGAGACGGCCCGCGCCCTCTTTCGTCAGCGTCAGGTTCTGCGCGCCGCTCTTCTCCGCGAGGTAGCGCATCGGCACGTTGAAGTGGTTGCTGTCGGTCGTGCGCCCGCGATAGCTCTGCTCTCCGGCGAAGCGTTCGCCGAGCCACGCCCGCGCGATGAAGTCCGGCGTCACCTTCTCGTAGGTGTTGAAGTAGCGGTCGAGAGCGAGCAGGATGAAGACGTTCTCCTGCGTGTTCTCCCAACGTCCAGCCGTCCTGTGAGCCAGCAGCCCGCGCACAATCTTCGGTATCAAATCGCTCTGCGGTTGGTCTTTGATGAGCGCTTCGAGAATCACGCCGTCGGCCCTGCGGCTCGAATGCAGCAGCAGGTAGTCGCCGTCCGTGTAAGAGTCTGTGAAGTGAGCCATGCCCGCCGTCTCGCTCGCGCGGTTGTTCAGATGACGACGTATCGCTTCGACTTCGGCGCTCGATTTGGCGTCGCCCGTCAAGACGGACAAGAGCCAGCCGTTTGACTCAAGCGAGAGATGTTCGATTCCGGCCTCGGCAATCAATTTGCGCGCGCGCGTCGTGTCGCGGTCGTTCATCCGCGTGCGGACGTAGAGCGCGTAAGCAATGAGAGCGCGGCGCGCTTCGATGCTATAGATGGCCGGGATGTGCTGCTCGATGCGGCGCAGGTAATCCTTCGACTTGTCGAGCATCTCGGCAGGCACGTCGAAGCCCTTCTCCTTGGCGCGTTGCAAAGCGTGCGCGACATGTATGCTGATGTAAGGCCAGGACTCGTCGTTGCGTTTCCAGAAGGCAAAGCCGCCGTCGTCGTTCTGCAAGCTGCGCAGCTTCTTGATGTCACGCGCGACAGCCGCCTTCATCTCTTCCGGCTTCGGCAAGCCCTTCGCGTCAAACGCCGCCAGCACGTCCTTCAAAGCCGCCACGCCCATCACGCGCGACGAAATCTGCTCGGCGCATTCGTAAGGGTAAGCGACCAGATAGACGAAGGCGTCGGTCAACTCCTGCAACTGCGTGGAAGAGGTCGTCACCTCAAGGCCGCCGAACTGCTTGAAGACATCCGCCGGAGCTTTGACGGGCTGCGTGATGCCGCCGTTGTCAATCTCGCCGTAGGTGGCGAAGGCTTCGGTGGTCGCGGGCGTCCAGACGGGCAGGCTAATCTCCGCCGCGTCCGCCCAACGGCCCGAAGCCGCGCCAATCTGAAACCGCGCCGTGCCGACGCGCCGCGCCGCGACCGGCAAGCGCACTTCAACTCTGTCATTCGCAGGCACAGTGACGCGACGGCCCGCGCCGTCCGTTAGCTCCGCATTCGCCGCGCGCACAGCCACGTCAACGCTCATCGGCGCGTCCGTCTGATTCTGCAAGACGACGGGCAACTCAAAGCGGTCGCCGAAGTTGAGAAAGCGCGGAGCCGAAGGGCGCACCATCAAAGGCTGCCGCGCCGTCAGCGAAGATTCACCCGCGCCAAACTGCTTGCCGCCCGCGACCGACACGGCCATGATGCGATAGCGCGTCAGATTGTCAGGGACTTTGACGTTGACCTCCGCGCGCCCGTTTCCGTCGGTCGCAACGGCCGGCGAAAAGACGGCCAGCGCGTTGAAGTTTTCGCGCACGCGAATCGACTGCTCCGGCTCCGGCGGCGGCGGCGGAGCTTCGTTGTCATCCTTGCCCGCAAGGCCGCGCCGCGCGCCGCGCTCTCGCTTCGGCGAGAGCGGCGCCAAGACCTTCGTCTGAGTGGCCAGCTCAGACACAGACTCGGACGGCGCCATCTTATCGAGCGCTGCTCCCCCCACGCTGACGCGCGAGTTCCGTAGCTTCAGGGCTTCGGGGTCTGTGAGCAGCACGTTTGAGCGCGAGTGATAATCGGCAGTCCCGCCGTCGCGCTGCGCGTAGAAGGTGTTGAGCGGGTCGTCAACTCTGTAGCCGGTCAGAGCCAGCACAGACTCGTCAACGACGACCACAGCGACTTCGCTGTTCGCTACCGGCTCGCCCCGCGCATCCTTGACCATGACCTCGACTTTGGTTTCGCCGCCCGGCTCCAAGGCTTTGTCTTTCGGCGTGGCCGTCACGGTCAGCTTGCGCGCGAGCGGCGGAATCGAGAGATTCAACTGGCCGCTGGCAAAGGCCGGACGCTTCGGCAACTTGTCGTTAGCCACGCCTTCATCGTTGACGCGCACAGCCGCGCCGTTCAAATCAACCTGCACGATGAGGTTCGGCGTGTAGCTCTCCTGAAGCGGAACCTTCAAGACGGCGGACGGGCCTTCGACACGAAAGCGCTCGGTCTTGACCAGACCGCTGCGCCTGAGCGTGAGCACGCCTTCAGCCGGATAGAAAGGAGCCTGCACTAAAATCTCCGCCACGTCGTTCGGCTGGTAATCCTTGCGGTCTGGAATGAGTGTCACGCTTTGCTGCTCGACGCCGCGCTGCGGCGGCTCTTTGCCGCCCGCGACCCAGAGCGTCAACTCGCTTTCGTTGAAACGCTCCTTGTCATCCATCACGCTCGCGGTGATGCGATACTGCCCGCCTTCCTTCGACTCGAACACACATTGCACGGCATCGTTGCCGGACTGCACGGCGCAACTCTGCGCGCTCGTCGCGCGCTGCTGCCAGCGGTCTTGCTCGTAAACCCAATCGAGAAGTTCAGCGCGCATCTTGACGGCGCGATTCGCCACGGCCTTGCCGTCAAGGTCTGTGACGATTGACTTGACGACGAGCGGCTGGCCCTGCTCGACGAAGACGCGCTCGCTCTTCAAGCCGACGTACAAATCAGCCGGATGGACAATCATGTTCGCGCCGGAGGTGAGCGTCTGGCGATTGACATCCATCACGCTCGCTTCGGCTCTCACGCTCGTCGGGCGCGGCGGATTCACGCCGTCGAAATCAATATGGAGGCGATGCTTGCCCGCCGCGTCCGTCTTGCCCTTGAACGTCTCCGTGTGGGATTCGCTCTCTTCCGAAGTGCGCCCCCACCACGGAGTCCACTTGCCGAAGGTGTAGTCCCAACGATTGGGCGGCGTGTAGTTGGTCGGCGTCGCCGTCACGCTCCATGTCACTTCCGTCTCCGGCAGGCCGCCGCCCGCGTAGTAAGCTGCGGTGACGAACGTGTCCGCGCTGCCGCCGACGAAGAACGGCCCTTCGCTCGTCGCCTGCGCTTTCACTTCAAACTCAGGACGACGAAACTCCTGCACTTGAAAGCTGTGATACGACTGCGAATTGTCAACGCCGCCCGTGCCGCCCGTGGCTAAAAGTTGCAGGGAAGCCGAGCCCAGATTCATCGTGCCGGGAAGTTTGAAAGCGGTGTCAAAGCCGCCGAGGGCGTTAATCGGCATAGAGCCTTTGCCGACTTCGTTGCCGCGCGAATCGCGCAGGATGTAGTCAACATTCTTCGCCGCCCCGTCGAGCGGGCCAACGTCGCCCGTCTGAGTGCCGCCGATTTTTCTGAGCCAGCCTTTGATGTGAACTTCCTCGCCGGGCTTGTACATCTTGCGGTCGTCGAAGACGAACCAGCGCAAAGAGTCTCCCGCTTCTTTCCTGAACCAGCCGCCGTTCGTGTAGTACCACTCCGTATGCTCCGGCAGGATAGCCATATCGCGGCCACGTCTGGCGACCAGGATATTCGGCTCCGGCATCGTCTCGTCCGGCAGAGTGATATGCGCGAGGCCGTCCGCCCCGCTCGTCGCGCGGTTGCCCGTGGGCTGAACCATCATCTCGACGCCTTCGAGCGGGCGCGCGTCCTTCAAAGAGGTAGCCCATCCAATCAAGTCCGTGTTGTCAACGAAAGCGTCTAGGCCAATCTCCGTCACCTGCACCCACGCTTTAATCTGCGGAAACTCTTCGCCCTTAACTTTGATGGTCGGCTCGACCACGACGAACACTTGTCCGAGGCCGTCCGCGAGCGCGGGGTTGAGGTCAATCGGCGTCTCGACCATCTCGTCCGGCTTGGCGGCGACATCGACAATCTTCGACACGACGAGCTTGCCCGGTGGCGTGCGATTCTTCTTCGCGTTCTCGTCGGCGTAGCCCTGCGACCAGCGCATGTGATTGACGAACTGCGTCCAGTTCTCCGGCCCGACTTTGTATAGATTGACTTTCAACTTGCTGTGATTGACGCTGAAGACCGAGTAGCGTCCCTGCGCGTTCGGGTCGAGCACGATGAAGCCTTCGCCCGAAGAGGTGAGAGATTTTTCCGCGGGGCCGACATGAAACGTCACGCTCCGGTTGCCTTCGAGCGTCTGGCCGAACGTATCTTTCAGCGTGGAAGCGAGCGTCACTTTGTAAGTCCTGCGCCCCGGCTTGATGCCGTCAATCATCAGGTAATTGCTGCTGACGCTCGTTTTCATCCCGGCAATCGCAGGCTCTACCCTGACCTGCGATTTCTGAAACGCCGCCGCGTCGAGCGGATTCGAAAAGGTGATGTACCACTGGTCGAACGGCGAGCACTTATCGTCCGCCTCACAATTTTGAGAGACTTGCAGCAAGGGGCCGAACGTGTTGAAGGAGAAGCTCTGCGGTTGCGTGGTCGTGCGCGGGCCTTCGGCTGAAGGAGAGCCGGGGCCAATCGTGACGTTGATGCCGGAGTTGGCGGGCAGCGCGTTTCTGTAATCATTCGTCGCCGCGTCAACGGCGCGAAACGCCAGCCAGCGTCCCTTCTCCGCCGCGCCCGCCAGCCTGCTCACCATCTCGTCCGCCGCAATCTCGGCTTCCGTCGCCAGGCGGATTTTCAACTCGCGGCCAGCCCCGTTGACGTGTATCGTCTGCAACATTCTGGCCGGGTCGATGCGCTGGTCAAACTCTACGAACATCAGCACGTCGCGCCGCTGCGGGCCGTTCGCGCCCGGCCAGCCGGTTCTTAAGACGGGCGCGGGCGTGGCAAAGCTCCATGACTTTGTAGCCGGGAGCGCGCCGCCGTTGGCGGACTTTGTGCCAGCCGGAACTGCGACGCGATATTCGGTCGCCATCGGGAAACGCCCGTCGGGGACGAACAGCAAAGTCTTTGTGCCGACCCAACGCCACTTGCCAGCGGGCTGCGGCGTCAGGCGAACAGGCACGTCCATGGCTTCGAGTTCGGCATAGGAAGTGACGGCGACCATCGGCTGCGAGAAGGTGACGCTCAACTGCGGAGCCAGAGGAATTTCGCCTTCGGGCGCATGGCGCAATACTTCGAGCGGCCCCGCGCTCGTCACATCCGTCAAGCGTTGTTCGTCAATCGCCGGAAAGCTAGTGTTGATGACCTTGCCTGTGCGCGGCGCGGGCAGCGAACGCTCGCGCATCGCAAAGTCCTGCTCGTCGCCGCTCTCCATATTCAACGCGGGCAAGCGCGCCAGCACACGTTGCGTCTCGCTCTCGCTTAACTTCGTGGCGGGAGTGATTGAGCCTGTCTCTCTTTGTTCCGGTTGCTCCGCGCCCTGGCTCAAGCGAAAGCGCAGCCCCTTCGGCTCAGCCTTCGCGGCTTCGTCGCGCGCGCGCGTGACGAGTTCGGTCTGGGCGCGCACGGTCATCATCTGCCGCTCGAACGGCAGCAGGCCACAGAAGAGGGAGAACAGAACGAGCAGGGAAATCTTTTTCTTGAGACGCATCATCTTGAGCTTGGCTCCTCGCTTGGGGCTTGAAATCGGTCGGCGCAATAATCAGTCTGGTCGCGCTCGCGGGCCGCACGCGCCGGGGTTAGAACGAGCCACCCGCGCTTTGTTGCATAGCCCGTGCGGGCTTAAATGGTATAAGCTATATTCGTTCACAAAGCGAAACAATTCGAGGAGAGCTTTTCGCCATGCCGACAGAGCAAACGTCAGTCGCGGATATTTTCCGCCGCGCTCAAGCCATCAAGCGCGACAATCCGCAGGCGTCTTACAAGGAGATCAAAACGCAGCTCGTCAAGGAATACAAGGGCGCGACTTTTCCGCCCATCTATAATCTGGCGATTCCCGAACAGGACGCGCTCGCGCCCGAAGAAGACTGGTCAGCCGGGCTGTCTCTGATGGCGCGCGGCATCCAGCAGGAAGATTGGCCGGAGCTTATTAACGGCATCATCCTCAGCCTTGAGCAGACGGAGAACTACGCGCTACAGCGTGGCGGCGGCGACTCGAAGCGCGACCAGTGGCACGACCGCACCGTCGGCATCAGCGAGCAAACCGACAAGGGCGTTGGCAAGTGGCTCCCCGCGGATTTGATGGCTCTGGCCGAAAGGCAGACGAAGAAATAGCTCTTCCTTCATCGTCTGTCATCAAGTCAAGCCGCCAACTTGAGCAGGACTAATGTGAATCAAGAGTTGAAAGTTAAGAGTAAACAAGCCGCAGCCAGTTTGCCGTAACAATGAATGAATAGACCTTCAGTCGAACGCACCTGCGATGCGTTCTGAATATTGGTTCTTTGAATCAAC
>JAWVFT010000079.1:0-10216 GCA_033855775.1 Blastocatellia bacterium | reverse complement strand
TCGTCTGCGCGATGTTTTTGACGGGTCAAGCCTCCAACGTGATTATCGCCAAGTTTGCGAAGCAGGCGACGGGCATCGAGTTGAGCTACAACCGCTGGCTGCTCGGAGCCATCCTGCCCGGATTGCTCTCGCTCGCGGTCGTGCCGCTCCTGCTCTACAGAATCTTTCCGCCGGAGATTAAGCAGACGCCGGACGCTGCGCGCATGGCCGCCGCCGAACTCAAAAGCATGGGCCGCATGTCGCGCGCGGAGAAGTTGATGCTGGTCGTCTTCGGCTTGATAGCGATAATGTGGATGACGACGGGCTGGCATCAAATCAACTATGCGGTGGTGGCTCTGGTCGGCATCTGCGTGCTGCTGTTGAGCAACGTGTTGGACTGGGAAGACGTGCTGGCGGAGCGCGCCGCGTGGGATGTCTTCATCTGGTATGGCGGCCTTGTGCGAATGGCGGAAGCTTTGGGCGAGACGGGCATCACCGAAGGCTTCGCCAGAGCCGCCGCGAGCTTCACGCACGCATGGTCATGGTGGTGGGCACTCGCTGCCCTGCTCTTCGTCTACTTCTACGCGCACTACGCCTTTGCCAGCATCACGGCGCACGTCACGGCGATGTACATTCCGTTTCTGCTCGTCACGCTCGCCGCCGGAACGCCAGCCTATCTGGCAGTCCTCTCGCTCGCCTATCTCTCGAATCTCAACGCCTCGCTGACGCACTACGGCACAACACCCGCTCCCATCTGGTTCGGCGCGGGCTACGTCAAGCAGCGGACGTGGTGGTGGCTCGGCCTCGTCGTCTCGGTCCCCAACATACTCATCTGGGCCGCCGCAGGCTTACTGTGGTGGAAGCTGCTCGGCTGGTGGTAACGCGAGGCAGCGGGTTTGGAAAGCGAAACGCGGAACGATGAAGGAGAGCCGTTGGCTTTCGGGTTCATCGTTCCGCGTTCGGCGTTTGTCGTCGCGGTGTTAGCCCTGACGGATGGGCGGGCGGCGCGGGAGCGCGGGGTTGGTCATCTCCGGCTCGTCGCTTTCGAGTTGCTTCATCACATTCTCGTCAATGTAGATGCGGCCTTCGCTCTCCATGCGGGCTTTGACTCCGGCGATGTAGTCGCTGAAGACCTGATCGCGCAAGGTGTCTGTGGCCTGCTGGACCTGACGGTCGCGGTTTTTATTAAACTCCGTGAGGTCTGCTTCGGTTCGTTTGGTCGCGCCGACGACGAACCATGCGTCGCCAATCTTGATGGGCGTCTTGGTGAGTTCGCCTTCCTTGAGGCCGTAAATTACTTCGTCGGCTCCGGGGCTGGTTCCGGCTTCGCCCAGAGGCATGCCGAGCTTGTAGGCTCCTTCGTCCTTCGCTTCCAGCCCAAGCTTTTGAGCGGCGGCTTTGAGTTCGGCTGCGCTCCCCGTGCCGTTCGCCAGATTGCGGGCCATCTCTTCGAGTTGGGCCTTGGCGCGCTCAAGCTTGAGGTCTTTGGCGACCTTCTCCTTCGTTTCATCAAACTCAGGCAGGCGCGGGTCTTTCTTTTCGACGAGCATCGGAATCGCAAAGCCGCCTTTGATGGGCGTCGCGGCGCCGACATCCTGCGCGTTGTTGAGCGGCTCAAGAGCATCCTCAAACTGCTGGTTGCTGCCGATGTCCGGCACATCATCGCCGGGAACGATGAAGCCCGTTTCCTTCAACATCTGCGCCGCATTCATGTTGGCCTGGCCCGCAAACTCCGTGGCGAGCTTCTGAAAGTCTTTCTCCTGCTTGGCGCGCTCACTGATGCGCGCGGCCAACGCTGAGGCGGCGTCGTAAGCCTGACGATTACGCAGGGAGGCGAGCAGTTGGGGCTTGGCCTGCTCGAAGGTCTTCGGCACAGACTCGCCGCGACGATAGATGTAGTAAGCGTTGCCGGACTTGAAGGGGCCGGAGATGCCGCCGACTTCGGTTTCAAAGATGTGTTGCAGCGGGTCGCTGGCCTTGGTCGCGTCCTTCTTGACGTAGTTCGGCAGCATGCCGCCGTTCTTCGCCGTCGCGGGGTCTTCCGATTGGCCCTTCGCAAGGTCGCCAAACTCTTTCTCTTCCATCGTGCCGGTCTGGCCGCGCGCCTGCGTCGCCAACTGGTCGGCCTTCGCCTTCACGGTCGCATCCAGACCGGGATTGGCGACCTTCAGGACAATCTGCTGCACGCGATTGCCCGCCTCTTTATTCTCCGGCTTCAGTTTGTCGTACTCCGCCTTCAGGTCCGCGTCCGAGAGCGTCAGCTTCTCGCCCATCTTGGTTTGGTCAATGAAGAGGTAGCGAATCTTTTTCTGCGGCTCGTAGATGCGATAGTTGGTCTTGTGCTGGTCGAAGTAAGCGCGCAACTCTTCGTCCGTGGGCTGAATCTTCTCGGCCACTTTGTCGGGCGTGACGGCGACGTACACAAGGTCGAACTTGACGTTCTGGCGCTGGTAATCCTTCTGCACTTCTTCGTCGGAGACGTGGACTCCGGCGGTGACGAAGGCCAACAATTTCTGCGAGGCTATATCGTCGCGGACGCCGCCCTCGAAGCGTTCAAGGTCGCCGTAGTTGGAGACGACGCGCTCCTTATACTTATCGAAGCCGATGAAGTTGCCAGCCGCGTCGCGAAACGTGCGCTTGATAGATGCCTTGAGTTCGCCGTCGGAGGCTCCCAGATTCAGGCGGCTCGCTTCCTGCGCCGTGATGCGGCTCTGAATCATTTCGTCGAGCAGCCGCTTGTTCGTGTAGCCGAGTTGGGCGAAGCCGAACTGCCCGCCGTAGCGTTGAATCACGCTCTGCTTGCGCGAGTTGAATTCGTTGACAAGAATGTCATCGCCGCCGACGCGCGCGATGACCTCCGTGCCTCCCCCAGACAAAGCCTCCGTGTTGCGCCCCGGAGCATAGAAGAGCACAAGGCTGACTGCCATCAGAACCGCGAACCCGACGATAATCAGGTTGCGGGAGCGTTCCATCCGACCCAAGCTTTTTAACATCTTAAATTATTTACCTCTATCAAGTATTCGGCGACTACCGTTTCGGGCATGAGCGTGTGACCGGGAATGATTGAGCGCCGATAGCCGCTAATTGATTGCCACCTGCAAACGGCGAATTGTAACGGAGAGGCGGCGGCTCTCGCAACCGCGCGGGCCGCTCTCAAAGGTTTCAGCCTTCAAGTTTGCGATTAAATCGCCGGACTTGTTTTCAGCTTGACTTGCTGACAGCGCGGCAACGTGGAAACTTGAAACGCGAAACCCTTAACGGTGGCGGAAGCAGTTGCTTGCCTGTAAAAGCTAATGCTATCGTAAGCTCAATCATGAACATGATGGAACATTCTATCTGGCTGTGGGCCGGTTTCGGCGCTTTTATCTTATTCATGCTGAGCCTGGATCTCGGCATCTTCAGTCGCGAGGCGCACACGCCGACCTACCGCGAGGCCGCCATCTGGAGCGCGGTCTGGGTTTCGCTGGCGGCCATCTTCTCGGCCATCGTCTTCTGGCACATGGGCCACCAGAAGGGGCTGGAGTTCGTCTCCGGTTATCTCATCGAGTTGTCGCTCTCGGTGGATAACCTGTTCGTCTTTCTGCTCATCTTCGCCTTCTTCAAAGTCCCTTCCAAGTTTCAGCATCGCGTGCTGTTCTGGGGCGTGATGGGCGCGCTGGTGATGCGCATCACGATGATTTTTCTGGGGACGGCGCTGATTAAGCAGTTCGGTTGGCTGATCTACGTCTTCGGGGCGTTTCTGGTCTTCACGGGCATCAAGATGTTCAGTCAGGAAGAGACTGACATACAGCCGGAGGCGAATCCGATTGTGCGGCTGGTGACGCGCTTTGTGCCGATTACGCGCCACTACGAGGGCGAAAAGTTTTTCACGGTCGTGAACGGGCGACGGACTGGAACGTTGCTCTTGCTCGTGCTGTTGATTGTCGAAGTCTCGGATTTGATATTCGCGGTCGATTCGATTCCGGCCATCTTCGGCGTGACGACCGACACGTTCATCATCTACACGTCGAACGTCTTCGCCATCCTCGGCCTCCGCTCGCTCTACTTTCTGCTGGCCGGAGTGGTCGAAAAATTCCATTACCTGAAGCTAGGGCTGGCCGTGGTGTTGACCTTCATCGGCGTCAAGATGCTGATGCCGCTGCTGGTCAAAGGCTTGACGGCGGCTCTGAACTACGCGGGGGCGACGGGGCTGGCCGCGACCATCGCGCCCTACGACCACATTCCGACGGGCATTGCGCTCGTCGTGGTGGCCGTCGTGCTGCTCAGTTCGGTTGCCGCCTCGCTCATCTGGCCGCGCCACGCACAAAGGGACATTGACGTGGAACAGGCCGAAGGCTTCAACCCGCCCTTCGAGAACTACGAGACCGAGACGGAAGATGAAGAAGCGAAGATAAGCTGAAGCTCAAGCCCGAAGTCGCGGGCAAGAGACGAAAGTGAGGCGGAAGCTCTTTAATAATAAGAGTTTCCGCCTTTTCGCGTAAGATTAAACTTGAGAAAACCGCGACTCTCCGGCTCATCCGTTGAGCTATACGGACGAGCCGTATAGCTCTCCAACTCGCCCGTATAGCTCTCCGGTTCATCAGTATAGCTCAACGGCTCACTCGTATAGCTCTCCGGCTCGTCTGTATAGCTCTCCGGTTCGCCCGTATAGCTCTCCGGCTCATCCGGGGACTCCAACGGCTCGTCCGGTGGCTTCCCCGGCTCATCCGTTGGAGCCAACGGCTCGTCCGTTGGGCCCAACAGTTCAGCCGGTGGGCCCACCGCTTCGTCCGGTGGGCTCTCCGGCCCGCCCGGTGGGCCCACCGGAGCAACCGTTGGAGCCAACGGATGAAGCGTTGGAGTCAACGGACGGGCCGTTGGAGCCTGTGTTTGCGGCTTGGAAGCAGTGGAATAGCCGTTTCCAGCCTTGCTTTGCCGGCCGCTGTCCGCTTTTTTACTGCCGACATTCGCTTTTTTACTTTTATTTTGCCTTATTCCGCTCGCCTGTGTTAATTTTTAAGGTGGCGTCGGGGCCGTCGGGCCGCTGCCGCCGGAAAAACGCTTCACATCTTTTGCAGCGACGGAGAGAGACGCATCCGAGCCACTCCGACAGCCTGCCACTTGCCCCTCGTGGATTCCGGTTTATTTCCTAAAGATGACTGCTAAAAACAGTCGCTTCAATCTCGACTGGTGGGTCGTTCAGAAGCGACAAATCTACTTCATCATCGCTCTGCTTGTCGTCGGCTGTCTGGCCGGCGGCTTCTCCCTCTACGCCTGGAAATACGGCAACCCGTTTTATAAGCCGGAGACGAGCGTTGACGCTCCCGCCGGAGCGCGCTTCATCTCCTTCGAGGGCGACGTGCGCATCATTCGCGCCTCCACGCGCGAAACCCTTCAGGCCGCCAACCAGGTCCAACTCTATCCCGGCGACACCGTGCAGACGCAGGCCGACGGGCGCGCTCGCATCTCCATGATCGACGGCTCAACGCTCGTCGTGCGGCCCAACAGCACCGTCATCATCCGCGACAACGCCAGCTTCGAGGGCGGCAAGCGAACCGACGTGCGTGTGCGCGTCGGCAGCGGCCAAGTCAACATCCGCACAGAGCAACAGCCCGAAGGCACCAGCAATATTATCGAGACGCCGCAGACGCAGAATCAACTCGGAGCCTTGACGGGCGCGAGCTTCGGCGTTGACCCTGAGAGCAAGACCGAAGAGATTCGCGTCACCAACGGCGCGATGGAAACCACCACCACACGCGACGGCGAGAAGACCACCGTGCGCGGCGGCGAATATCTCTCGGTCGCGCCGTCGGGTTCGCTGACCAGACGCGAAAGCCTGCTCGCCGTTCCCGCGCCCATGGCCCCGCGCGACCTTGAGAAAGTCTTCGTCAAGCAAAACGGCGCGGCCAGCGTCGCCCTGCGCTGGCATCGCCCGCAGTCCGGCTCGCCCGCCCACTACAGAGTCGAAGTGGCGACCTCGCCCTTCTTCGTCGCCGCCGGAAAAGTTATCGAGCGCGACCAACTCTCGGCCACAGAATTTAACGCCTCAGACCTCCGCCCCGGCTCCTACTTCTGGCGCGTGCGCGCCACCGCCGCCTCTGGCCAAACCTCCGATTGGAGCGACCCGCAGAAGTTCGTCGTCGTCACCGGCGGCACGGGCCAGGAGGTCACAGTCTCCGACCTTCAAGCCGAATACGTCGGCGGCAGCATCTATCTCATTCGCGGGCGCGCGCAGTACGGCACGACGATTCGCGCCGCTGGCCGCGAAGCGCTGGCCGGAAACGACGAGCGCTTTCAACTACAAATCACAGCGCCGGCGGAAGCGCGCGAGTTGCCGCTCGAAGCTCTCGACGCGCAGGGCAACAGCAGCCAGTACAAAGTCGCGCTCGCTCAGGGCGCGGCTCCGAAGAGGAATTAAACGGAAAGAATCAGCGGGCGTTTTCTCATCATGACAAGGCATGTAATTTTATTGACCGACGCGCACGAGCCGCCCTCCCCGGCGCTGCTCGATGCGCTGCGCGACGCCGCGCTCGACGTGCTGTTTGAAGGCTTGCGCGACGTGGACGGAGAAGTCGCGGCCCTTTCGCAAGCGCGCGATAGAAGCGCCGTAGAGACAGACGAACAGCCGATTGCCGTGCTCTACGAAGTGCTGGCGGGCGTGGCCGCGCTGGAAATCCACGCCGCCATTGAACACGCGCTGGCGACTTGGAAGAAAGCTCCGCTTGTCGCCTGCCGCCCGCACGACCATCTCAAGCCCGAACGCCAGCATCAACTCCAACAGCGACCGATGGACACCGCCGCCCTCAAGCGTATGGGCTTTCAAGCGGTCGCCGAAACGCCCGCGCAGCTGCCCGCCATCCTCCGCGAGTTGGAAGAGCGCGGCTCGACCGGCGAGTTGACGCCGCCTTCCGGCACAGAGAGCGCGCTCCTGCCCACGGCCTTGCTGCTGCCCGATAAGCTCAACGTCAACACCCTGCGCGCAGCCTTTGAACTCGTCGCCTCGCTCCATTTCACCAACGACCAGAAGAGCGCCGCGCACACGGCTCTCGCCGGTCTGTCGTCGCTCGTCCGCGCAGACCGCTGGACTATCTACCTGACCGGCGAATCGGGCGGCGCGGGCGCGGCCCTCAGTCTCGAACCGCTGGCCGCGCGCGGGCTGACCTTAAGCGAGCGCGAGGGACACGATAACGAGTTGCGGCGCGCTCTGCTCGGCGACGAGCTAACGCTTCCCGGCGCGGAATCGAAAGCGGCGCGCGAGGCGGTCGCCAATCTCGAAATCATCCGCAAGACCGAACGCGGTCGTCGCTTCATCGCTCTGCCCCTGACCAGCGGCGAGAAACTCTCCGGCGTCCTCGAAGGCGTCCGCGAGGGAGCGCACGCCCGCGCCTTCACACACCGCGACGTGGCCCTTCTGGGCGCGCTCGCCCTGCCGCTCGCCTACGCTCTCGGCAACGCGCTGCGCATCGCCGAAGCCGAACGCCTCTCTCTGACCGACGATTTGACGAAGCTGCACAACGCGCGCTACCTGCGCCAGTACTTGCTGAGCGAAATCAAGCGCGCCCGCCGCTACGGCACAAGCTGCACGGCTCTCTTCTTCGACCTCGACAATTTCAAACTCGTCAACGACCTTCACGG
Organism: Blastocatellia bacterium; assembly: GCA_033855775.1. Lineage (GTDB taxonomy): Bacteria > Acidobacteriota > Blastocatellia > Pyrinomonadales > Pyrinomonadaceae > DASVTR01. The sequence goes on along the minus strand of JAWVFT010000079.1, from coordinate 2,623 downwards.
CCACCTCGTCGGCTCGCACGTCCTGATGGAGATGGCCTCCATCATTCTCTCCTCCGTGCGCGACACGGATGTGGTGGCGCGCTACGGCGGCGACGAGTTTGTCGTCGTCCTTCCCGAAAGCAACGTCGAGCAGTCGGCCTTTGTCGCCGGTCGCGTCCGCGAGAAGATAGAACGCCACGTTTTCACAGGCGGGCGCGGCATGCGCTTGCAGTTGACGGCGAGCTTCGGCGTCGCCGCTTTCCCACATCACGCCCAATCCCCGCAGCAGTTAATCGCCAGCGCCGACGCAGCCATGTACGAAGCAAAAGCCGCTGGCAAGAACTGCATCCGCTTCGCCAACGCCCCGCCCGATATTTTTCAGAGCGAAAAAGCGCTTTCTTAAACGAAAAACCGCTTTCTCGATAGCGCGCGCGCCGCATTCGGTGTATCTTAAGAGGTTCGCTCTTGTTCGACGGGTTTGGTCTGCATCGCTAGTGCCTCTTTCTATCCCGGCAAAACACAGGCATGTGTGCGTCAACCCGCCAATATTGCGGCGGGCGCAGCAGTCATATCTGTCCAGAAAATATGGAAAGTAGTTTACATGGCCTTTAAATCAATCTTCAGCCTTTTTTCCAGCGACCTTGCGATTGACCTCGGCACCGCCAACACGCTCGTCTACGCCAAGGGGCGCGGCATCGTCGTCTCCGAACCTTCCATCGTCGCCATCAACAAAATCACCAACGCCGTCGAAGCCGTCGGGCGCGACGCCAAAGAGATGTTGGGCCGCACGCCCGGCAACATCGTCGCCATCCGCCCGATGAAAGATGGCGTCATCGCCAACTTTGAAGTGACGGAGAAGATGCTCCAACACTTCATCCGCAAGGCCCACAACGGCAAGACGTGGGTCAGCCCGCGCGTCGTCATCGGCATCCCTTCGGAGATTACGCAGGTCGAACGCCGCGCCGTCGAAGACTCAGCCTATCGCGCCAAGGCGAGCGAAGTTTACCTCGTCGAAGAAGCGATGGCGGCGGCCATCGGGGCGGGACTCCCCATCACGGAGCCGCACGGCAACATGGTGGTGGACATCGGCGGCGGCACGACGGACATCGCCGTCATCTCGCTCTCCGGCATCGTCTATTCGCGCGCCGTGCGCGTCGCGGGCAACGAGATGGACGAAGCCATCACGCAGTTTATCAAGCGCAAGTACAACCTCTTGATTGGCGAGCGCACCTCCGAACAGATTAAGATTTCGCTCGGCTCGGCCTTTCCTTTGGATGAGCCGCACACGATGGAAGTGCGCGGGCGCAACCTGATTGAAGGCATCCCGAAGACCATCGTTATCTCGGACGAGGAAATCCGCGAGGCTCTAGCCGATTCCGTCTCAACCATCGTCAACGCGGTGCGCGTCGCCCTTGAGCGCACGCCGCCGGAACTCTCCGCCGACATCGTTGAGCGCGGCATCGTGCTCACGGGCGGCGGCGCGCTCCTGAAAAACCTTGACCGCAGGCTCTCAATCGAAACGGGCTTGCCCGTCTCTCTGGCCGAAGACCCGCTCTCGTCCGTCGTCCTCGGCACCGGCAAAATGCTCTCCGACTTCAACCTGCTCAAGCGCGTGAAGTGGGACAACACGCTGACGAGCGGAACGTAAAAAACAGTCACCAGTGACAAGTGACGAGCAGCAAGCAGGAAGCTGTCTTTAACTCGTCACTCGTCACTCGTCACTCGTCACTGATTTATGGCAGTAGCTCGCACACAAAAAGAGATTCGGCAGCGCGCCCCCTGGTGGCTCATCGGGCTGCTGGTCGGGAATCTGGCGTTGATGTCTTACGACGCGCGCGACGATGTGACGAAGCAGCGTTTGATACGCGTCTGGGCGCAGGCCATCGCTTCGCCCTTTCAACGCGCGACGAGCGGGGCGGGCGGCGCGGGCGCAAGCTTCTTTCAAAAAATAGCCAACTGGCGCAGCGCCGCCGCCGAGAACGAGCAACTGCGGCAGCGCGTCGCCGAACTGGAAATCGAGTCGCGGCAGGCGCGCGCCGACCGCGACGAGAACGAACGCTTGCGAGGCTTGCTCGACCTCAAGCAGAACACGCAGTATGGAGTGATTCCGGCTTCGGTCATCGCGCGCGACCCGTCCGTCTGGTTCGACACGGTGACGATTAATCGCGGCAGTTCCTCCGGCATCGAATTGAACATGCCAGTCGCGACGCCGGGCGGCATCGTCGGGCGCGTCATTGCGACCAGCCCATGGACGGCCACCGTGATGTTGATAACGGATGAGAAATCGGCTGCCGGAGCGGTCGTCGGCCAACTCGGCACGTCGTCGGCCCTCGGCTCGATTCGCGGCCTCGGCCAGAGCGGACTCCTTGAGATGCGCTATGTGTCTGGCTTGGAAGAGGTCAAGGCCGGCGACTATGTGATTACCACAGGGCAGGACGGCATCTACCCACAGGGCTTGAACGTGGGAGCGGTGGTGGAAGTTAAAAGCGGGACGGCTACAATTCCACACACGATTCATATCAAGCCCGGAGCGCGCATTGACTCGCTCTCGGAGGTCGCCGTCTTGCAGTATCGTCCGCCGCAACGCGCGGCCCCGGATCAAACGTTGCCGAATGTTAAAAAGCAGTGACGAGTGACAAGTGAC
>JAWVFT010000078.1:0-15649 GCA_033855775.1 Blastocatellia bacterium | reverse complement strand
CCCCCCCCCCACTGCTCTATCCGACGGCGGCAAGGCCGAAGCGGGAATCGGCGCGGACGCGTTCGATGAGTTTGGAGGTTTCGCGCGTGCGGGCGCGGGTGGTCAGGTAATAGTCTGCTTCGCGGCGGGCTTCTTCGAGAATCTGCACGTCGCGGACAAGGTTGCCGATGCGGAAGGTGGGCAGGCCGGACTGGCGCGTGCCCATCACTTCGCCGGGGCCGCGAATCTCCAAATCCTTTTCGGCGATGCGAAAGCCGTCGGTCGTCTCTTCCATAATGCCGAGGCGTTCGCGCGCGACGCTCGTTCGTTTCTCCGAAGCGAGCAGGACGCAGAAGCTTTGCTCGGCTCCGCGCCCGACGCGCCCGCGCAGTTGATGCAGTTGCGAGAGGCCGAAGCGTTCGGCGTGTTCGATGACCATCAGGGAAGCGTTCGGCACGTCAACGCCGACTTCGACCACGGTGGTAGCGACGAGAATCTGTATCTCTCCGGCGACGAAGCGGCGCATCACTTCCTCTTTCTCGGCGGACTTCATCTTGCCGTGGAGCAGCCCGATGGAGAAGTGTGGAAACACGCGGTCGCGCAGTTGCTCGAACATGCGCGTCGCGTCCTTCAAGTCCATCTTCTCCGATTCTTCTATCAAAGGATAGACGACGTAGACTTGCCGCCCGCCGCGCACCTCGCGCTCGACGCCCTTGTAGACTCCGCTGCGCTGGTCTTCGCCGACGACGACCGTTTTGATGGGCGTGCGACCGGGCGGCAGTTCGTCTATGACGGACACGTCCAAATCACCGTAGGCGGTCATGGCGAGCGAGCGCGGGATGGGCGTGGCGGTCATGACGAGCACGTCCGGGTTGTAGCCGCGCGTGCGAAGCTCTGCGCGTTGCAGGACGCCGAAGCGATGTTGTTCGTCTATGACGACGAGGCCGAGTTTATGAAAGGAGACGGATTCCTGTATCAGCGCGTGCGTGCCGATGCAGGCGTGTATGTCGCCCGCCGCGAGGTCTTTGTGAAGGCGACGCTTTTCGGTGGCGCGCAGAGAGCCGATGAGCAACTCGACGCGGTAGCCGGTCGGCTCAAGCAGACGCTTGACGTTGCGGGCGTGCTGCTCTGCGAGGATTTCGGTCGGAACCATCAGAGCGGCCTGATAGCCGTTCTCCATCGCGGCCAGCATCGCCTGCACAGCGACGATGGTTTTGCCGCTGCCGACATCGCCTTGCAGCAGGCGATTCATAGGAGCGTCCGACTGCATATCTTCGAAGATGCGCTTGACGACACGTTCCTGCGCGCTCGTCAACTGGAAGGGAACGACCGCCGCTATATCTTCACGAACGCTGTCCGTGATTTCGATAACCGCGCCCTTCTTCTCTCTGACGCGCTCGCCGCGACGAAGCGCGATTGCCAGCGCGACCCAGAAGAACTCTTCAAAGATGAGCCGCAGGTGCGCAGGGCTACGCGCGTTCTCATAAACGCTGAGCGTAGCGTCGTCCGTGGGAAAGTGTATGCGGCGGATAGCCGTCGGGCGGTCAATCAAGCGCTGGCGCGAGCAGAGTTCGGCGGGCAGCGTCTCGGTTATCTCGCCGTCGTCGATGAGGCCGAGGACGGCGTGCATGATTTCGCGCAGCCGCTTCGTGCGAAACTCTCCGAGCTTGCGATAGACAGGCACGCGCCGCCCGACGTGAATCGCCGCCAGCGACGGGTCATCTCCGCTCTCTTCATCAAACGCCAACTCGTCGCCCTCGACCGCTTCTCTCTCATCATCCGCAACGGCAACGCCATCGCCGTTGTCGTCGTCATTGCCCTCGCCGTCTTTGCTGCCCTCGCCGCGTCCCTGCGTCTCCGCGTCTCCGCGTCCTGCTTCCCCGCGTCCCGCGTCCTCTTCTGCGAGCCGCAGCAGCGCGTGTTCCGGCGGCGTCCAAGAGCCGGGCAGCATCTCCAATTCATCGGGCTTGTTGAGACGCAGCGAGAAGGTATTGCGGCGCGTGTCCCATTCCCATCTGCCGAAGGCTATGAAGCGTGTGCCGCGCTCAAAGCGTTTGCTATTGTAGGCGATGATGCGATTGGCCTGACGGCCTGAGACGAACCACCAGACGACGACGGGCTTGCCCGTGCGTTCCGGGTCTGAGGCCGTTATCTCGAAGATGTAGAGCGGCGGCGCCTTCGGCCCGCGATGCTTGCCGACTTGAAAGCCGCCCGCGACTCGCACATACAGTTCAAGCGAGGCTTCCGTGCCGTCGCTCAAACTCTCGATGCGCGCCATGTTCGAGCGGTCTTCGTAGCGCATCGGCAAGTAGTTAAGGAGGTCTTCGACGGTCGCTTCGGTGGCGTCCGTTTTGGCGGCGAGCGTGGCGAGGGCCAGCCCCAGTTTGCGCGCCATGCCCTGACCGAAGCGTGGGATGCCGGAGCGATAGAGTTCGACAATCGGCGTTTCGAGTGTGAGCGGGGAACGAGCGGACATCGCGTGCGATGATAGCACAGGGATGAGAAGAAACGACGCGAGCCGCAACGTCGCGGGATAAAGCTGGAGCGGCTGACCCGCCCGCGCCTCGCGCAACGTTGCGGCTCGCGTCGTTGCTGTTAGTTGTTGACTACCACTCCGTTTGAGACGGGGCCGTTAATCTGGCATTTGTTGGCGGTGATGATGGCTCCTCCGTCCGAGTCGTAGAGGGCGAAGTAGCTGCCTTCGACGTAGCCGTTGTCAATCGTGACGCGGCTGCTGCGGGCGGTGATAACGCCGAAGGGCTGCCTGCCGCCTTTGGCGACGAGCTTGCTGTAGAAAATATCTGCGGTTGACTGCGCGGCGATGCCCGCCGCGGCGGCGCCCGACTGGTTGTTCTGCGCCGTGCATTTGATGAGGCAGTAAAAGACTCTGATTTGCGAGAGCGGTTCGAAGGTGTTCAAAGCGGCGTCGAGCGTGCATTGATTGACGCCCGCCTGATTCTGGTCGTCAACAATCAGTGTCGAGCTATCGACGCTGAAGTTTATCGCGCCGCTGCAAGAGAGGGCCGTGCTGTAGGAACCCCAGACGCCGCCGAGGCTGCTGACGGTGACGTTGGCGAGCGTGCAATTGCTGGCGGCCATCACTGTGCCGCCGCTGAAGGCGTCGGACGCGGCGGGCTGTGTAATCGTCGTCAACTCCTGCCCCGCGCCCTGTATGCTGACGAAGGGCTTCATCGTCACCTTCTCGTTATATGTGCCGGGGCCGACGGAGAGCAGGTATTGCTTCTGTAGCCTGTTGTCGGTGATGCTGGCGAGGGCCGCGTTAATTGTCGGAAAGACACGTCCGCCGGGTTGAACTATGACGCTATTGCTGGCCTGCGGCGCAGACTCAAGGGGGCGTTGGTCATCGGGCATAGACTCTTCTCCTCATCATTGAATATGTTGCCGGATAGAAAAGCAAGAGGCCGCCAACCGCTTTTGCCGTCGCGCGATTTCGCTTCCACGAGGGGCCATCCACCGGCTTGTAGCGACGCGCATCTTAGCATGAAAAGCGGGAGAGGAAACGAAAGCCGCAGGGGCGGGCGATGACTTAATTCTCCGAGAGGCCGAGGCCGGGGAGAGCGCGGACGAGTTGGACGGTTTCGAGGCTGACGGTGATGACTTGACCGATGAGGCGGAGGATGTATTGCGGGTCTGCGGGGCGGTTGGGGTCGTTGGTGATGCCGCTGCGTTTGTCGGTGGTCGTCTGGTACTGGTCAATAATCCATTCGAGGGCGGAGCGATTGCCGAGGCGGTATTCGAAGGCTGCGGGCGGGATGCCGCCGAGGGTAAGAAAGTCGTTATAGATGAGCGAGCGTTTATCTTTGGAGAGCTTCATCTTGGAGACACGCCAATCGAGGACGCGTCCGGGCTGCTCGATTCTTTCGAGCGGGTATTCGGGCTGCTGTTTGTAGTTGACGTGAAGCTCACTGAGCCGCGCGCCCGCCTGCGCGAAGTGTTGGAAGTCGGGCGCGAAGGGGATGCGCGGCAACTCGCGTTTGAGGTTGGCCGCATACCGCTCGCGGTAGAGCGGGTGATGGAGCAAGCTGTAAACGTAGTGAAAGATGTCCCACTTCGTAATGGACGCATCCCCGTAGCGCTCGCGGAATTGTGCGAGCGCCCAATCGGTGATGTTCTCGCGGCGGTGTGTGCCGTCTGCGTTGTAGATGTAGAAGGGGAAGCATTGAGCACCCGTCCCCGGACTACTTAAATGTAAATCAGGAATAGTATTGCTAAGAAGCGCCAAGAAGGGTTTTTCTGAACCGGGGGAAGTAACGCAGATAAAGCGATTCTCGCTTTCAGCGTCAAGCGTAGGGAAGAAGAGTTTATTCTTTCCTAATTCATCAATTATTGTCTCCGCTAAATAAATAAACTTTTTGGTGAAGGGGCGGTAAATGCCTATGCGAATATTCGATGGATCATAGGAAAGCAACTTACCATTCTTTAAATCACGCTTTAAATTTCGACTCCACTTTATCCGGTCATATTTTATAAAATCATCTATGTTTGTGGGTTTACCTTTTTGTTGATAGCGGGAGACTTCAGAGTTGTAGTCGTCGCAGAATTGATTGACTCTGCGGAGCAGGTTATCTAAATCGAAATCATAGACAACACTGTCACGATTGGTAGAGACACCTAATGAGTAAGACTTAAATATAGCTTCAATGTTTGACGACTTTGCCGCTTTACCTTCTTTCAAGCCAAGGGGTATATATGAATCGAAATCAGCTTGTAAATCTTCAGTTAACCAAGTTTGTTTTACGTCAGGCTGCAATTCGCTCCAATTAAGGTGGGAGCGGCTTCCTGTATTCTCAAGCAGAATAAACTTTTCATTGCGTGTAGATCGAAAATCTACTTCAGAATAAAAAATCTTGTGGTCTGATAGAGATTTACTCTTAATGAAAAAAGTTATTGCTATCCCAACCATAGCCGAAAGTCCAAAGATAGTGTTTTTCTCGCCAAGCGCTATACCATCCCGCATTGAATCCTTTCTAATATTACCTTGTAAGTTAAAGGCATAAATTCGGTTGAAGTCTTGGTGTAAATGTTTCCGCATCCCATCAAACGCTAACTGCTCTAAAAAGCTATTGTTCGTAATGAATGCGATGATTCCTTCATCATTTATTCGATCTGATGCCCAACGGATAGCTTTTACATAAGGATCATTCAATTTATTGACAAGCGTGGCCTTAGAGTCTTTGGCGTAAGTCTCGCTGACGCGCTTGTCCATCTGCTTGTACTTACGATTCTTATTATTATCATTCTCGTTTTGCTGATTTGTATTATATGGCGGGTTGCCGATGATGACGGTGATGGGCGAGCGTTTCTGGCGTTCGACGCGGGCGGTGTTTGCGGGCGTCATGAAGGAGAGTTGGGTTTGCGCGCCTTCGGCTAGCTCGAAGGTGTCAACGAGGCAGATGCCTTGAAAGGGTTCGTAGCTGCGCGTTAGCTCGAAGTATTCGTGCTCGATGTTCATCGAGGCGATGTAGTAGGGCAGGAGCATGACCTCGTTGCAGTGTAGCTCGTGGCGGTATTTCTGTTCGAGGGCGGTCTTCTTGATTTCCTGCATGACGCGGACGATGAAGTTGCCGGTGCCGACGAAGGGGTCTAGGATGTGGACGCCGGGGGCGCTGAGGGATTTGCCGAACTCCTTCTGTAGAATGTCTTCGACGCTTTTGACCATGAAGCTGACAATCGGCTGCGGCGTATAGACGATGCCGTGCGTGTCTGCGACCTTGACGGAAAAGCCCTGAAAGAATTTCTCGTAGACGGCGTTGAGAAATTCCTGCTTCTGGCTGAAGTCGTCAATGGTGGCGGCGGTCGTTTCGATGGCGCGGTAGAAGTAGTCGAGGCGGCTCAGAAATTCGTCGCGGTTGAAGGAGTGAGAAGTCAGTGCGTCAATCACTTGCTCAATCTCGGCGGCGATGACGTTGCGGCGCGTGAAGTCCGGGTTGTTGAAGACCTTGCGAAAGATGCGCTCGGTCAGTAGGTGCTGTATCAACATCTCTTCGACGGCATCGTCGGAAAGGTTCGGATTGATTGACTGGCGGCACAATGCAGCGAAGTCTTCAAACGCCTGCCGGTAGCGCGGATTGTCCTTGCGCTCCTGCTCAATCAATTCGTCCAGGGCGTGGGCCAGTTGCGGCACGCTCGCCCCGAAGTTGTTGACGGCATCTTCCCAGTTGGCGTATTCGGGCTTCTGATGCTCGAAGAATTGCTTGAGCGTCTGCACCAGCTTCTCAGGCTTGGTGATGTCTTCGTCCAGCGTCTCTTTGCCGTTCTGGAAGAGAATGGCGCGCTCCGGCGCCTGAAAGAGAATGTTCTCGGAGGGGTATCCGAGGTCTAACTTTTTGCGCGCCTCTTTACGCAAATCATCGGCGGCGTCCTTCGCCTCCCACAATCCATGCGAGAGGCGAAAGCCGTCCACCAGCGCGCCGTCCGCCCGCAAGGCGTGGCCCTGCGCCCGCTTAATCTGCCACTCGGGGACGAGCTTCCAATCGAACTTGCTGCAACAGGCGTCCAGCAAACTCTGGAAAGCCGAGCGCACAGCCGTCTCGTGCGACACGTCGCGGGCCTTAAACTCCGCCAGAGCCTTGTAATATTCCCCGACTTTCTTGTCCGTCGGCTTGAGATTGAGTGTCTGCATCAGCTTTCCGCCCGAAAATCCCGAAATTCTCTCACGCGCCCGCCCCGCCCGTCCCGTCCACAGCCTGCGCCATAGACGACGCCCTTATTCTACACGCACTTGCGGCTAAATTGGCCCGACATTAGCGAAACATTGCCCCTCTGAACTCCACGCGCCGAATTGAAATATGTCATCGCCCGCCGGAAAACTCAAATATCACGCCCGCGAACTCGAATGTCACGCCCGCGAAGCGTCCTCGCACCCGTGCGAAGTCAAATTACACGTGCGCGAACTGACCTCGCATGCCAGCGAAGTCATCTCGCGCGCCTGTAATGTCAGATTACACGTGCGCGAAGTCAAATTACACACGCGCGAAGTCACCTCGCGCGCGTGTAATGTCAGATTACACGCGCGCGAGGTCACATTACATGCGTGCGAGGTCAGATTACATGCGCGCGATGTCGAATTACACGCGCGCGAGGTCAGATTACATGCCAGCGAGATGACCTCGCACGCATGCGAAGTCATCTCGCGCGCCAGCGAAGTGACCTCGCTTGCAAGATATTTGACATCGCCCGTGAGAAATAGCGGCTCGCGGCTGAAAATGTACGGTTTTGTTACATGGATGAGGCGTGAGTAGCAATAATATTTGCGATGTGTCCGGTCGGCTTTGCCTGATAGTCCAATCTGATAGGCTTTGCCGCTAAACCCTTTCTTGCCTACAAAGCGCATCAGGTTGCTTACAAGGTCAGCGTGAGTGTTTCAGCTTGGCTGGCAGCTTTGCGGGTAAGTCCAATTCATCGTCGGCCAAAACTTCCATATGCACGCCTGCCACGCGAGAATATGCAAGGAGCGTCAGTAGCGACGGCTCACGGATTCCTTGCTCATATTCTGAGATTCTTGCGTACTTCATCCCTTCTTCAAATCCCAAAAGTTTGAGCATCTCGGTTTGAGAAAGCCCAAGCGCAAGCCGAATCTGCCGCAACTTTTCGGCAAGGCGTTCTGGCTTCGGACGCGGATTGCCCATCAGGCGTGGCCTCCTGATGAGATAAAGATTGCGTGCCGAAGCTTGTTTCTACTCTCAACAGAGAGTAAGATGGCTCTGCATAACGTGGTCGCCGTAAGTATGAACCTTTCATAACAAACGGCGATGCTCATTTAGTCCACTCTGAGGATGAGCCGTCGCATTGGCCGTTGCTTAAGTTTTCAATCTTCAAACCATGCACATGATAACAGAGGATGAACCCTCTTATCACGCCAGAGCCTTGTATCGCCGGATGTCCGCCCGCCCGCACCGCGTTCTCTACGTCGGGCTTGACCTCGCGTTATTGACGTATCTGACAGAGCGGCTTGACGAATGTTGGGTAGTGCGCGCCCCTGCTGCCTGTGTCGCGCGCCTGTTCATCAAACATCTGAAGCATTCGCTCTTCGTGTTTGACGAAGTGTTGATGGATGGGACGGCGCAGGAGTTGACACGCTTTACCAGAGAGATAGCGAACAGGGAACGGACGCCGATTCTCATTGTTAAGAAATCAGACAACCTCGAACTGCTGGCGATAACTATCGAGCGCTTGCTGGCTGCTCAGGAACGAGAGACGCGAGCCACGTCGTTGAGCCTTTGAGCGGCCTCCTGACAAAACTTTCTCTTGACAGGATTTCGACGGCAAGAATATTATGCGCCTGCCGCTTCTGGAACATAACTGGGGGTTCTCAGCCCTCTTCAACCTTAACCCTGCCCAGTTAAATGACTAGAGGAGAATTGTGTGATGGCGATAAAAGACAAAACAAGACGAATCAGCCCGAAAACACTTGCTCAAGACCTCGAAAGCCTGGAAGCGCTGGAAACTGTCACCGACTATGCTCCGGCTAACTCTAACCTGACGCTCGCTAAGCTCAAGACCCTGAGAGACAACATGCTCGGCAAGCAGTCAAACGAGACGCAGACCGCAGCCCTCGCCGCCGCCGCCCGCGACGACGCGACGGCCATCGAATGGGAACTGCACGAAGCCGTCGTCGCCATGCGCGATCAGGTGGTGGCGCAGTTCGGGCGCCCCTCCAATCAAGCGCAGAGCGTCGGGCGCAAGAAGGACACCGAACGCAAGTAAACGGCGGTCAATAAAAATAGTCCAAAGTCCAAGGTCAAGAATAAGTCCAAGGTCCAAAGTCCAAAGTCCAAAGTCCAAGGTCAGAGAACATGTCTTTGACTTTGGACTTTGGACTTGAATTTAGCCGACTTGAATTTAGCCGACGTTGGTGGCGGCTTCCTGCCGTGTGGCGCAGTGTTGGTCGAAGGCCGTGGTTAGTTCCTGCGCTATCTGCTGCGGCCACTTGTTCTCGATTTGGTGACGCTCCATCATGTAGACGACTTCGCCGTCCTTGAGAATGGCGATGGAGGGCGACGAGGGACGAAAGCCCTTGAAGTAGCCGCGCGCTCGTTCGGTGGCTTCTATGTCGGCCCCCGCGAAGACGGTCGTGACGCGCTCCGGTCGCACGCCATGCTCAAGCGCCAGCGCGATGCCGGGACGCGCCTTGCCCGCCGCGCAACCGCAGACCGAATTGACGATGACCATCACAGTCCCCTTCGTCTCCTTGAGGGCCGCGTCAACCTGCTCCGGCGTCTTTAACTCTTCAACGCCGAGCCGCGTCAATTCCGTTCTCATCGAGTGAATCATAATTTCTGGATATGGCATTATCTTTTTCTCCTTACATTGAATCCTGAACCGTTCGATTGTTCGCACACATTATAGCAGATTCCGCACGCGCCCGGCCCCTCAGGGCGACAGTGGCCGGATGTTGATGCGGCGCGCGTCCGTGCCGTCGCCCGCGATGTGTATGCGCCAGGCCTCCGGCGGCAGCGGATACCTGCCCATCCGTTCGCCCCATTCGATGACGACGACCGCCCGCTCGTCCGTCAACAACTCGTCAAGGTCAACCGCGTGCGCCGCCGCCGCGCCCGCGCTCAAGCGATAGAGGTCTATGTGATAGAAGGGCAGCCGCGCCTGCCTGTAATGATTGACGAGCGTGAACGAAGGGCTCGTCACGTCGTCCGCGTCAAGGCCGAGCGAGCTTGCGATGCCCTTCGTGAAGACGGTCTTGCCCGCGCCGAGCGGCCCGTCGAGCAGCAGTATCTCGCCGCCCTTCAAGCACGCGCCGACGCGCTCGCCCAACGCGAAAGTCTCTTCGACGCTGCGGCAAGTCCATTCGCCCACGGGCAGCCTCTTGAGCAGGGAAGCCGCGCTCGCGCCGTCTCCCACATCGCTCATGACATCATCGCTCATGGCATCTCTCCCGCAGGGTTGAGGGCGCGCACAGCCTCGCCCAGATGCCTCGCGATGTCGGACGCCAGCATCGCGCGCATCCCCTTTGAGCGCGCGGCCATGTCGCCCGCCAGCCCGCCCGTGTAGACGGCTGCGACCGTCGCCGCCAGCGCGTCCGCCTCGCGCCCAAGAGCGCCTGCGGACTGCGCCAGAAAGCCCGTGATGATGCCCGTCAAAGTGTCGCCCGCGCCAGCCGTGCCGAGCCCCGCATTGCCCGTCGGATTGATGCAGACGTTTCCTTCGGGCGTAGCGACGAGCGTGCGCGTCCCCTTCAAGACGAGTATCAAAGCATGCTTGACCGCAAACTCGCGCGCAATCGTCACGCGGTCGTCCAAGCTCGCTTTGCTGCTCGCGCCGCACAGTCGCGCCATCTCGCCCGGATGCGGCGTCAGTATCAAAGGCAACTCGGGCGAGCCGCGCAACTCTTCCGGCCACGGAGCGAGCGCGTTGAGCGCGTCCGCGTCAATCACTAACGGAGCGGAGCGGCCTTCGACGATGGCGCGGACGAATTGACGCGTCCCTTCATCCGTCACAGTCAGGCCGGGGCCGATGGCGACGACGCTGGCCTTCTCCATCAATCGCAAAGCTCTCTCGACGGCCAACGCGCTGATCGCGCCGCTCTCCGTCTCCGCCAGCGCAGCCGTCATGATTTCCGGCAAGGCTTGCGCGGCCAACGCGGCTTGCGCGCTCGTCGGCGTGGCGACCGTCACCAGCCCTGCCCCTGCCAGCATCGCCGCGTTGGCCGCGAGCACAGCCGCCCCCGTCATCTCGCGCGAACCCGCTATGACGAGCGCGTGGCCGTGCGTGTTCTTGTAAGAGTCGGGCGTGTAACGAGTCTGCGAGAGAAAGCTGCGCGCATCTTCTTCTTCGGTGACGAAGAGTTGCGTGTGGCTCGCTTCGAGCAGGACGGGCGGCGAGCCGATGGCCGCGACGACGAGTTGGCCGCCGTAGTGCGACGCGGGCGGCAGCACGTTGGCCGGCTTCGGCGCTGTGAAGGTGACGGTCAAGTCTGCGCGCACAGTCTCGCCCGTCACTGCCGCCGAATCCGCGTTCAACCCCGAAGGCAAATCCAGCGAGACGATTAAAGGCGCAAGCGTGCGCGAGCGTTCCCGCGCCTCGCGCATCAAAGCGATGTGCTCGACCACCTGCTCGTGAAGGCCAGCGAGCGGGCGCGTCAAGCCCGTGCCGAACAGCGCGTCAACGATGATGTCGTGGCTATGACGCGTGCCAGCTACCTCTTCCCATTCGGCCAACGTCCCGCATTCGACGAACGTGAGCGGCGGCGGCAGCGTTCTTGAACCCGCCTCGAAGCTGCTCAGACGACGCGCCATCTCAAAGTTGACGCGCGCATCGCCCTTTGTTTCGTCAACGCGCCCGAAGAGAACCACATCCACGCGCGCCCCCGCCAGCCAGCAGGCGCGAGCAAGGGCCGCGCCATCGCCGCCGTTATTGCCGCGCCCGCAGAGAATGCGTATCCGCTTGCCTTCGATTGAGCCGCCGCAGCGCGCCGCCATCGCCTGCAAAGCCGCAGCCGCAGCCGCTTCCATCAGCAACAGCGTCGGCGTGGCAAAACGCTCCGCCGTCAGGCGGTCAATCTCCCGCATCAAGGCCGCTGAAATCACTCGCTGCATATTACGGATGATAAAGAGAGAAGCCCCCGAAAGGCAAAGTGAAAAGGGAAAAGGCGAAGGGCAAAAAAAAAGAAGGGTCAATCCCTTCCGCTTTCGCCACTCGCCTTTTGTCTTCCTCGCCGCCTGCCTGCCGCTGCGCTCGCCAACCGGGTTCCTTCGTTGTGATGACAGTAAAGTTTGAATGCCGCGCCCTTTCCAGAAAATTTGCAGGAAAGAAAAGATAGTTTTTTACAGAGTAATTTCAGCGGCTTAGGCGGGCAAACGAGCAAACGAGACGGAGCACAGCCATCGCCGCGCTCCGTCTCGTTTGGAGAGGTCGAAATTTCTCCGGCGTCGCGCGCCACAGCGGCGCGCGGCAGTTCAACCGAAAGAAAGAGAGCTATTCTGCTTGAGCTTTGCGGCGTTTGCGTATCTTAGCCGCGACGCCCGCCAAACCTGTGCCGAGCAGAAACATCGTCGCCGGTTCGGGAACGGGCGCCGACGGGCCCTGGCCGATTTTGAAGTTGGTGAACGAGCCTGTGTCGTCGCTCGTGCTGGCAAAGAGTCCGAGCCGCAGATTCGGGTTGGCCTGATAGGCTGCCTGCAACTGCGCCGCCTGGTCGGCAGTTAGCCCGAAGACGTAATCCCCGTGGCCCTGCCCGCTGCCGTTTTCGGAGAAGAACGTCGGGCCAGCCGTGTAGCTGCCCTGAAAGAGAATTTGGCCGTTGGCACCGTAAGCGGTCAGCACCAACTGGTTGAGCACGAGGTCGTTGTCCGGGTCTTCGATGTCCATGAAGATGCGAATTTGACCCGCGTTTGTCACTCCGGCTTGCGCGAACGTCAGCGTCTTGGTGTGTTCACCCTGCTTCGCGTCGCCGCTCAAAACGTCATTGCTGCCGCTCCACCTGACGCCTCCGGCGGCGTTGCTGGTGTTGCCCGGCGATTGAACCGAAAGAATGGATTCGGGCGTATGCCCGACGCCTCCGGCGGGAGCGGTCGCGCCCGGAATGTAAACGATGTCGGCCCGCGCGCTCGCTCCGCTCAGGCCCAGAATGACTAATGCTCCCAAAAACAGTGTCAGCTTCGATACTTGGCTTCTCATCTTCAAACGCCCTCTGCTTCAATTTGGTTGTTGGTGGAAAGCCTTCATTTTGAAACTCTTGAAGGCCGGAGCCGTTGGGCTTTCCCTGCGGCTCCTACAATTTCCTTTTTTTCACGCTTGATGGAAGAAAGGCTCAATGCCACGCTGTTTTCAAAAAAAAGAAGTGAATTGAGCGGCGCGGCCCTGCGAATTATTCTTATGACCGATGGCTTATTTGCTGGTTGACATCTTCGCCGTCAACGTCGCCGTTTCAGCAGCCTTGTGAAGCGACCGACGACCGTTTGCGCTTCGGGCAGTCTCATGGCGGAAGTGACGCCGAAGTAAACGAGACCGTAAGGGATGAGCACGAGGGCAGCAATGATGGCCGGATGTCGCGCGCCGAGCAGCAACTTGATGGCCCATGCGACGCCCGCGCCGACGGCTGCGCCTAACCAGAGCTTGGCCATGAAGGAGACGGGCAGGCCCGTCGTGCCGATGCGGCGATTGAGCGAGCGGCGCAGCAGTATGAACTCGACCCACCCGGCCAGGCCCGCCGAGGCCGTCAGCCCCGCCACGCCCCAACGAGCCTCGATGCCGAGCAGCGGCGGCAGCGGAATCGCGCACAGGTAGCCGAGGCCCGTCGTCAGAATCACGCGGATGACGGCGTAGAGCAAAGGCGTGCGCGTGTCGTGCAGCGCGTAGTAAGTCGAGGCGTAGAGACGACCGAGCGTGGAGGCGAGCAATCCGATGGTCGAGCCCGCGAGGATGCCCCAGACGTAAATCGTGTCGCCGCGCTTGAACTCGCCCGTTTGAAAAAGCACGCCCGCCATCACGTCGCCGAGCGCGAGGAATCCCATCGCCGACGGGACGATGAAGAAAGCAATCTGCCGGAGGCCGGCATTGAGGCGGCGGCGCAGTTGGACGTTAATCTCGTCGGGCGTGCCGGACGCGCTCGACATCGCGGGCAGTTCAGCCGCCGAGACGGACATGCCGAAGAGGCTGACGGGCAAAGTGTAAAGGCTCTGCGTAAAGTTGAGCGCGGAGACGGCTCCGGTCGGCAGCAGGCTGGCGAGCAGCGAGTCAACGTAAGCGCTAATCTGCACGACGCCGCGACTGAAGAAGACCGGAAAGAAATTCCTGACCACCGTGCGCACGCTCTTGCTCGCTGTATCGAGAACGGGGCGCAAGCCCTTGACCAGGCGCAGCACGGTTGGAAGTTGGACGCCGAATTGCAGCGCGCTGCCGACGACGGAAGCCCATGCCGCGATCTCCGCCAAGCCGAATTGAAACTGTTCGAGGCGCGCGGGGTCTGTCTGATGGATGCGCCCGCCGGACCAGAGGAGCGACGCGATGATGGTCACGTTCCAGATGACGGGCGCGGTGTAGGAGAGAAAGAAGCGGCGGTGGCTGTTGAGCACGCCGAGACACCATGCCGAGAGCACCAGCAGGCCCGCGCCGGGGAAGAGAATCTTGACGAGCCGGATGGTCAACTCGCGTTTCTCTCCGTTGAAGCCGGGCGCGATGGCGTCAATCAGATACGGCGTTAAGAGAACTCCGGCCAGCACGAGCAGGGACGTGACGAGGGCGAGCAAACTTAGAACCGCGCTCGCCACGCGCGTCGCTTCTTTGTCGTCATCGCGGGCCAGCAGCCCTGCGTAGACTGGAATGAAGGAGGCCGAGAGCGCGCCTTCGCCGAAGACGTTCTGTAGAAAATTCGGGATGCGAAAGGCCGCGTCGAAAGCATCCTTGGCGGCGGAGTTGCCGAAGTAGTAAGCGAAGACGCGCAGGCGTATGAGGCCAACGATGCGGCTCAACAAAATCCCTGCGCCGACGAGAAACGCGAACTTGCCCGTGCTGCCTTCATGCCTGCGGCGGCGCGCGGTCTGCTGCTCGCCGAGGCTCTCGCCCTCGACCGCTCCGACGGGCACGTTCGTTTCGCCCGCGACGACGCCGGCGTCTTCATGCTCCGTCGTCTCTTCAATCGTTGATGGCCGCCGCGCTTCGCCGGCTGCTTGCGGTCTATCGCCGGATGCTGCTTCGTCGGGCGGCTGCCCGTCTCGTGTGGGTTCGCTCAAAGTGTGCGTTTCGCTCTCTGCTGTTTAGTCTCGCGCGCGTTACAACTCGTAGTCTTTAATCTTCGTGAGCAGCGTTTTATAGCTGACGCCGAGGGCTTCGGCGGCGCGCGTCTTGTTGCCGTCCTGGGCCTTGACGGCTTCGGCAATCTTGCGACGTTCGACTATGCGCGCGGCGCGTTCGGCTGCTTCGCCGAGCGTGCCGGAAAGGTCAAAGCCTTGGAGCATGTCGGGCGCGGTCGCGCTCTTGCGCAGCAAGCCTAAGTCCGGCGGCTCAAGCGTCAAATCGTCCGCGAGAATGCAGGCGCGCTCAATCACATTCTGAAGCTCGCGCACGTTGCCCGGCCAAGAGTGAGCGCGCAGGGCGGCAAGGCTGGCTTCACTCAACACGGCTTCGCGCCCGCGCAGTTCTTTGCCGAGCTTGGCGGCGAAGTGGCGCGCGAGCAAAAGGACATCATCGCCGCGCTCGCGCAAAGGCGGAATCTCGACGAGGAAGACCGCGAGACGAAAGAAGAGGTCGCGCCGAAACTCCCCGTTCTCGACCGCCGCGTGCAAGTCCTTGTTGGTGGCGGCGACGACGCGCACGTCAACCGGCACGGGAGCGCGCCCGCCGATGCGGTCAACCATCTTCTCTTCGATGGCCCGCAGCAGTTTGCCCTGCACGTTGAGCGGCAGTTCGCCAATCTCGTCTAGGAAGACCGTGCCGCCGCCGGCGAGTTCAAACTTTCCCTGCCGCCGGTCGGTCGCGCCTGTGAAGGCGCCGCGCTCGTGGCCGAAGAGTTCGTTCTCGATTAAGGTTTCGGGAATCGCCGCGCAGTTGATGGCGACGAAGGGCTGCTCGCGGCGCGGGCTGAGATGATGGACGGCGAGGGCGAACAACTCCTTGCCCGTCCCCGATTCGCCGAGCAGCAGGACGGTCGCTTCCGTCTGCGCCACGCGCTGCGTCTCCGCGACCGAACGCTTGATTG
>JAWVFT010000077.1:0-38887 GCA_033855775.1 Blastocatellia bacterium | reverse complement strand
CAACTTTCACTCTATTTGCCCGAAATCTCAGGTTTCCTTGAAGATTCGAGCAACGCGGCGTCCCTTGTCAGTTCGGGCAACGCGGCTTCACTTGTCAGTACCGCTTGCTTAAGCCGGGCGGGTCTTCAACGTGGCAACCCGCCCGCTACCGCCAGCGGTACTGACAGAGAGTTACATTCATTCACGAGTGAAAACCCGGAAGAGGCTCCTGAAAGCGATTCCGGCGACGCAGGCTGACAACTCACTCGACCCGACATCTCGATAACATCTCTTTCATGCTTGGCTGCTGCGGTCTGCTAGAATACCGCTTGCGCGGGGCGGTGTGATTCAGACATTAGATGGTTGTTGAATCTTACTAAGGGTTATAATTTGAGCCGGAGGTTTGAGGGATGATTTATAAAGTTCGCTTGCAGGAATCGGAAGAGGGCTACAGCGTCTCGTGTCCCGGTTTGCCCGGATGCTGGTCGCAGGGTGAAACGGAAGAAGAGGCGCTTGGTAATATTCAGGATGCCATTAGAGAGTATCTGGCGGCGGTGGATGAATTGGTGGAGGATGCGGATGTCAGAGAAGTCGAGGTGACGGTTTAGCCGTGCCGAAGATTGCAGGCGTCAATCACCTTGATGCGTCAGGGCTTTGGAGAAGGCTGGCTTCCGCATCGTTCGTCAGGGCAAGCATATAGTCATGTCGGATGGCGTTCGCATCGTCACTATCCCACGTCATAATCCGGTCAATGCGTTTACGATGGGTGGCATTGCGCGCGATGCTGGCTTGAGTGTTGAAGCTTTCAGGAAGCTGCTTTAAAGACATACCACGGCTAACCAATCATTCAACCCGACGCATCAATAGCTCACCTCTTATGCTTGTCTGTGCGAATCAGGCCGGATGCTGCTCGCGCGGGATGGGTTCATCTCGGCGGCAGCGGGCGTTATCCGCGTCCGCTATTTTAACTTTGCTTCACTTAAGAAAAAGATGACTGACTCAACTGAAACTCTTCCGGCTAAGGCTGTGGGCGAAAGCGGCGTGGGGGCGGGCGATGATGCTCGGCCTGAGACGGGCGTGTGGAGGGCTGTGCGGGAGGCGCTGCGCGGCTCAAGGATGGACTTTACGCAAGGCTCTATCGGGCGCGCGATTCTGGTGTTGTCGATTCCGATGGTCCTGGAGATGATGATGGAGAGCATCTTCGCCGTCGTTGATGTCTTCTTCGTCGCTAAGTTGGGCGCGTCGGCGATTGCCACGGTGGGTTTGACGGAATCTTTGCTGACGCTGATTTATACGATGGCTATCGGGCTGAGCATCGGGGCGACGGCGATGGTGGCGCGGCGCATCGGCGAGCATGACGCGGAGGGCGCGGCGCGCGCAGCCGTGCAGGTCATCGCCCTCGGCGTTATCGTCGCGGCGACGCTCGGCGTTATTGGCATCATCTTCGCGCCGCGCCTGCTCGGAGTGATGGGAGCGACGCCGGAAGTGATTGCTCACGGCAGCAACTTTACCAGAGTGATGCTCGGCGGAAACATGTCGGTCATGCTGCTGTTTCTGATTAACGCGACGTTTCGCGGCGCGGGCGATGCGGCGATTGCGATGCGCGTCCTGTGGCTGGCGAACCTGATTAACATACTGCTCGGCCCGTGTCTTATCTTCGGGCTTGGCCCGTTCCCCGAACTGGGCGTCACGGGCGCCGCCGTTGCGACCACCATCGGGCGCTCGGCGGGCGCTCTCTTCGCGTTCTCCAAACTCGTTCGTCCGGGCGGGCGGATTCATGTCCAGCGTCGCCACCTGCGTCTGGCGCCGTCCATCATGGCGCGGCTGGTGCGGCTCTCTGCTTCCGCCGCGTTTCAAGTCTTTATAGGGATGGCGAGTTGGATTGGATTGGTGCGGATTATCTCAGGCTTCGGCAGCAACGCCCTGGCCGGTTACACCATCGGCATGCGCGTTATCCTCTTTGCCCTGCTGCCGTCGTGGGGCATGAGCAACGCCGCGGCGACGATGGTCGGGCAAGCTCTGGGAGCGGGCAAGCCTGAGCGTGCCGAGCGCGCCGTCTGGAAGGCGGGCTTTTATAACATGTGCTTTCTGGGCATCGTCGGACTCATCTTCGTCGTCTTCGCGGGGCAGATTATACGGCTCTTCACGACAGACCCTTTGGTCGTGCCTTACGGCACGGACTGCCTGCGCTTTGTCGCCAGCGGTTTTCTCTTTTACGCCTACGGCATGGTCATCACGCAATCGTTCAACGGCGCGGGCGACACCTTCACGCCGACCATCATCAACCTCTTCGTCTTCTGGCTGTGGGAGATTCCGCTGGCTTACGTGCTGGCCATACGCTTCGGCTTCGGCCCGCGCGGCGTCTTCCTCGCGATGGTCATCGCCTTCTCGACTTTAGCCGTCGTCAGCGCGCTCTTCTTCCGTCGCGGACGCTGGAAGCAGCGCAAGGTTTAAGGCTGCACAAGCGACGAACGGAAACGTTTGGAGAGACAGAAAGAGCCACAGAGTTTGACGTTCAACTCCGTGGCTCTTCTTCATCGCTCGCCTGCCAAACTTACTTTTGCGGCGGCTTCGACTCAGGCTTCGTTTCAGGTTTCGTCTCAGGCTCGTCGTCGGGGCCAACGTCGTCGAGGATTTTGACTTCGGCGCCGAATTTCTGGTAGCCGCGAAAGCGTATCTCGTTGCGCGTGTGGACGGCCTGCTCGTTTCTGCCGACGGTCATCCTGATTTCGGCGGCGGAGGGCAACAGGTAACGCTGCTCGTTAATCGTCACCCAGTCGTAGTCAATCGTGCTGCCGCCAGCGGTCATCGGAAAGTCGAACGGAATCTCGACGGCGATAGTCTCAAAGCGCAGCACGCGGTAATTCTCGCGGTCAACCCAGACGCGCCCGCGATAAGCCGTGATGACGGGGCTGTGGCCCGAAGTCGAGAGACTCAGTTTAGAGTTCTCCTGCTTGACGCTGTATTCGTAGACGACCGTGCGGCGATTGCGCAGGGTGTCCGTGTCCACCACTTTGAAGACGGCCCGCGTCTCCGGCTTGAAGAGGGCCGCCAGCCCTGAGACGTATTCGCCCGAAGAGCTTGAGCCGCCAATCTGCGCATAGCTGCCGCTCTCTTTGGTTTCGTTGGCGGGCGGCTGGCCGTTGATGCTCAAGACCTTGTACTCTTCGCCCGCGCTCGCGCGATAGCTGACGGCCAGCGTCAGGTGGTCTTGAACTGTCCAGTTGATAAACCTGCCGCGCGCATAGGCTCTGGTAATCAATTGCTTGACGATAAAGTCCGGCATCGCTTCGGAGGCGGCTAAGGCTGCCGTGCGCGCGTTCTCCAACAACTCGCTCGCTTCCTCTGTCACGGGCAAAGCGGCAGCCGCCGGATTGACCCTGCGCCGTTCGGCCTCTTCCAGCGTGCGCCTGAGCAGCGCATCGTTGCCGCTCTTGGTCGCAACGAGCGAACGCATCCCGTCCGTCAGCGCGAACCCTATGCCGCGCCGCCTGATTTCGTCAACCAACTCGTCCTTCTTCTCAGGATGCGCCGGAAGCTGGTAGAGCAGGCGCACGAAGTCCTGACTCGCGAGCGGGGCTTCCGTTTGCGCGCGGGCCGCGCCGTAGAAGACGGAACAGAGAATGACTACAGCGAGCAGCGGCGCGAGGCCGCCGCGAGATTTGCTTGATAACATAAGATAACAATCGCGGATTTGATGGCTCTATAAAATGTGCGACGGGCGATACGAACGGGCGCGGGCCAATGTTAATTTCAATCCTCGTTGATGCTGACGCGAACGCCGTCAATCATGATGCCTTTGCTCGGCGGTTGTTCACAAATGATGAGGCCCATCGTCGCTCCGGCTTCGAGCGTCACATCAAAGCGCATCTCTTCGTTAGAATGAAAGCTCAGGTGTTGATGCGTGTAAGTCTGAAAGCCGGGAGACTCGATAGTGAGCGTGTAAATGCCCGGCTCCAACAAGCCGAACTTGAATTGCCCTTCGTCGTCCGACGTGACGGTTCGCTTGTGCTTCGTCTTCTCGTTAAGGAGTGTCGCGGTTGCTCCGGCGACCACAGAGCCGTGCGAGTCCTCGATAATTCCCTGGAAGGTCGCGCGCCCTTCCTGCGCAGGCAGGCCGAGGAACGTGCGCTTGAGCGTCGCCCTTTGGTCGCCCGCGCCTTCTACGCTTGCGCGCGTGATGTTCCGGCCGAGCACGCTCGCGCCCAGACTCAAGAGCGCGGCGACCGCAGCCGTCGCCATTCTGCCGACATGACGCCTGAAGGCGCGCAAACCCACGGGGCAATCTTTGGTCAAGATTGTGCCGTCGGCGCGGCGATACAGCCGCCCGCAAATTCTGCCCTCCGTGCGCGCGACGAGCGCTTCCGCTTCCGCGCGCGTCATCTGCGAAAAGTCGTAGACGTGTAGCTCACACTGTTCACAAAAACGCGCTGCCTTCGTGCCGCTCATGCTCTCCCAACTGGCGGAACAAGGAGAAGCCACACGCGCGTTATCAAGGAGATTCTTCGGGCTGGTCATTATTGCTCTCCGCCGGTTTTCAGATTTCAGGCAAACTTTTCGAGCGTCAATCTTCTTCTTCGATGTCTGCGAAGGGGCCGGCGGTTTGCCAGCCGAGCCGCGAGGCCGAGAGAAAACTTTCAATTGTGGAAGACAGCAAGCTCTGCTTCACAAGCAAAAATGCTCTATGGCGCGGGCGAGAATCTCGACGCAGGCGCGCAATTCTGCGACAGGCACAAACTCGCCCGTGCGATGCGCGACGCGTATATTGCCGGGGCCGAGCACCACTGCTTCCGCTCCGAGCGCGGCCATCTGCGGGGCTTCCGTGCCGAAGGCGATTGTCCCCGCGGGCTTCCCCGTCACCTCTTCCAACATCCGCACGAGCCTTGAGTCCGCAGCCGTCTCCATCGCTTCGTCAAGACGCATGACCTTAACTTCGCAATCGTAATCCGCATCCGTCGCGCGTTCCTCTTCAATCGCGCGCTCAAGCAAATCGAGCACATGCGCGGCCTGCTGTCCCGGCACGGGGCGCCATTCGAGCGTGAAGCGACATTCGCCCGCGATGATGTTCTTCGCGCTCCCGCCGCCTATGACGCCGACGTTAAGGGTCGTGTGCGGCGGGTCGAAGGAGGCGACCTGCTCGGCCTGCAACTCGACGGCCATGCGCTCGATGCGAGCGACGAGACGGGCCGCGCGAAAAATCGCGGACGCGCCGAGCGAAGGGTACGCGCTATGTCCTTCACGACCACGCACGATAACTTCGGCGAAGCAGTAGCCTTTGCCCGCGCGCATCGGCTGCAAAGAAGTCGGCTCGCCAACGATGCTGTAACGCGCGCTGAAAACCTTTGCCTCCGCCAGACGCTTTGCGCCCAGACACCCGACCTCTTCGTCTGCCGTCAGGACGAACGCGAGCGGGCGTCGCAACGCCGTCAACTTCGCGCTTTCAATCGCGGTCAGGGCGGCGGCGATGAAGCCTTTGGTGTCGCACGCGCCGCGCCCGTAGAGCTTGCCCTCAAGCTCCGTCAACTGCAAGGCGCGCGTCCAAGCCGCGTCATACGGCACAGTGTCCGTGTGACCGACGAGCGCCAACTCGACCGCGTTGTCCGCAGCGTCCGGCCCAACGGTGGCGACCATGTTCACCTTCTCGACGCCGCGCTCGTCCGTGTAAGGAAAGCGGCTGACGCGAAAGCCCAACGGCAAGACGCGGGCAGCGAGGTAATCAATGATTGAAGCATTCTCGCGCGCCGAAACCGAATCAATCGCCACCAACCCGGCCAGCGTCTCTTCAACCGTTATCGGCGCTTGAGCCTCACTTGCGTTCGTCAAAGCTTTCACCTCAATTCCACAATCTTCTTTGGTCAACTCCATAGCCTTCGTTGCAGCGCGGCGAATCTTTCGACAATCTCGCTCGCCTGTGCGTGCCTGCCGTCTTCGATAATCAGTTGGCCGCCGACGCAGACTTCGCGGACAGCCGTGCGCGCCAGCGCGAAGACGATGCACGCGAGCAACTCTTCCTCCGCTGCCCCGGCAAGCGACAGGTCGTCCATGTCAACCGTGAAAAAATCTGCGGGACGACCCGGTTCGAGCGCGCCGCTTGTCGCGCCAATGCTGCGCGCTCCGTGCGCGCTCGCGCACTCAAAGAGCCGGGCCGCCAGCGCGTTGAAAGCGTCGTCGCCTTCAGGGGCGAGCACGGCGCGTTCCAGCTTCTGCAATCTCAAGTGATACTCAAGCTCGCGCGCGTCTTCCAGCAAGTCTATCTGCGCGTGGCTGTCCGTGCCGAGCGAGACGCGCACGCCTTCCGTGAACAGCAAGTCTGTCTTGATAATTCCGTCGCCGAGATTCCGCTCCGTCGTCGGGCAGGCGCAGACGAGAGCGCGAGCGCGTGCCAACATCCGCGCCTCTTCCGTCGTGATGTGAATCGCGTGGACGCCCGTGAAAAGCTCGCTCAAAAAACCTTCCGCGTCGAGCAGGGCGACGGGCGTCAGCGCGTGCTCCGCGAGACACGCCGCTAGCTCCGCCGGTTGCTCCGCGACGTGCATGTGCTGTGGCAGCTTGTGAGCATTCGCAAACTCGAAGACCGCGCGCAGGTACGAAAGCGGCACGGCGCGGACGCTGTGCGGCGCGACGCCGACCCACGCCGCTTGCGCTTCATCTTTCAACTCCGACTGCAAACGCTCGACGTGGCGCAAGTACGTTGCGGGCTCGGCCTCTATAAAGCGAGCCTGCCTTTCGTTCGTCGCGCTCTTGTAGCCGGAGCGCGCGTAGGCCACGCGCAACAGCGCGATGCGCAACCCGACAGAGCGCGCCGCGCGGACGACTTCTTTCGCCAGCAAGTTCGGGTCATCGTATTCTTCGCCCGCAGCCGTTCGATGCAGGTAATGAAACTCGCCGACCGCAGTGATGCCGCCCGCCGCCATCTCAAGG
Organism: Blastocatellia bacterium; assembly: GCA_033855775.1. Lineage (GTDB taxonomy): Bacteria > Acidobacteriota > Blastocatellia > Pyrinomonadales > Pyrinomonadaceae > DASVTR01. The sequence goes on along the minus strand of JAWVFT010000077.1, from coordinate 31,987 downwards.
AAAGCCATCCGCGAGGCATCGTAAATATCTTCGGGACTGAGGCGCGTCGCCGCGCTGTACATCATCTCGCGCCACGTCCAGAAATTGTCCTGGCCCGCGCCGCCGCGCCGCTCCGTCCGCCCGCGTATGACGCGCTGGAAGGCATGCGAATGCGCGTTGACGAGGCCGGGCAGCAGCGCGCGATTCTTCAAACGCGCAATCCTGCAACGCACATCCTCCACGCGCGCCAACCGCACAATCCGGCCCGCTTCGTCGCACACCAGCGCCAGCCCGCGCGCGACTTGCCCGTCCACGTAAACGAGTTCGGGCAGCCACGCGACCGCGCCTTCATCACGCGCCGCAGTCTCTTGTTCCAACGAACGCTCAGGCATTTGATGGATTCTACAGAGTCACGCGAAAGCTTGTCCAAGCGACAAACTCATGCCGACATCGCGCCGCTGAAATTTCGTGAAGATTTAGCAAGCACCGACGAGCCGCGCTGAAGCATCTAAAGGCTACTGTGAAAATCAATTCATCCGATTTAAAAATTTACGCGCGGTTTGCGCGTCAGCACGCGGGCCGCTTTCTGTCGCAGCGCGTCACGGAAGCGCGCACGCCCGTTCCCTTTGCGCCGCACAAACCCGTGCCTGCCGCCTGGAGCAACGACCGCTTGACGGTGGCCTGGCTCGGACACGCGACGACGCTGATTAACTTTTATGGAACGTGGCTCTTGACAGACCCCGTATTGCGCCTGCGCATCGGCATCAACATCGCGGGGCTGACGATTGGCATGCGACGGCTCGTGCGTCCCGCTTTGTCCATCGACGAACTGCCGCCGCTCGACGCCGTGCTCGTCTCACACTCGCACATGGATCACTGCGACCTCGGAACGTTGCGGCGTTTGCCGCGCGGGCTTCATGCAGTTGTCCAGCGCGGCAATCTGGATTTGGTCAGGAGGTTCAGGCAGCGTAGCGAGTTGGCTTGGGGAGACAGCTTGGAGGTCAACGGGGCGCGCATAGAGGCTATCGAGGTCAATCACTGGGGCGCGCGAAGGCTGACGGACAAGCAGCGCGGCTACGGCGGATTTTTGATTACGAAGAACAATCGCTCGCTCGTCTTCGGCGGCGACACGGCGTACACCAACGCCTTCGCGCGCCTGCGTCGTCGCGCGCAGATTGACCTAGCCATCCTGCCCATAGGAGCTTACGACCCATACATCTACGCGCACGCCAATCCCGAACAGGCTTGGGCGATGCGGCGCGAGATGGGCGCGAAATATTTGCTGCCGATGCATCACTCGACTTTCCGTTTGAGCCGCGAGCCGGTTCACGAGCCGGTCGAGCGCGTGCTCAAGGTCGCCGGAGATGAAGGCTGGCGCATCGCTTTGACGGAGCCGGGACAAACGTGGACGCTGCCCGAAGAACGTCTGATTGACGATTCGACGGGCAGCGCTCACGCTCTGATGGCTTCTTAAAAGTTTGGCTCGCGCAGTTTAAGAAATTGGCTCGCGCGCGTTGGTTATCGCCAGTGTGTGGTCGCCCATGTCGCGGGGTCGAAGAGTTTGTCGTCGAGCTTGACGCCGGTTTTAATCTCGGAATACTCCTCCATGAAGACGCGCTGGCCGTCAACGAGGACGACGACTTCGGGCGACACCCAACCGCCGCCCTCCGCCTTCTGATACTTGTTGAACTGAATCTCCTGTGCCTTGTCTTTATTCTTCCCGCCCATTTCGATGAGGCGCACGAAGTATAGATTCTGCTTGTCAATCCAGAACTGCGGCGAGCGCGTGTCTCCGGCCAGCGCTCCGACGACGTAAGCGGGCCTGCCTTGCCATGTGTCCTCATGCAGCTTTGAGAAATCGGCGTTAAGGTCTTTGAGTTGTTTCATGGTTTCGGCGGCGCTCTGGAAATAGATGTCGAAGCCGAGCACGAGCAGCGGGTTGGTGCGCTCCTGCGTGTTGATGAGCTTGCCCGCTTTGAAGACGTACTGGTTGCCGTTGGCGTACATGAAGCCGTTGCCGTCCTTCAGCGGGTCGATGTCTATCCGAAGCTTGCCGGGCGCGTGGAGGGCTTCATACCAGATTTCGGATGTGCTCGTCCCGTCCGGCTTGAAGGTCGTGCTCTTCTGGACGAAGGTTAAAGTTCTGTACCATGTCTTGGCGTGCTTCTTCTGCATCGCGGCAATCAAGTCTTCTGTGGTTTTGACCTTCGCCGTGACGGCGGCGGGCGCAATCGTCAGCAGCAGAAAGAAAAGTAGCAAGGCACACTGTCGCATCGTTCGAATCTCCTTTAGAAAAATTCCGGTCTGGAAAGATTGGCCCGTTCGCCGCAGGCGAGCGCGACCTCTCAGGCATGTAGCAGGTTTACGTCTCGACACGAAGAAAAGTTTTGCCGCGCTAAAATTTTGACGCGCTTCGGATTCAAAAAAGAGATTCAAAAAAATGGACGAAAATCTCGTTCCTTCAACAACCGTTCGCGCCGTCGCGTCATCAGAGCACAAAAATCGACAGGCGCGCATGAAGGCCCACGATTTGCCTGTCGCTTGATTAAGTCAATTCAGCAGCAGCCGGAGTTGCTCCCCAAACTCTCCGCTTCATTCGTTCGCGTTGTCAGGAGAATGCAGATGTCCAAACGTCAACTCTCCGTGCTCGACCGCCTGACCGTTACGTCTCCCTGCTCCGAAGATTGGGACGCGATGAGCGGCAATGAACAGGCGCGCTTTTGCAGCCATTGCGCGTCGAGCGTGCATAATCTTTCAGCGTTGACGAGAGCCGAAGCGATGGCTCTCGTCAGAAAATCGCGGGGGCGTCTGTGCGTCAGATACTACCGCCGCCCAGACGGCTTAATCCACACCGCCACCGAGAATCTGCACAGCATCAAACGCCGCGCTTCACGCATCGCCACGGGAGCTTTGACGGCGACCCTGAGCTTCTGCGCCAGCGTCGCCGCGCAGTCGCCAGCGACAACCGCGTCGCCCGCCGCAGGCGATGTTCAGATTGTTAACCCTCAGACCGGCGCGCGTCCTCAGCGACAGAGCGATTGGGACGGCGCGCTCAGCGGAACCATCGTAGACCCATCGGGAGCCGTCGTGCCGGGAGCGCAAGTCACGCTCGTTGATGAACGGACAAAGCTCGAAACGGCGACGACGACGGACGATAATGGCGCGTTTCGATTTCAGTCTCTCTCTCCAGGCAATTATTCGCTCAAGACTGAGGGCGTGGCGGGCTTCGCCGCCAGCGAGATGCGCGACCTCAATCTGCCGCTGGCGGACGGCCAAAGCGATGTCACGCTCACGGTCGCGCCGGACGGCGAATACGCGACGGTCGGCGACGTGATGCTGGTCGAGCCGAGCGATGTTCTGGTCAGCGCCGTCTTCAAGGGTGATTTACAAGCCGTCAAAGAGTTGATTGCGGCGGGCGTTGATGTCAACGTCGTTGACAAGGAGGTTGGGATAACCGCTTTGATGCAGGCCGTCAATTTTAACAATCAGGAGATGGTCGTGCTGCTGCTGGCGGCGGGCGCCGACGCCAATGCCAGAGGCGAGGGCGGGCAGACTGCTCTGACGATGTTGAGCAATGAGACGACCGCGGAAACCATCTGGACTTTGATTAGCGCCGGAGCCAAAGTCAATCACAGGGACGACGACGGCGCCTCGCCTTTGATAACGGCGGCAATGGTCAGTAATGAGCCGGCTATCCACGCGCTGGTTGAAGCCGGAGCGAAGCTCAACGCGCGGGATAACGAAGGCCGGACGGCTCTCGCTTGCGCCGCCGAACATGACCGCCTCGAATCCGTCAGGGTTTTGCTTCGTGAGGGCGCGGATGTCAACCGGAAGACAAAGGATGACGAGACGGCTTTGAGTCTCGCGCGCGAGAATGAGCATCCCGAAATCGTCAAACTGCTGGAAGCTTACGGCGCGCGGTAAGAGCAGAGCTTGACGACAACAAGCTAATGCGAAACGGCGGATTGTTGAAGCCTTGGCTTTCTTCAATCCGCCGTTTCGCGTTCATTGTTAGTCTCACGGCTCGCTTCGTTCTAGTCGCCCGATTGCTTGACGGGCGAGAGATTCCTGCTCATGTCCAGCATGCGCTGGACGGGAAGCAGTGCGCGCTTTCTGGTTGCTTCGTCCATCCTGATTTCAGGATAACGGTCGCGCATGCAGAGGTAGAGTTTTTCCAGCGTGTTGAGGCGCATGTATGGACAGGTGGCGCAGTTGCAGCCGGAGTTGGGCGGCGAGCAGATGAACTCCGCGTCCGCGCGGCTCTGCTTCATCTGGTGCAGGATGCCGACCTCCGTGGCGACGATGAACTGCTTCTGCTCCGTGTGCTTCTGCACGTATTTCAAGAGCGCGAGCGTCGAGCCGATGAAGTCGGCTTGCTGTAGCACGGCCTCTTCGCATTCCGGGTGCGCTATCAACACGGCGTCCGGGTATTCGAGCCGCAGAGCCATCAGGCGGCGCGCGTTGAACTGCTCATGCACGATGCAGAAGCCCGGCCAGAGAGCCATCTCACGGCCCGTCTGCTTCGCGACCCAACGGCCAAGATGACGGTCAGGTCCGAACGCAATCGGCCGGTCGGGCGGCAACTGCTTGATGATGTCCACGGCGTTTGACGACGTGACGATGATGTCCGACAGAGCTTTGACCGCCGCCGACGAGTTGATGTAGTTGATGACCGTGTGGTTCGGATACTGCTTCAGCCATTCGCCGTACAAGTCCGCGGGGCAGCGGTCGGCCAGCGAGCATCCGGCGTCGAGGTCAGGCAGCAGCACTGGCTTGTCGGGGTTCAAAATCTTGGCCGTCTCGGCCATGAAGTGAACGCCGCAGAAGACTATTACGTCGGCCTCGGTTTGAGCCGCCGCCTGCGCAAGAGCCAGACTGTCGCCGACGTAATCGGCGAGGTCTTGAATCTCCGAGTCTTGATAATAGTGCGCGAGGATGACGGCGTTCATCTCTTTCTTCAGCCGCAGGATTTCCTCTTCCAGATTGAGTCCCGGGTCAATCGTGCGCAGCCGCAGCGACAAATCAACTTCCTGCCCCAAACTCTCCGAGGCAGGGTTCTGTGGCGTCTGTGTTTCAGTTATGCTCATTGTTGTTTCCTCATGCAATTAGATGCACAAAGTTTAGCAGCAGGTCGCTCAAAAGCAAGGAAGGAAAGAGCGGACGCGGGGACGCGGAGACACGGCGACGCAGCGAAGGAGCAACTGATAAATCCTGCGCGCGTTTTTTTATCTCCGCGTCTCCGCGTCTCCGCGTCTCTTGCTTTATCTCCGCTTCCCGGCTTCCACTGCGGGGCAAAGTCGCATATAAATGCCAAAACACTAGGAGGGCTTATGAGCGCAGACACTTTGACGATTACCGATAATCGCACCGGCAAGCAATACGAGTTGCCCATCGAGAACGACACTATCAAGGCGATGGACTTGCGCCAGATTAAGGTCGCGGACGACGACTTCGGGCTGATGACGTACGACCCGGCCTTTATGAACACGGCTTCCTGCAAGAGCCGCATCACCTACATCGACGGCGACAAAGGCATCCTGCGTTATCGCGGCTACCCGATTGACCAGTTGGCCGAGCAGAGCAGTTACCTTGAGGTCGCATACCTCATCCTCCACGGCGAACTGCCGACCCGCGAGCAGTTGGCCGAATGGACCTGGCACATCACGCATCACACGCTGATTAACGAGAATATCAAGAAGGTGATGGACGGCTTTCACTACAACGCGCATCCGATGGGAACGTTTGAAAGCACTATGGCCGCGCTCTCGACCTTTTACCCGGACGCGAAAAACATCTTCGACGATGAGTGTCGCCGGAAACAGATTTATCGTCTCATTGCCAAAGTCCCGACGATAGCCGCCTTCGCCTATCGCCACCGCATCGGCCTCCAATATTCCTACCCGGACAACGACCTCTCCTACGCGGGCAACTTCCTCAACATGATGTTCAAGAAGACCGAGTTGAAGTATGAGCCGGACCCCGTGCTCGAACGCGCGCTCAACGTCCTCTTCATCCTGCACGCAGACCACGAGCAGAACTGCTCGACCAACACGATGCGCTCCATCGGCAGCGCGCAGACAGACCCTTACTCGTCCGTCGCGGGCGCGGCAGCCGCTCTCTACGGCCCGCTGCACGGCGGGGCGAACGAGGCCGTGCTGCGGATGCTCAAGGAGATTGGCTCGATTGACAAAGTGCCGGAGTACGTTCAGCGCGCCAAGAGCGGAGAGTTTCGCTTGATGGGCTTCGGCCATCGCGTCTACAAGAACTACGACCCGCGCGCCAAGATTATCAAGCAGGTCGCCGATGAAGTCTTCGAAGTGACGGGCAAAGACCCTTTGCTCGACATCGCTCTGGAGTTGGAGCGCATCGCGCTCGAAGACGAGTATTTCGTCAAGCGACGGCTCTACCCGAATGTTGATTTCTACTCCGGCATCATCTATCGAGCGATGGGCTTTCCGGTTGACATGTTCCCTGTGCTCTTCGCCATCCCGCGCACCTCCGGCTGGATTGCGCAGTGGGAAGAGATGCTGCTCGATCCGGAACAGAAAATCGCGCGCCCGCGTCAAGTCTATCTGGGCTACGACGAGCGCAACTACGTTCCCGTCGAAGAGCGCGAGGGCGGCGCGGAGCAAGCGGCGACGAGCGCTTGAGAGGCAAGCCCTGAGCGGTCATCGCGCAACCTGCGCGGTAGTCGCAAAGAAGAGTGAGATGAAAGCCCGCGCGAGCAGCGGTCAGGCAGGCGAGCGGCGGTTAGATAGCTTTGCCTTCGTCCGACTGTTTGCTCACGCGGGCTTTCGTCTGTGAAGTTCGGCCTCGCGCGAGCGCGCGGCGTGTTAATCGTTGACAGAATCGGACGCTCTCTCGTACCTTATCAATGGCAGTCCTTTCGCGGGATTGCGCCCCAAAATCCTCAACCATCAACAGCACATTTTTGCAGGCCGACGCTTTAGCCTGCGAGGCTTCGTGTTCGCCTTGAGTCGAGCGGCCCCGACGCCAGCAGCGAGGGCAGACAAGCGATGAAAGCAGAGCGACAAAAAGAGGTCGGGCGTGTTCGTGGTCATGCGGGCCGCTTGGTTTTGCAGCCCGTCAAGCAACTCTTCGGGCTTGTCTTCAGAACCATCCTGACGAGCCTCGTCTTCTACGCCGTCGTCGGCGTGTCGCTGCACGCTCTGGGCTATCCGGTCCCGCGCATCTCGGACGTGGGCCGTTATCTCGCGGGCTTAAGCGAACTGGCGAAAATCTTGTCCTGAGCGCGGCAGCAAAGTTTTGAAGAAGTTGACGGGACAGTTTGAAACGAGGAAGAGTTAGATGATTGACGAGCGCGAAAGGTGTCTGGAACTGCTCGGCTTGAAGCCGGGAGCGTCCGCGCAGGAGATTAAGGCTGCTTACAGGGACATGGCCAAGGTCTGGCATCCAGACCGCTTCGCCCACGACCCGCGCCTACAGGCGAAGGCCCAGAACAAGCTGAAAGAGATTAACGAAGCCTACGAAGCCTTGACGTGTGCCGGTTCCGGTCGCGCCGCTCGCGCCCCGCAAAGCGCAACCCGTCCGAGCACAAACGTCGCGTCGGCGCCGCCAACGTCTGCTCAACACAGCGACCGCAAATCTCATTGGCCCTTGACCGTCGTGCTCATCATCTGCGTCGCTGCCGCCGGAGTCTTCGTCGCGCCGCGCCTGCTGAAGAGAACCGGCGAAGAGACTGCGCAGGCGAGCGTCGTCAATCCTTCGTCAGATGAAGAGAGCGCGGCGCCGGAAGCCGCGAGCAGCCGCAAGGAGAAGAAGAGCGCGGAGAAGCCGAAGGCTCCGGCGACTGTCACGACCGGCGGCCCAAGCTCAAGCCAGATGGAGCCAGCCGCGCCGCTGCGCGCTCTGCCGACCAGGACCGTGACGATTGACCCGACCACCGGAATGCTGGCCAAAGCCAACTGTCCAATCAAGAGTTCGATGACCTACGTGGCGGGACAGGAGCCGCGCCAGTATTGCAGCGCAGACCATCGTGCGACTGCCGCGTCCGAGCCGACGCCCGAAGCGAAGAAGAAGTCTAAGCTTAAAGCTCTGGCCGATAGCGTCGCCGCTCCGGCGCGCTGGTTGAAAGATAAGGCGAAGGAAGCCGGGCGGGACAACTAGCTCGCGGCCCCAAAACTCTGCGGCTCGCCTCCATCTCTCAAGGCATCCGACATCTCGGTGAAAATTTATTTTTTCGTGCAGGCTTCCCTCCGCGCATAAATCCGCATCAATGGGATTACAAGAGTAGCGTCTCCCGCTCAGTCTTGATTCGTTAGAGGAAGATTCACCATCAGGAGACTGGTTGTTCGCGGTCTCCACCAAAAAGAAAATTTAGTCCTGAACCTGTCGCGGCCTCGGCTTTGAGAGCCGCACTATCTCGGAGTGTGTTCTTTAGGAGGAACTATGAAGAGCAGGTATTTTTTCAGGTTGACGTTGACGCTTGCGCTGTCCGTCACCAGCGTTCTCTTTCTTGTCCAACTGCCCAACCGCGCCTCGGCTCAAGCCGCGCGCGGCAAACCCGATTCCATCACGCAAGGCTCCCTGCTCGTGCTCGACGAGACGGGACAGCCCCGCGATGTCTGCCCGCTCAAGCACACGAGCGTGAAAGCGGAAATCAGCGGCTTTCTCTCGCGCGTCTCTGTGACGCAGGAGTTCGAGAACCCGTTCAAGGAGAAGATAGAAGCCGTCTACACTTTCCCTTTGCCGCAGGCGGCTGCCGTTGACGACATGACCATGATTGTCGGCCAGCGCAAAGTGCGCGGCCAGATTATGCGGCGCGAGGAAGCGCTGGCGACTTACGCGGTGGCGAAGAGCAAGGGCCGTGTCGCCAGCCTGCTCGATCAGGAGCGACCGAACATCTTCACGCAGTCTGTGGCCAACATCATGCCGGGCGAGAAGGTGACGGTCGTGATTAGTTATGTCGAGACGTTGAAGTACGAAGACGGCTCGTATGAGTTTGTCTTCCCGATGGTCGTCGGGCCGCGATACATTCCGGCGAGCGCGGACGAAGGGCGGCAAGCCGATTCCGCGCCGGACGCCGCGAGCGTGACGGACGCCGCGCGCCTCTCGCCGCCTGTGACGCAGGAGGGAATGCGCGCCGGACACGACATCTCCATCGAAGTCGCGCTGGATGCGGGCGTTCCGATTGACAGCCTCAACTCGGCCACGCATGAAGTCGTCACAGAGCGACAGGATTGGAGCCGCGCCGTCGTCCGTCTGAAAGATGAAGATGTGATTCCGAACAAGGATTTCGTCCTCAAGTACGACGTGGCGGGGCGCAAGATAGAAGACGCCGTGCTGACGCATCACTCAAACCGGGGAGGCTTCTTCACCATGATTCTGCAACCGCCGGAGCGCGTCACGGCGGAAGACGTGATGCCGAAGGAACTCGTCTTCGTCATTGATAGCTCCGGCTCGATGAGCGGCTTTCCGTTCGACAAGGCCGTCGAGACGGCGCGGCTCGCTCTCGATAATCTATACCCGCAGGACACCTTCAACCTCATCACTTTTTCCGGCGACGAGCACCTGCTCTTCGAGAAGCCTGTTCCCGCGACGCCTGAGAATCTACGCAAGGCGAAAACGTTTCTGTCCGGCAGTCGCAGCGGCGGCGGCACGGAGATGATGAAAGCCGTGCGCGCCGCGCTTGATACGACCGATGCGCAGGGCCACGTCCGCATCGTCTGCTTTATGACCGACGGCTACGTCGGCAACGACATGGAGATTATCGCCGAGATTCAGAAACACTCGAACGCGCGCGTCTTTGCGATGGGCTTCGGCGCTTCGCCCAATCGTTTCCTGCTCGACAAGATGGCCGAGTACGGCCTCGGCGAAGTTGAATACGTGACGGAGGCGGACGCGGATGTCAAACGGGTCGCGCAACGTTTTCATGAGCGCGTGCGCAATCCGCTCTTGACGAATCTCTCGATTGACTGGTCGGGCTTGCCCGTCGCTGACGTCTACCCGCGACGCCTGCCGGATTTGTTCAGCGCAAAGCCCGTGATGTTGACGGGCCGCTTCAAGGGCGGGGGCAAGGGCGTGATTCGTTTGCAGGGGAAGATGTCCGGCCGCGATTTCGTGCGCGAGATTCTCGTCGAGTTGCCGGAGCAGCAACCGCAGCATGACGTGTTGGCGACGCTCTGGGCCAGACAGCGGATTGACGATTTGATGGGGCATGACATGGCCGGAGCGCAGGCGGGCAACATGAGCAAAGAGTTGCGCGAAGAGATTACGCAACTCGGCTTAGACTTTCGCTTGATGACGCAGTTCACTTCCTTCGTCGCGGTCGGCGAAGAGGTTTTGAACGACGGCCAGGAACCGCGCCGCGTTGATGTCCCTGTCGCGGCGGTTCCGACGGGAGCCGCCTCCATGGTCAATGTCTCGGCTGAGGCCATCAATCCGGGCGGCCTCAACGAATACGTGACCGTTCAGGCGTCGGGCAGCAACGGGATGCTAAGCGCTTCCTATGCGACAACCGTCGTGGTGCATGGAATCGAGAGCCTGCCGCTTTACGGGCGGAGCGTCAAGTCTCTGACGTTGCTGCCGCCGGGAACCGTTTCGACCGGGGCCAACCAACTCGGCCAGGCCCTGCAAGATCAGGTTTCCGTCAACGGCCAACGCCCGACTTCCAATTCTTATTTCATTGACGGCGTGAGCGCCAACGTCGGCATCGCGCCCGGACAAAATCCCGGCCCGACGGCGACGGGAACGACGCTCGGCCTGACCGCTTCCGGCGGAACAAGTAATCTCGTTTCGGTGGATGCGTTGAGCGAAGTCACCATCGGCACGCATAGCTTTCAAGCCGAGTATGGTCGTTCGACAGGAGGGCAATTCTCCTTCGTCACGCGCAGCGGCACGAACAATTTTAGCGGCTCGCTCTACGAGTTTTTCGGCAACGACGCGCTCGACGCCAGCGATTGGTTTGCCAACAGCCGTGGACTCAAACAGCCTCCGCGTCGCATGAACAATTTCGGCGGCACACTCGGCGGCCCGCTCAAGCGGGACAAAGCTTTCTTCTTCGCTTCCTATGAAGGCTTGCGCCTGCGGCAACCGCTCGTCGGCTTGACGGACGCGCCTTCCATCGCGTCGCGTCGTCTCGCTCCAACGAGTCTGCAACCTTTCCTCGACGCCTACCCGTTGCCCAACGGGGCAGCGCGCCCGGACGGCTTCGCGGAGTTTGCCGCGAGCTACGCGAACCCTGCGCGACACGATGCCGCCAGCTTGCGCGCCGATTGGAATTTAACTTCCAAACTCACCTTGTTCGGTCGCTACAACTACGCATCTTCCAGCGCGCAGGAGCGCGGCGCGGGACTGTTCTCCCTGAACACTTTGAACAACGTCAGGAGCAAGACGCAGACTTTAACCGCCGCCGCAACCTACGCTTTTTCGCCGACCGTCGTGGCCGAGTTGCGCGGCAACTACAGTCGCTTGAACGCGCGCAGCATCCTTCAGTTGGACGCTTTCGGCGGAGCGAGCGTGCCTGCCAACGCCGCGCTCTTTTCAAACTTCAACGCGGGCCAAAACGCTTTCTCGACGTTCGACCTCAATGGCCGCAACGCCGCGCTGGCCGACGACGGCGACGTTGATAACGCGCAGCGACAATTCAATCTCGTCGGCTCCGTCAGCAAGGTTGCGGGCAAACACACGCTGAAGCTCGGACTCGACTATCGCAGGCTCGCGCCCGTCATCGGCGTCGAGCCGTTCGAGCAGAGCGTGCTCTTCAACCGCGTCGCTGCGGCGATTAACGGCACGGCCTCGCGCCTCAATCTCTTCGCGCGCGTCGGCCCGCAACGTCCGGTCTTCACCAATCTCTCTTTTTACGGGCAGGACGAATGGCGCTTGACGACGCGCCTGACGCTCACCTACGGCTTGCGTTGGGAGATTAACCCGCCGCCGTCCACGGCTGACGGGCAAGCGCCGTTAGCCATCACGGACGCCTCCGACTTATCGCGCCTGACCTTCGCGCCGAGCGGCTCAAGGCTCTGGCAAACCACTTATGGAAACTTCGCGCCGCGCGTCGGCGTCGCTTATCAACTCACGCAGTCCAGTGGACGCGAGACGGTGGCTCGCGCCAGCTTCAACGCGCTCTACGATTCCTCAAGCGCGGAAGCGGGCCTCGCCTTCAGTGATTCGTTTCCGCTGCTCGTCGGTCAAACGCGCTTCGATATTCCTTTCCCGTCCACGCTCAACCCGCCTTCGACGCTCAATCCTCAATTACCCGCGAGCGTTCCCTTCGTCGCCTTCAATCCTCACCTCAAACTTCCTTACACTTTGCAATGGGCCTTTAACCTTGAACAGTCGCTCGGCTCCGACCAACTCCTATCCGCTTCCTACGTCGGCTCCACCGGGCGCAGGCTCCTGCTCGCGCAAACGCTGCTCGACGCCAACCCCGACTTCCCGTTCCTGCGCCTGACGACCAACGGCGCGGAGTCCAGCTATCAAGCGATGCAGTTGCAATTCAATCGCCGCCTGTCGGGCGGACTGCAAGCGATGGCTTCCTACACCTGGGCCAAGTCAATCGACAACGCTTCGCAGGATTCGCCGGCTCGAACCTTGCTTCGCAGCAGCGACGCGCGGCAGGAACGCGCCGTCTCAGACTTTGACGTGCGCCACTTACTGAACGCGATGCTGATGTATGAACTGCCGTCGCCGCATCTCAATCGTTGGAGCTACGCCCTGCTGCGCAACTGGGCGATTGACACGGCCTTCAACGCGCGCACGGGCCGCCCCGTCAACGTCGTCTACAGCGTGCCGACCGCTTACGGGTTCGCTTACCGGCGGCCCGATTCGGTCGCGGGCGTTCCGGTTTATTTGAACGACGCAGCGGAAGGCGGCGGGCGCCGCTTGAACCCGGCGGCCTTCGCTCTTCCGGCAAGCGAGCGGCAAGGCACGCTCGGGCGCAACAGCCTGCGCGGCTTTCCGCTCTACCAGTTTGACCTTGCTCTCCATCGCCAGTTCCACTTCACAGAGAGCGTCAGCCTGCAACTCAAAATCGCTGCCTTCAATCTCTTCAATCATCCAAACTTTGAAGACCCTTTGGGAACCGACACGAGCCTCGGCAGCCGCTTGTCCGCCGCCGGAGCGTTTCTGCCCAACGCGACTTTCGGAAAGTCCGCTTCGCTCTTGGGCCGTAGCCTCTGGGGCGGCGCGGGGCGCAGCTTCAGTTCCTTCTACGAAGTCGGCGGGCCGCGAACGCTTCAGCTTTCGCTCAAGCTTCAGTTCTAACGCGAAGCCCGGAAAGCGACCGTCCAGTTAAAAGCCGAACGCGACGCCGATGAAAGAGGCGAGCGTGGCAATGATGAAAGATGAATGACTAGCTCTTTGATAGCCGGTCTTTCATCCTTCATCGCTGCCGCGCTCGTCTCTTTCCTCGTCGCCGCGTTCGGCTCTCGTCCTTATGCTAAGATGTCCAGACCGTGAGACGAAGAAGATTAACGAGAAGAAGCCTGCTCGTTTGCCTCGCTGCCAGCGGCGCGGTGTGGGGCGCGAATCGTTTGGCCCTGGCGGCTACAGGCGCGCAGGCGAGCGAGGGCGGCGGCTCTGCTGTCGCGCACGGGCTTGACCCGCTGGCCCTGGCCGGAGTCGCTTTGATTCTGGTCGTGGCAAAGCTCGGCGGCGAGTTGTTTGAAAGAGCGGGCCAACCGGCTGTGCTCGGCGAACTCGTGTCGGGCATCCTGATTGGCAACCTCGCCCTGCTCGGCTTTCACGCGCTCGATTTTTTGAAAGCCGATGTAGTCATCGCCGCGCTGGCCGAGATTGGCGTCATCATTTTGTTGTTCGAGGTCGGCCTGGAATCGAATATCTCCGAGATGTTGGAGGTCGGCTGGTCTTCGCTCTTTGTCGCCATCGCGGGCGTTATCGCGCCCTTCTTTTTGGGTTGGGGCGTCGCCGCCTATTTCATTCCGCACGAGACGCGGCTGGCGCATCTCTTCATCGGCGCGACGCTCTGCGCGACGAGCGTCGGCATCACGGCGCGCGTCCTGAAAGATATGGGCCGCTTGCAGTCGCGCGAGTCGCGCATCATCCTCGGCGCGGCGGTGATTGACGACGTGTTGGGCCTCCTGATTCTGGCTGTGGTCGCGGGCGCCATCAGGGCTGCCGCGACGGGAGCCGCGCTTTCTCTGGCGGACGTTTCACTCATCGCCTTTAAGGCCCTCGCGTTCCTCGTCGGCGCGCTCCTCTTCGGGCGCTTCGTTGCGCCGCGCATCTTTCACGGGGCGGGACGCTTTGAGAGTCGCGGCGTGCTGTTGGCCCTCTCGTTCGCTTTCTGCTTTGCGACGGCGTGGGCGGCTGCTCTGGTCGAACTCGCGCCGATTGTCGGAGCCTTTGCCGCCGGGCTGGCTCTGGACGAAGTTCACTTCGAGACGTTTCAAGAGAGCGGCAAGCAAGACCTGCAACAACTCATCACGCCGGTCAGCACGATTCTCGTCCCAATCTTTTTCGTGTTGATGGGCATCAAGGTTGACCTCAGCGCCTTCGCGCGTTTAGACCTGCTCGCGTTCGCTCTGGCGCTGACGCTGGCGGCCATCGCCGGCAAGCAAGTCTGCTCGCTGGCGGTCGCAGAGCGCGGGCTGAATCGTCTGGCCGTCGGCTTAGGAATGATTCCGCGCGGCGAAGTCGGCTTGATTTTCGCGGGCATCGGCGCGACGCTCTTTCTGCCGAACACCGCGGGCGTGAGCGAGCCTGTCATCGGCGCAGGCACGTTCGGCGTCATCGTTATCATGGTCATCCTGACGACGCTCAGCACGCCGCCCGCGCTCAAGTGGGCTTTGGGGCGCACGAAGCAATCGAAGCGGGACGAGTCAACCGACGCGATTCGTGAGATGGCGGAAGACGCAGCGGAGCGCGTCTCGCGTTAGTCTTGCGCAAGCGCAAATGTGAAGAGAACGGACCGAAGCTACGGACAAAAGGGGAGACTTGAAGATGAGCAGAAAGAAAGCGCAACAGAAGGCGGGCGCGCCGCCAAAGCCGCGCGGGCAAGAGATGGGACGCGGCGAGGACGCTGACCAGAACCGCGCGGCGATGGACGACACGCCTGCGCTGCGCGGTCGGCGCAAGCAGGCGAATAAAATGTTTGCGGACGAATCCGCGCAGCATGCCGGAGCCGACGCCGCGACGCCGCGCTCCAACACGCCTTCGCTTCCGGCGGCGATGCCAACCGACGAGCCGCTCGGCGAAAGCGGCGGCGAAAGAGTTTTCAAACGGCGACAAGCAGCAAGTAAAAAGTCCAAGGTCTAAAGTCCAAAGCCCAAGGTCAAGCACATGGGTTTTTGACTTTAGACTTTGGACTAAATCATCCTTCACGCGACAGGAAATCCTATCTGACGTGTTTGAAGATAGCGACAGGAAGATTCTGCCCGGCGTCTTATTGAAAGCGTGCCTCCTGCTGGCGCTGTCTCTGGGCGCGTCGGCGCAACAACTGCCGATTAAGAGTTACACGGTGGCCGACGGGCTGGCGCACGATGAGGTCAACAACATCGTGCAGGACGCGCGCGGCTTTCTCTGGTTCTGCACGACCGAAGGCTTGAGCCGCTTTGACGGCTATCGCTTCACCAACTACGGCGAGCGCGACGGCTTGCCCGTCGCGCGCATCAACGACATGCTGGCGAGCCGGAGCGGCATGTACTGGATTGCCACCAACGGCGGCGTCAGTCGCTTCGACCCGTCGGCTCTTTCAGCCGCCGGCGAAGGAGAGCCATCTCACGCCGCAAAGGATGACGGCGGCGCTCGCTCTTTGTTCAAGACCTATTCGCTCGGAACTGAAACGCCGCCCAACTTCGTCAACGTCGTTTATGAAGACCGCGCCGGAAATATCTGGGCGGGGACGGGCGGCGGATTGTTTCGCCTTGATGCGGGCGACATCAAAGGCTCTTTTCATCGCGTCGAGTTGAACGTTCAGGCGCGCTCCGACCGCGTGCTCGAAGTCCTTTCGTTGCTCGAAGACCGTGAAGGCAGTTTGTGGATTGGCACGATTCAGGGCTTGACGCGCCGCCTGCCGGATGGCCGCACGCTCAACTACACGCTGCAACCGGCGCAGGCCACGGACATCGTGTGGGCCTTGAAAGAAGATGTCGAGGGGCGTTTATGGCTTGGGCATCAGAGCGGGCTGATTGTGTTGCGGCCTGCGCCCGCCGCCACGGCTCAACAGGGCGACGGGTTTTCATGGCGAGCGCCGGAGCGAAAGCAAACGAGCGTTGGAAGCGTTGGAAGCGTTGCAAGCGTCGGGTCTAATCGTTCGCTCCTGATTCTCGCGGCAGGCGAGGCGCGACTGTTTACGACCGAAGACGGCTTGCCTCATAACAGCGTGCGCGCTCTGCATCAAGCTTCCGACGGTCGTTTCTGGATTGGCACGCGCGGCGGCCTTTCCGTTTTCGACGGCACGATGTTTCGCGCCTACTCGACCGCGCAGGGCTTGAGCGGCAGAGTCAGCGCGCTGGCCGAAGACGGCGACGGCAATCTATGGGTCGGCACGCAGACGAGCGGCGCGTTGAAGATTTCCAGAAGCGGCTTGCTCTCCTACCGCGAGACGGAGGGCCTCGGCAACGCCGACATCATCTCCGTCTTTGAAACGCCTGCGGGCGAACTCTACGTCATCAGCGCCAAGTGGACGATTAATCGTTTCGACGGCGAGCGCTTCACCTTCGTGCGCCCGAATTTGCCGCAGCGCATCATTGATTCCAGTTCGGGGCGTTGGGTCATCATCCGCGACCACCTCGGCGAATGGTGGGTCGCCACGGGCGAAGGGCTGTATCGCTTTCCGAATGTTGAGCGGTTTGAGCAGTTGGCGAAAGTTTCGCCCGTCGCCGTCTATACGACTGCGGAGGGCCTGGCCGACAACAACATCTCGCGCCTCTTCGAAGACTCGCACGGCGACATCTGGATTAGCTCTTACAACCCGCCCGTCATGCTCTGTCGTTGGGAACGCGCGACCGCCACCTTTCATCGTTACGCGGAGCCGGACGGCCTGCCGTCGTTCAACTGGGCCAACGTCTTTAACGAAGACGCGGGCGGCCATCTCTGGATTGGCTTGCATAACGGCGGGCTGACTCGCTTCCGCGCGGGCCGCTTCGACCTCTACGGAGTCAACGAAGGCATGCCCGAAGGCTTGAGCCAGGGACTCTATTTCGACCGCAGAGGGCGGCTCTGGATTGCCACGGCGGGCAAGGGAACCGGGCGCATTGAAGACCCTCTGGCCGCGCAGCCGCGCGCCGCGCCTTTCACCACGACCGGAGAACTCGATAGCGACAACCTGCATTGCTTCGTTGAAGACAGGCTCGGCCATGTCTACATCGGGACGGCGCGCGGCGTCGAACGCCTGGACCCGCAGAGCGGGCGCATCAAGCATTTCACCACCGCCGACGGCCTCGTCAAAAGCGAAGTGGTGACGGCCTTCCGCGACCGCCGCGACACGCTCTGGTTCGGCACGCGCGAAGGACTCTCGCGCCTCGTTCCAGAGCCTGACCGGCAGACGGCTCCGCCGCCCGTCTTCATCAGCGGCCTGCGCATCGCGGGCGTGCCGCATCCCGTCTCCGAGCTTGGCGCAACTGAAGTCTCCGGCCTCGTTCTTGAAGCGGGGCAGAATCAGATTGAGATAGACTTCTTCGGCCTCAGTTTTTCGGCGGGCGCGAATCTTCGTTATCAATACCTGCTCGAAGGCATTGACCGCGAGTGGAGCGCGCCGACAGACCAGCGCACCGTCAACGCCAATCTCGCGCCGGGGACGTATCGCTTTCTCGTGCGGGCCATCGGTTCGGACGGCGCGGCGACGCCCGTTCCCGCCAGCGTCAGCTTCAGGATTCTTCGTCCCGTCTGGCAGCGCTGGTGGTTTCTGGCTCTCTTCGCGCTCGTCGCGGGCGCGGTTGTCTACGCCCTCTTTCGCTATCGCATGGAACGCGCCATCGAACTCGAACGCGTCCGCATCCGCATCGCCACGGACTTGCACGACGACATCGGCGCGAGCCTCACGCAGATTGCTATCCTGAGCGAAGTCGTCAACCAGCGCATCAAGAAGAACGGCTCGAACGTCTCCGAGCCGCTGCAAATGATTGCCGGGACTTCGCGCGAACTCGTTGACTCGATGAGCGACATCGTGTGGGCCATCAACCCGCGCAAAGACCACTTGAGCGACCTCTCGCAACGCATGCGACGCTTCGCCAGCGACCTCCTCACAGCGCGCGACATAGAGTTTCGTTTTCGCGCGCCCGGCGGCGACGAAAAGAACATACGCCTCGGCGCAGACCTCCGCCGCGAGATTTATTTGATATACAAAGAGAGCGTCAACAATCTGGCGAAGCACTCGCGCTGCGCCCAGGCCGACCTGCTCTTTCAAATCGAAAAGGACGGCTTGCTTGTCATCATCAGCGACGACGGCCAAGGCTTTGACGTTGAACGAAAGATGAACGGCGACCACAGCGGCATGGGCGGCCACGGATTGCTTGGCTTAAGAAGGCGCGCGGAAGCTCTCGGCGGGACATACGAAGTGAAGTCCGCTCCGGGCGCAGGCACGACCGTCACGCTGAAAGTTCCGCTCGGCGGTCGCCGCCCTCTTCCGCTCCTGAAAAAGCTCCTACCTAAACAGGTAGTGGCGCGCAGGCGTTGAAGGTGTAATCTACAGTCCTCGCCGCCATCACAACGGATAAAAGAGGACGAATTTTGGAACAGAATTTACAGAGCATAAACAAGATGGAACTGACGCCACTGCCGGACACGCTCAAGGTCGCCATCATCGAAGACCGCCGCGAGATACGCGAGGGCCTCAGCATGTTGATTGGCGGCACGCCGGGCTACAGTTGCACGGGCAGCTATCGTTCGATGGAAGAAGCCCTCGACCGCATCGGCCACAATCTGCCGCACCTCGTCTTGTCCGACATCGGCTTGCCCGGCATGGACGGCATCGAAGGCATCCGCATTCTCAAGGAACGCTACCCGCAACTGCTGGTCTTGATGCTCTCGGTTTACGACGACGACGACCGCATCTTCGACGCCTTGTGCGCCGGGGCGTGCGGCTATTTGCTGAAGAAAACGCCGCCCGTGCGCTTGATTGAAAGCCTCAGAGAAGCGGCAACGGGCGGAGCTCCGATGTCGCCGGAGGTGGCCCGCCGTGTCATCAGTCTCTTCCGCGACTTTCGCCCGCCCGAACGCGCAGACTATCAACTGACGCCGCACGAAACGAGGCTCTTGAAGTTGCTCGTCGAAGGCCACAACTACAAAACGGCGGCCCTTGAGTTGAAAGTCAGCGTCAACACAGTCTCTTTTCACATGCGCCACATCTACGAGAAACTGCAAGTCCACTCCAAGTCCGAGGCCGTCGCCAAAGCCCTGCGCTACCGGCTGATAAAATAAGCCGCCCCTCATTCGTCATCCATTATCAATTCCGACCGAACGGCCAACGATGAATCTCTCATCGCTGGCCGTCCGTCGTTAATGAAATCGAAGCTCTGAGGCGGCTGCTCAAGGCTCAAAAACGGCTGCCGAATATTTAATTTCTGACCGCTCGACATTGCTACCTGTGTAGGTGGTGTCAGGCCACCGCGTCTCCGCGTATAACCTTGCGTATCAGGCCGGACGAGAAAAACCGGCGCGGTGAAAAAGAGTTCACCGGAAAATTTTGACGGAGCTTTTGAAGGACTAGGAATCATGAAGATTGTGTACGCCATGTGCAGCCCGCGCCAGTTGGATTTTTACCTGACGGAGAGACGTAAAGCTGTGCCGACGGGCGCGACCGTGTTCGCCATCTGCACCACTGAACGCACCATCCAGAATCAGGACGAAGACCTCTTCGCCGCCATCAGCGACGAGGAATACTTCGCGCTTCGCGCAATGGTCAGGCAGGCCGAACAGCAGGAGGCCAAACGTCAACGCGCCGCCGCGCCGCGTCCTGGTCAGTCAATTCGCAAATTCTTTCGCCACTCAATTCGCAAGCTCATTCTCGGTTTGCGCGCCTTGCTTCGCGGCCAGAGCGCGCGACCCAAAAGTTGTTCGAGAAAGTTTCCGACCCGTCATGCCGGAGCCGTCTCGCCCGTCCGCCTGTGAAGGCGCGGCTTCTAAATTTTGATACGCACGATTTTTCTTAAACTTGAAAAGAGGTTGTTCCAGACGATGAATAGCGCGCTCGCAAAAACAGACGCCCCAGGGCCCGGCAGCAATCGCTATGACTCGCGCGGAATCAACAAGCGTCCCTACGCGCTGCCTCTTCTACTTCATTCCAAACCGCGTCCGCGCATAGGGGCCGACGCTCTTACTCTGAGGAGAATCATCGCCATGAAAAAGCTTACATACACCGTTCACGTCTTCGCTGTCTGTCTTTTAGTGTTGGCTGCATCAGCAGTCTCAAACGCGCAAGCGACGCGCACCTGGGTTTCAGGCGTCGGCATGGACTCCAACCCGTGCAGCCGCACCGCGCCATGCCAGACCTTCGCCGGGGCCATCTCGAAGACCGCCGTGGGCGGCGAAATCTCCGTGCTCGACCCGCACGGTTACGGCTCCGTCACCATCACCAAGTCTCTGACCATCAACGGCGAAGGCTCGCTCTCAAGCGTTCTCGTCGGCCTCAGCGGAACGGGCATCACCGTCAACGCCGGAGCCTCCGACACAGTTTATCTGAAGAATCTGGACATCAACGGAGCAGGCAACGGCGCGACCGGCATTAGCTGGGTCGCAGGCAACGCGCTGATTCTTGATAAGGTCAGGATTTATAATTTCACCAACACCGGCTTGAACGTCAACAAGTCTGCGAGCGGCTTTCTCTCGGTGACGAACTCAAGCATGATTAACTGTGTCTCCGGCGGCATCATCGCGCAAACCAGTTCCGGCCTGCTCCGCGGGGAGATTGACAACACGAAAGTCTTCGGCTGCACCAGCGGCTTCAAGGCCATAGCGAATGCTCAGTTGACGATTAAGAACAGCACGGCTTCGGGCTGCGGCACGGCTGGCTTTCATGCCACGGGCGGGAGCGCCGTCTTGAACCTGCAATCCTGCACGGCGACGCACAACGGCAACGGCTTGAAGACAGAACTCGGCGGCGTCATCCGCGCGGGCCAGAGCACAGTCTCAAACAATATTACGAAGGGCGTGGACACCGCTTCAGGTGGGACGGTCGAGTCGTACTCCGACAACTACATCACCGGCAATCCGAGCAGCGACGCCGTGTCGCCCATCGGCAAGAGCTAAGCTTAGTTAATCTTCCGTCATAATCCGCTGCCCCATAGTCGGCTGCCGCTGAGCGGCCAACTATGGGGCAGTTTCTGCTTCAACTTTTCCTGCGCTGCTGCGCCGCGCTCGCGGACGCTCTACCAATCTTCCTGCGCGATATACTTCAACACGTGTTTGATGGAAGTGATGCTATAGCCGCCGCCTGTCTTTTCAATCGGCACATGGCGATAGCGGCCCATCGCCATCTTGTTGAGGGCGGCGGCGACCGAATCCGTCTCTTGTAAAGTTTCGGGATTGGCGCTCATCACTTCACTGACGGGACGCTCAGCGGCGCCCGCTTTCGCGCCCGTCATCTTGCAGAGCACGTCATGCTCCGTGAAGATGCCAACGAGCTTGCCCGCGTCCAACACAAGCGCGCACGCCGTCTGCGCTTCCTTCATTCGTCGCGCCACCGCGAGGGCCGACTCGTCCGGCCGCGCCGTCAAAATCTCTTCCTGTTCCAACTGTCCCAGATTGTCTGCCATCACGGAGCGCGCCAGCCCCGCAGTCGCGTCCCCGCGCGGCACGTCCAAATCGCGCAGCGACTTCATGCAATTCTCGCAGCGGTCAGTTCCCTCTATATTATCGAAACCACATGACGGGCAAATCATTCGTCGCTTCGCTCCTCACTCAAGTCTGAGGTCTAAAGTCCAAAGTCCGATGTCGAAAGTCCAATGTCATGACAACGCTTCTGACTTTGGACTTTTAACTTTGGACTTATTCGACCGTCCACATGTCTCCGCCGTAGATGAGCTTTTCCAGTTGGCCGTGTCCCTGCTTGGCTTGAGCGGCTGTGATTTGCGCGGCCATCAAGTCTTCGTAGGTGGCGCGCTCGACGGCGCGGAAGATGCCGACGGGCTGCGGGAAATCGGGCTGCTCCATGCGCGCGAGCATGAAGGCGACCGAAGGGTCTTTGAGATAAATGTCGTGGACGAGAATGTCGTCTTCGGTGATGCCGTTTTCGCCGATGGTGACAATCTCCGGGTGCGCGCCGTTCATGCGGACGCCGAGGTTGCGCTCCTTGCCGAAAATCATCGGCTTGCCATGTTCAAGATAGAGCACGCGGTCGGAGCGCACGCTGCGCTCTGTGAAATATTCAAACGCCTTGTCGTTGAAGATATTGCAGTTTTGATAGACTTCGAGAAACGAGATGCCCTTGTGCTTGGCCGCCGCTTCGACCATCGCGCCGAGGTGCTTCACGTCAATGTCAATCGAGCGCGCGACGAACGTGGCCTCGCTGGCAATCGCCACCGACAAAGGGTTGAGCGGATAGTCTATGACGCCCATCGGCGTTGACTTCGTTTTCTTGCCGAACTCGGAAGTCGGGCTGTACTGCCCTTTCGTCAAGCCGTAGATGCGATTGTTGAAGAGGATGTAATTGATGTCCAGATTGCGACGAATGGCGTGCATGAAATGATTGCCGCCGATGGAGAGCGCGTCGCCGTCGCCCGTAATCACCCAGACGCTCAACTCAGGATTGGCGGACTTGACGCCGGTCGCAACCGCCGGAGCGCGCCCGTGAATCGAGTGGAAGCCGTAGGTGTTCATGTAGTAGGGAAAGCGCGACGAGCAGCCGATGCCGGAGACGAAGACAATCTTCTCGCGCGGGATGCCGAGTTCGGGCATCACCTTCTGCACGTTGTTCAAAATCGCGTAGTCGCCGCAGCCCGGACACCAGCGCACCTCCTGCCCGGAGACGAAATCCGCCTTGCCCAACTTGGCGGGCGGCGGGGCCACTTCGCGCGCGGCGGTCGAGCCCGCGTAAGGTTCCGACGAAATGGCCGCTTCCGCGTTGTCTTTAAATTTGTCCTGCCCGTTTGTTCCGTTGCCGTTCGTGCTCATGTTTCTTCCTCAATCTCTCGATGACTTTAATCAACGCGCGCCGCAGCGCGACGCTCACAAATACTCTTCGACCTTCTGGATGATTTCACGAATCTGGAACGGGCGGCCCTTGACCTTCGAGAAGGCCACGGCGTCCACCAGAAATTTCGCGCGAATCATCGTGCAGAGTTGGCCTAGATTCATCTCAGGGATGATGACCGTCTCAAAGCCAGCGAGAACTTCGCCCAGATTCTTCGGGAACGGGTTGAGATAGCGCAGGTGCGCGCTCGACACAGGCTTGCCTTCACGCTGCAACTTCTCGACGGCTGACGTGATTGAGCCGTAGGTCGAACCCCAACCGAGCACTAAGACTTTGCCCTTGCGTTCGCCGAAGATTTCGAGGAGCGGAATGTCGTTGGCGGCGCGGTCAATTTTTTCCTGCCTGAGCTTGACCATGAAGTGATGGTTTTCGGGGTCGTAGTTGACGTTGCCGGTCAGGTGTTGCTTTTCGATGCCGCCGACGCGATGTTCGAGTCCGGGCGTGCCGGGAATCGCAAGGGGCCGCGCCAGCGTCTCTTCGTCGCGCGCGTAGGGCATGAAGTTTTCCGGGTCGGTGGCAAACTTGATGTTGATTTCCGGCAGCTTGTCTATCTCCGGCAAGGCCCACGGCTCAGCCCCGTTGGCCAGATAACCGTCCGAGAGATAAAAGACGGGCGACATGTATTTGAAGGCGAGGCGCACGGCTTCAATCGCCATGTCGAAGCAATCGGCGGGCGTCGCGGGCGCGATGACAATCGCCGGACACTCGCCGTTGCGTCCCCAGACGGCCTGGAACAAGTCGGCCTGCTCCGTCTTCGTCGGCAGCCCTGTCGAAGGGCCGCCGCGCTGCACGTTGATGATGATGAGCGGGAGTTCCGTCATCACCGCCAGACCGATGGCTTCCTGCTTGAGCGCGACGCCGGGGCCTGATGTGCCAGTCAATCCGATGTGGCCCGTGAAGCTCGCCCCGATGGCCGCGCAGACGGCGGCGATTTCGTCTTCGGCCTGAAAAGTTTTGACGCCGAAATTTTTATGACGCGCCAACTCGTGCAGGATGTCGGAGGCGGGCGTGATTGGATACGAGCCGTAGAAGAGCGGGCGGCCAGCAATCTCTGCGGCGGCGACAAAGCCGATGGCGGTCGCTTCGTTGCCGGTAATCTTGCGATACCTGCCGGGAGCAATCTGCGCCTTCCTGACGGTGAAGTGCGTGGTGAAAACCTCGGTCGTGTCGGCGAAGTTGTAGCCGGTCTTGAGCACGATTTCGTTGGCCTTCATCACCTCGACGTTCTTGCCGAACTTGCTTCTAATCCATTCGACGGTCGGCTCCATCGGCCGGTCGTAGAGCCAGTAGAGAACGCCGAGGGCGAAGAAGTTTTTGCAGCGATCCATCTCCTTGCGCGACAGTTGCACCTGTCCCTTGAGGGCGTTCAGGTTGAGCGTCGTAATCGGCAGGCGGTGGACGCGGTAGCCCTTCAGCGAATCGTCTTCGAGCGGGTTCGATTTGTAGGCCGCGTGCTCTAAGTTGGCGGGCGTAAACTCGTCCGTGTTGATAATCAACGTGCCGCCTTCTTCGAGGTCAGGCAAGTTGACTTTCAAGGCCGCGGGGTTCATCGCCACGAGCACGTTCGGTTGGTCGCCGGGCGTGCGTATGTCCTGGCTGGAAAAGTTTAACTGAAAGCCGGAGACGCCGGGCAAACTGCCCGCGGGCGCGCGAATCTCCGCGGGGAAGTCGGGCAGCGTCGAGATGTCGTTGCCCATGACCGCGGAGGTGTTCGTAAACTGCGTGCCCGTCAACTGCATGCCGTCGCCGGAATCTCCGGCGAAGCGAATCGTGACGGCCTCCAACTCTTCCAGATTCTTTTCGACCTGACTGTCAGGGGGTTCGATTATGGCGCTCATTTAATTTCTCTCTATCTTGGATTTCGGGATGCCGGATTTGAGATTGATGATTCGGACGCAGAGATTTAGAAGCTGAGGATTCAATTTCCATTGCTCGTTAATCCAATATCTAAAATCTGAAACCCACAATATATAGTTATCCGCCTTCCGGCGTGTCCATCACTTGTGCCGGGACGGGCGGCAAGTTCATCGTCTCTTTGGGATAGCTTTCGGCCAGATAAGTAATCACGTCGAAGACGGAGACGGAGCCGACGAGTTCGCCTTCCTTGACGAGCGGGATATTCCTGTAGCTCTTTTCGTTCATGACGCGAACGGCGTCGCCGATGGTGGCTTCGCCCGTCAACGTGGCGACGATGGGCGACATCAACTCGCGCACAGGCGTGTTGGGGTCAACGTCTTCGCCGATGACTTTCGTCAGCAAATCGCGCTCGGTGAAGACGCCGACGACGCGGTTGCCTTCGCAGACAATGGCGCAGCCGCCTTCGTCATCCTTCATGCGCTCGATGGCGTCGGCCAAAGGCGTCGAAGGCTCGATGCAAACGTAGTCGTCCGTTTCGAGCAGGGTGATGCTGTCGCGGCGCGCTCCGCGTGGTTTGTCTGTCTTGTCCGCAGGCGTCTGCGGCGAATCTTTCTCTTGAGCGGCTTGATCGGCTGACATGAATGTGTGCTCCATCCCCGGCGGGAAAATCTTCAGTCACGAACCGAAACGGAATTGTACCACAAGCGCGAGAAAGACGAAGGCGAGAGCCAACCTCAAGCGATGAAGAACTGAGAGAAGAAATGGGGGGCGGGAAAGCGTAGACGAAGGAAGCGATTTTGCAGGCGGGCGCAGCGGTTTTTAAGCAGGCGGTCGAAGCAATCTTTAACGCTTGTCGGTATCGTGAAGCTCGTCAATATCGTTTTCCGCTTCGTCAATAATCTCCCACTTGATTCCGCTGTGCATGCTTATCTGTCTCAACAGCGAGCCGCGCGCATCGTAAAAATCGTGCATGCCTTCATGAAAGTTTTGTCCGTCAACTCTGACGGCTTCGGGAATGATTTCGCTTGAGCCGTCCGGGTATGTGATGCGCATCGTCATGACGTGTTCGTCGCTGCCGGCTACAGCCTCAACCTCTGTTTGCTTTGAGTTCGTCGTAGGGCGACATCTGCGCCAGACGCTCGATGATGGAAGGCAAGATGGCGAGCGTCTCTTCGATGTCGCGCTCTGTGTTGTAGCGTCCGAGCGAGAATCTGATGGAGCCCTGAGCCGCCGTGTAAGGCACGTTCATCGCGCGCAGGACGGCGGAGGCGACGTGCGACTCGGCGTTGCAGGCTGAGCCGGTCGAGACGCAGATGTTCGCCTCGTCAAGATGCGCGAGAATGCTCTCGCCTTCGATGTGCTCGAAAGAGATGTTGGCCGTGTTGGGCAATCTATGGTCGCGCTCAGTTGTTCCGTTGAGGCGCGTGTGGGGAATGCGGCTGAGAATCGTGTCTTCGAGGCGGTCGCGCAGGCGGCGGATTGTCTCATGGCCGTCGAAGTTCTGAGCCAACTCGCAAGCCGCGCCGAGCGCGACGATGTAAGGCACGGCTTCCGTTCCTGCGCGCCGCCCGCGCTCTTGCCCGCCGCCGATGAGAAACGGCGCGAGTCGCACACGCTCGCGGACGTACAACGCGCCGACGCCTTTAGGCGCATGAAATTTGTGGCCCGCGAGCGCGAAGAGGTCAACTTCCGTTTCGCGCAGGTTAATCGGAATCTTGCCGACCGCCTGCACGCCGTCAACGTGAAAGAGAGCTTCGCTGTGAGCGCGCACGATGCGGCCAATCTCTGCGACGGGAAAGAGCACGCCCGTCTCGTTGTTGGCGAGCATGACGGAGACGATGCACGTCTCAGGCTTGAGCGCGGCGCGCAACTCTTCCAGATTAAGATTGCCCTGCCCGTCAACCTCAAGCCAGGTCACTTCGTAGCCGCTTCGTTCAAGCCGCTCGCATAAATTCCTGACCGCTTCGTGCTCGACTCTCGTCGTGACTATGTGGCGTTTATCAGGCCGCGCTTCCAGCGTTCCGCGAATGGCCCAGTTGTCTGCCTCCGAGCCGCAAGAGGTGAAGACGATTTCGCTCGCTTCACGCGCCCCGACGAGTTCCGCCACTTGCTCGCGCGCTCGCTCGACGCTCGCGCGCATGCGCCTGCCGAACGTGTGCGCCGAAGACGGATTGCCGTAAAGTTCCGTGAGGTATGGCCGCATCGCCTCGAACACTTCCGGGGCGACGCGCGTCGTCGCGTTGTTGTCTAGATAAATCATTTCTGTTGACATCCGTTGCCGCCTTAGCTCTCGCCTGCTCGCTCTCAGCCGGAACCGTTGGCAGCCTTCGTGCGCCAGTAGTCTTCCAGTATATCTTCGATTAAGGGATGACACGAATGACAGCCGCCGCCAGCGTTGCAAGCCCGCGTGACCTCCGCGATGGTGCGCAAAGAGCGCTCGCCGATGACGCGCTCGATTGACTTTTCGGAGACGCCGAAGCATGTGCAGATTAAAGCTTCCTCGCCTGTCCATTCTTCGCGGGCCGTCTCGTGATAGTTGTCCAGAGCGGCGGCGAGCGTGTCGTGGCAGAGGGCGATGCAGTGTCGTCTGTCCGGCGGCACGTCAACGAGTTGTTCGATGACGGCGTTTGAGAAAGCGTCGCTTTCGACGAGGCTGGCGGCTTCTGAGACTTTGCTGCCCTTGAGGCGTTCGGTCAGGACGCAGGCCGCCGCGATGAGATAGCCGCAGCCCGCCGCTCTGAATTTGGCGTCCGTGATGGTTCTGGCGTCCGCGTCGATTTGCAGGGAGAGACGCAGGGCCGCGCCGCAGACGAGCGAGCCCGTGTCGCCGACGGCGCTCGCGCTCTGCGCCTCGCCGACGTTGAGCGGGCGCAGGAAATATTCTCTGACGGCGCGTGGATAAAAGTTCATCTTGACGGATTGGCTCGTGGCGCGCGAAAGCTTGCCGCGAAGCGTAGCCGCCGCTTCACCGTTTTGTCAAAACTGCGGCTCGATCAGGCTTTCAGTTAGCTCGCCTGCTCATTTAATCAGTTCGACAAATTAAGACGACTGCGGCATAATCACTTTCGCTTGCGCGAGCCGGTAGCGAATGGCTGTCAGCAGGCAATCAGAAACAGCTTGACCGCATCAAAACAAACGGCAAAGAGCCATTTTCGACGCCGACGATTGATTAGAGACGTATGCCCCAAGTAACCGAACAGAGCGTGCTGGACGCCTTGCGACAGATTCAAGACCCGGATTTGCGCAAGGACATAGTAACGCTCGGCTTTATCAAAGATTTGACGATTGACGGCGGCAACGTGTCGTTTCGCATCGTCCTGACGACGCCCGCCTGCCCCGTCAAGGAACAGATGGAGACGGAAGCTCACAGGCTCGTGGGCGCGCTTCCCGGCGTCTCTGCGGTGCAGGTCAAGATGGACGCCGAAGTCCCGAAGGGGCGCGGCCTCGGCGAGAAAGTCAGCGTCGAAGGCGTGCGCAATATCATCGCCGTCTCTTCGGGCAAGGGCGGCGTCGGCAAGTCAACCGTGGCGGTCAACGTAGCGGTCGCGCTGGCTCTCGACGGAGCGCGCGTCGGCTTGATGGACGCGGACGTTTACGGGCCGAACGTGCCTTTGATGCTCGGCGCAAACAACGCCCGACCGGAAATTGAAGGCAACAAGCTCGTGCCGATTGAAGCTTACGGCGTGCGCTTGATGTCGATGGCGATTTTGCAGCCCGGCGACAAGCCGATGATTGTGCGCGGGCCAATCCTGCACGGATTGGTGAAGCAGTTTTTGTCGGACGTTTTATGGGGCGAGCTTGACTACTTGATTGTTGACATGCCGCCGGGAACGGGCGATGTGCAACTCAGCTTAGCGCAGCTTGTCCCCGTGCAGGGCGCGGTGCTGGTGACGACGCCGCAGGAAGTCGCCGTGATGGATGTCAGGCGCGCTCTGCGGATGTTTGAGACGGTGGCCGTGCCTGTGCTCGGCGTGGTCGAGAACATGAGCTACTTCGTCGCGCCGGACACGGGCGCGCGTTATGATATTTTCGGGGCGGGCGGCGGAGAGCGTCTGGCCGCGCAGTACAATGTTCCGTTCCTCGGTTCCGTGCCTCTGGGCATGGACGTGCGCGATGGCGGCGACAGAGGCGTGCCGGTCGTGGTCGGCCAGCCGGACTCGCCGCAGGCTTTAGCTTTTCGCAGGGTCGCGGAAGAAGTGGCCCGGCAAGTTTCGATAGAAGCGATGAAACCAGAGCTTGTTGTTTTAGGCAAAGCTCGTTAAGAGTAGCCGGTCATCGGTTTTCAGTAGTCAGTGAAAAGCTGTAAACGAAAACTGATTGCTGATTAGCCGACTACCGATTACTTATTTTTAAGGAGAAAGAAATAATGACAGCGACAATTGCTCCGACGATGACGTTGAACGTGACGGAGAGCGCGGCGGTTGAGATTAAGAAGTTTATGGCGAGCGAAGAAGGTTTGCCGGAGACGGCGGGCCTGCGCGTGCGCGTCGTGCCGGGCGGTTGCTCCGGTTTTCAGTACAGCCTGAACATCGAAGAGGAATCGCGCCAGGGCGATCACATCATGGATGAACACGGCGTGCGCCTCTTCGTTGACATGTTCAGCGCGCAGTATTTGAACGGCGTGCAGATTGATTACGTGACCGGCGTGATGGGTTCCGGCTTTACCTTCACGAACCCGAACGCGACGGGCGGCTGCGGCTGCGGCTCCTCGTTCACGGCTTAAAAATTACTCTGAACGCTTTCCGAAGAGCGCGAGGCGTGACCGAGCGGCGGCGTCCATTTTCTTCACACGGAGAAATGGATGACACTGCACGGCGCGCATCGCGCTCGACGTGTTTGCGGCTGGCCGGGAAATAGCAAGCGGAGCGACGAAGCAGCATCGTGTTGAGCTTTGTGCAGGCCGAATCAGAGACGCAGTTCGCGCAAGTCCGCGAGCTATGGCGAGAGTATGCCGCATGGCTTCAGATTGATTTGTGCTTTCAAAATTTCGAGCAGGAGCTAAACGAATTGCCGGGCCGTTATGCTCCGCCGTCAGGACGCCTGTTGCTCGCGTTCAGCGACGAGCGACTGGCGGGCTGCATCGCTTTGAGGCAAATCGGCGAAGGCATCTGCGAGATGAAGCGGCTCTACGTGCGCCCCGGTTTTCGCGGGCAGCACATCGGGCGCAGGCTGACGACGTTGCTGATTGAGGAAGCGCGCGAGGTTGGCTACGAGCGGATGCGGCTCGACACGCTGCCCGCGCAGATGACGGAAGCCGTTAGCATGTATCGCGCGACGGGCTTCACAGAGATTGAGCCTTACTATCCGAATCCGTTTGCGGGCACGCTCTACATGGAACTCAAGCTCTAAATCGTTTGCTCTTGCCCATGGCGACGGCTTGCCTCACGCTTGCGATTCGTGTCAAAGTCTCACTGCAATCCATTCACTTCAAATTTCAGGAGCAAAGATTAATGCCGAGAATAGAAGCTGAGACTGCGACGGAGACAAAGGCTTTCGAGGCCGAAGACGGGCGCAAACTTGTGCTGGCCATCGAAGACGCCGGGATAGATATTCTGCACCGCTGCGGCGGCAACGCGAAATGCACGACCTGCCGCGTCGAAGTG
The DNA here is from genome assembly GCA_033855775.1 of Blastocatellia bacterium. Lineage (GTDB taxonomy): Bacteria > Acidobacteriota > Blastocatellia > Pyrinomonadales > Pyrinomonadaceae > DASVTR01. The sequence continues at coordinate 1,435 of JAWVFT010000077.1, read as the reverse complement.
CTGGCGGGCGACCCCGGAGAGATTGGCGACCCGGAACGCAATCGCCTCGCAATGGAGACTGGCCTCGCCGAAAACGTTCGCCTCTCCTGCCAGGTGCGCGTCCACGACGACCTCAAAGTCAGGGTCATCAATCAAGTCAGCACACGCGGCATGGACGCAGGCCCGCGTCCAGTAGATTAGGAAAACAGGGGTTGGGGGAAAGGGGTTGGGGAAAAGCTTGCTGCGTGCTGATGCGGTCTTTGCCTATTTCATCAAGCGCAAGCTTCATGCAAGAATCGCTCAAGATGCTTTGTCTTCCCCAACCCCTAACCCCTTTCCCCCAACCCCATCTTTATTGCTTTGCCCTTCGCTCTGGTGTAATCTGCGCGCGTAAACTTTTGGCAACCGAAGCATTACTCGAAGGCTGCAAGCGTCCCGTTTGGTCGGCAGTGACCAATGGCTGCTTGGAGTCGGCCTGAGAGACATCCATCCGTCTGCCGGAGCCGTGCTTCTCCGCTGCGGAAACGCAAGCTAACACTTCTAAACATTTCGGAGGTCGTATGTTGATAGACTTTAACGCTCATCTCCCGGCGGGTCTGGCGATGTTGCAGGAGGTTGTTCACGGGCCGGGGAACATGACGGCGTTCGTCAGGGCCGTGCTGCGCTGGAGCCACTTCGTGGCGGGAATCACATGGATCGGGCTGCTCTACTTTTTCAATCTGGTCAACGTTCCTTTGCAGAAGGAGATGGACGCCGACACCAAGAAGAAAGTCAATCCGAGCCTGCTGTCGCGCACGCTCTGGTACTTTCGTTGGGGCGCGGTCGTGACGGTGCTGGTCGGCCTCATGTACTACGCGATGTATATCGTGGCGGTCGAAGCGAAGACGGCGGGCATCAGCCCCTGGCCGAGTCTGGGCGTCTGGCTGCTGATTGTGCTAGTCACTTACGCCGTCATCTATGGCATGTACAATGTGCCGATGTTGACGAAGGACGGGCGCGTGCTGGCGGTCGCTATCGCCATCGTCGTGCTCGCCATGGCGGCTGCCATCGTCTTCATTATGAGCAACGCGGGCGGCGCGCCCGACTCGGCCAACAACAGCACGTATCTAGGCAATAAATCAATCTCCATAGGCATCGGCGGCGGCCTCGGCATCATCATGTTCCTTAACGTCTGGGGCATCATCTGGCGCGTGCAGAAGCGCGCCATCGCCGCCTTCAAGGGCGAGGGAACCGCGCCCGCGCCGGAGGAAGCGCGCAAGGCTTTTCTGGCCTCGCGCACCAACGCATGGCTGTCGCTGCCGCTGCTCTTTTTGATGGGCACGTCGCACGGCGACTGGGTAATGTTCGGCAAGTAATCTTAGGCGCAGACAAAGCGGCGCTTGACGAACGATGAAGGGGACGCGAGCGCGCGTTTCGGCTTCATTGATGAGCAGCATAAACCGGAGCGGGGCGTCGG
>JAWVFT010000076.1:0-34633 GCA_033855775.1 Blastocatellia bacterium | reverse complement strand
TTATCAAGAGCAGCTTCATGTTGACGAGTTGGAGAAACTGACTTCCGAGCGCAAGGCCAACGTCACGACGGAGAAGATTACGCTCAGGCAAGTCAGTTAGATTAATCCTACGGGCAGAAGAAAAGCTAAAAGGCCGACAGCAGGGAAGATTCCGCTGTCGGCCTTTGGCTTTAACTTCTATCGAACGGCTCAGGCGAGCGTCGGCAATTGAATGACCTGCGCTGCCTCGCGGACGTGACCCGCCGCGGCGCGCTGCCGGTTGATGCGATGGCGCGCGACCGTCAGCGCGCGATGCAAATCGTCAAGCTGTTCGCTGTCGAGGCGAATCGTTTTCTGGCCGCACCAGCCAAGCCCCTCCGTCCATGTTGATTGACGCAGCACAACGCGCTCAGAGCCTTCGTGCTGCTCTATGAAAACTTCGACTCTTTCTTCATCGCAAGGGGAAGTGAGAGTTTGAATCGCGGCGGTCTGACCGTTTTGCACTGCTGACACCTCAGGGAACGAATAAGATGCTGGCTTTTATCTCGCTCACAATTTGGGCGAAATTGAAAACCAATTTCAATTTGCATTATGCCTGCATGCGCTCGCGGCTGTCAAGCGGATTCTGTGTTGGAGTCTGGATTTTTTTCCAGCGCGGCCAGCCTGGCTTCGAGGGCGCGGAGGGTCCGCTGCATTTCGCCGAGGCGACGAAAGGCAGCGGTCGAGCGCAGCCAGTCGCGGTTGTCAAAGGCTGGAATGCCGGAGATGATTTTTCCCGGCTCGACGTTATGGCTCGTGGCGCTTTTGGCTGTCAGCACAACGTCGTCGCCGATGGTCAAGTGTCCGGCGACTCCGGCCTGGCCCGCGAGGATGACGCGGTTGCCGATGTGCGAGCTTCCGGCGAGGCCGACTTGCGCGCAGAGCAGAGAGTCTTCGCCGACGGTGCATGAGTGTCCGATTTGAACGAGGTTGTCAATCTTCGCGCCGCGCTTGATGCGCGTCTCGCCGACCGAAGCGCAGTCAATGGTTGTGCCTGCGCCGATTTCCACGTCGTCTTCGATGACGACGCGCCCCGCCTGCGGAATCTTGAGCCAGCGACGCTCTTCGTCTTTGGCGTAGCCGAAGCCATCGGAGCCGACGACGACGTTGTTATGAACGGTGACGCGCTCGCCGATGATTGTGCCTTCGCGGATAGCCGCGCCGGAATGGATGACGGAGTTGGCGCCAATCTGCGCGCCGTCGTAAACGGTCACGTTCGGATAGAGACGAACGCCCGCGCCGATTGAGACTTCGCGGCCAACTGCGACACACGCGCCAATCCAAACATCAGCGGCGACGCGCGCCGTCTCGTCAATCACGGCGGACGGATGAACGAAGGGCGCAAACTCCGGCTCAGGGTGGAACAAGCGAAGCGCGCGCGTGTAGGCGAGGTACGGGTCAGGCGCGCGAAGGACGATGATGTCGCGGCCCACGTCCGTCTCTTCGCTGACGTAGATAGCGGAAGCGCGCGTCATCTGAACGCGCGGCGTGTAGCGCGGGTTGGCGAGAAACGTCACTTCGCCGCTCGCCGCATCATCGAGGCCAGCCGCCCCGCTGATGTCCATGTCAGCAGAGCTTTCATCATCAAGCCGCGCGCCCGTCAGGCGGGCCAGTTCTATAAGTTTCATACGAAGCCTTCACATTAAATTTATAGGGTCAATCTCGATGTTGAGCGAGCGCAGGTCAACGCCGCGCGCGGCTGTCTCTGCGAGAGCGATGTCAATCAGTTGGCGCAGGCGAGGGCGGCTGCGCGATTTGATGATGAGTTGCAGGCGATGCTCGCCTTTGAGTCGCGCCAGCGGAGCGGGGGCGGGGCCGAGGATGCGGCAGGCGCGGTCTGTGTTGGCCGTTTCGAGAGCTTGCTTGAGTTCGGCTGAGACGGCTTGGGCGCGCGTCAAATCTTCGCCGTGAACGAGCAGGGAAGCGAGCGCGACGAAGGGCGGATAGCTGATGTTTTTGCGATAGTGTATCTCTTCTTTGTAGAAGCCCGCGTAGTCCTGCGCGCAGGCGTGCTTCAAGGCGTAGTGATGCGGGTGAAAGGTTTGAATCAGGACGCGGCCTGCGAGCGCGCCCCGACCGGCGCGGCCAGCGACTTGAGTAATCAGTTGAAAGGTGCGCTCGGCGGAGCGAAAGTCTGGCAGGGCCAGTCCGGCGTCAACGGAGACGACGCCGACCAGCGTGACGTTCGGGAAGTCGTGGCCCTTGGCGAGCATCTGTGTGCCGACGAGCATGTCCAGTTCGCCAGCAGCGAACTCAAGAATCGTGCGCTCGAAGAGTTTGCGGCGCGAGGTCGTGTCGCGGTCGAGGCGCGCGATGCGAAGCGTGGGAAACTTTGCCCGCAGCATCTCTTCAATCTGCTCTGTTCCTTCGCCGACGTAGTAAATGTGCTTGCCGGAGCAAGCGGGACATTGCCTGGGAGCGGCGCGGCGATGGTTGCAGTAATGACAGACGAGGCTCATCTCGCTGCGATGATAGGTGAGCGTCACGTCGCAGTTGGGGCAATGGATTGACTCGCCGCAGGAACGACACAAGACAAAGCTCGAATAGCCGCGACGATTGAGCAGGATGATTGACTGTTCGCCTCGCGCGTGCGTCTCTTCAATCGCGGAGAGCAGTTCGGCGGAGAAGACTTCGGGGCGACCGTGCGCTGCGAAGACCGAGCGCATGTCTATTATCTCCGCCCGCGCCATCGCGCGCATGCCGATGCGGTCGGGCAACTGAAGGTAAGTGTACTTGCCGCTCTGCGCGTTGTGGAAAGATTCGAGCGACGGCGTGGCCGAGCCGAGCACGACGACCGCCGATTCCTTAAGGGCGCGCATGATTCCCGTATCGCGCCCGTTGTAGTAGGGCGACTCCTGCTGACGATAAGAAGTTTCGTGTTCCTCGTCTATCACAATCAAGCCGAGGCGGCTGACCGGCGCGAAAACGGCGGAGCGCGTGCCGATGACGATGCGCGCTTCGCCTCTCTTCAAACGGCTCCACTCGTCGAAACGCTCGCCCGTCGTCAGAGAGGAATGAAATATCGCCACCTGCTCGCCGAAGTACGCGCGCAGGCGGCGCGAGAAGACTGGCGTGAGCGCGATTTCCGGCACGAGCATCATCGCCGAACGATTAAGACGCAGAGCCTCGCGCATGGCTCGTATGTAAACTTCGGTCTTGCCGCTGCCTGTGACGCCGTGCAGCAGAAACGCCGCGTAGCGATTTTCGGCGAGCGGCTGCTCGATGGCCCGCAGCGCTGAAGCCTGAGCTTCGGTCAAGCTAAAATCGTCTGTGAGCGGCAGCGTCGCGCCCGCCAAAGGGTCGCGCCGCACGTCGCGGACGAAGACTTCGACGATGCGTTTTTTCTCAAGCGTTTGAATCGTCGAAGCGCTGACGCCCGCGGCTTCGAGCAAGTCTGTGAAGCCTTGTTCGCCGCCCGCCGTGATGAGCGCGTCAACGATGCGTAGCTGGTTGGGCGAGAGCGCGCGCGCGGCTTGCGGCTCGGCGTGCTCTTCGATGGGCAGCAGTCGGACGGCTTTGCGTCGCTTCGCTCTGGCGAGCACGGAGCGCGCGCGATGCGAGAGCTTTATCCATCCGGCTAGCTCCAACTCGCGCGCGACGGCGTTGGCGCGACTCGTCCCGATTAGCTTGGCGACCGCGCGCAAAGAGACTTCGCCTTCGTCTGCGATGAAGCGCAGGGCGCGAGCCTTCGCCGTCGCCGTGCGATGCAGGGGCAGGCGCGATAGCTCGTCGCGTCCTTCGGGCGTGATGGAGAGCACTTGTTCGACCGTCGCGTTCAAGCCGGCGGGCAGCGCGGCCTTTAAGACTTCGCCCCATGGCGCGGCGTAGTAGTCTGCCACCCAACGTGTGATGTCAAGAATCTCCGGCGTCAGCAGCGGCTCCGTGTCGAGCAGTTCTTCGGCCTCTTTGATTTCATCTTCGAGGAGATTGGCGGCGGGGTCGAGCGCGTCCAGCAGCGCGACGATGTAGCCCGTCATGCGCTGGCGGCCGAATGGCACGAGCAGGCGCGAGCCGAGTTGTGCTTCACGTTGCAGCAGCAGCGGCAGGCGATAAGTGAAAGTCTGCATGACGCGCAGCGGAATCGCCACTTCCGCGTACAGCGGCGCGGGCCGTTCCGCGCGCTGCCCGCCGCGCGCGTCCGCCTGATTCTCTCTGCTCTGCGAAACAATGCCTTGCACGGAGAATAACGTTAACTTGAAGCGTGAAAAAGGTGAAGCTGAGAGCGGCTGAATGAAGGGCAACGACTTTGGAGAATGCTCGACGCCGGATGATGAAATGCGCGTTGCGAGATAAAGCGGAGAGTTCGAAGAGCGTGCCGCGCGTTGCGACAAACTGCCGCCGCCTTGCCGCGTTCAAGGGCTACGTTGAAGCTTTCTTGACAACACATGCGCGCGGGCGTAAGACAGTCGCAGAGAGTTTTGGAGGCATAATTCGATGGCAGCAAAAGTGAGCGAGAGATTGTCGCGGAAGTTGAAAGAGGCCGGAGCGCGAGACTCAAGCGAGGAATTGCCCGTCATCATCAACGTCAAAGAAGGCGCAGACCTTGACGCCTTGCGGAAACGAGGGCTGAAGATAACGCAGGTCTACGAGAACATCCCGTACATCGCAGGCTCTCTCCCGGCGAGCAGCGTTGAAAGCCTCGCGCGTCTGGATGAAGCGCTTGAGATTGATTACGACGGGCAAGACGTTGAAGCTCTACGCAAGGACGACGAAGACCAGTAATCACGCCGCACGCTCAAGCCATGCTCGCTTAACCGGCGCGCTCCTACGCGTGGCTGAGAGAGCAACTGCACAAGCTTTAACCTTCACAAACTTTAATCTTTAACTCGCCCGTCTTTCATACTTCAACTCACCTGTCTTTATTCTTCAATTCGCCCGTGACGGCTGCGCGCCAGTTTCTTGTAGACGCTGCGGTCGCGCCCGCGTTGTTGATACCACTCGACGAGCGCGGCTCGCAGGTCGCGCGCCAGCCGCGCATGCGCCGGCAGCAACTTCAAAGCGGGCCGTCGCTGCGCGCGTTGCAGGAAGATGGCCTGCGCCACCGTGTCGCCTGCCTTGATGTGAAGAGAGAAGCCGGGCGTTGGCTTGCGAAAAATCAGGTTGACGGGATGCGCATACCAATCGGTTTCGACCAGCCCGCTCAGCATCTCCAGTCCCTGCGTCGGGCGATTGATGGCGGGCAGAAACAACGTGTCAACTTCCTCCGGCGTGCGCCAGATGTACGGCAAGTGTAGCTTGAAGAGGTCTTGCTGGTCTGCGCGGTCGAAGAAGCTGATGCCGGGTTGAACGGGGCTGAAGCGGCGTTTGCCGCGCGCTTCATCAACCTCCAGTTCGTCCCACGTAAAAGCGTTCTTGATGAAGCGCGATTGCGGAGCGTCATGCACATAAAAGACGCGCGCTTCCCGGTAGTTGCCGGAGGTGTCTGGACGCTCAAGCGGCGAGCGAAAGGCGTGCGCGCCCGTAGGGACTTCGACGAACGGGCAGAGGCCGAAGGTAATCGGCGACTTGACGAGAAAGCCCAGAGCGTTGGCCGCCGTGAAGGGCAGGCATTGCTCCTGCACGCCGTAGCCCGCCGGAATCTCACGGCGCGTCGTCGCCTGCGCGGGCGCGGGCAGCGCGACATCAGGCACGAGGGGAAAGAGTTGCGCTTCTAACATCTTCGCTTAACTTAAAGCCATCTTCGCTCAAATTAAAACGCAAGCTGCGCAAGCGTGGCGGCGCATCGTTCAGACAGTTTGACAGCAACTTGATAAACGGCGAGGAGTTCTGTCCTGCCTCGAACGTTGTCGGTGAGGAAGCGTTCAAGGCAGGACAGAAGGTTTCGTTCAAGCTCGTGTGGACGCCGGGAACGATTTTATGGAATGCCGGGTATCGCCGGTGGAGGCGTCAATTCTCCGGCGGCTTGGTCTGCATCCACGCGCCCGAAACCGTAGAGCGGGTCACGACCGGGAACGCCCAAGTTGTCGGATGTCCAAGCGAGCAGGCGGCGAATAGTGACGTTGTTGACGTAGCGATGACCGCCCCACGCGACGACCGCCGTGCCGCTGACGTGCGGGCAAGCCATGCTCGTGCCGCTCATCGTGCCGAAGCCGCCGCCGGGAATCGTCGATAAAACATTGACGCCCGGAGCGCATAATTCAACCTTCGGCCCGCGACTGCTGAAGCCGGCGATGACGTTGGAGCTATCAATCGCCGAGACGGCAATCACGCTCGCGTACTTGGCCGGATAGCCGACGGTATCCGCGCCGGGGCCGCTGTTGCCAGCCGCGGCCACCAGGAGCAGTCCTTTGCCCCAGGCGGCGTTGCACATCGCTTCCACAGCCGAGGGCGGAGCAGCCGGGCTGCCCAAGCTCATGCTGAGCACGCGCATGTTGTTCTTGATGCACCAGTCAATGCCCGCAATCAGCCAACTCCAACTGCCGCTGCCGGAGTTGCTCAAGACCTTGACGCCGTAGAGCGAGGCCGCCGGGGCGACGCCGACGACGCCCGCCCCGTTGATGGCGGCGCAGATAGTGCCGGAGCAGTGTGTGCCGTGGCCGTGGCCGTCCATCAGGGCTTCGCCGGGGACGAAGCTGATGCCGCCTTTGAAGTTGGGCATCAAGTCAGGGTGCTTGTAGTCGATGCCCGTGTCGAGGACAGCGACGTTGATGCCTTTGCCGCGCGAACTATCCCAGGCGGCGGGCGCTTTGATTTGCGAGATGCCTGCGGGAATCGTCTCGGACAAGACGTTGGGCTGTCCCTGCACGATGAACTGCTCGCGCTGTAGGGCCGGACTCTGGTAACTGCCGTAGCCCGCATAGCTGGCATAAGGCGAGCAGTCCATGAACTCTCCGAGCGGGTAAAATTCGCCGTCTTCTTCGACGGCGGCGACGTTACCGTTTCTTTCCAAAACTCTAATCTCGGCATCCGTCAATGAAGCGACGACGATGGGAGCCTCATACTCGTTGATGTCAAAGCCAATCTTCTCAGGCCGCACGCCGCCGGGAATGCCCATAACGGAAGCCTGCGCCGTCTCGGCGTCGAAAAAGTTGATGTCGGTGGCGACCGCTTCTCTGATGATGCTCAGCTTGTCAGCGCCGGGGTCGGGCCGCTGGTCTTTGCGCTTGAACGTGATAATCATGGGTCTGCGGTCGGAGCTAACCTCCACCGACTCGACCGTCTCGCCTGACGAAGGGGGAACTTTGCTCGCTTTCGATGATGATTTTTTTGCGGCGGGTTTTTTCGTAGCCATATTTCATCTCCTTAACTTTTGAGGGTGAACTTCAAGCGAACAAGAGTTGTCCGACTTGAAGCGGCGACTGCCTGGCGCGTCTGCGAAACACTATTGAGCCTTGGGCCTTAACGAGGAGAGGCCGATTCATCGCGGGAACTCTAATCAGCAATAGCGGCATCGAGGAAGGCGCAGCAAGGCGTTGCCATGGTGAACGATTGAGAGAACGTGACGTAAGCGTCTCATGCCTGCTCTAACTCGCAAGAACCATACCAGCGGCGTCGGATGATGGAAGCGCTTTGAACTGTTCAGGGAAGGCTCGCGGGACAAGCGATAAAAGACGGGCGAGTGTCTACGGCAGGCAACACTGCCGCCGCATGGATGTCCACAGATGTGGACATGCTTCGACCGTCAACGAACAACGGGCGAGCCTGCTGTTCGTTGTCGAGTTTGAAAAGGAGCTTTGATGAATGGGGCGCGGCGGACGTTCGGGTCGTCCAAGCGGCAGACGGAATTTCGAACAGGCGGACTTCAATTAGTTGATAGCAATGTCCTGATTTTTTTCATGTCTTCCCAGACTTCGCGCTTCTTTGATGGGTCGCGCAGCAGGTAAGCAGGATTGAACGTGGGCATCAATTGCGCGCCCTGATAATCGTGAAACTGCCCGCGCATTTGCGAGATGGGTTTCCTGGTGCGGAGCAGAGAGCGCGTCGGCGTGTTGCCGAAGGCGATGACGACGCGCGGGCGCACGACGGCGAGTTCACGATGCAGGTAAGGCGTAAAGAACGAGAGCACGTCCGGCGTTATCTCTTCACCGCTGCAAATCATCTTCACCGTGTTCGACAAATAGCACTCGTCCCGCTTGAGGCCGATGGCGCCGAGGATGCGCTCCAACATCTGTCCCGCAGGCCCCATGAACGGCTTGCCCGAATCAATGTCGGGCGGCCCCGGCGATTCGCCGACCACGGCCACGCGCGCGCCCGCCGCTCCATCGCCGAAGATGAAAATCCGCCCTTCGTACTGCGGCATCGCCTGCGCCCGCCGCAACATCTCGGCGTTTATCTCCGCGAGCGTTTCATTCGACTCAACCGCCGCTTCGTCAAAGAGAGAAGTTTGCATAAGAGCAGTGACAAGTGACGAGTGATGAGTGACAAGCAGAACAAGAAATCGAGTCGCCAGCGATGGCAACCGATTTTAACTTGTCACTCGTCACTCATCACTCGTCACTGTAGTTTCAATTTTCCGTCCAGATAATCGCGCACCTTTTTCATGTCTTCCCATGCTTCGCGTTTCTTTGAAGGGTCGCGCAGCAGGTAGGCAGGGTGAAAGGTCGGCATCACTTTGATGCCTTGATAGTCTTGAAACGTGCCGCGCAGCTTGGTGATGCCCTCTTTCGTGTCGAGCAGGTTTTTCATCGCCGTGTTGCCGAGCACGACGATTATCTCCGGCTTGATAATCATGATTTCGCGCAGCAGGAAAGGCTTGCAGGTCGCGGCTTCGGCGAGCGTCGGCGTGCGATTCTGCGGCGGGCGACAGCGATTGACGTTGCCAATCATCACGTCTTCGCGCTTTAAGCCGATGGCTTCGATAATCTTGTTGAGCAGTTGGCCCGCGCGCCCGACGAAGGGCCGCGCCTGCATGTCTTCGTCCGCGCCGGGAGCCTCGCCGATGAACATCAGCCGCGCCTGCCGGTTGCCTTCGCTGTTGACGATGTGCTTGCGCGTGGCGTGCAGCGGGCAACGCACGCATTCGCCGATGTCGTTCCAGATGTCTTCGAGCGTCTCACCGGGACGCGGCAGGCTGGCTTCGTCCTTCGGCGTGATTTCGCCGAAGAGAGTTTCCTGCGGCGGCGGCGGTTCGAGTTCCGGCGTTCGTTTGGTGTTTCGTGTAGCCATGTCAGGTTCCGATGAAGAAGGCGCGCTGCCTGCGAGGGAAGCCTTGGCGGGCGCGCTCTGTTGAGGCGAAGGGGCGAGCGCGGCCATCTCTGCGTTGCGCCGGAGAGCCGCGCTCTGCGCTCCGGCTAACGGTTCGGTTCTCTGCGCGCCTGCGCGGGCGGAAGAGAGAGCTTCAGTCGTTTCAACTACGGCTGCGCGTTCGCTGCCTTCGACGCCTTCGACGCCGAGTTCGCGCAAGTACGAAAGATACTCTGCCGCATCTTCGACGAGCGTTTGCAGGCTCTCTTTTAACTCCGCTTCGTTTCCCATCAATCTAGATTAACACTTGACAGCTTGGCTCGCTCTAGCGCGCTTGCGGCGATGCCCTGCGAAGACGCGCTATCTCGTCCAGAATACGATGCGCGGCCTCTTGCTTGGAGAGCAAAGGCGTTTCAACCGGCGCGCTGTCGCCGCGCGTCAGAATGGTGACGGCGTTCGTCTCCGTGTCGAAGCCCGCGCCCTCGCGCGTGATGTCGTTGGCGACGATGGCATCAAGTTGTTTTCGTTCGAGCTTTGAGCGCGCGTAGTTTAGCACGTCGTTCGTCTCCGCCGCGAAGCCGACGACGAGCAAGCCGTTGCGCTTCGCCCCGGCCACTTCCGCGAGAATGTCCGGCGTCGGCTCAAGCAAGAGCGTCAGCGGCTCGCCCGTCTTCTTCAGCTTCAACTCGCTCGTCTGAGCAGGGCGATAATCGGAGACGGCGGCGGCGGCGATGAAGACGGTCGCAGCCGCGATTTCGTCCAACACGCGCGCCCGCATCTCTTCGGCTGAGAGAGCGCGTTTGAGTTGGACTCCGGCTGGCGCGTTCGCGGTCGTTGCGCCCGCGACGACTGTCACTTGCGCGCCGCGCGCGAGCGCAGCCTCGGCCAGCGCGAAACCCATCCGTCCCGAAGAGCGATTCGAGAGAAAGCGCACGGGGTCAATCGCTTCACGCGTCGCTCCGGCGGTTATCAACACGCGCTCGCCCGCGAAGTCTTGTCTGGTTGATAGCTCAAGCGCGCCACTGACGACGTTGCTGCTGCTCGCTTCACGCAAAAGCTTCAGCGCGGCTTCGACGATTAGCTGCGGCTCGCTCAAGCGTCCGGGGCCGAACGTGCCGCAGGCCATCTCGCCCGCGTCCGGTTCGACGATGTGCACGCCGTCGGCGCGCAACCGTTCGAGGTTGCGGCGCGTCGCCGGATGATTCCACATCGTCGTGTTCATCGCAGGGGCGATCAGCACAGGACAGTTGGCGGCGAGGTAAGTCGAAGTCAGGAAATCGTCGGCGATGCCGTTCGCAAACTTGGCGATGATGTTGGCGGTGGCGGGCGCGATTAAGAGCAGGTCAACGGTCTGCGAAAAAGTGATATGGGCTATCGGGTCTGAATTGTCCGGCGCGTAATCGTCAACGATGACGTGCGCGCCGGAGAGAGAGCGAAAGGTCAGCGGCGTGATGAACTCGCAGGCGCGCTCGGTCATCGCCACGCGCACGCTATGCCCCGCGCGTTGCAGCCCGCGCAAGACCTCCGCCGCCTTGTAAGCGGCAATCCCGCCGCTCACGCCGAGGGCCACGCGCTTGCCCTGCAAGACCTCTGTTGTCTGCTCAAACGTCATCAAGCTCATTCGTCAAACCGGACAGTCTCGTTCGTTGAAGAAAATCGTAACACCGCCGCTCAAGGCTTGCAACGCGGTCGCTCGGCGAGCGGCATGTGAATCATCAATGCAACGACCGCAAAGCCTGTGTTAGACTATCCGGCGACCCGACAGACAGGCCGAAGGACGATTATTTCCAGCAGGGTTTTGCATGGCGAGAAAACTGTACGGCAGCGCGTTCCTGATGCTCATCGCGCTCTCGTTCGGAGCGACCGCTCCGGCGCGAGGGCAGCAGGATGATTCAGAATTTGGCCCCGTGGTGCGCGCTTATTTGGGCTACCTGCGAGGCGAGCAGGAGGTCGTCGACGACCGCAACAGCCGCCACGAAATCAGCGCGGTCTATTATCGCCGCAACTCGAATCGCATTCGCGCGCTCAGGCTCACGGCCATACGGCTCGCGCGCGAAAGCGGCAACGACTTTCTGCCCGAACTCGAAGCCGTCGTCGCGGGCGAGTTCGGCAGCCTGTTTGAGAACCCGCCGAAGCCAGCCGCTTTGCGTGCCGGCAAAGTCTTCGGCAACACGTTCAGGTTTCTAGGCGCGGTGCGCGCCATCGAGACGTTCTACGTCTTCGCGCGCCTGGACCCATACGAGCAGGCGGAGATGATGGAGCAGGAGAAAGCGACACGGGGCGCGGCCCCGCAAGCCCCCACAGGCCACAGCACAAGCGAAGGCCAGACACGCTCGCGCCGCGCCACCGCGCCCTGAGTGATGAAGAGAAGGCTACAGGAAGTCCGACTTTAAAAGATGCGTCAGCCGACACTGTTTGAGAAGAAGAGCGCAGGGGCCGCGATGGGCGAAGAGCAAGTCGTGCTCTACGCGCTCGGCGATTTTCAGGCGCGCGGAAAAGTCTTGGCGGGGCGCGATCTGCCGCTCGACCGTTTGCGCGGAGCCTTCAAGCGCGCCTGTGAAGCGAACGGCGTCGAGGAGTTGTCTGACGAACGAGCGGTCGCAGCCCTCGGCGCGCTCGGCGCCAACATCAGGCAAGTCCCGTCCTTCGTCGCCAAGCATCCCTTCCGCGTCGTCGTTCCCGCGGAGTTGGCGGAGCGCGCCGCCACCGCGTTTCAAGAAATCGTGGCCCGCAGTCGTCAGGGCGACTAAGCGTTCGAACTGGCTCAACTGCTCTTAGTCCGAACAGGCGCGGCTGCTCTAAAATCCGAAACGCGCGACCCTCGCGTATTATCCGCAACAAAGGCGAATCCGGCTTAGGCTCGAAGCACAAATGTGAGATTCGCGCAGCAAGAGCGTTAAGTGTGAATCATATTCTGCCGCGCTCGAAAGACAGCCGCGCCGGTCGAATGAAAGCCTTCAGACAAGTTTATTGAATGAGCATGAGCACGCAAGCCGAAGCACCGATGACGACCGCCGACGATGGCCTGTGGGACTACGTGGCCTTGATGCGCCCGCGCATCGAGAGAGCCTTGCTTGAGAATCTTCCGCTGGCGCATGCGGGCGTCGAGAGTCTATTCAACGACGCGCTGCGCTATTCGCTCTTTCCCGGCGGCAAGCGCCTGCGCCCCCTGTTGACGCTGCTCGGCGCGGAGGCTGTCGGCGGCCAATCTGTCAACGTTCTTCCGGCTGCCGTCGCCGTCGAATACATCCATAACAGTTCGCTGATATTCGACGATTTGCCGTGCATGGACGACGCCGTTAAGCGGCGCGAGCGGTCTGCCCTGCACGCGCGTTACGGCGAAGGCTTGGCCGTCCTCGTCGCGCTGGCTTTGATGAATGCTTCTTACGGATTAATCTTCGACGTGCCTGTGGCGAACAGCCGTTTGACCATCAACGCGCACGCGGAACTGGTCGAATGCATCGGGGCGCGCGGGATGGTGGCGGGGCAGAGCGTTGATCTGGCGAGCGAAGCCCGCGCGGCGCAGGTGGAGACGCGCGATGATTACGATGCGGTGCGCAATCTGAAGACTTCGGCGTTGATACGAATGGCGCTGCGCGTCGGCGCGATTCTGTCGGGCGCGACGGAGCGACGACTCAGCGCGCTCTCAAGCTTTGCCGAACTGCTCGGCGAAGCATACCAGACCAGAGACGACCTGCTCGATGTGCAGGAAGACGCCGCGCTCGCCGTCGTGGCCGCGCGCCGCGCAACCTTCGCGCTTGAACGCGGCGAGCGAGACACAAACCAGCGTGTCGCTTCTCTCATCGCCGACGCCAAGAGAGCCATCGTCTCGGAGTTTGGCCCGACGCGCCCGACGCTCATGCTCTGCAAACTGGCAGACTACGTGGTCAATCGCCAGGCTTGAAACGAACTCAAGGCCGGGAACTAAGAAGTCCGTCGTCAGCCCGCGACTACTGCCGGATTCACGATTGACCGCGCACGCTTCACGATTCGTCGTTCATCGTTCACGATTCATCGTTCACGATTCAAGTCTCTTATGTCTTTGCGCTCCGCACAACTCTCATCGGAATTTGAAAGCTCAGCCGCGGAGCTTGAGCGGGCCTACAATTATTGTCGGCAGACGACGCGCACGCACTCCAAGAGCTTCTACTTCTGCTCACATTTTCTGCCGCCCGAAAAGCGGCGCGCGATTTACGCCGTCTATGCTTTGTGTCGTCATGTTGACGATGCCGTTGACGCGGCTGGCGTCAGGGGCGAGCGCGACGCGCTCGTTGCCGTCGAGCGTTGGCGCGCGGAGTTGGATGCGGTCTATGCGAGCGGGAGCGCAAGCTCTCCGGTCTTGCTGGCGTGGCGCGATATGCTGGCGCGCTTTCCCATCAAGCAGGAATTGCCGCTCGAATTGATGCGCGGCGTCCTGATGGACACGCATATCAAGCGATACGAAACGTGGGAAGAGTTGCGCGTCTATTGTTATCGCGTGGCCTCCGTCGTCGGGCTGATGTCGTCCGAGATTTTCGGCTACGAAGAGCCGCGCACGCTCTACTACGCGGAGCAACTGGGGCTGGCCATGCAGTTGACCAACATCCTGCGCGACGTGGGCGAAGACGCGCGGATGGGACGCATCTATCTGCCGCAGGAAGACGCGCGCCGCTTTGGCTATACGGAAGCAGACTTGCTCGGCGGCAAATTGAACGAGCCTTTCTTCGCCCTGATGAATTTCGAGATTGAACGAGCGCGCTCGCTCTACCGCGAAGCGGAGCAGGGCATTCCGCTGCTCGCAAAAGAAGCGCGCTTTACTGTCTTGCTCGCCGCGCGTTTGTACGCGCGCATTCTGGATGAGATAGAGCGCAACGGCTACGACGTTTACACTCGTCGCGCGCATCTCTCGCTGGCAGGAAAGCTGCGCGCCGCGCCGCGCCTCTGGCGTGAAGCGCGCAGGCTTTAACTTGTTTCGAGCTTCACTGTTCAAGTTTAAGGCGCGCTGCTTATGACTTGAAACTTGAGCATCGCGCTTGAGACTTTGTGGCGCGCTTGAGCGGAAAAATAATTGTGCCGCTTGCCGTCATCTGTTACCATCGCTTTCGTTCCACATCAATCTGAGATGAAGGCAGAGCTACTCTTTCATCTGTCCGTCGTTTCGCTCTAGCCGACTCGCTTATGAAGCAAGACAACAGCCGTCGTAAATTTCTCGGCGATGCCGCCAAAGGTCTGGGCGCGGCGGCCATCGGCGCGCAACTTTCGGAGAGCGTCCTGGCGCAAGCGTCCGGCGCGAGCGCCAGCAGACGCGCTGCTCCGCCGCTCTCTGTCTCAAGCGCGAACGGCGTGGCGGCTGTCACAAAGGCCGTGCAGGAGATGCGCGCCGGAGCCGACACGCTCGACGCCGTGATTGCCGGAGTCAACATCGTCGAACTCGACCCGAAGGATAACTCTGTCGGTTACGCGGGGCTGCCGAACGAGCGCGGCGATGTCGAGTTGGACGCCAGCGTCATGCACGGCCCGACGCGGCGCGCGGGCGCGGTCGCTTCGCTCAGGGGCGTGCGCACGCCTTCGAAAGTCGCAAAGGTCGTCTTAGAGCGCACCGACCACATCTTGATAGTCGGGCAGGGCGCGCGAGAATTTGCGACCGCCCACGGCTTTGAAAACGTCGAGCTGCTGACCGAAGAATCACGCGTCGCCTGGATGCGCTGGAAGGAAACCACTTCGAGCACGGACAAGTGGGGGCCGAGTCCTTACACGCCCGCGCCCGCTTCCGCCGCCGGTCAGCGCAAGCTGGCGCAGGAACAAACGCGCCCAAGTTTTCTGCTGGCCGATAATTATGCGGGCGGCAACTTTCGTCTTCGTGAAGAGTTGCTGGCGTGGGCCGACGAAGTTGCCCGCAAGCCTCCGACCGGAACCATCAACTGCCTCGCTCTGGACACGGCCTTCGACATCAGCGGCGTGACGACGACGAGCGGGCTGGCCTGGAAAATTCCGGGGCGCGTCGGCGATTCGCCGCTCATCGGCTGCGGCCTTTACGTGGACAACGAAGTCGGGGCGGCTGGCTCCACGGGTCGCGGCGAGGAAGTTATTTATATCAACGGGGCGCGCACCGTCGTCGAATATATGAAAAACGGCAAGTCGCCGGAACAAGCCTGCCTGGATGCTTTGAAGTTAATCGCCGCCCGCTACGGCAACGATTTAGAGAAGCTCAAGGAGATAGATGTCAACTTCTATGCCTTGAATAAGCGGGGCGAATTTGCCGGGGCAGCCATCTGGAGCCATAGCGTTTCGAGCCGTGGCGAGCGGCGCAGGCGGCAGTTTGCGGCGGACGAAGGGCAGGGCGGTCGCCTGCTCGACAGCGCCTATCTGTTCGAGCGGCGGGCCTGAAAGTCGGGCTGGATTTTGCGCCCCCGATGAAGTTTCCGCACAAAGGTCTGGAAAAAGGCGGAAAGGTATGCTAAGTTTGCCGCAACATTAAGCAAATGTTTGTTGACACAGGGCTAGGATTCGTGTAAAAAGACCGGGATAAGAAAGCCCGCAGAGGCTTATCATGCCCGCTTTTTTAAGGGAATGTTTCGCGCGGTCGCAATTGAAAAGTCGAGATGGGTCTAGCAGGTTGAAGACCGAACTCCATCTCCCGCTCGTCCACTTAGTTAAGTAACGCGCGGCGCGCTCTCAAAACTTTTTTCACTTTACGGGAGGAGAATTAATGATCAGCAGAACTTGGAGCCGCAAGTCCATTGCGTTCTGCCTGGCAGTAGCCGTCTTGAGCGTGTACTCGATGGTAGTGCTGGCGACGCCGGGACAAACCGGACAAACAGGCCCCACAGGCGAGTTGTCTGCCACAGGCCAGGTGACCGTAAATGGTCAGAGCGCAATTTCCGGTGCCACCGTTTTTTCGGATAGCACCGTCACGACCGCGAAGGGCAGCAGCGCCGTTGTCAGTCTTGGCAAACTCGGACGCGTCGAAGTCCTGCCGGACACCACCATGAAGCTCAGCTTCAGCGAATCGAACGTCACGGTTGGTCTCGAAAGCGGTCGCGTCCGTCTTTCGACGCCGACGGGCGTCACAGCCAACGTCAATACCAAAGACGGCATGGCTGTGGCCGATAGCTCACAGGCGAACGTCTTCAACGTTGACACCGAATGCGGTAACACGATTGTCGCCACACAGGCCGGCAAAGTCGAACTTCGCGCCGGTGACAAGACCACGCAGATTGCCGCCGGTTCACAGGACACCGCCGGCACGGCTGCTCCGGGCACGCGTTGCACACGCCTTCGCACCGAAGGCATGAAGGGCATCGGCGGCGGCGCTCTCGCGGCTCTGCTGCTCGCAGCAGGCGGCGCGATTGCGGCGGCCATCCTTGCCGGACGCAGCGAGAATAACGATCTTAACTTCGGCGGCACGGTCACGGTTGTCAGCCCGACCAAGTAACCGCAGAGCGAAAGATTAACTGTCGCCGTGGGCCAGCACGCTGCTCTGCGGCGCACTAACTCCAAACCTTGCGGGTCACGCGTCCGTTAGCGAGCGCGTGACCCGCAAGGTTTTGCATGTCACGCGCGCGCGAAATCGTGAATCGTTAATCGTGAAGGGAAAAAGGAACTTGTCTTTTCACGATTGATGCTTCACGATTTTACGATTTACGGAATAATAAAGAATGCATATTGCAGTGATTGGTTCCGGTTACGTCGGCCTTGTCACGGGCGCATGTTTCGCCGAGTTCGGCGTGGACGTGACCTGTGTTGACGTTGACGCGACCAAGATTTCCCGTCTCTCCGACGGCATCATCCCCATTTACGAACCCGGCCTTGAACAGCTTGTCGCCAAGAACACGCAGTCCGGGCGACTCCGTTTTACCACCGATGCTAAGTCTGCGGTCGAGCAGGCATTGGTGATTTTTCTGGCCGTCGGCACGCCTCCGAAGGACGACGGCTCGGCTGACTTGACCTACATCGAATCGGCTGCGCGCTCTATCGCCGAGCACATGAACGGCTACAAAGTAGTCGTCACGAAATCGACCGTTCCCGTCGGCACGGGCGAGCGGCTGCGCTCCCTGATTCGTGAACATCAGAAGAAGCCGAACAACTTCGGCATTGTCTCCAACCCGGAGTTCTTGCGCGAGGGCGCGGCCATTGACGACTTCATGCGTCCAGACCGCGTGGTCATCGGCAGCCGCGACGAAGAGGCCATCGCCATCATGCGCGACCTCTATCGCCCGCTCTTCCTGATTGAGACGCCCTTCGTTATCACTTCGCTCGAAGCGGCGGAAGTCATCAAGTATGCCGCCAACGCTTTTCTGGCCACCAAGATTTCCTTCATCAACGAAATCGCCAACCTCTGCGACCGCATCCGTTGCGACGTTCACGACGTTGCTCGCGGCATCGGCATGGACAGGCGCATCGGCTCCAAGTTCCTGCATCCGGGGCCGGGTTTTGGCGGCTCCTGCTTTCCGAAGGACACGCGCGCTCTGGCTTCGGTCGCGCGCCAGTTCGAGTGCGATTCATTGATTGTTGACGCCGTTATCAAAGTCAACGAGCGACAGCGCCGGATGATGATTCCGAAGATAGAAAAGTTGGTCGGCGGGCTGCGCGGCAAAACCATCGCCGTGCTCGGACTCTCCTTCAAGCCGGAAACGAACGACATGCGCGAGGCTCCCTCTGTGGACATTATCCGCGCCCTCCTCGAAGGCGGCGCGAGCGTTCGCGCCTACGACCCGGTGGCCACGGAGGAGGCGAAGAAAATGCTCGCCGATATAGCTTACGCGGAAGATGAGTATTCCGCCGTGACGGGCGCGGACGCTCTGGTCTTCATGACCGAGTGGAATCAATTTCGCGCTCTCAACATGGAGCGCATCCGCGGCTTGATGCGCAGCCCGAAAATCGCAGACCTCAGAAATATCTATGAACCCGAAGCCATGCGCGAACTAGGCTTTGATTATGTCGGAGTAGGAAGGTAAGACTTCAGTGACAAGTGACGAGTGACGAGTGATAAGCTAAAGCCTTTGGCTCAATGCCGACGGCTTGTTGCTTGTTTCTGCTCATCGCTCATCACTCATCACTCATCACTTTATTATGAGTCTTTCAGGAATTGTGCTTGTCACAGGCGGCGCGGGTTTTATCGGGTCGCACATCGCTGCGGGGTTGGCCGGAAGCGGGGCGCGCGTCCGCGTGATTGACGACCTCTCGACCGGGCATCTTGAGAATCTGGAAGAGATTGGCGGCGATGTGGATTTCGTCAAGGCGAGTCTCGCAGACGAAGCGGCGACCAAGCGCGCTCTCGAAGATGTCGAGTTGGTCTTTCATGAGGCGGCCATTCCTTCCGTCCCGCGCTCCGTGGACAACCCGCGCGAGACGCACATGGCCTGCGTTGAGGGAACCTTCACGTTGTTGTCGGCGGCACGCGAGCGCGGCGTCAGGCGCGTGGTGTATGCCGCCTCAAGCTCTGCTTACGGCGACCAGCCCGCGCTGCCGAAAAGGGAAGAGATGCGGCCCGAACCGCTCTCGCCTTACGCCGTGGCGAAACTCGTCGGCGAGTATTACTGTCAGGTCTTCAATCGCGTCTACAATCTGGAAACCGTCTGCCTTCGCTACTTCAACGTCTTCGGGCCGCGTCAAGACCCAAGCTCACAATATTCGGGCGTCATCTCGCGCTTCATCAGTTCGCTGCTCGGCAACGAGCCGCTCGTCATCTTCGGCGACGGCGAGCAATCGCGCGACTTTACCTACGTCGCCAACGTGATTGAAGCCAACAGGCGCGCGGCGGAAACGACCGCGGGCGTCGGCCACGTCATCAACATCGCCAACGGCGAACGCACGACGCTCAACGAACTGCTCTCGGTGATGAAAAAGATAACCGGGCGCGCAGACGCGCAGGCCGAGTACAGGGAGGCGCGCATTGGCGACGTGCGTCACAGTCTGGCGGACATCACGCAGGCGCGCGAGCGTTTGGGCTACGAGCCGCGCGTCGGATTGGAAGAAGGCTTGCGCCTGACGATGAAGTGGTGGCAGCAGAGCCGCTTCAACAAGTAAGACGATTGATGAAGGCTGCGCTCTCCGGCAAGGCTTGTGCGTGACAGGGCGTGAAGGTAGAAAGCTGCCGGCACGAGCAACGTCGTTCGCGTTTGCTGCTCAAGCACTACTTGTGCCAGCTTGATGATTGAAATGTGCCGGAGTCGCCGGTCTTAAAAATCTCCCTTGCAATCCGGGTGACCGCAGTCGCAGTCAATCTGCATCGTGTCGCCCGCGCCCTGGCAAGTCGGGCTGCAATATTTCTCGCCCTTCTCGACCGTGCATGTGCAGGCCGGATGCTTGCAAATATTTTTGTCTTTATCGTCAGCCATGGGAAAGTTCCTCCGTTGAAGTTAAGAAAATAGTTTGGATGCAATCTTTCTAAGCTAAATCCGTTGGCGAGTCAATAGCCGTCAAGCTCTCTTCCGTCTCAAGCTCAACAACGCGCCTCACACAAAATCTGTCAAAGCGTTCGCTCTTCAGGCTTCGACCAATTGCCGCAAGCTTTCCGTGAAGGGAGCGCGGGCCACGCCGCGGTCTGTGATGATGGCGGCGATAAACTCGTGCGGCGTGACATCGAAGGCTGGATTCTGCACGCCGACGCCTTCGGGCGCAAGCCTTTGCTCGCGCACGTGCGTCACTTCGCGCGCATCGCGTTCCTCAATCGGAATCTGTTCGCCGCTTGCGAGCGTGAAGTCTATGGTCGAAATCGGCGCGGCGACGTAGAAGGGAATCTTGTGCTCGCGCGCGAGGACGGCGACCATGTAGGTTCCAATCTTGTTCGCGGTGTCGCCGTTGGCCGCGATGCGGTCGGCCCCGACGACAACCACGTCAACGTCTCCCCTCTTCATCACATGCCCGGCCATGTTGTCCGTAATCAGCGTGACGGGAATCTCGTCCTTGCTCAATTCCCAAGCGGTGAGCCTTGAGCCTTGCAGAAAGGGGCGCGTCTCGTCTGCGATGACGGCGACGCGTTTGCCTGCGTCGCGCGCTCCGCGGATGACGCCGAGGGCCGTGCCGTAATCTCCGGCGGTGGCGAGCGCGCCCGCGTTGCAATGCGTCAGGACGGTCGAGTTGTCTGGAATCAACTCGCCGCCGAAGCGTCCCATCGCGCGGTTCGACTTCAAATCTTCGTCGAAAATCATCTGCGCTTCCTTGACGAGCAGGCTCTTGACCTCTTCAACATTATCCGTCTCGGCCTTCGCTCGACGCAGGGCATCGCGCATCCGCTCGATGGCCCAGAAGAGATTAACCGCGGTCGGGCGCGTCGCCGCCATCACTTCGCACATGTAGTCGAAATCGTATTCGAGGTCGGCGACAGATGTGCCAACCGATTGCTGCGCGCCGAGGGCGAGGCCCATCGCGGCGGAGACGCCGATGGCCGGAGCGCCGCGCACGACCATCTTCTTGATTGCTTCCGCCACCTCTTCGTAAGAGCGCAGCATCAAATATTTCTCTTCGGTCGGAAGCAGGCGTTGGTCAATCATCCGCACGCCCTCGCTCGTCCACTCGACAGTCTTGATCATCCTTGAGAATGCTCCTTCGGCAATTTGAATCAGCGCGCAATCTTACAGAAAGAAAGTCCAAAGTCCAAAGTCTAATGTCCAAAGTCATAACGTCAACCCGCGGCTTCCGGCTTTGAACTTTGAGCCTCGGACTTTGGACTTTGGACATTAGACTTTGGACTTGTTCCTGTGATAACGTCTGCGCTTCGGTTCGGACTCAACTGAAACATTGTTCGACGCCGTAGCTCTTTTTAAATTTCAGCGTCCGGGTGTCCTGCTCAAAAGTTTGAGCGGGGAGAATAGGGAAGCGGGTGAGAATCCCGCGCGGTCGCGCCACTGTGTGGAGAATAACGGTCAACTCGCGCGCAGGCTTTCTAAAGCCTCGCGCACGGTGTTTGGCTGGCAGTAGTCTTTCAACTTTCTCCAAGTCAGGAGACCTGCCCGTTTGACGCTTTTCAGCAGCCTATCGGAACGCCTCGCGTCAGGGTGTTCAGGCCGCAACGCCAGATTTCCCGTAAATCCCGTCGCCAGCCTGCCGCCCTCTTCGCCAGAGGCCGACAGCCTTGGACGACGGGATTTCTATTTTGGCTTGCCCTTCCATCAACAATTTGAAACTCGGCGGCGCGCTCGCCCTCATCATGTGCGCGCTCGTGCTCGCGCTCGCCTGCTCAGGACAGCGCGAAACTAATAACGCGCAGAGCGCGACGACAACAGCCAACACGCGCGAGGTGACGGACGAGGCGGGCAGGCGCGTGCGCGTCGCCCTGCATCCGCAACGCATCGTCACGCTGGCTCCGAACCTGACGGAGATTGTCTACGCCGTCGGCGCGGGCAATCGTCTCGTCGGCAACACGACCTACTGCGATTACCCCGCGGAAGCAAGGCAGGTCGCAAAGGTCGGCGACACCTTGCAGCCGAACATCGAGCGCATCATCGCGCTGCGCCCGCAACTCGTCCTCATGTCCACCGCTTCGCAACTCGAAGCCTTCGCAAAGCAATTGAACGAGCAGAACATCGCCGTCTATGTGACAGACCCGCGCAGCCTCGAAGACGTGTTTCGCTCCATCAAGACTTTGAGCGAACTGCTGGACGAGCCTGAGCGCGGCGAAAAGCTGGTCAACGAATTACGCGCGCGAGCTTCAGCCGTCGAAGCGGCGGTCAAGCCGAGCCAGCCCGTCAAGGTTTTTTATCAAGTCTCAGCCGCGCCTCTTTACACCATCGGGCGCGACTCTTTTCTGACCGACTTGATTCATCGCGCGGGCGGCCAATCCGTGACGGCGGACGTTCCCGGCGCGTTCCCGCGCTTCAGCGACGAAGCCGCGCTCGCCACGCAGCCCGAAGCCATCATCATGTCCGTGGATAGCTCCATGGATCAGAGCAACGCGCGGCCCGCCGTCTCGCTTGAAAAATCTCCGGCGGTCTTGAACAAAAGAATCTACGGCATCAACGGCGACTTGCTCTCGCGCCCCGGCCCGCGACTCATCGAAGGCTTAGAGCAGATGGCGCGCTTGCTGCACCCGGAAGCCTTCGCTAAGCCATGACGAACGGCAACGCACAAGTCGAGACACGCGCTCAGGCGACGCAGCTTTCCGTCGCTCAGCGCACGACGTTGCGCCGCACGCTCATCATCTGTCTGACTCTATTGCTCGCGCTGCTTTCAGCCATTGTCATCACTGCGGTCATCGGCAGCGAGCGCCTTCCGCTCAAGCCTTCACTGTGCGCGCTGTTCACGGTCGGCAGCGAATCTTGCGGCCTGACCGCGCAGCAGCAAGCCATTCTGTTCGACATACGTTTGCCGCGCATACTTTTGGCGGCGGCGGTCGGCGCGTCGCTGGCGGCGGCGGGCGCGGCTTATCAAGCCTTGCTCAGAAATCCGCTGGCGGAGCCTTACCTGCTCGGCGTCTCAAACGGCGCGGCGGTGGGAACGATGGTCGCGCTGGTCTTCCTCGGCGGGCAAACCTGGAGTCGTCCGGTGATGGCCTTCGCGGGCGCGCTGGCCGCGACCTTTGCCGTTTACCAACTGGCGCGCGGGCGCGCAGGCGCGACGCCCGAACGTTTGATTCTTGCGGGCGTCATCGTGACGACCTTTCTCTCTTCGGCCATTGTCTTCATCACGACCTTGATGGACGCGACGCGGATTCGCTCGTTCACGTTCTGGCTGCTCGGCGACCTGTCGGGGATTTCCAAAGGCATGATGACGATGGCCGTCGTGGCGGCGCTCGTCGGCACAATCGCCTTGGCATTGAACGCGCGCTCTTTGAATCTGTTGATGCTTGGCGAGCGCGACGCCTTCGACCTAGGCGTCGAAGTGGCGCGCGTGCGCTTGCTCGTGTTTCTGGCCGCGAGCCTTTTGGTCGGAGCATCGGTTGCTTCTTCCGGTTCGGTCGGATACGTCGGCCTCGTCGTTCCGCATCTGACGCGCCTTTCAATCGGCGGCGATAACCGCGCTGTGATTCCGGCGTCGGCTCTCTCCGGCGGGCTGTTCGTCATCCTGGCCGACACCATCGCGCGCACCATCATCTCGCCGCGCGAGCTTCCCGTCGGGGCCATCACGGCGCTCATCGGCGCGCCGCTCTTTATCTATCTGTTGAGGCGAGGCTGAGCCATGCTCGAAGCGCGCGACATCTCCGTGAGCTATGGAAGGCGTTCGGTGTTGACGAACGTCACGCTCCGCACGAAGCCGGGCGAGTTGACGGCCATCATCGGGCCAAACGGCGCGGGCAAGTCAACTTTGATGCGAGCCTTGAACGGCGCGCTCGCGCCCACGCGCGGCGAAGTCTTGCTGGACGGAAAACCGCTCGCCGCCTTCGCTCGTCGCGCCGTTGCGCGTCGCATCGCCGTCGTCGCGCAGGAAGCGGAGTTGCGCTTTCCAGTCACCGTCCTTGAGTTCGTGCTCGGCGGGCGTTACGCGTGGGCCGGGATGAGCGCCTGGGGTTGGGAGACGGAGCGCGACATGGAGATTGCCCGCGCGGCCCTTTCGGAAACCGGGTTGGCAGACTTCGGTGGGCGATTGATGAACGAGTTATCCGGCGGGGAACGACAACGCGCCGTCCTCGCTCGCGCGCTGGCGACCGAAGCGGGCATCCTTTTGCTCGACGAGCCGACGGCCAATCTTGACTTAGCGCATCAAGCGCGCTTGCTCGCTCTCGTTCGCGCGCGTTGCGACACGCGCCGGGCGGCGGCTGTCATCGTCACGCACGACCTCAACCTCGCGGCAGAGTTTGCAGACCACTTGCTGCTCATCAAGGACGGGCGCGTGTTGGCCGACGGCTCGCCGCGCGAGGCTCTGACGCCGGAGTTGCTGGAACAAGTTTTTGCGGTACGAATTTTGGTGGACGCCCATCCCTTGACGGGCGCGCCACGCATCACGCCGGTGCATGAAGCGCGCCGGTTATCTTGAACACAAACGAGCGGCGGAACAGGGAAGGCGGTGCGAAGCGAAGCCAAACTCTCAGCCATCAACAATCAGGCTCACGAATCCGATTGACGATTCCGAAAGTCGGCTGCTGATTAACGACGAGCGCTTCACTTCAAAGCCGCCGCTGCCCGCGCAACTGTAAGCGGCGACAACACACGGCAAGCTTTAGCCACTGACAACGAAAACGGATGCGGGACGAGAGATGAAAGCTTGACTAACAATCTTGCATAGCTCTTCTTTCATTCCTCATCTCTTGCCGTTGTTGGGAAGGCGCAAAAGGTGTTGGCGATTCAATCCTGAATCAGAGCCGCGAGTCAGGAGACCTCTCCGGCACGCTCTTTTCAAGCTCGCACTGCGACGGGCAGGAGAAGCTCAAAATGTTAAGACAAAGAAGAAACACGTGGACGCCAACGTCTCGCGTGACGACCAATCATCTCTCTTCGGCCAGATGTTTCCTTTCAGGCAACCGCATCTTTCCGGTCAGACAATTCTTTCAAGCGAAGTTGATGTGGCGCGCGTTGATGACGGCAGCGCTGTGCCTGTTTTCGCTGAACGTGTTTGCGCAGGGAGGCGCGAGCGTGGCGGGGCGCGTGACGGATGAGAGCGGCGGGCGCGTCGCCAGCGCGCAAGTGCGGCTGCGCTCGCGCAACGGCTTGCAACTCTTCGCCCGCGCCAACAACGAAGGCGTCTACGGCTTCAAGGGCCTCGGCCCCGGCGATTACATTCTGGAAGCGGCGGCGGGCGGCTTTGCCACGCAGACCTCCGAGAGTTTCCGCGTCGAACGCGGGGCCGCGCTCACACATGACTTTAAACTTTCCGTCGCCTCACTCGACGAAACTGTCGTGGTCGTCGCTTCAGGCACGCCGCAGCGCGTTGACGAAGTTTCAAAGGCCGTCACGCTCATTGATGACCAACAGCTTGAGGACAAGCATGAAGTGAGTTTGCCAGAAGCCTTGCGCGGGACGCCGGGCGTGCGCGTGCAGCAGCAAGGCTCACCCGGCTCTTTGACGACCGTGCGGCTACGCGGCCAGAGAAACTTCGACACGGCGTTCCTGCTTGACGGCCTGCGTGTCCGCGACGCTTCAGACATCAACGGCTCTGCGTTGCCGTTCATCACAGACCTCTTGCCCGCCAATCTTGAGCGCGTCGAAATCCTGCGCGGCTCAGGCTCTTCCATCTACGGCACGAACGCCATCGGCGGCGTCATCAACCTCGTGCCGACGACGGGCGCGGGCAGCGCACACTTTGAGGCGGGCGTCGAAGGCGGCACACTCGCTCTCTTCCGCGAACGCCTGCGCGGCTCCGGCGGCGTGGGCAAACGCGCCGGCTTCAGCTTCGGCTTGACGCGCGTTGACGTGCGGCGCGGCGTTGACGGCAACGACGAGTACGGCGACACGGCGGGCGGCGGTCGCTTTCAATTTAACCCGATGCCCTCGATTACCATCGGCGCGAATTTCTACGGCACACTCTCCAACGCGCGCGGCAACGATAACCCGTTCGCCCTGCCCGCGGCCTTCACGACCGCGGAACAAAATCCGCGCGCCGTCGCCGGAAAAAACTTTCAACCCGACTTCAACAATCCAGATCAGGGCCGCCGCAATCGCCTGCTCGTCGGCTCCTTGCGCTACACGCAAACGATTGGCGAGGCGTTCTCCTACACGCTCGCTTACCAGCGCGTCTCGACCAACCGGCGCAACTACAACGGCTCGCAGATTGACCCGCGCTTCGCAGCCTTTTATCCGTTCGGCGACTTTGAATTTAACAGCCTCAACAGCGGCGCGACAGACACCTTCGACGCTCGCGCTAACTTTCGCCTGGGCCGCTCCAACCTCATCACAGCCGGTTTTGAGCACGAGCGCGAGCGACTCTTTCAACGTTTCATCTCCGCCTTCTCAAGCAGCGCAGGCACGACCGACCGCCAAAGCTCCTCTGCCGTCTTCGCTCAAGACCAAATCTTTCTGCTCGACGAGCGGTTGCAAATCTCCATCGGCGTGCGCGGCCAGAGTTATCGCCTGCGCGCAGCAGACCGTCCCGGCGCGCTGAGCGATTTGAACTCCGAAGGCTCCGTCACGGGCGACGGCTCTATCGCTTACTTCATCCGCTCGACCGGGACAAAGCTGCGCGCCCACGTCGGCAACGGCTTTCGCGCGCCGTCGCTTTTCGAGCGGTTCGGTGAAGGGACATTTTCGGGCTTAGGCTTCGCGCGGTTCGGCGACCCGACCTTGCGCGCAGAGCAATCCATCAGCGCCGACGGCGGCTTTGACCAGCGGCTTGCCAGCGACCGCCTGCGCTTTGGCGCGACCTACTTTTACACGCGCCTGCAACGCGCCATCAGCTTCACGGGCTTTGCGTCCGACCCTTTGAATCTGAATCGCTTCAGCGGTTACGTCAATCGTCCGGGCGGGCTGTCGCGCGGCGTCGAGAGCTATCTTGAGGCCGCGCCCTTTCGTCGCACGGAAGTTCGCGCCTCTTACACTTACACCAACAGCGACCAGTTCATGCCCGCGCTCGGTTTGCAAAGCGAGTACGTCATCCCGCATCACCTTTTGGGCTTGAACGTCAACCAACGCTATCGCGCGTTTGCCTTCAACTTCGATCTCAATTACACGGGAGCCCACGTCGCTCCCATCTTTGAAAACGACTTCCCGTTTCGCACGGCCATCCTGACCTTCAAAGGCTACACGAAGGCGGACTTCTTCGTCAGTTATGAGCGGGCCTTGGGCGAGCGCGTGCGGCTCGTTCTGTTCGGCGGCGCGGAGAACATCTTCGACGAGGATTACTTCGAGAACGGCTTTCGCGCGCCCGGCGCGCTCGGCAGAGGCGGCGCAAGTTTCAAGTTCTAACCGTCTGGCTTGAACCGTCAGGGCGACTCAAAAAAAATCGGGTTTCAAGCGGCCACAGCGCAAGGGCGCGCTGGCCGCTTGAAACCCGAATTGATTTTGTCATTGCCCGAAGGCGGCAATCAATCGCGGTCGATGTCGGCTTTGGTCATGAAGCCGCCGATGAGAAAGATGATGCCGAGCAGGACGTGTATGATGTGATCCATTCGTCCGAGTTCGAGTTGGCCCGGTATCAATTTCCACAGATTCGGGTCTGGACTCATGCCGGGCATCGCGGTCGTTCCTGCGCCGCCAAGCGCGAAGCCGAGAATGCCGAGCAGCAGGTAAACCGCGCCGAAGACGAGACAGAACATGCGCGCCGCGGAGAGCGTCCCGGAAAATCCCAGATAGAGGGCAACCGCGCCTGACGCTAGATGGACGACGTTGTGCAGCACGCTCAGGTGCGTGCCCATCAATCCGGGCGCGACGAAACCACACAGCCCGACCAGCAAGAACACAACGCCCAGAAGTTTGCAGATTGTTTTTGCCACGATGCTTCACTCCTTTTATGAAAAAAAGATTAACAACTATTGGCGACAGCTTTCAGTAGCCAAAGAAGGCTGACGCTGTTTCCAAAGGCGGTAAGCGAATTGAGCGGCGCATTGTATATCACAGAATGGCCCGCAAGTGGCAAAACTTTTTTCGCTCGCGCGCCCGCGCGCCGCGTCGTCGTTGAGACCTGCTTTCGTTGAGCGCTATACTCAAAGCTTCACCGAACGAATGCCTTCAGTGATCGCAGGAGTGACAGCCATGCTTTTCAAGCTGACCGGAACCGGACGCCGTTTACAGAAGAGCGCGCTACGCCGTCGAGGGCTCCAACTCGGCGCCGCGCTCGCGCTCGCCCTTGTTCTTCCCG
Source organism: Blastocatellia bacterium (assembly GCA_033855775.1). Classification (GTDB taxonomy): domain Bacteria; phylum Acidobacteriota; class Blastocatellia; order Pyrinomonadales; family Pyrinomonadaceae; genus DASVTR01. The sequence goes on along the minus strand of JAWVFT010000076.1, from coordinate 6,847 downwards.
TCGCCGCCTGCGCCTACACGGTCGTCATGCGCGGCGGTCGCCGCATTGAGATTCCGGCTGCCTTCATCGTCACCAGCCAGACGCTCACTTACGAAACCGCTCCCGGCATCAACATCACGCTGATGATGACGGCCGTAGACATCGCGGCGACTGAGCGCGCGAACAACGAACCGATGGGAAGCCTGCTCCGGCGAGCGCAAGCGACCGCTGCGCCCGGCGCGACGCCGGCGAGCAAGAGCGCAGCCAACACGCAGACACAAGCGCGCCGCACCTTGACGAACAAAGACCTCGAAGCTTCACGCCAGGCGCGGCTGCGAAGCGAGGCCGACTACGAGCGCAGGCGCATCGAACTCGGCTTGCCATCGCTCGATGAAGTTCGCCGTCGCAACGCTTTGGAGTCAGAGCGGGCGCGTGAGCAGTTGCAGCAAAGCGAGAGCGATGAAGCGCAGGCCGAAGGCTACTGGCGCAGCCGCGCCGGAGCGTTGCGCGCTGAAATCGCCGCGCTCGACGCGGAAATAAATTACATGCGCGCCCGGCTCGACGAGGAAGTTGATTATGTGAACGCGCCGTTTACGTCTGTCACGACCCTCGTGCCGTCGTTCGGGTCGCACCCGTTCAATACATTTCCGCAGCCGGTCTTGACAGGCAATCCGGGCTTCATCCATGCGGCGAACGCAGGCTTGCAAGTGTCCGGGTCAGTCGGCTTCGGCGGCGGGCATTCGCGCTCTCAAGCCGTGCTCAACGTGCGGCCCGGCTTGCCGCTCGTCGCCCCGCCGTTGATTGTCGGCCAGAGCGTCTTCGCGCCGCCGTTTGCGGCTTACAGCGCGGGGCCGTTTCCCGGTTACTATCCTTCCTACGAACGCTCCGCGCTCATCGCGCGCCTGCACGAAACGGAAGCCACGCGCGCGGGATTGCAAGCGCGCTGGCGTCTGCTCGAAGACGAAGCCCGACGCGCCGGTGCGCTGCCGGGATGGTTAAGACCGTAAAGAGAGTGATAGGTGATAAGAGAAACCCGCTTGCTTTTTTCCTATCACCCATCACCCATCACTTATCACTTGGTAAGGAGCTTGACGGATGGATGAGAGCGGGCCGCAGATGATTAGCGTGGACGAGGCTTGGCGGCTGGCGCAGGAGGGCGCGAATCCTGTCTTCATAGACACGCGCAACGAAAAGCATTGGGGACAGAGCGATGTCAAGATTCCGGGTTCGCTGCGTATCTGGCGCGAGGAACTGGCGGCGCGTCTGGATGAAGTCCCGCGCGGGCGTCCCATCATCACGTACTGCACATGACACAAGGAACATTCCAGCGCCCGTGCGGCGCTGATTCTGCTGGAACACGGCTTCACAGACGCCCGCCCGCTCGTCGGCGGGATGAACGCGTGGCGCGACAAGGGCTATCCGCTCGTGCCGAAGGATGAAAAGGCGGCGGTCGTCATCGGACAAGAAGCGAGCGCGTCATAAAAACTGGCGGGCGACGAATAATTGATGAGAGACAACGGACAAAGAGCACATGATTAAAGAAGGTTGGGAGACAGTTATCGGCTTGGAGATTCACGCGCAATTGAGCACGGAATCGAAAATCTTTTGTGCCTGCTCGACGCGCTTCGGCGACGAGCCAAACTCGAATACGTGTCCGGTCTGTCTGGGCTTGCCGGGCGCGCTGCCCGTCTTGAACCGGCGCGCAGTCGAGCTCGGCGCGCGGGCCGCGCTCGCGCTGGCTCTGCGCATCAACGAGCGTTCAATCTTCGCGCGCAAGAATTACTTCTACCCGGACTTGCCGAAGGGCTATCAAATCTCGCAGTACGACCAGCCGTTTTCCGAGCGCGGCGAGTTGGAGATTATGACCGCGGACCGCGACGAGGCGGGACACCCGCGCGATTGGCATCCTTTAAAGATTCGCATCACGCGGCTGCACCTTGAAGAGGACGCGGGCAAGAACGTTCACGAAGGTCTGCCGGACGTTGACCGCTTCTCTTACATCGACCTCAATCGCGCCGGAACGCCGCTCGCCGAAATCGTCACAGAGCCGGATTTTCGTTCCTCATGGGAAGCCTACGATTATGTCAACTACGTGCGCCTTGCGATGCAGTGGGTCGGAGCAAGCGAGGCCGACATGGAGAAGGGCAACTTGCGTTGCGAGGCCAACGTCTCTGTCCGGCGCAAAGGCGATAAGAAGTTCGGCACCAAAGTCGAGTTGAAGAATCTGAACTCCGTGCGCTTCATGCAGCGCGCCATCGAGTTTGAGATTGAACGGCAAATCGCGCTCATCGAAAGAGGCGGGCAGGTGACGCAGGAGACGCGCCTGTGGGACGAGCGCAATGCGGAGACGCGCGTGATGCGCTCGAAGGAAGAGGCGCACGACTATCGTTATTTTCCTGAGCCGGATTTGCAGCCGCTCGTCGTCTCGCCGGAGTTTATCGAGAGCGTCCGAGCGCAGATGCCGGAACTGCCCGAAGCGCGGCGGCGGCGCATGTTGGAAGAGTATGAATTGCCCTTCAACGACGCGACGCAACTGACCACCGAGCGCGGCCTCGCCGATTACTACGAAGCGGCGGCGCGCGCTTCCGGCAATCCGCGCGCGACGGCCAACTGGGTCAGGTCTGAACTCCTGCGCGAACTGGAAGCGGCCGGACTTTCGGCCAGCGAAAGCCCTGTTCCGCCCGCCGAGTTGGGCGCGCTCGTGCGTCTCGTTGACGAAGAGAAAATCAGCGGCAAGCAGGCCAAGGAAGTCCTTGTCGAGATGTTCGCTTCCGGCAAGACGGCGGCGGCCATCGTCGCAGAGCGCGGCATGGCCCAAGTCAGCGACGCGGCGGCCATCGACCCCATCATTGACGAAATCATCGCCGCCAACCCGCAGCAGCTTGCTCAATATCGCGCGGGCAAGGAAACGCTCTTCGGCTTCTTCGTCGGGCAGATATTAAAAGCTTCAAAGGGCAAGGCCAATCCAAAGGTCGTCAACGAACGACTGCGGGAGAAACTACAGAACTACAGTAACGAGTGACAAGTGACGAGTGACGAGCAAGAACAAAAACAGTTATTGCTAACGGCTTTTGTTTTAACTCGTCACTCGTCACTCGTTACTTGTCACTGTTTTAAGGGGAGTAATCATTGTGGACTTGAATGGCAAGGTAGCGATTGTGACGGGCGGGACGAAGGGCATCGGGCGCGGGATTGCAGAGGCTCTGGCGCGCGAGGGCATGAACGTTTGCATCAGCGCGCGGCATGAGGATGAGGTCGAGCGCGCGGTGAGCGAGCTTGGCGATTTGGACGGCGGGCTGGCGGCGGGAGCCGTCTGCGATGTGCGCGATTATGATGAGGTCAAGGCTTTAATCGAGCATGCGGTCGCGGAGTTTGGCGGCGTTGATGTGCTGGTCAACAACGCTGGCATCGGCGTTTTCAGCCGGGTCGAAGAGACTGCGCCGGAGGATTTTCGCGCCGTCCTGGAAACCAATCTCTTCGGCGTCTTTTACTGTTGCCATGAAGCGATTCCACGGATGAAAGAGCGCGGCGGCGGCTACATCATCAACATCTCAAGTCTGGCCGGGACGAACGCGCATCCGCAGATGTCTGCCTACAACGCCTCGAAATTCGGCCTCAACGGTTTCAGCGAAGCCTTGATGCAGGAAGTCCGCCACGACAATATCAAGGTCAGCTACATCATGCCCGGCTCGGTCAACACGGCGTTCGGCAACGATGAGCCGAGCGCGGAGAATAGTTGGCAGTTGCAACCCGAAGACATCGCGCGCGTCGTCGTTGACTTGCTCCATCACGACGAACGCAGCCTGCCGAGCCGCGTCGAGATTAGACCGAGCCGCCCGCCGAAGAGGTAAGTCCGGCAGCGGACTGAAAGAAGCAAGCGCGGCGACATTGTTCTTCACGTCGCTTTTTAATCGCCTCGAAAAAGATGCGAGTTGTCTTGCAGCGCGTGACGCGCGCGTGTGTCAGAGTCGAAGATGAAGTGGTCGGCGCAATCAGCGGCGGCCTGCTCGTCCTGCTCGGCATCGCGCAGGACGACACGGAGCAGGACGCGAAGTATCTGGCCGAAAAGATAGCGCAACTCAGAATCTTTGACGACGCTGAGGGCAAGATGAATCTCTCTTTGATGGAGACGGGCGGCGCGCTGCTCGTCGTTTCGCAGTTTACGCTCTACGGCGATGTCCGGCGCGGGCGTCGTCCTTCATGGATTGAGGCGGCGCAGCCGGAAGTGGCCGAGCCGCTCTACGAGAGTTTCGTCGGCGCGTTGCGAAGCCGCGGGAGGGAAGTTGCGACGGGCAGCTTCCGGCGCATGATGCAGGTCGAACTGGTGAACGACGGGCCGGTCACAATCCTGCTCGATAGCCGCAAGCTGTTTTGAAAGTTGAGCGGTCATCCGCGCTCTGGCAGGAGCAGCCATGATTGTTAGAAAGAACGTCAGAGCTTTGAAGGCGACGGAGAAGACGGCGCTGGTCAATGCTTTTCTGGCTCTGAAGAAGGACGGGCGATATGACATGTATGTCCACGCGCATCATCATGTCATGACTCCGGCAGTCTTTCCGTCTGAGCCGCGCGACGCCAACTATCGCAACGGCGCGCATCGCGGGCCTGCCTTTCTTCCATGGCATCGCGCGTTCCTGCTGCGCGTGGAAGCAGACCTCCGCTCCGTTGACCCGTCGGTTTCGCTGCCGTACTGGGATTGGACGACCGACGCGGCCTTGATAGACTCAACCAAGTCTGCCATCTGGGACGAGGATTTCATGGGCGGCAACGGCGTGGAGGCTGACGGCTGGCGTGTCGCTACAGGGCAGTTTGCTTACGGCAAAGGCCACTGGCCGATTCCAGAAGAGATGGACGGCCCCGCTCTGCGTCGTCGCTTCGGCGTCGCGCTCCCGACGTTGCCCACCGTCGAAGACCTCGCCCTCGCCATGAACGAATCTTTCTACGACACGCCGAATTACAACAGCAGCCCCTTCACGCTCGGCTTTCGCAATCGCCTTGAAGGCTGGATTACGCAGCGCGGCGATAACCGCGTCAAACTGCCAGGCTCGCAATTGCATAATCGCGTTCATCTATGGGTCGGCGGCTCGATGGAGCCGATGACTTCGCCCAACGACCCAATCTTCTTCCTACATCATTGTTTCATTGATAAGGTCTGGGCCGACTGGCAGGCGAAGCAGAGGGAAGAGAACCCGGAGGCCGCGCCGCACTACGCGCCGGAAGCGGGCGGGCCGCAGGGACATAACCTCGAAGACATCATGAAGCCATGGCGACGAAAAATTCGCAACGTGCTCGACATCAGCAAACTCGGCTACACATACGAGCAGACGGCCTTGACGCAGCCCAAGCTGCTCTCCAAGATGGCCGCCCTCACGCAATCGCCGTCTCCCTTCACAGCAAGAAAATCTCCGTTCTGGGCGGACTAAAAGCAGTGACGAGTGACAAGCAAGAGCAAGAATAATGAGAGATGAGTAATGAGTAATCAGTGATGAGCTATATGCTTTCGCTTATCACTCGTTACTCATCGCTCATCACTCATCACTGCTTTTCTGCTTACTCGTCACTTGCTGCTCGTCACTCGTCACTGCTTTTCAAATCGTGTCGTCGTCCGACTTTGAGCGTTCGTCCAGTTCGTAGCGGTCGCGGTCGCGGCGGTCTATCTTGTCTATAAATTCGAGGTCTTCGTTATCTTCGTAGCTGACGCCGACTGCCGCCGCGTTCTCTTCGACCATTGATTGGTCTGGCGTGGGATTATCGCCGAAGGGAGTTTCTTCACCTTCCTCCGTTGATTCATTCCAATCCGAATCGGGGTCGCCTGCGCCTTGGGGCGCGTCCGTGTTGCTGTTTCTCAAGCGGCGCGCGAGCAGTTCCGGGTCTTTCGGAGCGCGTGATATTTCCTCTTCCATAAACTCTTCTATTTCCGGGTCGGGAACAAAGTCCGGGTTGTTGCTCAAATACTCGAAATCCTCTGGCTTCTTCTTCGGCATCTTTCATCTCCTTGATAGACATTCAGCAGTCAGCAGTCAGCGTTGGGCCGTAAACTCTCAGGCTTCGCAAACCCTCGCCCGAAGGCTCTCCGAAAGAGCGCGGAGCGCGTCCGAGCCTTTTCATTGAAGCTGATTGCCGAATGCTCGCACTATAACAAATCGCCGCGATAAGCGGCAATCAGCAGGGCTTGCGGACGCGCCCGCCGGAACAGTTTTTAATTGATGAAAGATTGGCGGTCGTTAGTCCAATCGCTTGATGAACGATTGACGCGGGACGGGTGGCTTGTCTTCACAGTCAGGAATAATCCTGCCGGTTGGAAGCCGGAAATTCTCTCAAGGTGAGACGCTTGACGGAGGGTTGGACGCGCATTACACTGAGGTTTGCTCAGCGTTACACTTAACATTCACAGACTCTTCACGGCGGGGCGTTCCGTTGCGGACGCCCGGTTGTGAGTTGACATAGGACTGCCTGAAATCCATGCCGCATAATCTCTTTAATACGCTTCAGACATTCGCTCCCGTCGCGGGCAGCGAAGCTCAATTCTACTCTCTGCCGCAACTGGAAAAGGAAGGCATCGGACAGATTTCCAGATTGCCCGCCAGCATTCGCATCGTGCTCGAATCCGTCCTGCGCAACTACGACGGCAAGAAAGTGACGGAGGAGAACGTGCGCCGCCTCGCCAGTTGGAAGCCGAACGAGGAGCGCACGGAGGAGATTCCGTTTATCGTCGCGCGCGTCCTCTTGCAGGATTTCACGGGCGTGCCGCTCCTTGTTGACCTTGCGGCGATGCGCTCGGCGGTCGAGCGTTTGGGGCGCGACACAGAATTGATTGAGCCGCTGGTGCCGGTCGATTTGGTCATCGACCATTCCGTGCAGGTTGATTTCT